>CAYTMU010000015.1:7327-13137 GCA_964438975.1 uncultured Roseivirgaceae bacterium | reverse complement strand
ACGATGGCTTTTAGATTTCGTTGTGTGCTTTGTGGTTCTTCGTGGACATTGTGACCTGGCATTTTAATGTATTAGGTATTTTAATACAATAGCACAAAGTACACTAAGAACCACGAAGGACACGATGTTTTTTTTTGAATTTCATGGTGCTCTTTGTGGTTCTTTGTGTCCTTCGTGCTATTGTATTTCAAATGCAACTCAACAAAAAAAGCTGTCTTGCGGACAGCCTTTTTTTATTCTAACAGCTTCCTATCTCAGGAACAACAGCTCGCGGTATTTCGCCAACGGCCAGTCGCCATTATCGACCAGCAACTCCAGTTTATCAACCGAATCGCGGATAACCTCAAAGTATTTCTCCTTTATATCATCGCAGTACGCAAGCGCACGCTCCTTCGCATCAACGATCTTGTTCGCCTTCTTACGCGCTTCGATCATGTTGCGGACATTGGTCTGGATGATATCGATATGACCGGATATCTGTTTGATGGTCTGAACCACAGCCTTGTTGTCGATACCCAACCCAGCGAGTCCGTTCGCATTGGCGATCAGCTTATTCTGATAGGCGATGGCCGTCGGGATAATATGGTTCATCGCCAGATCTCCAATCACGCGCCCTTCGATCTGTACCCTCTTGATGAACGCCTCCAAACGGATCTCGGTACGTGCCTCAACTTCCTTGTGCGACATCACGCCGTGTTTCTCAAACACGTGCAAAGCCTTCTTGCTTATGTACGCTTCCATAGCACGCGGTGCATCCTTGAAGTTACCGAGTTTTCTCTTGGCAGCCTCTTTCACCCACTCGTCGGAATAACCATCGCCTTCAAAGCGAATATCTTTTGATTCCTTGATATACTGGCGCAGGACATTCACAATCGCGAGCCGCTTCTCTTCACCTTTCTCGATTTGTGCCGTCACAGCACTGTGGAAATGGTCGAGTTGTTCGGCGACAATCAGGTTCAGGATCGTCATCGGCGTAGCGCAGTTATCGCTACCACCCACTGCCCGGAACTCAAACTTGTTACCCGTGAAGGCAAACGGCGAAGTCCTGTTGCGGTCTGTAGCATCAAGGATGATCTCAGGTATCTGCGAGATACCGAGTTTCATATACATGTTATCACCCTTCTCGATTTTGACGTTGCCCTTACTTTCAAGTTCGTCGAGTACAGCACTCATCTGAGAACCGATGAAGACCGACATAATCGCCGGAGGTGCCTCGTTGGCGCCGAGACGGAAGTCGTTTCCTGGCGTCGCCACACTTGCGCGAAGCAAATCCGAGTACTCATGCACCGCTTTGATAGTCGTGATGAAGAACGTGAGGAACATCAGGTTATCGCGGGCGCTGCTGGTGGGAGCGAACAGGTTGACACCGGTATCCGTGATCAACGACCAGTTGTTGTGCTTACCGCTACCGTTAAGACCGGCAAACGGCTTCTCGTGAAAAAGGATCTTCAAGCCGTGGCGATCTGCGACACGCATCATGATATCCATCGTGAGCTGGTTGTGATCATTGGCAACGTTGGCCTCCTCAAAGAGCGGAGCCACTTCGAACTGACTCGGCGCCACCTCGTTGTGACGCGTGCGAATCGGGATACCAAGCTTCCAGCATTCGATCTCGAAGTCGCGCATATAATCGATGATCCTCTCAGGGATCGACGCAAAGTAATGGTCCTCCATCTGCTGACCACGCGCCGGCGCATGGCCAAAGACCGTGCGGCCCGCCATCACGAGGTCGGGGCGCGACTGGAATAGCCCCTTGTCGACCACAAAGTACTCCTGTTCCGCCCCTAACGATGCAACGACTTTCTGAATTTCCTTATCAAATAGCTGGCAAACTTTCGTGGCATTCAGGTCCACCGCCTGCAGCGCTTTCAGCAACGGTGCTTTCGTGTCGAGCGTGTCGCCAGTATACGAGACAAATATCGTAGGGATACAAAGCGTGGTCTGGTAGAGGAACATGGGGGATGTAGGATCCCATGCCGTATATCCGCGCGCCTCAAATGTCGTACGAATACCACCGCTGGGGAAAGATGACGCGTCTGGCTCCTGCTGTACCAACTCACTACCCTTGAATTTTTCAATCCCGGCAATCGCATCGAAAAACGAATCGTGCTTTTCAGCCGTACCACCGGTCATCGGCTGGAACCAGTGCGTAAAATGCGTCGCTCCTTTGCTCATCGCCCACGATTTCGCCGCTGAAGCAACGGCATCTGCCGTAGCCTCGTCAATCTTTTCGTGATTCTTGATAGCAGTACTAACCTTCTTGAATATCGCAGGTGATAGCGTGGCCCGCATCTGGTCCATACCGTACACATTCTCCCCAAAAAACTTGGAGACAAACGGTGTTGGTACTTCGACATGAACAGGGGGACGCTCGTTGAGTTGTTTGAGAGCTTCGAAACGTAAGTGCGCCATAAATAAGGTTGTGTTTAGTGGAATTTGGCGCTAAAAGTAGATAACTGCCTAAAAAATAAGGCATATATCCCAAAAAAAAGTTAAGAATACGATTGCATAGGGTCAATTTTAACCCTGTTTTACAGAGACGAGGGGCTAATCTGACTTCTTTACCGACCCTCCGCTGGTCGATTTGGTATTGGAGCGCCTCGGATTGCCCCGAAACCGGATATTCCCGCCCGAGCTCGCGTTTGCCACAAGCGACTCCCGAACGTTCAGCTTAACCGTGCCTCCACTCGAGGCTTCGGCTGTAACATTTTCGGCAGCCAGATCATATGCGTCAACCTTGCCTGCACTCGAGGCTTCGACACTGATCTCCCGGACTTTTCCCTTCAACTCAACGTCTCCCGCACTCGACGAGGTTATCCTGGCTATGCCCCCGTCCAACGTGATATCTACTGTTCCGGCGCTGGATGCATTGATATCGATAGACCGGGCGCGGATGGGTCCTTCGGAATAGATACTGCCTGCAGAACTAGCGGACAGCTTGTCAATAGAGACGTAGGTCACGTAGACCTTCGCTTTCACATTGCGAAGACCCAGGCGATCACGCATGTGTATCTTTAGGAAGGAACCCGAAATCTCGGTGACTACATCGGAGGGGTCGGCTCCCGTGACCTCAATCTTTACCGCTGTATCATCGCCTTCCTCCAGATACGCCTCTACACCCTCAGCGACCTTTATCCCTGAAAAATTACCGATCACACGAGATTCTGTCTTCTGTGCGAACGCCGGGAACAAGGGAATGGTACCAATAGCAACCAGGACCAAAAACCTTTTCATAACTAAACCATTTACCTACAGACCTGAACGTATTGCCGGGTTAAATGGACTTCGAAAAAAGCACTTTTTTTCGCCTGTGTACTAAAACATCGTATTTTTCCTTAATTTTCAGGGTAGAATTGTAAAAATTGCAAGCCTAACATAAAAATCCGACTATGATTTTTGATAAGAAAGCAGAGCTTAACGTGTTGATCAACCTTGCGGCCAGCGATAGAAACGTGGCCGAACGCGAGTCAAAGCTCATTCACCTCATTGGTCAGGCCAACGGCATTTCCAAGGAGGAGATCAACGATATGCTGCAAAACCCCAAGCCGATCCACAACTCCACTGCTCTTACCGATGACGAAAAATTTGAACACCTCTATCATTTGATCCAGTTGATGAAGATGGATGGCCAGGTCTTCCGCAGCGAGATTGTGTTCTGTGAACAGATCGCAGAAAAACTGGGATACAAGAAGGCAGTCGTTGCTGAAATATCCCAGCACGTTTACAGCGATCCTTCCATCACTTCAGATCGCGATATGGTGAAAAAGAAAGCCGAGAAATACCTCAAGAGCTGAACGCTCCTTTGGCTCGAGACATATTCACGCAAGGTGCCAGGATCAGAAACTCCTGGCACCTTTGCTTTTCGATCCTTCCGCCGACTCTTTTCGTGCCGTGCGGGTTTCCCGAAAGGTTTTACATCAATTAGTCATACTTTTGCATCGGATTGCATTTCCGGTTAGACAATATGCGTCAAAGGCTTCTGCTACTGCTCTACCTAGCCTTGTTCTGGCTGCTTTTTGAGATCGCAATACGGGCGATATTCCTCGTGTACAACGCCGATATGGCCGGGCAGCTGTCTTCCGGCGAGTTTCTCCGGGTCTTCCTCTATGGGTTGAAGATGGATCTGAGCATGATCGGGTATTTCATCATGGCTTCCGGTCTGATCCTTACCGTGTCGATGCTCGTCAAAAGCAAGATACCTAACTTCTTCCTGAATGGGCTTCATACATTTTTGATCGTTGCGTGCTCATTGTTGGTCGTGATCGACATGGAGCTTTACAGGCATTGGGGTTTTCGCATAGATACAGCTCCGCTTTTCTACATCAAGAATGCCGGCAGCGCGGCGATGGGAAGTGTAGAGATCAGTGTAGTCTTCAAGTTGTTGCTGATCGGCACAGCGCTTATTGCGATCTTCCTGTTTATTTACGACCGCCTGATTTCACCTCGCGTTGCTGCGCTGGAATCCGGGAAAAAACCAGGAATAGCGGTCTTGCTCGTAGTGTCTGCCGCGATGATCCTTCCAATCCGAGGAAGTCTGTCGGTAGCGCCGATGAATTCTGGCTTTGTCTATTTCCATAAGACGAAGGCATTTGCCAACCACGCCGCTATCAACGTTGTTTGGAATTTCCTGTATAACCTGGGCGGGCAACACCGGATGAAGTACCCGGAAGATCTCTTGCCCAGGCAAGTGGCGGAGCAGTACTTCCGGGAACTTTACCCAGCGACCGAAGGAGCAACCCCAAAATTATGGGAGGCGGAGAAGCCAAATATCATCCTCTTCATTCTCGAGAGCTACACTGCTGACGTGATCGAACCATTGGGCGGTCGCTCCGGAATCACGCCGAACCTGAACCAGCTGTGTTCCGAGGGCATACTTTTCACCAACTTTTTTTCCAGTGGAGATCGCACGGACAAAGGCCTGGTCAGCATTCTCAGCGGTTACCCGGCACAGCCGGCCACTTCCATCATCAAGCACCCGGCGAAGACACAGCGGCTACCGCATCTGAATCACCACATGCTGAACCTCGGTTACACGACATCATTCGTGTACGGAGGAGATATAGATTTCGCCAACTTCCGCTCGTATCTCACGACAAGTCGGTTCGATCACATCACTTCGGTCGACGACTTTCCGGAGGAGTTCGACCAAAGTAAGTGGGGTGTCCACGATCATATCGTGTTCCAACGCGCGCTGCAGGAATGCGATACGGCCCGGCATCCGTTCTTTAAGGTGATCCTGTCATCGAGCAGCCACGAACCGTTTGATGTGCCGATGGTACCCCATTTCGACGGTCGCGATGCAGAAACACTTTTCCTCAATTCCTGCTATTACACAGACAAGAGTATTGGTGAGTTCGTACTGCGGGCGAAGTCTGCACCATGGTGGAACAATACCGTGATCATTTTCCTCGCAGACCACGGACATCGGCTGCCCGGGGCCAAGGAGATCACAGACAAAGAGCGATACAGGATCCCTTTACTGATGATCGGCGGTCCGGTGAGATCCGATACATTGATTCACAAATTCGCCAGTCAGACTGACTTTCCCAACACTATACTGTCGCAGTTATCCGGACCGAGCAGCGCGTTCACCTTCAGCAAAGATATCCTGTCTCCATCGTCGCGATCGTTTGCTGCGTACTTCTTTAACAATGGCTTCGGATTCGTGTCGGGGGATAAGTATATTATTTACGACAACGTCGGCAAGCAGTTTCTTCGAAGAGACGGAGGGACTGACGAGGATCTCGATCGCGCGCGCGCGTATGAACAGGTCCTGTATACTGATTATAACAATAAGTAAGAACGGAGAA
>CAYTMU010000015.1:0-7227 GCA_964438975.1 uncultured Roseivirgaceae bacterium | reverse complement strand
CACGAAGAACCGCAAAGAACACAATGAGATTTTAAGAACCTTCGTGGCCTTCGTGGTTCTTAGCGCTCTTTGTGCTACTGCGTTAAAATACATACAATCGCTCTCGAACCAAAACCAGCTATCCATGAAAAAATACCTGATCTTTTTTGCGGTCGCCATGGCGCTGTCGGGCTCGCTTCCGGCGCAGGATTTCGGCTTGTCGTTCTCTTACTTCATACCTAAGAATGGTTACTTCTCCACACCGATTAGTCCCTTTTCTATTCGCGGCCTCGGAGTAGACCTCAACCGTTTTGTGGCGATTGAGACCGGGGCGTCCCTCTACCGGATGAGCGGACTCAATCTCAAAGGACTTCCATTTGAAAGTAAAGACGCCCTTCTGGGCCCAAACTTTACTATCCTGGTACCACTTGAACTCGTTCTGCAATTGAAAGGCGCACAAGTCGAGTTTGATATCAAGGGTGGCGGGTTCTTCTTCTTCGGTTTTGCGAATAAACTCAACTATGGAAATCTCGATCGCGCTATTCGGAGAATGCAAGAGTGGAACGTCGTCAACAGCGACTTTTCATTCGACAATAACCCCGGATTTGGTTACCACGGCGGCGCGGAGCTTACCGTTCATGTCACCAGTCAGATCGGTGTTTCACTCGAAGCGAACTATCTTGTAGGCGAAGCTCGATTTCCCATGACCGGGTCATTCACCGGCGGGAGCACAATGATCGAAACCGTGGATACCGATTACCCGGACACAAAGATCGACTTCACCGGATTGGAATTCTCTATCGGATTGATCTTCTCGGCGGGCGGAGGAAAAGCGCCGGCCAAGCGACGAAGGAGATAAATATCATCACGCCGGGTTAATCAAGGGCGATCCTCACGCTGTCTACAGGAAGCTCTGCTTCTATCCTGTTCCGGAGTATTCTCGCATCGGCAGGTGGTAACGGGCCGATCCTCAGCGTCGGAAATTGTGAATCGATGATCCGCCCGATCCCGCTGTTCCCCTCCAGGTACATCTTCACACCTAGTGTGTCCGTTGCCTCAAACTCCACGTAGGCATCCGCCGCCTCGTCCAACTCGAATATGCCGGCATTACGCTTCGCAAACAACGCACGCGAATCAGTCACGAACGTACGGAACGCCTCCTTTGATGCAGCATCGAGGCCAAACATGTCCGGTTTTGCCTCCACATCAGGAACAGGCAATATGTAATAGTCCTTGTTAGCGTCGTTGGTTCGGTGGACCCATTCCAGCATATACCCTGCGTTCCCGATCGCCGTCATCGACGACCGGTCGGGAAACACGACTTTCACCAATTCGACCCGGACGAGAGCCCCTCCATCCGTATACCGCTTTCGCTGCCCCGAGACAAAGTTTCCCAGTGAATAGGCAAGAAGTTCGTTCTTCTCCCTTCGCCATTCCATTGGCTGGACAACATGTGGATGGGAACCAATAACAAGTTGCGCTCCATGGCGAAAACACCACGCCGCAACCTGCTTCTGTGTCGTCGATGGCAGACTTTGATACTCAGGTCCCCAGTGTGGAAAAACCACGATAGCGTCTGGGTCCAGTGATTTCGCGTGCTCAATGTCCTTGCGAATAGCCGTGGTGTCAAGGTCGTTCACAATATTGGGCCGGGTGACAGGAAGCCCGTTCGTGCCGTACGTGTAGTTGAGTATTGCAATCCGGAATCCGCGGCGTTCAATTATCAGAGGGTGGTTTCTCTCTTTCTGTGCGAGCGACTTGAAGGTGCCTGTGTGAGCGATCTGAAAGCTATCCAGCATATCGATCGTGCGTTCGAGTCCCGGTCGCCCACGGTCCACGCTGTGGTTGTTCGCAGTCACAATGACATCGAGCCCCGCATCCTTCAGTGCCACAAGCAACTCATCCGGGGCACTGAAACGAGGATACCCTTTGTACGGCGGCCCTGCAAGAGTCACTTCGAGATTTCCAATGGCGACATCGACGCTTTCAATATAGGGCTTGATGTACTGAAAGCAGGGTCGGTAATCGTATGTGCCAGTCTCCTTGTCATACGCATCGAGAATCTGCGAATCGTGCTGCATAATGTCGCCCAGAAACAACAATGAAAGTCGGGTGGTGTCCTGTCCGATAGCCGGAACGCTGAAAAAGAAGGCCAGGAAGGTTGTGATCAGGACTCTCATGTTTAGGTTCAAGGTTTAAGGTTCAATTCTAGGAGACCAAAATAACCTTATCGTCGGCGACGATAAAAACCCGGTCGTCTTTTTTGGGTGCTATTCTCGCCAAGCCGGTGAATTTTCCGAATGCCGGCAAAAGCGCCTGCCGGTCGCTGAAATAGAAACACGGCAACGTGATCGCCTGTTTTCCACGCCCCACAAGGGAAACCCCCGGATGGATGTGGCCGGCGATATTGTAAGCGTCCTCCGGTACCGACTCGAGTGGATGATGTGTTAGCAGGAATTTTCCAATTTGCAGCACGTCATGTACCACAATCCGCTTGCGAGCATACTGGTAGGAACCCATGATGTCGTGATTCCCCATCACCAATTGAAACGAAACTGAAGAGAAGTAATTGACCACCTCGCCGAATGCTTCCCATTCCGCATTGTAATAGCTGTGAAAAAGATCACCCAGGCAAACAACGCGTTCCGGCTGACAGGTCTGCACAAGGTCTATGAAAATCTCAAGGTTGTGATCGTTTGCCTTTCGCGGAACGGGAATTCCCGCTCGCCGGAAATGGTTGATCTTGCCCAGGTGCAAGTCTGACAAAAGAAGTGTCCGCTGCGACTTCCAATAAATCGCCTTTTGGGGATACAACCCGAACTCCTCACCAAAAATCTCGACAACCATGGGTAGTAAAAAATTGGGCTAAGTTAAGCTTTTCGAAGGTCAAGCCTGTCGAACGGTGACAGAAAAGACCAGTCTTCGTTTTTCTCATGATTGGAATAAGTTGCTGAGAATAGGCAGGTTAACCGAAAAAAAGTCCGGAATTTCAAAAACTTCGCAGCGGCATTACGCTCAAAAAGGGAATTCCGGTTAGATTGCCAGCGGAAGTTCACTTTGTATGTTCGAATTAGACCTGATCTATTCTGTTCTCCTGGTCATTTGCCTGATTGCTGCCTGTGGGTTCGAATTCGTAAACGGATTTCACGATACGGCCAATGCCGTAGCCACAGTGATCTACACGAACTCGCTGAAGCCATGGTTTGCTGTCATCTGGTCGGGTATTTGGAATTTCCTCGGCGTATTACTCGGTGGAATCGGTGTCGCGGTAAGCATTATCAACCTACTGCCAGTGGAAACGCTGGTGGATCAGGATGTCGCCCACAGTATTTCGATGGTGATGGCGCTGCTGATCACGGCGATCTTCTGGAACCTGCTTACGTGGTATTTCGGGATTCCTTGCTCGAGCTCGCACACGCTGATCGGTTCAATTCTCGGAGTGGGTCTGGCGTACTCCCTCCTCCCCTTTGCTGCGGCGGATTCCGTGAACTGGGCCAAAGCCAAAGAAATCGGGTTGTCGCTGCTTATCTCGCCGCTCTTCGGTTTCTCGATGACGATTGTGCTCATGTACGTCATCCGGACGCTGACCAAGAAGTCTGCAGGCGGCGATGCGCTTTTCAAAGAACCCAAAAAGAATCAGCCACCTCCGACGTGGATACGAAGCGTTCTGATCGTGACCTGTACGCTGGTCAGCTTCTTTCACGGACAGAACGATGGCCAAAAAGGCGTGGGACTAGTCATGCTGATCCTCATCGGTATCGTGCCCTTGTATTTCGCACTGGACCTTAACTACCGTTCCGATGCCGTACCGGGTTCTCTGCGGAAGATCGAACAGGTAGTTGCCGCAATTGACCCGATGGACCTCGCTGCTCCTGATCGCGAAAAACTGGCGGAAGCGAAACAGATCAACACCAGACTTCAGGCTCGGTTCGATACCGTGGCCGTCGTCGGCGACATTCCAGGCGACGAACGTTTCCTCGTTCGAAAGGACATCATGATCCTGGATCGCCATGTTGGCGAGATCGGAAAAAAACCTGAAGTCCGGCTGAGCCAGCAGGAGAAGGAAGTTCTGAAAGCAGAACTCAAGAACATAAGAAAAGTAACGGACTATGCGCCGGGATGGGTGATTCTGATGATCTCCCTGTCACTCGGCACGGGAACGATGGTAGGATGGAAGAGGATCGTGAAGACTGTAGGGGAAAAGATCGGGAAAGAACACCTGACATACGCACAGGGTGCCAGTGCCGAGCTGGTGGCTGCCAGTACGATCGGCATGTCGTCTTATTTCAATATGCCTGTCAGCACCACACACGTCCTGTCGTCGGGTATTGCGGGTAGTATGGTTGCCAATAAGGGTGTGAAAAACCTCCAGGGCGACACTGTTCGCAACATCCTTATGGCGTGGTTCCTCACCCTTCCGGTGGTGATGATCATGGCGGGCACGCTGTTCCTACTCTTCCGGTCACTTTCCTGACAGTATCCTACTCTTCCGAATACTGGAGTGCCATTTTCTTGATACGGTCTTCAATCTTTTCCGATGTCAGTTTCTCGCGAAGGCGATCGACGATGATCGGAAAGGCGAAAGGAGTCGGCTTCTCCGGATAGGCGATGATGATCTTTTGTTGAGCGATCCGTTCAAGAGCCTTGCGCAAGCGAGCTTCTTCAAGCTGAAAATCCATCACCTCCTCATACGCCTGCCGCAACAACAGGTTGTGCCCCTCGTAGTCGTGAAACACATTAAAGAACAACTGTGATGACGACTGCAAATGACGATCCTTGATCGGCTTTCCCGGGTAGCCCTTGAATACCAGTCCGCTGATCGCGGCGATATCGCGAAACTTCCGTCGCGCCATTTCAATTGAATTGATGCTCGCCTGGATATCGGACATCAGATCTTCTACACCCAGCACATCCGTCTCAACGGCTTCCTCGATCGGTATCGGCTGATCGGATAGCAATTCAAAACCGTAATCGTTCATGGCGATCGAGAACGTCATAGGCCGGAGCTGTGCGATACGATGCGCTATAAGCGCCGCGATCCCTTCATGCACAAATCGCCCCTCGAACGGATAAAAGATCGCGTGATACCCTTCGGTACTTTCAAAGTATTCAATGAGGAACTCATTCGCCGCAGGAAGGTGAGACCGGCGTCGCTGCAGCTCGAACAGTGGGCGAAGGAAAAGCATTTCCGTATCCCGATCTTCTCCCCGGACAGACTCGTCGAGTTTGAGGCGTATCATAGCACTCATCTGCGACGACAGCGGCATGCGACCTCCTTGCCAGGACGGCACAAGTCCTTTCGCTCGATTCGATTTCCGAACGTGTACTTCCATTTCCTTGATGCGAACCAATTCCAGGCTCCTGCCTGCAAACCAGAACACATCCCCCGGATTCAACCGCGAGATAAACCCCTCTTCAATTGTTCCGAGATATTTGCCCGTCACAAACCTGACGTGCAGAGACGTATCTCCGACGATCGTTCCAACAGACAGGCGATGTCGCATAGCGATCATTCGGTTCTCGATCCGATAGCGCCCTCCGCGGATCACGACCTTCCTGTATTCGTCGTAGGCCTGAAGGGAATCACCACCCGTCGTAAGAAAATTCAGGATCCAGATCCATTCATCTTGCGTCACACTGGCATAACTGAACGTACCCGAGATCTCACGATAGACCTCATCAGCGACGAACCCATCGGAGACAGCAAGCGTCAGGAGGTACTGGATCAACACATCGAAGGAGCGAATGTACGGTACGCGATCCTCCACCACATTGCGACGGATCGCTTCGCGCAAGCCAGCGGCTTCCATCAGCTCAAGTGAATGTGTTGGGACAAAGTAGATCCTGCTCACAGCACCGGGCTGGTGCCCACTGCGACCCGCGCGCTGAAGGAAACGCGCTACCCCCTTGGGCCCTCCCACCTGGATGACAGTTTCGACAGGACGAAAGTCCACGCCAAGGTCGAGGCTCGATGTACACACGACAGCCTTCAACTTACCTTCGTGCAACTGGTCTTCCACCCACCCTCGCAATTCCTGGCTGATCGACCCGTGGTGCATCGCCGTCAATCCGGACAACTCCGGCGCGAGATCCAGCATTCGCTGGTACCAGATCTCCGCGAATGAACGAGTGTTGGTAAAGATGAGTGTACTGGTA
Organism: uncultured Roseivirgaceae bacterium; assembly: GCA_964438975.1. Classification (GTDB taxonomy): domain Bacteria; phylum Bacteroidota; class Bacteroidia; order Cytophagales; family Cyclobacteriaceae; genus Chryseosolibacter. The sequence continues at coordinate 1,092 of CAYTMU010000015.1, read as the reverse complement.
CTTTTCCTGACAATCTCAATCACCTTCTCGATGAGGTGAATACCGAGATGCCCGGCCCATGGCATCCGATCGAGTGAGTCAGGCAAGACGGAAATAACCTCAACCTCCTTTCTGATATCCGCGCGTATAACCCGATAGTTGCCTGCCGAATAGTAGTCGCCTAACAGCGCCGCAAGCGCCTGATCCATATTGCCGATCGTAGCGGAGATACCCCAAATCTTCAAGGCCGGCGCGACCGACTTTAATCGCGACAGTGCGAGCTCAACCTGAACACCGCGTTTTGAACCCATCAATTCGTGCCATTCATCTGCAACGAGAATCCGCAAGTCTTTGAAATACTCGGTATAGGACTTCTGCGCCAACAACAGATGCAAGCTCTCAGGCGTTGTGATCAACAAATGCGGTGGTTTCTCCTTTTGTCGCGCGCGTTCCCGGAGCGAAGTATCACCCGAGCGCACACCGACAGACATTCCCGCATCAAGACCTTCCGTGAGCCGACGCGCCGACAATTCGATCTCCTTCGACAGCGCACGAATCGGAGTGATCCAGATTGCCTGGAGGCCAGCACTCTTTCGAGCTTTGGCCGTCGGGTAGCGCAGCAGAAACTCCAGCACGATAGGCATCATAAGGGAATAGGTCTTCCCACTGCCGGTCGGAGCATTGACCAATCCGTTAGCACCCGACAGGCACGCCTCCCACGCCTCCAGTTGAAACTGAAAAGGAGTCCATCCTGCTGCCGAAAACCATTCTTTTCCTGTCGCTAAGGAATCCGTCGTCATAGTTCAGGACAAAGGTAATGGGATTTGGAGAAGATAGCCTGCTCGGTTTTCGAGACGATTGCTAGAATAAAGCATTAAGTCAATAAGGTTAAGAATGTAGAAGACGCATCCGGCTATTATGGTGAATGAGGTTCATAAGGGTTGCAATCGCCGGGGCCACGTTCACCGAAAGGTGAAAAGAGCATTAGTGAAAATTCGCGAAATCAGTGGCAAAAAAACTAAATGTGACGGATCTCTTCGAGAGAGAGCTTTGTGAACCTGGCGATCTGTTCGATCGGCATACCATCTTCCTTCATGGCTCGCGCCATCTCCA
>CAYTMU010000014.1:0-75855 GCA_964438975.1 uncultured Roseivirgaceae bacterium | reverse complement strand
TAACGCACCAGAGAAGAACGATCTATGCGGTATCGATTACACTGGCCTTGCTGTCGTCGTACGGTATCTGGCAGCTTCGGTCGGTATCGTTCATGGTAGACGATGTCCCCGAAGACAGCATTGTCAAGAAAGACCTGGAATTCTTCGAAAGGAATTTCAGCGGGATCATGCCCCTCGAAATGGTAGTAGAATTCCAAACAAAGCGACGCAGGCCATTACTGGAAGTAAGGAATCTCCAGATGATCGATGAGTTTGAACAGTTCCTCGATTCAATCCCCGAAGTGTCCCGACCCGTATCCCTGATCAGTTTTGTAAAGGCTTCAAAACAGACCTTCTACAACAATAACCCGGAACGATACTCTCTGCCTACGCAAAATGAACGCGCCTTCATCCTCCGCTATATGCAGGGACAGACAGACAACACCGGCCTTTTCAAATCATTTGTCGATTCGACATTCAGCAAGATGCGCATCTCTGCACAGATGGCAGACATCGGGTCCGTGCGCATGGATTCACTTGTACATCTCGTCATCGAGCCGAAGATGAAATCCCTGTTCGTCGCCAATAGCGGCGATACTATCCTCACCTCCATTACAGGAACAACGAAACTCTTTATAAAAGGGAATAAATTTCTGATCGCAAACCTCAAGGAGAGCCTGGCGCTGGCGTTCATCCTGATCACGCTGTCAATGGCCGCGTTGTTTGCCAATGTCCGGATGATCGTGATCTCGCTGGTTCCGAACTTACTCGCGCTTATGATCACCGCCGGTATCATGGGGTATTTCGATATACCGCTTAAGGCAAGCACCGCCCTGATCTTCAGCATCACCTTTGGAATCTCCGTCGACAATTCCATCCGATTCCTCGCCAAGTACCGCCAGGAAATCCTGTCGAACAATTTCAACGTACCCCTCGCCGTAACGGACAGTATCCTGGAGACTGGTAAGAGCATTATCTACACTTCCGTTGTGCTGTTCGCAGGCTTTATCATTTTCGCCTTCTCAGATTTCGGAGGAACGATCGCGCTCGGCGTATTGACGTCCACAACGTTGGTTATTTCGATGTTTACGAACCTGATTCTTCTGCCCGCGATGATCCGGACGTTCGACAAACCCAAGACAATGAAACGGGAGCGCCTGCTGATCGACGACTTCGACTCGACGTTCTACGGGGAAAGTGAGGATGAGGAGATCGACCTTAGCAAGATCCGGATCCGAAACCGTCACTCCGCAGCCGAGTGATCCAGCCGAACTAATTTCCCGGGAGGTATTCGAACTTCGTCATTTGAAACTATCTTTGCGCTCTTATAGATACGAAAAATGGCGTTTCTCAGGGCATGAGCAGCAAATACAAGGAGTTTAAGGATCTGAATTTTGCCCGGATCACGGAGGATATACTGGATTTCTGGCAAAAAGAGCAGATTTTTGAAAAATCCGTAACCACGAGGGAGGGAGCTCCCACGTTTACCTTTTACGAGGGGCCACCCTCCGCCAACGGAACCCCCGGCATACACCACGTTATGGCCCGGACCGTGAAGGATATCTTCTGCCGCTATAAGACGCAGCAAGGCTTTCAAGTCAAGCGCAAGGGTGGATGGGATACGCACGGGCTCCCCGTTGAACTCCAGGTGGAAAAGCTTCTCGGGATCACGAAGGATGACATCGGCCGAACAATATCTGTCGCGGAATACAATCAGAAATGCCGGGAGACCGTGATGATGTACAAGGATCAGTGGGACGACCTTACCCGTCGAATGGGATACTGGGTTGATCTCGAGAATCCTTACATCACCTACGAAACCGATTATATTGAGACACTGTGGTGGATACTGAAGCAGCTATACAACAAAGACCTGCTGTATAAGGGTTACTCAATTCAGCCCTACTCACCCGCAGCAGGCACGGGGCTGAGTTCCCACGAGCTCAATCTTCCCGGCTGCTACAAAGAAGTAAAAGACACCTCGGTCGTTGCCCAGTTTGAGGTCATAAAAGACGACAAGTCCGATTTTCTCTTTGCCAACAGCCCTAGGGCTTATATCCTGGCCTGGACAACGACTCCGTGGACACTTCCTGCTAATACCGCGCTGACTGTCGGAGATAAGATCCGGTACGTCCAAGTCAACACATTCAACCCTTATACCCACAAGGCCATCAGCGTAATATTGGCTAAGGACCTGATGTCCCGATATTTTTCCGACAAGAATAAAGAGCTCAGTCTCGACGATTATAAGCCAGGCGACAAAGCGATCCCTTTCGAAGTCGTTCAGGAATTCACCGGACGAGATCTAGTAGGTATCCGGTATCACCAGCTGATGCCCTACACGCAACCCGCCACCGACCCCAATAATGCATTTCAGGTGATCCCCGGAGATTTTGTCACAACTGAGGACGGTACAGGTATCGTCCACACCGCCCCGACATTCGGAGCAGACGACTTCCGGGTTGCCAGGCAACACAACGTCCCGCCGATGACCGTAAAAGACGACGCGGGGAACGAACTGCCTATAGTTGACCGTCAAGGAAAATTCATCACTGCGATCGGCGAAAAACTGGCGGAGGGTGTCACGCACTATAAGATCAAAACCCACCGAACGATATCACCCGATGAATTCTATGTAAAGAATTATACGGGAGAAGATGAGACACACCCCGATTACAAGACGACGGATATCATCATCTCCATCATACTGAAGGAAGAGAACAAGGCATTCAAAGTAGAGAAGTACGAACACACCTACCCGCACTGCTGGCGGACGGACAAGCCTGTGCTCTACTACCCCCTCGATTCTTGGTTTATCCGTACGACATCGCTTAAGGACAAGATGGTCGGGCTAAACAAGACCATCAACTGGAAGCCTGAGTCGACCGGGACAGGACGATTTGGCAACTGGCTTGAAAACCTCGTAGACTGGAACCTGTCGCGTTCGCGTTACTGGGGCACACCACTTCCCATCTGGCGCACAAAAGACGGTAGTGAAGAACGTTGCATCGGCTCTGTTGAAGAACTCAATAATGAAATTGCCAAGTCCATTGAGAAGGGATTGATGGAGAAATCACCGCTGGAAGCCGGAGACCTCCACCGCCCGTATGTGGACGATGTTATTTTGGTCAGCGACCGCGGCGAACCGATGTATCGCGAGGCTGACTTGATCGACGTGTGGTTCGATTCCGGCGCAATGCCATATGCCCAATGGCATTATCCATTTGAGAACAAAGATATTTTTGAAAAAAATTACCCGGCCGACTTCATTGCCGAAGGCGTGGATCAGACGCGCGGATGGTTCTTCACACTTCACGCGATTGCCGCGTTGCTCAGTGAAGCCAGTCCTGAAATACAGGCAGTCAACGGAAAAAACAACAACCCTGGCGTTGCATTCAGGAATGTGATCTCCAATGGCCTCGTCCTTGACAAGACCGGTAACAAGATGTCGAAACGCTGGGGCAACGTGGTCAATCCATTTGAGGCCCTTTCCATGCACGGAGCCGACCTTGTAAGGTGGTACATGATAGAAAATGCGCCGCCTTGGGAGAACCTGAAATTCGATTCCGACGGCATCGTAGAAGTCCAGCGACGTTTCTTCGGCACACTGGTAAATACGTATTCGTTCTTCGCCTTGTATGCGAACATCGACGGATTCGCGATGGACGAGATGAATCTCACTGCAGAGAAACACCACACAAACCTCGACCGTTGGATACGTTCCCGTCTGCAAACACTGGTGAAGGAAGTTACCAAAGCCTACGAAGACTACGAACCGACACGCGCGGCCCGCGCCATCCAGGAGTTCGTCAACGATCACCTGTCTAACTGGTATGTGCGCCTGAACCGAAAGCGCTTCTGGAAACCCACAAGCGAGAATGCGGCCACTCAGCCAGCGGTATTGACCGGCGATAAGAAAGCGGCCCACGAAACGCTGTATGAGTGCCTCATGGTGACATCCCAACTGATGGCGCCCATCGCTCCATTCTTCAGCGAATGGCTTTACAAGAATCTAAGCGACAACATCCGGACGGATGCAATTGCGAACAACACGCCGCTGCGTCATCCATCCGTGCATCTCACCGACTTTTCGAAAGCCGAAGGCCGTTATATCGATCATGCCCTTGAGAAGTCTATGGCTTATGCGCAACGCATCAGCTCGCTTGTTCATTCAATTCGCAAGAACAACAAGATAAAGGTTCGTACACCACTTCAGAAGATCCTCCTCCCGGTGATTGAACAATCATTCGCCGATAGCGTGCGGGTTGTAGAGTCGATCATCATGGCGGAAGTGAACGTAAAGGAAATTGAATACATCGATGACACTTCCGGGCTGCTCGTAAAAAAAGCTAAGCCTAATTTTGCGAGGCTCGGCAAGCAGTACGGCGCCAAAGTAAAAGATGTCTCGGCAGTCATCAACAGCTTAGGCCAGGAAGAGATCAATGCAATTGAACGCACTGGCAAATTGAGCAAAGGTGGCTTCGATATCGTACTGGAAGATGTATTGATCAGTTCGGAAGATATCCCCGGATGGTCCGTCGCGACCGAGAATGGCCTTACCGTCGCTCTTGATGTGCATATCACCGACGAACTCCGCCGGGAAGGTGTCGCCCGCGATATTGTCAACCGCGTTCAGAATATCAGGAAAGACCTCGGGCTCGAAGTGCTCGACAAGATAAACATCGAAGTCGAAAGGAATGGCGAAGTACTGGCTGCCGCCGTAGACGCGTATAGGGACTATATCAGAATGGAGACACAGGCAATCAGTCTCGAGTTAAAAGATAGCCTGGCCGATGCCCGGGAAGTAGATATGGACGACTTTGTAATGAGAATACGGATCAGCGTGAATAGATAACGATGAAGGAGAAATTGCCCAAGGCCCACAAGTACTTCATTCTTGCGCTGATCATCATTGTTATCGATCAGACGTCGAAGCTGCTCGTCTATGAAAACATGTATCTCCACGAGGAGATCAATGTGATCGGGGAATGGTTCCGGCTTCACTATCTCCTCAATCCCGGCATGGCGTTCGGTATTCGCTGGAACAACGAGTTCGGTAAACTTGCACTGACCGGCTTCCGCATCGTAGCAATGTTTGGCATCGGATACTATCTCTGGAAGATGACACACCAAAAGGCACATTCCGGATTCCTGTGGTGCATGGCGCTGATTCTTGGCGGTGCCGTCGGCAATGTTATTGACAGCATATTCTACGGTGTTCTACTAGACAACCATCCCGCAGGATCTCCGACCCCCTGGTTTCACGGCCAGGTGATCGATATGTTGTTCTTTCCACTTTTCGATTTCTATTGGCCAAAGTGGATGCCATTCGTGGGAGGAGACTATTTTCTTTTTTTTAGTCCGGTATTTAATATAGCTGACTCCTCTATATTCGTCGGAGTAGTGATCATACTCATCTGCCAACGCATCTTCTTTAAAGAATCCGACGAGAAAAGCGATGCCGGCAACACAGACAACACTAACACTTCCGCTCCACCCCAATCGGGCATCGATGATATCCAGGCGCAACCGCGCGAGCAACCCAACTGAATTACCTTCACATACTGCACACCGTCTGGCGCGAAAAATCCTCTTGCTATTTCGGCGGTAGTTCTTACTTTTAGGGATTCAAGCAACGAAAACGCAGTAATTTATCATGGGCCTGTTCATCAAAAAACCACTGGGACATTTACTCGCGCAAGCTGAGAGTTCCAAAGAACTACATCGCACGCTCGGTCCTGCGAATCTCATTTCACTTGGCGTAGGTGCGATCATCGGCGCGGGGCTGTTCTCCATCACAGGACTGGCTGCTGCAAACAATGCGGGGCCGGCGATCACGATTTCATTCGTGGTGGCCGCACTCGGATGCGCGTTTGCCGGACTTTGCTATGCTGAGTTCGCCTCCATGATCCCAATTGCGGGAAGTGCATACACATACTCCTACGCCACAATGGGTGAGTTCATCGCATGGATCATCGGTTGGGACCTCGTTCTTGAATACGCGCTCGGTGCCGCGACCGTTGCCATCAGTTGGTCGGGATACCTGGTTAAGTTTCTGGAGTATTACAATATCTATATACCACCCGAGCTAACGATCTCGCCGTTTCAGACAGTGACACTCATCGATGGTACTGTAGTAAACGGCATCCTAAATCTTCCTGCAGTCCTGGTTATCGTGGCGGTATCGCTTATTCTGATCAAAGGAACACGCGAATCAGCGATGGCAAACGCTATAATTGTAGCCCTTAAGGTAGGTGTCGTATTGGTATTCGTGATCCTGGGCTGGGCCTATATCAATCCCGAAAACTACGTCCCTTATATCCCGGCGAATGAAGGAACGTTCGGTGAATTCGGATTCAGCGGAATCATCCGTGCGGCGGCGATTGTGTTCTTTGCATACATCGGCTTCGACGCGGTATCCACTGCGGCACAAGAGACAAAGAACCCGAAACGCGACATGCCCATCGGTATCCTGGGGTCACTTATTGTATGTACGGTGCTGTATATCCTTTTCTCCCACGTTATGCTCGGCCTGGCGAACTACAAGGAATTCGCCGGCAAAGACGGGATCGCTCCGGTGGCGATCGCAATTGCGCATACCCCGTACGTTTTTCTGCAGCAAGCAGTTATTTTCGCCATCCTCGCAGGATATTGCTCCGTGATCCTTGTCATGCTCTTGGGTCAGTCGCGTGTATTCTATTCAATGTCGCAGGATGGATTGCTGCCCAAATTTTTCTCAGATATCCACTCCAAATTTCATACTCCGTGGAAGTCCAATCTCCTGTTCATGGTATTCGTAAGCCTTTTTGCCGCATTCGTTCCTGCTAACATTGTCGGTGAAATGGTCAGCATCGGGACCTTGTTCGCATTCGTTCTCGTGTGTATTGGGATCTGGGTGTTGCGGGTAAAGGAACCTAATGCTCCACGGGGATTCAAAGTGCCGATGGTGCCGCTGATACCCATCCTTGGCGTAGTCACCTGTGTATTCATGATGGTCTTCCTACCGGCAGACACCTGGCTCCGCCTGGGTGCATGGATGCTGTTGGGTGTCGTGATCTACTTCATGTATAGCCGTCACCGTAGCGTGTTGCGCCGCAAGTCGGGAGAGGGTTAGAGTTTTTAAGGTTCAAGGTTTAAAGTTCAAGGTTGCGGAGCCCTGAACTTTGAACCTTGAACTATTCCAATCCTTTCTCTTTCATCTTCACAAACTCGCGATAGCGACGCAGGATTGCGACGCCGAATCCCGCGACCAGCATAAGCGTTCCAAGCCAGAGGACATTGATGAGTGGCTTCTCCATTGCTTTGAGTATCACGTAATCCTTTTGGCGTGTACTCACACCAATACTGAACTGACCGGTTTCCGGATGAATGTTTATCAACGTCAATTGTACGCCAAGGTCGCCGATCTCGTACGGAACACGACCCACCATACGGTTCCTGATGAGGAAGATCGGTTCGGCTATATAATCCTCATACTCCCCCTTCACTTTGATATAGGCCCGCACGGCAACATCGGCCGAATCCAGCTGGGTGGCACCTATCGTGAAGATACGTTCAACTTTCTCAAGTGCCGCGATATAATCATTCGCGAAGAATTGCTCTTGCGCATGGACCTTTAACTCTTCCATCTCGCTCCACTCAGCTTTCTCCGGATCGTTGAGATCGACAACGTGAGCGTATAGATCTTTGTCCAGGTCCCGCTTGATATCGGGAGATGCAGCCATCCCCATGGTAGGATTGTCCTGAATCCGGGGATATAGACGATGTTCCTTCCCTTGCTGGCCGGTTAACAGTATCTCATAATATCTATTCTCGGGAAATATCTCGAATGTGTCACCGGCGCTGTAAAGCTTCTTCCCGCGAAATGAAACATCTCTCCGCGCGACGACATGATACGGGTCGTGAGTAAAACGCACATCGTTGGGGTTGACATATCCCGGTTTGTCGCGGGGCTCCAGTCTGTTTCCTTTGAATTCAATGCGATAACCCGCCATTGTTCTGGGCTCATTGATGAACAACAGCAGATTCTCGCGGTTGAACTCATCGCTTGCTTCGCGGCTGTATAGCAATCCTGTGTTGTTCAGTGACACAACCTTCGAGTACCCCGATGAGAACAGGACTCCAACCAGCATCAGGCCGACGCCTATGTGAGCAATCGCTCCTCCGGATAACGTTGGACTCGTTTTGAGTAGTCGGAAGAGTATCTTAGCGTTTGCCGTGACCGTGAAAATGCCACAGAAGAGGACTATCAGGTAGCTCACATCCTTGATCGCGTCGGAACCGAACGCGAAGATTACGATCTGAAGGGCCACGACAAAGGCAACAAGCGTGACCAGGAACGGTGCGAGTAACTCCTTACCCAACTGACGTATATCGATATTCTTCCACCAGAAATACTGGCCAATACCAGAGAGGATCGCGACTGCAACAGCAAACCACAATTGAAACTTCGTATAGTACCCGACCTGATCAGCAGGCGGTGCCATGTTCGACGATCCGCCAAACACATTATTGACAATGCTGTTCCATACCGGGATGGAAGTCGGTACCAACACCTGAAAACCCATCAGACACAGTACCAGGACGCCGATAAATATCCAAAACTCCCGCGAATAGGTCGACACTTCCTTGTCAGTAGAAGGAATAGCTTTCCATCGAACGGCCAATAAAATGACCGACACAAACAAAAAGAACAGCAAATAGATCAACAGTTGACCGGAAAGTCCGAGATCCGTAAAGGAGTGTACCGACGAATCACCGAGGATACCACTACGTGTCAGGAACGTTGAGTAGAGGATCAGAACAAAGGCGGTAACCACTAAGATCATGGAGATCTTCAGCGCCGTGCCACTATTCTTGTATGTAATCATCGTATGAATAGCGGCGACCAGGATCAACCACGGCACGTATACAGCATTTTCGACTGGATCCCAGTTCCAGTATCCTCCAAAGTTCAGGGTTTCATAGGCCCAGTATCCTCCCATCAGAATACCGACGCCGAGTATAGCGGTAGCAAAGAGGCCCCATGGAAGCGCCGGTCGTATCCAGTCGCGGTACTTACCTAGCCAAAGTCCTGCGACACAATAAGAGAAGGGAACCAGTGTTGCCGCAAACCCGAGGAAAAGTGTTGGCGGGTGAATGACCATCCAATAGTTTTGAAGCAATGGATTGAGGCCGTTGCCATCCGCGGGAATGAAGTCAGGTTGCGTAAGGAAGATCGGCGCATCATGCATTACTTCGCGCAACAAAACAAACGGCGAACTACCGATGCGGAAATCGATACCCGGCAACACAACACCGAGGATCATCGATGCCAAAAACGCCTGCACGATAGCAAACACAGCCATGACAGGAGCTTCCCAGAACTTATTCGTATTAATGATCACGATCCCCAGGACCGCATGCCAGAACATCCAGAGGAGAAAACTTCCCTCCTGGCCATTCCAGAACGTTGAGATCAGGTAGTGATCCGGCAACTTGCTATCGGAATAGCTGTATGCATAGTGATATTCGAAATAGTGATTTGCGATGATGACGAAAAGCGTCACGCATATACCGATCACTGACACCGCGTGAGCATAGAAGCCCGCGGCGCCATTCTGCGTCCAGAACTTTTTCTGCTCAATGCCGGACGCATTGGTTGCTTTGAAATACGAAAATGCCGAAGCGAGCGCCGTGACAAAGGAGGTAATTACGAAAACGTGACCGAGGTCACCAACGAAATAGTGGATCATGCCGGAATGCTAATAACGAATGACGTATTACAATAACCACGGCAGAATGTTCAAACACTCACATTCTGTTCCTGGTATTTGGAGGGGCACTTCAGCAGAATCTTGCTGGCTTTAAAAACATCGCCTTCATAGCGGCCGATCACGACGACTTTCTCCGATTTGATAAAATCCTGAGGCATCGGTTCATTGTATTCCACCCGCTGCTTCCCCCCTTGTTCATCGACAAGAACGAATGAAAACGAAACTTTGTCGAGCCCCTGTTCGATACCCACAATATTGCCGAGCGCGTCTTTTGTCAACTCACCTACCACGTGGATATCCTTCCTGTTGCCGGCAGTTGCCATTTCATATGCTTCGCCAAAACCGACATATGTGCTGGCATCACCAGCGGTCGACACCAGTATCCCGATGGCAGCAGCAATAACGATGATGATAAGAATGTGCGATTTTTTCATGGCAGGGCAAAATTAGGTATTTTCAAAACGATTTCCCGTCGGCTTTAGTTTGTCTCTGCTTATCAAGGCTTTTTTCGAGCCTGTTCAATTTACGGTCGAGCATGAACAGATAGGTGATCAGGCCCGCAAGAACGATCAATATGATCGCTACCACCACATATATCTTTCCGTCAGCGCGGAATTTGTCGGCCATCTCAACTTCCTGTGCCAGCACGTCGGAAAAAAGCACAGTCAGAGTGGCGGCGAGAATATACTTGATTGAAGTCTTCATTCGGTTTCCAGTATTCGTTCTTCCAGGTTCTTGTAGCGTATCCGCAGCGTTGTGATCCACAGCCCGAGCAAGATCCAGCCAACTACAGCCGGGTAGAAGACCAATCGCATACGGCTATCAAGATCATATACATTGAACCCCGGGTTGCCGCCGCTGCCCGGATGCAGAGAATCCTGAAGCCGGGGAATTATAAAGATAAGGGGGATCATGGCCGCGAAGGCAAAAATATTATAAACGGCGCCGAGGCGGGCTTTTTGTTCTTCATTGTCAATAGAGCCACGCAATACAAAGTAGGCCAGGTACACCAGCAACGCGATTGCCGACCCGTTTTGTTTTGGGTCGCCATGCCAGGGGGATCCCCAGGTGTAGTTTGCCCACATCATACCGGTAAAGATGCCGAGAAGCCCGAATGCTGTCCCCACATGCGCGAAACTGACAGACTTCCGATCAGTTTCAATAGAAGGCTTCCGCAAGTACTGCACCGCGTGATACGATGACATTACAAAAAGAAAGATCATCGCAAACCACATCGGCACGTGAAAATAGAGGGCGCGCACGCTTTCGTTGAGGATATTCAACCGCGGAACATCGAAGAGGAGCCCTGCGGTGTGAACGTAGAGTAAGAGCGCAACCGCCAGGTATTTCATCCAGTTCTTCATGATCTGAGTTGGTTTTCGGAATCGACCCGCACCAAAAACACCGCAAGGTAGCCACGAAACGACGAATAACGAATTCGACCGCGGAATTAATCGCCTGCCTAACTTCGCCAGATATAGGGAAAGAGCAACCACGCCAAACCGGCCAGGATACCGTTAATTGCCACCAGGTTAAGCAATTCGTCGTAGCTCGCTGACCGATCGATTCCATCCAGCACATTCTTAGTGACGCGAATGGCCATCAGCAGGATGCTGATGACAATCGGAAAGCTCAGAACTGCCATCAGGATATTACTATTACTCGCCCGGGAAGCGATACCCGATATAAGTGTAAGAGCGCCTGAAAAACCGATGGAGGTCAACACGAGCAGTAAAAGAAAGAAACTGTGATCCTCAACCGGATTATCAATAAACAGTTGGAACAGCACATATCCCGCCACCGAAAGAACAAAACATAATACTGCGTTGTATATAATTTTAGAAACAATTATCAATTGAGGACTGGCAATCGAATAATAATATATGGCAGTTCCTTTCTTTTCACCAATAAAACTCTTCGCAACAGAGTTGACGACCGAGAACAATATCGTCAACCAAAAAAGCGCCGACCAGGTAGCCTCGTTAATAGTATCGCGTCGAAGACTGAATGTGAGGTAGCAAATAAAAATGAGGCTGAGCAGGTAAAGCGCTATACCGGAAATAACAGACTGGCGGCGCAGCTCCAGCTTGAACTCCTTGAGAAGAAGGGTCTTAAGCCTGGCTAGCACGTTGCGTCTTTTTCGGATACTCGGCCAGTACGCGATCAAATCGGCGAGCCCCGAGGATTAGATATCCGACTATGATCGAGATCAACAGTGATGCAGCAAGGACGTCTGCCAGACCCGCGGTATCGGGCTGTTTGAACGAGGTGAATCCTTCAACCACCTCAAAATCGGAAGACAACGCCAGTTTTCGTCGTACCTCCTCAAGTTCGTTATAGATCTTCAGATCGGCGCTGACAACTTTCAGCGGATCAGCAATGCCTTCCTCCGCTCCAACCACCACATTGTTTGTCCCCCGGCCTTTCTCCGCAAGAGACCGGTAGTTCTGGACCATTACAGCCTTCAGGCTGTCGAGCTTTCTCAGTTCCCCCTCCAATTTGGCCTGGCGGCGCGTAAGCCTCTCCCTGTTCGCTTCGATCCTTGATTTTATGTAGGGATTACTCCTGAAATAGTCAACCAACGCCTTTTCAAGTGGCTTGACAATATCAGGATCGTAGACGTACACACTTATCTCGTAGGTACTTTTCCTTTCAATTTCAAGTTGGTTTATCACCTCGTTGACAAGTTCCCTTCGTTCACCAACAATACTATTGAGTTGTTGCCGGAGAATTTCGATCTTCACGACGTCATCTTCTGAAACCAGGGGCCTGAAATCAAACTTCAAAACATTCTTAGCCGTTGCCGCATCAATCACAAATGCCTCCTGAAGCCCGTCCCGATCTGTTTCAAGTGCGAGAAGATTGAATTTTTGTATCTGATTCTTCAGTGCTTCCTCGTTGAGATAATCGCAGCTCAGAACCATCGATGAGCGATAGTGGTCCCTCTTCAGCAACTCGGAGTAAAGCGCCCCCAAAACCAATCCCAATAAAATGATGCTGCCGAAGAACACTCGGTTTTGGAAGAATTGATTGCGCAAGCTGGCGATGCCCCCGATGATGGATGTGCCGAGATTTGAGAATCCTCGTCCTACCCAACGGAAAAAGTCCGCCAGATCAATCTCATCAGCACGGTCGGGCTTTTGTTTTGGCTCTTCCATTCTTTATCTGATAAAGGAAGCCCCAATTTATACACAATAAGTCTAAACTTCATATTTTTGCGCTCTTCTTAAACGATCCACTACCACTAATGTCCTCAATCGGGAAAATTCTTATCACCGGAGCCGCAGGCTTTATCGGGTTTCACCTTGCGAGAAAAGCAAGCGAACATGGCTATCAAGTGGTCGGCATCGATAACATGAACGACTACTACGATGTGACGCTGAAGGAATCTCGCCTGGCCATCCTCCGACAACTTCCCGACTTTACCTTCCGGCAAGTCGAACTCTCAGACGCCGCAGGAATTAACCAGCTGTTTGCTGAAAACGAGTTCACATGTGTCGTGAACCTTGCTGCGCAGGCGGGTGTCAGATATTCCCTCATCAACCCACACGCGTACCTGGAAAGCAATCTTCACGGATTTCTGAATATCCTGGAAGCCTGTCGACACAACAAAGCAGGGCACCTGATCTACGCCTCGTCCAGCTCAGTGTACGGCGCAAACAAGAAAATGCCCTTCTCGATCCATCATAACGTCGACCACCCGATATCGTTGTATGCCGCCTCCAAGAAGTCAAACGAGCTGATGGCACACACATACTCCGCGCTATATGACCTGCCCACTACCGGTCTCCGGTTTTTCACCGTGTACGGTCCGTGGGGTCGACCGGATATGGCGCTTTTCCTATTCACAAAAGCAATTGTAGAAGGCAAGCCGATTGATGTTTACAACAACGGTAAAATGAAGCGGGACTTTACATACGTTGATGACATCGTTGAATCGATCGTACGTTTGATACCGCGAAAACCGGCCCCGGATCCGACATGGAGTGGCATGGCCCCCGATCCGTCATCCAGCTTTGCACCGTACCGCATTTACAACATTGGCAACAACAAGCCCGTTGAACTGATGCGCTTCATCGAGATCATTGAAGAAAAGCTTGGAAAGAAAGCTATCCGGAATTTCATGCCGATCCAGGACGGTGATGTCCCGGAGACGTATGCAGACGTCGAAGACCTGATGCGTGACGTCGGGTTCAAGCCGTCGACACCTATCGAGGTTGGAATCGGGAACTTCGTGGACTGGTACCGCGATTACTATAAAATACAGAACTAACATAGAATGGATAAAATAGGCATTATTGGACTGGGCTACGTGGGGCTTCCGCTCGCCGTCGAATTCGGAAAGGTGATCGACGTAATCGGATTCGATATCAACGACGAACGGATCGCAGAATTAAGACGCGGCGTTGACCGAACCCGCGAAGTAGAGCCGGACGAACTGAAGGCATCAACGAAACTGTTGTTCTCTTCCGACAAGGAGGATTTGCGTGCCGTCAACTACTTCATAGTAACAGTGCCAACACCGGTCGACGAATCGAAGAAGCCCGATCTTCGTCCGTTGATGGGCGCAAGCCGGACAGTCGGCAGCGTTTTGAAAAAGGGTGATATCGTTATCTATGAGTCCACTGTATATCCGGGATGCACCGAGGAGGTCTGCGTTCCGATCCTCGAGGAACAAAGCGGATTGAAGTTCAACCAAGATTTCTTCTGTGGCTACTCACCCGAACGCATCAATCCCGGTGATAAACTCCACCGGGTTACGACGATCAAGAAGGTGACGAGTGGAAGCACCCCCGAGACCGCCGACAAAGTGGATCAGCTATATCAGCGAGTTATCAAAGCTGGCACACACAAGGCATCATCGATCAAAGTGGCAGAAGCCGCGAAGGTGATCGAGAACTCACAGCGGGATATCAACATTGCGTTTGTAAATGAGTTGGCGCTGATCTTCGACCGGATCGGAATTGACACCAACGAAGTGCTCGAAGCGGCCGGCACGAAATGGAATTTTCTTCCATTCAAACCAGGACTCGTCGGCGGACACTGCATCGGAGTGGATCCGTATTACCTCACACACAAAGCAGAAAGTCTCGGATACCATTCGCAGGTGATCCTCGCCGGCCGCAAGATCAACGATAATATGGGGATCTACATTGCCAACAGCGTCATCAAACTGATGGCAAAAGAAGACATCGCCATCAACAAGGCACGGGTCCTCGTACTCGGCATTACGTTCAAAGAAGACTGCCCCGATATTCGCAACAGCCGGGTCGTTGACGTGATCAGCGAACTCAAATCGTACGGCACGCAGGTTGAGATCTATGATCCTCATGCCGACCCTGCCGAGGTGAAACACGAATACGGGCTCACGGTCATCTCAGCACCTGGTAAACATTACGATGCGCTTGTCCTGGCCGTTGGACATAAAGAGTTCCGCGATCTCGACTGGAAATCACTCAGACACGAAAGATCAATTACGTACGACGTCAAGGGGTTCCTTGATCCCTCGCTAGTCACTGCCCGCTTATGAAGAAGAAAGTACTTGTTACCGGCGGAGCCGGATATATTGGCGCACACGCTGTCGTCGAACTGTTCAACGCCGGCTACGACCCCGTAGTCGTCGACGATCTCTCCCGCAGTGATCAGACCCTGCTCAGCGGTATTGAACAGATCACCGGATCCAAGCCTAACTTTCACAAAGGCGACTGTGCGGACGAAGCGTTTCTAAACAAGATCTTTGAAACCCAGGGACCGATCTCCTGTGTTCTCCATTTTGCAGCATACAAGTCCGTCGGCGAGTCCGTACAAGAGCCATTGATGTACTATCAAAACAACCTCGGCTCCCTCGTCAGCTTGCTGAAAGTAATGAAAGCTCATGGCGTCAGCGATATCATTTTTTCTTCCTCTTGTACCGTCTATGGTCAGCCAGACGAAATACCCGTGAGCGAGAACGCGCCATTCAAACGCGCGGAATCGCCGTATGGAGCTACCAAGCAGATGAGTGAGCGGATACTTGAAGATTCCTGTGCAGCGGGATTGCGCATCATTTCCCTGCGATACTTCAACCCGATTGGCGCTCATCCGAGTGCATTGATCGGTGAACTGCCTATAGGAGTTCCCAACAACCTGGTTCCATACATCACGCAGACTGCATCAGGAAAGCGGGAGAAACTTACGATCTTCGGCAACGACTACGATACCCCTGATGGCACAAACATCCGCGACTTTATTCACGTCGTAGACCTTGCGAACGCACATGTGAAGGCGATGGAGTATCTCGCACAGCAAAAGGACAAAATATTGTATGAGCCTTTCAACCTTGGAACCGGCAACGGTGTCTCGGTACTGGAACTCGTCAACCAGTTCCAGGAAGTGACAGGTGTGAAACTCAACTTTACGATCGGACCCCGACGCACCGGAGACGTTGTAAAAGTGTATGCCAACCCGGCAAAGCTAAACGCAAAACTACAGTGGAAGACACAGTACTCGATCGCTGACGCACTGCGTCATGCGTGGGAGTGGGAGAAGAGGATTTAATGGTCGACGGTCCACGGTTGACAGACCACAGCTAAGAGAATGGACCCTGACAGTCGACTGTTGTCGGTGGACTGTCGACTGTGGACCAGACACAACAACAACCAACATGGAAAAGATAAAAATGGTCGATCTGCACAGGCAATATCTCAGGATAAAACCTGAGATCGACCAGGCTATGGAAGAAGTGATCACTTCAACTGCGTTTATCCAGGGCCCGCAGGTGAAGCAATTCGCAGAAGCATTGGGCAAATACGCAAGTGTTGAGCATGTGATCCCCTGCGCAAACGGAACGGATGCGCTACAGTTGGCGATGATGGCACTTGGATTGCGCGCAGGTGACGAAGTAATCGTTCCCGTTCATACGTATGTAGCAACAGCTGAAGTGATCGCGCTGTTAGGTCTTACCCCAGTCTTCGCGGATGTCGACAAAGATACCTTTAATATCGACGTTGAGCAGATCGAATCGCTGATAACAGAGCGAACCAAGGCGATCGTGCCTGTGCACCTGTACGGGCAATGTGCAGACATGGAACCGATCCTGGCGATCGCCGGGAAATACAACCTCCATGTCATTGAAGATGCTGCCCAGGCACTCGGGGCCGAGTACAAATTTTCAGACGGCTCTCGTGCGACGGCCGGGACAATGGGATCGATCGGTACAACTTCCTTTTTCCCGTCGAAGAACCTGGGTTGCTTTGGTGATGGTGGCGCAGTGTTTACACGCGATGTCAAACTCGCCGAAACATTGAGAATGATGGCGAACCACGGCCAGCGTGTCAAATACCACCATGATATCATCGGCATCAACAGCAGGCTCGACACATTGCAGGCCGCCATATTGAACGTCAAACTCAAGTATCTGAAAGAATACGAAGCTCGTCGCCGAGAAGCCGCTGACTTTTACGATCAACATCTTACCGCCCGGCATGTGATCACCCCCGTTCGGAGCGGTCGTTCAAGCCACGTCTTCCATCAATACACTGTTAAGATCACAGGAAGAGACCGGAACGAGTTTCAAAAGCACCTCACTGCGAACGGCATCCCTTCCATGATATATTATCCCGTGCCGCTGCACCAGCAGCCAGCATATCAGCGTCCCGGGTTTGGTGAGGGCTCCTTCCCAGTTACGGAAAGACTCTCAAAAACTGTAATTTCGCTTCCGATCCACACCGAGCTGGAACAAGATCAGCTTTCCTACATTTGTGACGTCGTTAACCGATTCTGAAATGGGAGAAGAAGAGAAGAAACTGTACTTCGCACATCCGACCGCCGTCATTGACGAAGGTTCCGACATCGGAGCAGGCACGAAGATCTGGCATTTTTCACACATCATGCCGAATTGCCGCATAGGCGAGAACTGCAACATCGGACAGAATGTGGTTATTTCTCCAGACGTCATCCTCGGAAATAATGTAAAGGTGCAGAACAACGTTTCGATCTACACTGGGGTCATATGCGAGGACGATGTATTTCTCGGGCCGTCGATGGTCTTCACAAATGTGATCAACCCGAGAAGCGCGGTTAACCGCCGGGAACAATATTCGAAAACAATTGTCAAACGCGGCGCGTCGATCGGAGCAAATGCCACGGTCGTATGCGGCCATGATATTGGTCGTTATGCTTTTATCGGGGCCGGCGCGGTCGTAACAAAAAATGTCCCCGATTACGCGCTGGTGATTGGAAATCCGGCACGGCAAACCGGCTGGATGAGCGAGTACGGGCATAAGCTGGAATTTGACCAGGAAGGAAATGCGACCTGTATGGAATCCGGCGAGAAGTATCAACTTCGCAATAATCAAGTAGCGAAAGCCGGATAGCCCGTACGAATGGTGCCGGCACGAGTTCTGCGATTGACATTAGACATTTGAACAATAACCACGTATGAAGAATTTTGCCCTTATCGGAGTGGCCGGGTATATCGCCCCGAGGCATCTCAAAGCCATTAAGGAAACGGATAACAACCTCGTTGCAGCGCTGGACAAGTTTGATCAGGTTGGCGTCCTGGACTCTTATTTTCCGAAGGCTGACTTTTTCACTGAGTTTGAGCGATTCGATCGGCATCTCGACAAATTGAAACGCCATGGAACGAAGATCGACTATGTCAGTATCTGCACGCCAAATTATCTGCATGATTCGCATATACGATTTGCACTGAGACATGGCGCGGATGCCATTTGCGAAAAGCCGCTTGTCTTGAATCCGTGGAATGTGGAAGCCCTTTCCGAAATCGAAAAAGAAACTGGAAGGCGGATACATACTATTCTTCAATTGCGACTGCATCCGGCAATCATAGCATTACGGGAAAAAGTGAAAGCCAGCAAGCCAAGTGAAAAATTCGACGTGGACCTTACCTACATAACCTCGCGTGGAAGTTGGTATCACATCAGCTGGAAAGGCGACCCGGCCAAATCAGGAGGCATAGCCACTAACATCGGAATTCACTTTTTTGACATGCTGATCTGGGTTTTTGGCAGCGTCAAAAATGTCGAAGTGAACCGGATGGGGCCGGACTCGGCGGAAGGCCGCCTGGAACTGGAGCGGGCGAATGTTCGATGGTTACTGAGTATAAACTACGACCATATTCCGGCTGATGTCAGGGCTAAAGGGAAGCGTACTTACCGCTCATTGACTATGAGCGGAAAAGAGATAGAATTCAGCGACGGGTTCACGGAATTACACACTGACAGCTATCGCGGCATACTCAATGGCGATGGCTTCGGGCTGGGTGACGCCAATCCCGCAATAGAACTCGCTTATCAGATCAGGAATTCAAAATTAACGCAACGTTGACTATGAACTTAAAGGATAGTAAAGTACTCGTTATCGGAGGGTCGGGATTTATCGGCGGTTTTGTCGTCCGGGAGTTGCTAAAGCATCCTGTTAAGGAAGTGATAATCTACGACAATTTCGCCCGGGGGAAATCTGAGAATATCGCTGATGTGACGGCTGACCCGAGGTGCTCCGTATTTCCGTACGGAGGTGATGTAAGAGACCTCGATATCCTGGATAAAGCATTCGAAGGAGTAGACTATGTGTTCCATTTAGCGGCCATGTGGTTACTCCATTGCAAAGACTTTCCGCGCACAGCCTTCGAAGTTAATATCGCTGGCACCTTCAATGTCCTGGAAGCCTGCGTGCGACACAAGGTAAAGAAGCTCGTTTACTCCTCGTCGGCATCTGTTTACGGCGACGCTGTACAAGTGCCCATGACGGAAGATCACCCTTTCAACAACAAAAATTTCTACGGTGCGACGAAGATCGCCGGCGAGTCCATGTGCACAGCGTTTCACGACCGATATGGCCTTAAGGTCATCGGGCTCCGTTACATGAACGTCTATGGACCTGGCCAAGATCAGCATGCCGTGTACACCGGAGTAGTCCCCATCCTGCTGAACAAGATTGAAGCACACGAAACTCCGGTTATCAACGGAGATGGCTCGCAGGCATATGACTTTATTTACGTAGAAGATGTTGCACGAGCAAATATCAACGCGTTGACGAGCGATGCCGATTGCGGATTCTATAACGTCGGCACAGAAATACAAACTACCGTCAAAGACCTGTGCGAACTTATCCTTCAGCTAAAGAAATCCAGTCTCAAGGTTCAGTACCAGCCCTACGCACCAGACGATGCAAGGCAGTTCGTGAAAAATCGGATCGGTTCCGCCAAGAAAGCAGAATCCGAGATAGCCTTCAAATACGAATACACGCTTGAGCAGGGGTTGCAAAAATTGATAGATTGGAGAATTCGGACCGGCGTGGACAAACTGCAATGATGAAAAAAAGGAATATACCGATATCGCTTCCCGTCACCGGAGAAGAAGAATGGGAAAGCACTAAAGAGCCATTGATGAGCGGATGGCTTACTTCCGGTCCGAAGGTTCGGGAGTTTGAGAGACTCTTCGCAAAACGGCACCAGGTAAAGCATGCAATTGCAGTCACCAGTGCTACCACGGCACTTCATCTGGCCGTCGCTGCATTGGATATCAAAGAAGGAGATGAAGTCATTGTGCCGGCGTTTACTTGGGTGTCGACTGCGAATGTTGTTTTGTATCAGGGAGCGAAAGTTGTTTTTGCAGACATCGATCCGCGGACTTTCAATATCGATCCGGATCAGTTGAAGCAACGAATTACCTCCAGAACAAAAGCAATCATTCCTGTTCACTTGTTCGGCCTCTGCGCCGACATTGACCCGATACGGGAGGCCGCCCAGGGAATACCTCTCATAGAAGACGCGGCCTGTGCCGCCGGGAGCGCGTACAAGGGTGTTCCGGCGGGTGGCTTGGGCGATATAGGTTGTTTTTCATTCCACCCGAGAAAATCTATAACTACCGGCGAGGGTGGAATGGTTACAACGAATGACTCGCGCATTGCAGAATTAGTGATGTCACTTCGAAACCACGGCGCTTCGATCTCAGAGGAAGAAAGACATCACGGTCCTAAACCCTATGTGCTACCGGAATTCAATCTCATGGGATTTAATTACCGAATGACTGATCTCCAGGGAGCGGTCGGTGTAGTACAACTCAAAAAACTGGATAGTTTCATCGCAGAGCGTGACAAGTGGGCGAAATTTTACAAGAAAGAATTGGTCCATATACCCTGGTTACGACTACCCGAGTTCGATTCTCAGTATACTCATGGATGGCAATCATTTGTCACTTACATCGATGAGGAAAAATCCCCCTACAAAAGGAATGAATTAATGGAACGCCTGCAGCAGTTAGGCATCTCTACCCGTCCTGGTACGCACGCAGTCCACATGCTTGGATTCTATCAAAACAAGTACAATCTTGAGCCAGGAGATTTCCCGGGCGCGCGGGACGCGAACAATTTCTCAATGGCAATACCGTTACACAACCGAATGATCGAAGAAGACTATCAGTATATTATAGAAGCACTCAACAACCTTTAATGTAATGTGCGGGATCGCCGGGGTCTTTAGCTTAAAAGGTGATATCTTTTCCAAAGAGCACCTGGAAAGAATGGCAAATACGATTGCCCATCGGGGACCGGATGCCCAAGGATATTTCATTGAGAATGGCATCGCTTTAGCACACAGACGGTTGGCGATAATTGACACTTCAGACAGAGGCACGCAGCCGATGAGCAGTAAAGACGGCCAGTGGGTCATACTGTTTAATGGGTGTATCTACAATTATCTTGATCTCAAGCAAGAGTTGAAGGCGAGAGGCCATTCTTTCGTCAGCACCACGGATACGGAAGTGATCAGCGAGGGCCTCTCCGCATACGGCCCGCGGTTTATGGAGCGACTGAACGGAATGTTCGCAATTGCTGCATGGAATCGCCAGGAAAAAGCATTGTATCTCAGCCGCGATCGCTATGGGGTCAAGCCTTTGTACTATTGGCATACGGGTGACGCCGTCGTCTTTGCCTCGGAGATCAAGGCTATCATTGCGCATCCCGCATTCAGTGTCGAAGTCGACGTTGGTGCGCTGAATGAGTATTTTACATTTCAGAATCTCTTCAGTTTTCGCACACTCTTCAAAGGCGTGCACATGCTGCCACCTGCAAACACGATCAAAGTGCAATCCGACACGGCGATGATAAAACATCAGTCATGGTGGGACTACGACTTTAGTACACCGGACAATAGCATGTCGTTCGACGACGCTCGGGAAGAAACAAGTCGCTTGTTTAAGCAAGCAGTGGGCCGGCAGATGATCGCGGATGTTCCTGTCGGGTCATATCTGTCTGGCGGAATGGACTCTGGCTCAATTACCGGTATTGCTAGCAGGCATACTGATCGGCTTTGTACATTTACCTGCGGGTTTGACATGAGCGAGGTTACCGGCGTTGAGGCAAACTATGACGAACGGCGCGACGCCGAGTTAATGGCCAACTATTTCAAGACCGAGCATTACGAGCAGGTCATGAATGCAGGCGATCTGCGGTGGAGCCTACCCAAGTTGGTCTATCATCTCGAAGATCTGCGCGTGGGCATGAGCTATCCGAACTATTACATTGCACGGCTTGCAAGCAAGTTTGTCAAAGTCTGTCTGCAAGGCACTGGTGGCGATGAATTATTCGGAGGCTATCCCTGGAGATACTATCGGGTATTTCAATCTCTGAATCAGCAAGACTTCTTCAGCAACTATTACGATTTCTGGCAGCGCCTGGTGCCTGACGACGATCGCCAGGAATTATTTGTCGACCATGTCGCGGCATCCGTGAACTTCTCCGAACCGCGGGAGATCTTTGAAAAGGTCTTTACATTCAATAAGAAGCTGCGTTACGAGACACCCGAAGAACACATCAACAATTCACTGTATTTCGAGATCAAAACGTTCCTTCCCGGACTCCTGCTTGTGGGCGACAAGCTCAGCATGGCTCATGGCCTTGAAGAGCGGTTTCCCTTTCTCGACAATGATCTCGTGGAGTTCGCACAACGCGTCCCGGTCCGTCACAAACTCGCTAATCTTGAAAAGCGCGTCCGAATAGACGAAAACGAGTTTCGCTATAAACGCACCCTATATACCGAGTACGACGACGGGAAAAATGTTCTGAGAAAGGCTATGCTCGATTTCCTGCCTGAAAAAATCATTAACCGGAAGAAACAGGGATTCAGTGCGCCCGATGAGAGCTGGTATCGTGGCGAAAACGCCGCCTACGTAAAAGAGCTCCTGCTAAATAAACGCACGGTATCGACCGAATTCATTAACCGGGAATACATGGAGCGGGTGGTCGACGAACACATCAACAAGCACATCAATCACAGGCTGCTGATCTGGAGCTTTATGAATTTTGAGTGGTGGTGCAGGATATTCCTTCATAAAGAAAAGATTTCGCTATGAATTCCACGCTCGAACGCATACTTAGGAAACCGTTCACTGTTCAAGGAAATTTCCTTGATACTGCAAGTGATTCATTGGTTGTCGAGGAGAATCAACAGCAAACTAGGGATGTCTTTAGTGACAAATGGAAAGAGGTTGAGCAGATAAAAGACGTAAAAAAATTATATGATTTCCAGTTCGATTGGTTCCTTTCCCTCTACGGTTTTGAAACCGAAACTCACCTTCAGGATTTTTTAAGGACGAAGAAGGTTATCATCGATACAGGATGCGGTCTCGGGTACAAAGCTGCATGGTTTGCCCAACTGGCACCGGACTCTCTGGTGATAGGCATAGACATTTCTGAGGCCGTCCGACTGGCTGCGCGGAATTTCTCGCAGCACAAGAATCTATACTTCATTCAAGGCGACATCGCAGACACTCCGTTCCGCGAACGGTCTGTCGACTTCGTGGTCTGTGATCAGGTGATCATGCACACTGAATCGCCAGAGAGGACGTTTGCGCACCTTACATCTCTTATCGCCGACCAGGGGGAATTTGCGTGTTACGTCTATCGGAAAAAAGCCTTGCCGAGAGAACTCGTAGACGACTATTTCAGAAAAAAAACCCATTCAATTCCAGATGAAGCGATGTGGGAGTTCTCCTCCCAATTGACTGAACTGGGAAAAAGACTGGCCGATCTCAACGTACAATTCGAATGTCCTGATATACCATTACTAGGCATCCAAGGGGGAAAATACGATATCCAGCGGTTCATCTACTGGAATTTCCTAAAATGCTTCTGGAAAGAGGATTGGGGTTTTGAGCTCAGCAAATCCACCAACTATGACTGGTACGCCCCGAGTAACGCAAAACGCTTCAGCAAAGAAGAATTCGAGGGTATGATTTCTGAAAACGGGCTTCAGACAGTCCATTTCCATGAAGAGGAAGCCTGCTACTCGGGAAGATTTCTAAAACCGTAAAAAGATGCTTACGCGACTTCTCAAGCGCCTGCTCGGATTCAAAAGACACCAGATGCGGAAGCAGCACAACCGCGTCCTTCCGGCAAACGAACTGTTTTCCAACAGATGGGAAAAAGCACAATACCTCGGGTTCGGAACGGGAACAAGCATATATGACTCAAGCATGGTATTCGGCGATGTAAAAATCGGAAATGATACCTGGGTAGGTCCTTTCACCATTCTGGATGGATCCGGCGGACTCTCTATCGGAAGCAATTGTTCAATTTCAGCGGGGGTTCAGATTTACTCGCATGACTCCGTCAAATGGGCCACTTCCGGAGGTAAAGATTCCTACGAATACAGTTCGGTGGTCATCGAAGACAACTGCTATATAGGACCGAACACGATTATCTCGCGCGGCGTAACCATCGGTAAGGGTTCAATAGTCGGTTGTAACAGCTACGTAAATCAATCGTGTCCACCTCATAGCAAGATCGCCGGTTCGCCGGCAAAGCCAGTAGACAGCACGCGTAGATGAGCGGGCCATATGTAACCCAATCAAAGATTCAAAACGAATAGATGAAGATCCATTTATACGGCAACACGCTCAATAACTCCTATAACCTGGTGACATTCTTAAGGGCGTGTGGATATGAGGCAGAAATGTTCCTGGACGATTCTTCAGCGTTACAGCAAGACTACCCGTGGTGGGAAGATTCATCGCTCGACGAGAACAATCTTCCAGCATGGATTCATTACTATAAAGTGAATCCAAATTTTCTCTTTCCTCAAAAGAAACTGAAGGAAATGATAAAGCACTTCGCCGCGTGCGATGTAGCATTAGTATGCGGCTGGGGACCCATAATAGCACACCGCGCCGGCGTACCGTACATGTTCTTCAGCTACGGAAGTGACCTCACCGTTACCGCATTCAGAGAGAATATTATCGAAGCGATCAAGAGAATTGCTTCATTGAAAAAACCGAATGGCCTGCGATCACTACTACTGTACAGTCACTTTCAAAGAAGCGCTATTAAAGCCGCCGACCGGATCGGAATTCTCATGGCCTTTCAAATTGAGCCCTATGTGAGAAAACTGGGGATCATAGACAAAATGCGTTTACTTAGGCTTGCGTGGGACACTGAAAAATACCGGCGATCGCCCGACCTCGCAACAAATGAAAAATACAAACAGTACGACATAGTCTACTTCATGATCGCACGTCATTCCTGGAAGTCTGTGTGGAATGACATGAAAGGAAATGACAAGTTCCTCAGAGCCTACGCAAAACTGATACACAAAGAAAAGCCGAATGTACTGCTGGTCACTATCGAAAAAGGGATCGATGTGGCTGCCAGCAGAGACCTGGTAAAACAACTGGGAGTCGGTCATGCAGTTGAGTGGATCAATGAAATGAATAAGGATGGTATTCGAAAATTCATATCCATGGAGAATGTAATTGTCGTTGACCAGTTCTGGCATGACGATTGGAAAAAACGATACCCGCAAAATCCTGATCCATGTGTCGGATTCGGTTCAGGAGGAATAGAGGCGTTGTGCGCGGAGGCAGTTCTTCTCACTACGTTCTTCCATGAGGAGTTCTATGACGGCAACATGCCGCCGATATTACGGGCCTTCACCATCGAGGAAATCTACGATCGATTGAAGGAATCTCTAAAGCTCACACGAGAGGATCACCAACGTATAGGGAAAAAGGCCAAAGCATTCGCAGAACGATATCACTCATGGAAGAACGTGATCCCATCCTTTGTCAATCAATTGGAAGAAATTGTGGCAGAACGGAATAAACGCGATCACGTTCGTAAAAATAATGCTTAGAGAGCGTCTTAAGTTTCTGTTTAAGGATACAGCTATATATGGTCTGGCGAATGGCATTTCAAGATTTGTCGTACTCCTCACAATACCTATAATCGTCAAGCATATAGATGTCGAATCCTTCGGTGTCTGGAACATGTTGACGATTCTCGGATCGGTGACAAGCGCGATCCTAATTTTTGGAATGGACTCGGCCGTAGTCCGCTACTATTATGACAGTGACACTCTTGAACACCGTCGAAACATCTTTAGTCATGGCGTCTTGGTGCTCATAGGAACCGTGTTCTGTTTCGGCATAATGGCAGTTTTGGCGCCCGGACAGTTTCTAAAATCGGTAGGTGTCTCGTCATCTTATCAGCATGCCCTTCTCATCGTCTTTGTTTGGACTCCCGCGAATATTTTTGTCCATTACTTCCAGAACTGGTTCAAATGGACATTCCAGCGGATACGATTCCTCTCAATAGCCTTGGGATTAGCGACTTTCAATATTATCCTCTTGCTCGCATATACGTATTTCGGCAGCCTCACGCTGACGTCTGTGCTTACTGCACAAGCAATCGCTGCATGGGTTTTCGCGCTTGTAGGATGCTGGTGGTGCCGGGAATACTTCCAGGCCGTATTTGACCTGAAAATGGTCAAAAATCTCATTGCTTATGGCCTTCCAATGATGATCATCATGGTCATGTCAATTCTATCACCAGCCATTGACAGAATCTTTCTTTCCCACCTTCAAGACGCACGATCATTGGGTATCTATTCGCTGATACAGAAAATATCAGCGATCATGATCATGGTAATCACCGCTTTTCAAACCGCCTTTGGGCCATTTTCATTTTCAATATGGGAGAAAAAGGACGCACAGCACACTTTTGCGCGATTCCAAAGCTATTACCTCATGCTAACAGGCTTGGCTGCTATCGGTATATGTTCACTCAGTAGACCAATAATCCTGCTACTTGGAACACCCGAATACCTAGGTGGAGAACATTACCTCCCATTTCTCATCCTCGGGGCCATTGTCTACGGTCTCTACTCATTCGCGGCTATCGGAATATTCTACGCGAAGAAAGTAAGTTTGAATTTGTTGGCCTGCACACTAGGCGTACTCACGATGATACTGGTGAATAGCTGGGTGACGCCGGTATATCAAGAATACGGTGCCGCATTCGCATATCTGTCAGGAAACATCGTGATGGTGCTTGTCGCATACGGCGTATCGGTCCGATACTATAAAATACCGTTCTTTCATTGGAAAGACTCTTTGATTTTGATACTTCTGGCATTCTTGTTGGCAGCCACGATTGTGACATACTCAGACAATCAATATCTTGACAGTACATACAAACTGGTAACACTCAGTTCTGTATTCTCGCTTGCAAGTATTTTACTGCTGACTAACAGCGAAAGAAAAGTTCTGCGCAGATTAGTGTTTCGAAATGGTCAATAAGAGATCCCATCGGACAATACGTCCAGCCGGATCGTAAAAAATCTATTCGATCAAAAATCGAAAATAGCCTCCGTCAGAAAATCGAGGTGTCGAATCAAAAATATAGGCCCCGGAACCAATACCCGTCAAATACAAAAGCCGAACTTCTTCGGGATCCAATTCCACTCTTTCGCTCATTACAGTCTTTCCGAGCATATCCAGTACTCTATAGACAAAGTCAACACCATGACAGCCGACATTAATGAGTTGAATCCAATCTGTACCGTGGGGATGAAAGGCCGTAACCATTGTTGCATCCACATCAACGATAATGATCATTGCTTCAATGAGTACCTCCACGCCATCAACCACTTCGACCATGACGGGAATGTCGAGTAACTTCGGATAACTGACTTCGCAAAAATCATCATACAATAAGAGATGGCCATCTTCAATCGAAACATCACGACCCTCGAAGAAATCGGGTAATCGGACGGCATGCTGTGAACTCGACGACAAGCCCGAAGGTATGATGTCACCAATTGGCACTCCCATCGTCTGCCGGGTTGTTGCATAAACCTGCAGTTCGACTTTATTTGAAACCAGATTCAACGAAATCACAGCCACGGTAGAATCACCATTGGCATCGAAGCCCGTCAAACTGGTTGTGATAAGTCCTTCGGTAGCAGGGGCTGTTCCATAAAACTGAAGATGGTTGATTTCACGCCTGAGGTGAAGCCATTCCGGAGAGTCACGAAGCACAAAGTAAACCGAGTCGCCTATATCATCATCCGAAAACATGATTTCGAAAGCAAAATCATTGTTACAGTACAACACGGTATCGATTCCAACAAATTGAGGTGGCCTGGTAGGGAGCACATAGCTCAAATCCAGCACAAACTGTCTCGTAGCGGGAAAGACAGGCGACATAAGCTCCAGCTCAATTCGATTCAATCTATCATTAAGGTCACGCGTCAACTCCTCCCTCGTGGGAATTCCCTCAAATGCACCATTAGAATAATTGAAAGTAAGCCAGGGTGGCATATCTACAACCTGAAACCTGACGCTGTCCCTAATCTCGAAGTAATGATCCTCACTCGAAACCAAAGGATAGTATATTTCCGAAAACTCTATCGTATAAGTGAATGCGCTATCTACATGGACATCTTCAGGTCGATTTGTCACGTATGGATATGGACGCGAAACGTACTCCGAAACCTCACTTTTCAATCCGACGGAGTCGAGGGCGATGACTCTGTAAAACGTGAAGGGTTCATCTCCGATATCGTAAACCGTATCCGGGGTTACAGCCAACAAAGTCGACTCGTTGGGCTCAAAACCCAAATACTCGTTGCTGGCATGCACCTCGAAATGCTCCGCCGGCACTCCCTGTCCATTCGGTTTCCAACGGATTTCTGACTCGGTTACCTCAAGCATCACTGGAGGCATGATCTTCCTGATCATAAAGGAAAAGTAAGGACTCCACGGTCCCCAAACGCCCGAGGCGCTCAAAGGGCGAACTCTCCAGTAATAGGTTTCACCCGAACTGAAGAAGCCCTCTTCATGCACCACGAATTTAGTAAGATTCGTGTCGCTACTCAATCGCCCGGGATCATTATCCGAGTACCGAAATCGTTTATACTCGGAAGGATTCAACAATGATATCGGGTTAGACTGCGCTGTCCTGCCGTTGCTAACAAGAGACAACACTTCGGAATAATCGGGCGCACCAGTATAGGCAGAAAAGTTTGGCGCAAGTGGCATGCCCGACAACGTATCGCTGGTGAGGATAAATTCATAATTCACAATTTCTGCATCCGATGACGGGTGATCCCACGAAAACCTCCCCAGTTCGCCAAATACATCCTCACCGTCTGACGGAAACACAGGCGCATCTACCGCAGCTGGGATGTCTGAACTCCTCTCGTTAAAACTGATGCCGATTGACAAAGGTACATCATAGGGACTGTCATGTGTCGCACGGATGATATTAGAACCACATTTTAACTGGGGAAGGGCCAATCGATTGATCTGAAAGTGTGAAGTATACCCGAAGTTCCTTAGCGAAAATTTGGACGACTCATCTTCCACTGTCATTCTAACATATGCACGACCCTTGTAAGGAACCGCCTGCAAATCAAATTCGGCTTTGAGCATAGTTCCCTCCATGCTCTCACTTGTAGGTGAGCGCCACGTTATCGAATCAGAAGAAACCTGTATCGAATGCACAGAAGAAAGGTCCCGATCTGAAAAATCAAAATACAGCTGGAGATACACAATTTGGAACCCATGATCCAGCCGATAACTGAACACCGCGGGCACATCCTCCCCCGACTTTACAATCCCGCCATTCTCCACACGAAGATTACTCAGGTTCTCATCCTGCAAATAATAACTATTGGAAGACTCGATCCAGTCATACGAAAAACGCCCGTTAGCTATCTCGTCCGAGTTTGCCTGAAAAAAATACTCGGAAAAGAAGAACCGGCCGGGTGTATAATCCAATGAAAGCGTTTCACCAGGCACGAGGTCGTATTCTAACGAATAATCAACCGGCTCAATAAGTGATTCTGGATTATTATTGGGATTGTGGCTGTAAAAATACGCGACATACTCATTTAATACTCTATCGTATGCATACTGCCTTCCATAGTGATGTGTTCTCTTGATAAGATATCTATCCATCGACACGTCATATTTACTCGCAAGCCCTCCGTTTGAAAGATCCAGATAAAACGAATTCAGATCGGTATCCATTACCGCAGTCCTCCCTCCCCGTTTATACTCGGAAACTGTGTGCTTGTTAGAAACCAGATCATAGGAGACTTGCGCTTCATTTGAAGGGAGTCTTGTGAAGGCCGCCGATCGGTTGTAGCATATTCCGTAGCCGAAGTTGGTAAGGAGATCGACCGGAGTTCCGGCGCGAAAACCCTCGTACGGATAATATCGATGAACCGAATGCCCTGCAAAACGATTCCACAACAGCCTGGCCGTCTCATCAAAGTCGCTGTCGATAACAAGCCCCTCTTCGATGTCCAACGGTGTCGTCCAAAGTTTCGAATCATTGATCAAAATCATCGGATTCCTGATCGGACTGTCTGATGAATTCTGAATCCAGACTTCGTGAAGATTAGAATAGGCCCGGTAACGATCCGGTTCAGGGAGTAAGACGAAGCTGTTACCGAAATCAACGTTGCCGCCAAGAAACACTTCGTTACTCTCGTTTCTTGAACTCAGGAAATAGTGATAGGATCGTTGCTCCTCCTGGGCGTTTACAATCAATCCGTCAATCCGGCCAAATATCAAAATGGCAAGACAAACCGTCGCTTTGAGAGTGGTGCCATATGATAACAAACGAAAGATCATAACCGCTCATGGTTCTGATTCCCAACGGTGGCCTCAGCTTTTTCTTTTTCGTTTCCGAAACAAAATAACGGTATAAAGAATGCAGCAAAAACCACACCCCATTGCCTCTCTAATAATGACTCTGTCAAAGAACAGAATGCAAAAAGAGCAATTAACGCCACGAACAGCCGCTCTTTTTTTCGGTAGGCGTCGAAGAGAGGAACCGCAAGACAAAGTAAGAAAGCCAGAAGACCCGGAACACCCAGGCCAAGCGCGCTCTGCAAGTATTGATTATGGGAGTTATAAAGATACTGTTCGTGCATTCCCCAAAAGTTCTTCCTTTCGTAGCACTTAAACAGATAGTCTAACACATCCCCTGTGCCAACTCCCAGAAAAGGCGCCTCAAAAAATCCCTCAAGACTACAGGACCACTTCACCAATCGGATCGAAAGGCCGGTTTCACCGCCTCCGCTAATTACTGACACGTCCGATGTTAGAGGTTTTATGATCCGATCCCTGAGTTGCTCTGATCTACTTACGATCAACGTACTCAGTACTGCCATTGCAAGAAAAATAACGACAGCAATCCAGGCTCTCTCTTGCTTGTAAAAAAAACGAAAGATCGTGACTGCGAAAGCCAGGAAGAGAAATATCGTAGCCATCCTCGCAGACAGTAGTAACAGAAAGCAGAAAAAATACACAACCAGAACAACAAGCAGAAACTTTCGCCTCGCATCTCCTCCTGTACGTTCCTTGTACAGTGCGTCTATAACTATCAGAATTGAAAAGGCAACATACAACCCAAAGTAGGGCGGATGAAAATTGACAAACTTCGCCAACTCCAGATAATAAAATATTTCAGGATCGCCTGTTGTTTGAAACTGGTAAGCCGCATTGGTCAGCGATAACAACGTCGCCAGAAAGCAACCACTCACAAAAAAATTCAATGCCAGGATCTTGTCGCGTGCTTCAAGACTGATACTCGTACCAAGAATTACTGGAAGGATAAATAAAAACGACTTCTGTTCCAGGTCTCCAAATCCTTCCGAAATATTCGTTGTGTAGAACATGCCTACACAATGCCATAAATAGAAACATGCGAACACAAGGACAAGCGGTCTCCGCCAGGCAACGGCAAGTTTTGCCGGAAAACCACCCTCTAAAAACCAAGCGATAGCAAGGAAGACAATCGCATAGCTATTGATAAGCCGCGTAAAAGGGAAATTGTTAAACGGCATCGTCGCAGCCACAAAGCAAAGGGCATATCGAAAGAACGATCTTTGGTATATTGCCACTCGCTCAAAAGGTCTACTTGCTTCTGCCATTCAAACAGGTTATGAAGAAACTCTCATATTGATCAATCACCTTCTCCCAATTGTAGTACTCCTTCACTTTATCGAAGTTATTCCGGGTTTTGTGAATCTCCGCATCTGACCTTGTAACATTCCTCAAGTGGGTTGATACTTCGGAGGGCGTGCTGAAATAGAAGGCGTCTTCTCCCAAAATCGAAGAGTTAAAAGCATTGCTGTGCGCACAAATCAGCGCACCGGATGCCATCGCCTCCAATAGAGAAGGGTTGGTGCCCCCCACACTGTGACCATGGAAATACAGATTGGAATAGTATCTCAGATTATTGAGAACATTGATATCATATATTGCCTCAAGAAATCGTATTCGTGAATATGTGCCAAATTTCCTCCTCAGCCGCTTGCCAAATGGCGTAGTTGTCCTACCTACCACCAAAAAGTCACGCGCGACTCCGGCAAGTACCACTCCGTCTAGAATAACTTCAATGCTATTCTCTGGCTCCATCCTCGCGATCAGCATATCATAATTATACGTACTCAACTCATACTGGCGCAGAACTGTTTCATCTGGCAGATCAAACGGATGCGCTCCATACGGTATAAAAACAGAATCCAGATTGTATTCCTTACTAAGATAGTCCTTAATCCCCAGCGAATCAGCGACGAGATAGTCACTTTTGACCGCCGCGAGGTATTCGGCATACTTCAAAAACTTTTGCACCGGCGCGGAGTACTTGCTTCTCTTCCATTCCAGTCCATCCATATTCGTAATCACAATCGAATCCTTAGGAAACAAAAAACTCCAGATCGAACTACTGGTGTAACCCAGTTGAAGAATGATGTCAAATCGCTGGTGCCTCGCGTGCCAGATCGAATTGAAGTCATAAATGAATTGTCCAAAGCTCCCAAAAATGAATTCAGGATCAAATTTGTGAACAATCGTTACTCCGTGCCAATCCGGTTCCGTGTAGGGATGATTGTGTGAATTGTAAACAGTCACTTCGTGACCCTTGTCGATAAAACTACGCGAAAGGTATTCGGCAAATTGCTCAAAGCCTCCGTAGTTGTTAGGAACTCCTCGCGTCCCGACAATAGCAACTTTCATTTTGAAAGAATTAGTATCCCGGCCACTCTCGCATCAGTGTCAGTGTACGAAAAAGGCACCGGCAAATATATAGATCAAATATCAAACGGACTTCAAGCGAATCGTCTCAACAACATGCATAAGCGTCTCGTAATGCTTCTCCGGCGAAAAAAAATCTCGAAAGCCGGCTAGTGCCCCGCCGCGCATTTCCTCCAGTCGTACTCTATCAGTCAACAAAGCTATCATCGCGTTCGCAAGATCTTCAGCACTTCCTGGTGCAAACAGCAGCCCGTTTCTCCCAGATGTGACCAACTCCGGGAAACACCCATGATTTGACGCAATGACTGGCGTCCCGGCAGACAAACTCTCGAGCCCGGAGTTCGGAAGGTTATCATACCACAACGATGGGATGACAGAAAACAACGATTCGGAATAGAGGCTCATGAGTTCATCCTTATTCAGAGACCCAACAAACTCAACGTCTCCCACCGAGTTTCCTTCACAGTAACGTCGGAGAGAATCGACGTATGCTTCATCACCGCCTCCCGCCAGTTTAAGGCCGACTGGGAATCCATACTCCCGCTGTACAATTCTCATGGCCTGCAGGAGGACATGAACTCCCTTTATGTGTTCAAGTCGGCCCGCATATAAGATCTGTTCCTTTCTGACGCTTTCGGTATCAGCCGGAAAATGCTCAGCAAAAGTCGGCAGGTGGAACAATCGCTGGGTCGTCCAGCCTGCACTTGTCATCTTATCCATCAAAAACCTCGTCGGCGACGCAAAGTTCTCAATAAGATCAAAATAGCCTTTCGCCTGATGATACTTCGTCGCAAGATAGTTGACCAATGAAGCGCCATACGAGTCGTGCACGCACTTGTGTATGACACTGTTTATGACGTTTCCGTTGGCACACAATTCGCAAGTTCCGTTGTCCCGGTAAAATGTTCCCGCCGGGCACATCATTCCAAAGTCCGAAAGTCGGACGACAAACGGAATACCCATTTTGCGCAACGCAACGATCACCGACGGCGAAAGCTTTCGAAGATACAATAACACAATTGCAAATGCAGGACGTGTATCAGAAATCAGGGTCGTTAATTTTTCTTCAACCTCACGTGAATAGAAATTCCTTTCCAATGTCTTGATGACACTATTGACATTCCACGTCTGCTTTCGGAAATACAAGGATGCATCGTCAGACAATGGCGAAGCAAAGTAGTTACTGTAATCCGACGGTTCGTTTATGGGATAGTTTATCGAGAATGGTATTACTTCATGATGCTTGCTTTCAAGCAACGCCTTCAAATTGAACAGGTATCGCTCGGGCCCACCGACCTTTCCATAACGGTGATTGATCAAGAGTATTCTCATGACTGCGCGATTAACAACCTGTGCTGCCTGATTAACCGGTACACCACCGCCCCGAGGCCAGCATAAATGAGTATAAACTGCAATTGCCCCGGTATGGGAGAGGCGATACTCTCCACAAAAATACCAACCGTCACCATGGTAACGAAGAAGGCCAGCGCCTTTACGTCGCGGTCCTTCGACCACATTAAACGATAAGATCCAAAAGCCGGAAGGAACCACAACCATAAGTATAGAACCGCTGCGACGAATCCCATCTCACCGATGATAGAAGACCAGTAGGCATCAAACACAAACTGTGCGTCGGTTTTTCCGAGAGCATCCTCTTTACCCAAGCCATGCAATTTGTCCAGGCCATAGGTATAGTAGATGTCGCTGTACTCCTTCCCTACTGGATAGCTGCCAAACGTACCTTGCCCGGAACCGAATGGGAAGTAGTCCCCTGCTATCTCAAAGCTCGCAATATAGAGCGCGTTGCGAGGAGTCTTGCTCGACCCCGGACCGAAATACAAGGTCATCTTGTACTGAATTTCGTTCCAGAGTGGCTTGCCTAATACAACAAGCGAGCAGAAGAAAAATATCGAGAACGCGTAAAGCAAGTACTTGGAGTTCTTGCTGCGCAGATATATGCTTATAAAAACAAAACATATTAGTAGCGCAACGACAAATGCCTTCAAAAAAAGCAAAAGACCAATTGTGACCACGGAAAAGCAGATCAAGTAAATATATATTCTCCTCCGCTCAATCAAATACATTACAAAACAGAGCACAATATTGGCATTGAAAAGAGTCGTTGCCATTCCTGGATCCTTGGCGATAGTCTTTACGCCCCTGAGAAAATACGACTGGTAGACCCCCTCAGCCAGTATTCGCTCAATATAGGCAGCAACAGCAATCATTGTGATAATGGAAATCAAGACCTTCGCGATCGAATAAAAGTCCTTTACACTGATCCTGACGTTATAGAAAAGAAGAAAATTAAACGCAAACAGAAAGGTAAAGAAAGACCCCTGCAGATATCGCGCTGGCGCTACATCAACGAAAAAGTAATTCAGAGCACAGATCAAAAGAAGGACCAGAAGGACAAAAAGATAAGTCGGCTTGGTCAAGATGGTCGGCGAGTTCACACCAAAGTTAACGATCACGACCAAAGGCACCAGAGCAAGCCATATATAATACTCAAAGCCGACCACCCCAATACCAAAAAACCGCGACAACTGGTCGCCAAAGGCAACCACCAGAAACATTAAGACAAAGATAACTGCATTTAATCTGGATATACTCACCATGTAGTTCTCGTTACATTCCTATCCGTTTTTCGCGGTCCATCCCTTCAGTACCATGAGCATCCAGATAAAATGCCCTGAGTCCGTCTTCCCGCTCATGTGATCCTCTACAACATCTCTGATGATCTTCCGGTCTAATCCGAAATCCTGTTGCCACAAGTCGCGGAGCTTATCGCGAAAACTCGTATCCTTGAACCATTCTCTCATAGGAGTTGTAAATCCCTTTTTCGATCCTCGCAGAACGGATTTTGGAAGGCGGCGACCAACAGTCCTTCTCAGCACACTCTTCCGTTCATATCCCCGCATTTTTACATTCTTCGAGACCCGCATCATCAATTCGACCAAGCGATGATCGAGAAAAGGAATCCTCGTCTCAAGTGAGTTCGCCA
Organism: uncultured Roseivirgaceae bacterium; assembly: GCA_964438975.1. Classification (GTDB taxonomy): domain Bacteria; phylum Bacteroidota; class Bacteroidia; order Cytophagales; family Cyclobacteriaceae; genus Chryseosolibacter. Next base: position 39,790 of record CAYTMU010000014.1, on the reverse strand, counting down.
TGCTCATGCGATCCACCTTCACGAGAAACCCGTCAGGGAGTGCCACCTTAAAGTGAAACATCATAAGTTTGTAAAAGGGATCCTCAGCGTTGTACTTCCGGAAAAAGTCTCCGATAAAATCCGCGATCTTCACCTGAGGACCGAATCCTGACGTCATTTGCCCGATAAGGTCCGTCTCGTACCAGGCAGATTTTATGATCAACCTTCTTTCAAAACTCTTTGCGGAATAGTCGAGGATCCGTTCGATCCGATTCAAGCGATAACGGATACTTCCCGCGCTGACCAAACCCTTCACGGGCGAGACAAGACGGGGACCCACCTGCTGCAAAACCGAAGGAAGTTTACGGTACTGCTCCGAAAATTTCTCGATCTGATATGAGTTATAGCCCGAAAGTACTTCATCACCTCCGTCACCTGTGAGCACCATCTTTACCCTATGTGAAGCGATCTTAGACACATACCCGGTGGGTATAGCGGATGAATCGCCAAAAGGTTCATCATAGTGATAGAGAATCCGGCTGAGTGATTCGTCGAAACTATCAGGCTGCACCACAAATTCTGAATGATTTGTAGAAAACGTCGAGGCTACATCCGCAGCAATCTTTCGCTCGTCAAATTCCTTGTCATCGAAACCGATCGTGAACGTCTCGACGGGATGTTTGCTCATTTCCGACATTGCGGCAACCACACTCGCCGAGTCAAGTCCTCCACTGAGAAACGCCCCGAAGGGAACATCACATCTCATCCTGATCCGGATCGAATCGTAGAACAATCTTTCGAACTCATTATGAACGAAACCAACGTCCTCGATCATTTCCCGCTCGTTCAACGGAGGGATATCCCAATAAGACACCTCCCGGATAACGTCTGTCACGACTAAGTAATGACCTTGACTTAGTTTGGATACATTTCTATAAAAAGAGAATGGCGCAGGTATGTACCCCAGCGAAAGATACAGTTCCGTCAACTGCCAGTTCGGATCCATCGGTATCCCGTATGCCATCAAGGCCTTGATTTCCGATGCGAAAACAAGCGTGTTGTCAAAGACCGTATAGTAAATAGGCTTTTCTCCCAGGCGATCACGCGAGATGAGAAGTTGCTTGTTCCGATCATCCCACAATGCAAATGCCCACATGCCGTTAAACCGGTTCTGACACTCGACTCCCCAGTGGCGGTAGGCATGCATGATGACTTCGGTATCGGAATTCGTGCGGAATTTGAATCCGAACTTTTGAAGCTCGTCGCGAAGCTCCAGATAATTGTAGATCTCTCCGTTGAACACTATCGCGATCGAACCATCCTCGCTGATCAAAGGTTGATCGCCAGTGCTTAGGTCAATAATGGTCAAACGCCTGTGCCCAAGCCCCACGTTGCCTCTGATGAAATGGCCTTCTCCATCAGGGCCTCGGTGCGTCAGCGTATCGGTCATCTTGCTCAGCACACTTCCGTCCGCCTCCCGATCCGCGCTAAAATGAAAAACTCCGGCAATTCCGCACATTAAACCTATTCATTAATAAGATGACAGTAGCCGATGCTTCTACGAGGTCGGGCACGAAACAGTTGCTTTACTGACACCTAGCGTCAGTTCGCACAAATGTAACATTTTAATGCTTTTTGACGCGCGTTGCGGCGGATAGCTCGACACACAATGAGCAGAGCCCCCGGCATCCCCAATTTTATGGTGGCACATTATTTTCCTTACGGGAAGGGAATACACCAGTGTCATTCGTGACAGCAGCTTCAAAAAAAGTAGCGGCCGTTATGAATGTTGAGATAAATAGGTACACGTCCACGTCAGACGATACGGGCATGTGTTAGTACTTTAGCCTCGGCCTGGTGTCTTTTTCACCATGCCTTCCAACTTTCGGAGCGGTAGGAGTGTCAAAGCAATGTTGGAGAATTTTTTCATAAGGATTTCATCATGCGTAGATCCCTCTCAGAATACCTTCGGGTTTTGTTCCTAATCGGCGACCTTGCCGTATTAAACCTCGCCGCCTTCCTGGCATGGCTGATACTCCCCACCTATCCGTTCCTGTCGGAACAGCTGACAGTGCTGTTATGGGTGCTAAATACTACATGGTTGTCCCTTGCTATCCTGTTTAAACCGTATAGATTTTCTCGTGTATCCCGATTTGCAAAGGTTTTAAGAGGCCACTTCGTCTTCTTTCTCATACATTTTCTCGTCGCTTCAGGCATACTTTTCCTGTTGAATAAAGAAACTGCGGATTCTTCCCATTTGTGGCTCACCTTTGCCGTTTCCTTATTTCTTCTTTTCTGCTGGCGGGTAGTTTACTTCTATCTGAATAGAATATTCCTCAACAAGAATTTCAACTACAAGAACGTGGTCATCATTGGCTCCGGCGAACTGGCTTGGGAGATGCGCAAGTTCTTTCGTCTGCACCCTGAATTCGGCTATCGCTTTCTGGGTTACTTCGACGAAAACAGCACCCATCGCGATGCAAGAAAACTGGATGAGCTCCACAATTTTTGCAAGGAAAATGCCGTTCAGGAGATCTACTGCTGTCTTCCGTATCTAAGCAACGACCGCGTGCGATCACTCATTGATTTTGGATTGGCGAATTGTGTACAGGTGAAACTGCTTACCGACTACCGTGGATTCCTCTCGCGAGGCGTGTCTCTAGAGACATACGATCACATTCCCGTGCTCAGCATAGCCGCAGTACCTCTCGATGAGCGAAGCAATCAAATTGTCAAACGAACATTTGACGTCATCTTTTCCGCGCTGGTAATCGTGCTTTTGTTATCATGGCTTGTACCGATCGTGGCACTTATGATTAAACTGACTTCACCCGGTCCGGTATTCTTTAGGCAACTCCGCACAGGAAAAGGAAACAGACCGTTTTACTGCCTGAAATTCCGAACGATGAAGGTAGGATCTCCGGAGTTCAAACAAGCAACAAAAGACGATCCGAGGGTTACACCATTCGGCAGTCTCCTGCGACGGACCAGTATTGACGAATTACCCCAGTTTATCAATGTGCTGAGAGGCGAGATGTCTATCATTGGCCCAAGGCCGCACCCACTCAAGCTAAATGAAGAATTTTCGCCCCGCATCGAAAAATTCATGACGCGGCATTATATCAAACCCGGGATCACAGGTCTGGCTCAAGCCAAAGGCTATCGCGGTGAAACCATAACAGACCACTCGATGCGAAGCAGGATAAAGCTCGACTGCTTTTATATCGAAAAGTGGTCATTTGTCCTTGACATAAAGATCATCGTAGCTACTATCATAGCGCTGGCCAAAGGCGACCAACAGGCATACTAATCGGAAGGACTTTTTTTTCTACTATCAGCACAGGCAACAGTTCAGTTAGTATCTTAGGGTTCTATGAACCCTATCTTAGCTTTTGCTACTTCGTTCGTTGTCGCCTATGCCTTCCTTCCTGCTATAATTCGGTTCTCAAAGGACAGGGCATGGGGATCCCGCCCCGATCGCAGGCGCATTCACAAGCGAATTACCCCTTCTCTTGGAGGGGTTGCAATCTTCTTTGGCTTTACTCTGACATGCCTGATCTGGGCATTTGATTATGAATCTCCCTTTGTCTTCCTGCTCCTGGCAGTCCTTATTATTCCTTTCGTCATCGGTCTTCTTGACGACCTCATTCACCTGACGCCCGCTGCAAAACTGACAGCTCAATGTATCACCGCGTCGCTGCTCTTTTATATTGTCGATATCCGGCTCACATCGGTCTACGATTTCTTCGGCGGAATTGAGTTCCCAACTGCCATAAGCTTTGCTGTTACCGTGTCCGCGGTTGTTATCATCACAAACTCCCTGAATCTTATCGACGGGATAGATGGCTTGGCTGCGACATTTTCATTCGTATCGTGCTTGTTCTTCGGAGGTTGGTTCTTGCTAGCAGGGCACCCCGTCGACGCCCTTATCTGCATGGCATTGGCAGGGAGCATTCTGGCATTTCTGTTCCAAAACTGGGAGCCTTCCAATATCTTCATGGGAGATACAGGTTCTCTCGTGATAGGGACGCTTTTAGCAGTATTCATGATCAGGTTTGTTAACGCAAATCACGACAGCGCACCAGAAAATGTCTGGAGATTCAACTCATCGGTGATCACAGCTATTTGTGTTCTGATCATTCCTCTCGCCGATACAGTAAGGATCATCCTGGTCCGCCTCTCACGGGGGATTTCTCCTTTCAAGGCAGACAAACGGCACATTCATCACCGCCTTATCCGGCTAGGGTTCAGTCATCGTGAAGCCGTCTACATTCTTATAGCTATCCATATTGCAATGATCGCGCTTGCTATTGTACTTCGCGATTCACATCCCCTTATACTACTCGGCCTGGTACTCGTTATTAGTATCCTATTATGCTTGTGGCTAGACAGGCGTCTTGTGCGACTTGTGCGGGAAAATGGTGAGAGCCGAACTTGATCTGGACCGACTCAAGGGTCTGGCCGCCATATGCGGGAACTAGTTTCCTGTAATAGTGGTCGGATGCAGAATCAAATTCCCTATTTTTGTCCCACATTTACCCGCATGCAAGACCGTATCAATAATTTACTCAAGGAAGTCAGGGAGTTCGCTGCTATCGATCACCAAAGCGTCGAGAGCTTCCGACTAAAATTCATCAGCAAAAAAGGGGCGATCGCCGGGCTTTTCGAAGAACTGAAAAAACTTCCTCCGGAAGCTAAGAAGCAGTCGGGTAAGATCCTGAACGACTTGAAAAAGGCGGCGGAAGCACGCTTCGCCGAACTCTCGCAATCGCTCGAAACGAGTGGTGGCGATACCCCTGCCGGTATTGATCTGACGCTGCCGCCGATTCCGAACAAAGTCGGAAACCTTCATCCGCTATCGATTACAAAGTACCGCATCATCGAAATATTCGAACGCCTGGGTTTCAACGTCGCAGACGGTCCGGAGATCGAGGACGACTGGCATAACTTCTCGGCTCTCAACTTCCCGCCAAATCACCCGGCGCGGGAAATGCAGGATACGTTCTTCATCGAAAAGACAGACCGTGAAGGGGGTGATGTGTTGCTGCGCACACATACATCCAATGTGCAGATACGATTGCTCCAAAATCAGAAACCTCCTGTACGCGCCATCATGCCGGGACGGGTCTATCGCAACGAAGCCATCTCAGCGCGGGCGCACTGCTTCTTCCACCAGGTAGAAGGACTCTACGTCGACCGCAACGTGAGTTTCGCAGATCTGAAACAAACGCTTTTCCACTTTGCCAAAGAAATGTACGGGGAAGACATACAACTGCGCCTCCGCCCGTCGTTCTTTCCATTCACTGAACCCAGTGCCGAGATCGACGTGACTTGCCTCATCTGCAAAGGTGATGGTTGTGTTGTCTGCAAACGCAGTGGCTGGGTCGAGATCGCCGGTGCCGGCATGGTACATCCAAATGTATTGCGGAACTGCGACATCGACCCGGAAGAGTTCACAGGTTTCGCCTTCGGCATGGGCATCGAACGCGTAACACAACTGCGTTACCAAGTGAATGACCTGAGGTTGTATTCGGAAAATGATGTGCGGTTCCTGGCGCAGTTCAGAGGACAAGAGACCTGACCCCTTATCCCCTAGCCCCTAACCCCTTAGCCCCCTAACCCCATAGCCCTTTACCCCCCTAGCCCTTTACCCCTTAGCCCCATAGCCCTTTACCCCCCTAGCCCACATAAACAAATGCAAATCCGGTCGGCATATATCGCAATGATTTTGATAGTCGCGGGGTGCCAGCCTGACTTTTCAGATGACGCCATTCCCTGGCAGCCGTTCGACATCGTTCAAATAAACCTCAACCTCCCGGAGTATATCAGCCTTAAAAATGATGGGGGATTCAAAGTGATCGAGCAAGCCGGCGTACGCGGTGTAATTCTTTACCGGCAAAACGCCTCTCAATATATTGCCTACGAACGCAACTGTTCCTTCCAACCGAATTCTGCATGCGCAACGGTAGAGGTACATGTATCAACGCTTTTCCTGTTTTGCGCCTGTTGCTCCTCGAACTTCGACTTCGCAACCGGTTACCCCACCACCGGACCCGCCTGGCGACCCCTCCGCCGCTACTACACCTCCCTCAACGGCACAACCCTCACCATCACCGACGAAATCCTCTGACCTGGAACTAAACCAACCTGCCGATAATCTCATCCACACTGATCCCCTCCGCCTCAGCCTTGAAGTTCCGCACGATACGATGGCGTAGCACCGGCCGGGCTATAGCCTGAACATCTTCGATGTCCGGGGAATACTTGCCGTTAAGCAAGGCATTGCATTTAGCACCCAGTACGAGGTACTGTGACGCACGGGGCCCAGCCCCCCATTCAAGGTAATCGCTTGCCGTCGAAGAGCCGCCGTCGACGCCCGGACGGGTCTTGTTCGCAAGCCCCACCGCGTACTCGACGACGTTGTCGGGTATCGGTACACGTCGGACCAGGTGTTGAAAAGCGCTGATATCCTGGCCGGTCAGCACCTTGTTAACGGTGCTTGTCTCATCCGATGTGGTCATCTTGACGACCTCTACCTCATCTCTGAATGAAGGGTAGGTCAGGAGAATATTGAACATGAAGCGGTCGAGCTGCGCCTCAGGTAGCGGATACGTTCCTTCCTGTTCGATCGGGTTTTGAGTCGCAAGCACAAAAAAAGGACTGGGAAGTTCGTATCTCATCCCGGCGATGGTGACCGCCGCTTCCTGCATGGATTCCAACAAAGCAGCCTGCGTCTTAGGAGGCGTGCGGTTAATCTCGTCTGCCAATACAATGTTGGCGAATATCGGACCCTTGACAAACTTGAAGTTTCGCTCCTTGTCCATCGTCTCGGCGCCGACAATGTCTGACGGCATCAGGTCAGGAGTGAACTGAATACGTTTGAACTGGAGATCGAGCGCTGTGGCAATGGTCTGCACCAGCAGCGTTTTCGCCAGTCCCGGTACACCGACAAGCAAGGAATGGCCTTGGCAAAAGATGGCAATCAGCACCTGCCGCACCACCTCTTCCTGTCCTATTACAACCTTGGATATTTCGGCCTTGAGCTGCTGATAGGAGGTCGCAAGGGCGTTGGCCGCCTCAACCTCCGATGAATATTTTGTCATGTATAGCTGGTTTACCTTGCCTGCTCTAATTGAAATGCAACGTTCTCAGACAGCAGGGATTTTCCGAAAATAAGAAAGAATCTAAAATTATTCCCGGTGAAAGCGGAGTTGTCACGATAAGTGTCAGGCCACCGCAGGGGCTACACTGTCATGATCTCGGCTTCCTTCCTCTTCAACTGCGCATCGATCTTACCGATGAATTCGTCGGTGAGTTTTTGGACCTGGTCTTCGGCGCGCTTGATATCATCTTCCGACACACCTTTCACTTTCTTGAGTTGTTCGTTCGTCTCTTTCCGAATATTCCGGATACTGACGCGACCGTGCTCGCATTCGTGACCCACTTGTTTGACGAGTTGTTTCCTTCGCTCCTCAGTGAGCATTGGGATGTTGATGATGATCTGCTGCCCGTCGTTCTGCGGATTGAGTCCGAGGTTGGAGTTCATGATCGCCTTTTCGATTTCCGGGATAATGCCTTTCTCCCAGGGCTTGATGAAAATCGTGCGCGCATCAGGGGTTGTCATAGAAGCCACTTGACTGAGCGGTGTCATCGCACCGTAGTAAGAGACTTGCACGCCATCAAGCATCGCAGGATTCGCCTTTCCCGCCCGGATCTTGGTAAGCTCAAAAGCCAGGTGGTTGATGGTTTTATTCATGAGGTCTTTGGCCTCGTCGAGGTATAAATCAAGCTCGTCCATAAGCGTACGTGATTTAGCGTAAATTATAGGAATTGTTGCTGGGCATTTACTGAAGCGTACACCGAACCCGGATCGGCCGAACCGGATTAACTGATCAGAGTTCCTGCCTTCTCTCCCCGCACAACTCTCAACAGATTACCGCGTTTATTCATATCAAATACAATGATCGGCAACTTGTTCTCCATGCACAGCGTGAAGGCCGTCATGTCCATGATGTTGAGGTTCTTCTCGTACGCCTCCTGAAACGAAAGTTTCTCGTAGCGCGTCGCATCGGGTACTTTTTCCGGGTCGGCTGAGTAAACACCATCAACCCGGGTACCTTTGAGGACAACATCGCATTGTGTCTCGATAGCGCGAAGGCTCGCGGTCGAATCGGTGGTAAAGTAAGGGTTTCCAATTCCGGCACCGAAGATCACGATCCGATGTTTCTCAAGATGTCGTATTGCGCGACGCCGGATGAACGGTTCGCATACTTGCTCCATCTTGATCCCTGACATCAGCCTTGTGTAGAGCCCGTTGCGTTCGAGGGCACTTTGCAGCGCCATGCCGTTGATCACCGTTGCGAGCATTCCCATGTAGTCTCCCTGAACACGATCGATGCCAAGCGATTCCGCCTGACCCCCGCGGAAGATATTGCCACCACCGATGACGATCGCAACTTCAACTCCCTCCTCCGCTACAGCTTTGATATCATCACAATATTGCTCGAGCATTTCCGGACTAAGATTCGTGCTCTTGGATGACCCTTGCAACGATTCACCACTTAGCTTGAGCAGAATACGCTTGTATTTGACCATAGTTTTCTGGGGGACATTCTCCTGGTTTACGCCAATTTCAACCTCTTTTTGCATCAGGAACTATTTTGGAGTGGTGCAAATATAGGAAGTAATAAAATCTAGACGGGGTTAAATTCAATCAATACCTGATTTTTTTCCACGCCATCGCCCATGGCCACCTTCACCGACTTCACTACCGCATCACCAGGTGCTTTGATGACATTCTCCATCTTCATCGCTTCCAGGATCAACAATGTGTCGCCGGCTTTTACAGCATCGCCATCTCCGACCTTCAGCGCGATGATCAGCCCGGGCATAGGAGCTCGCACGAGATTCACTCGTGCGCCTGAATTCGAGTTCATCCCCATCTTTTCCAGCAGAGCATCGAATCGGTCCTTCAACACGACGGGATATTGACGCCCGTTCACCTTTACGATCAACTGTTTCCCCGCAGCATCGACCTCCACGATCTCGGCCCGGAAACCTCGCGTACCAATTAATACATGGAAGTATCCGTCGTGGATACTTGTCATATCACACGCAACCGGTTGGCCGTCCACCAGAAATCCGTCGTCAGCGGCTGCCACTTCAAACTTGTATTCTTCAACCTGAACGGTATACATGCACCAAAACTAGGATTCTACGGCTAACTCACCGAATCCACACTCGAATATTTTGTTTACACGGTCAGCCTGGCTAGATTTGCGCATCCTCCAGGTGGAGGAAAGGGGTGCCTAAAAATAACGGGCTGAGATTATACCCATTGAACCTGATGCCGGTAATGCGGCCGAAGGGAGGCAAACCTGCTGTAAGTCATCATTTTTTAAATTGTGATGAAGATCGATTGTACGCCGGAAACCGGTGTGCAGGATGATTACTCAGCAGGTGGTTAAACGTACGCAGTATATTCCCCTGTATGCTGCAGGTTTAAACCAACTACAATCATGTTAAAGGTTTTCATGGCCGCCACAACCCTATGGTTATTGGCTGCAAGCGCATCCGGACAGCACACGCTTTCGGGTGTCGTGCGAGACGCACAGACGAACGAACCATTGGTTAACGCCACGGTGCAGTTGCAAAGTTCGGGGCAATACGCAGTCACTGACGTCGCCGGTGCGTTCGAATTCCGGGAGGTCGCCGGCGATGCGGTGATTTCCGTCACGTACATCGGGTACCGCCCCGCCGAACGTGCTGTTTCGGTCCGAGGCAATGTCTTCGTCGAGATCAATCTCCATCCGACAGCGATTCTGACGGATGCAGTGGTCGTTCGCGCGACACGCGCAACGGACAAAACACCCACGACGCACAGCACCATCAGCAAGTCTGACATCGCGGACCAGAACTTCGGCCAGGACGTACCATTTCTGCTGAACTGGACACCTTCTGTAGTGACAACATCAGATGCCGGCGCCGGAGTGGGATACACGGGCATCCGCATCCGCGGAACCGACCCGACGAGAATCAACGTAACGATCAACGGAATTCCCTATAACGATAGTGAGTCTACGGGCACCTTCTGGGTCAATATATCTGATATCGCCTCGTCGGCAGAAAGTATCCAGGTCCAGCGCGGCGTCGGAACTTCGACTAACGGCGCAGGTGCATTTGGAGCTACCATCAATCTGCAGACGAATGTCAAACGGGATGACCCTTACGCTGAGGTGTATAACTCCTTCGGATCCTTCAACACGCGGAAACATACACTCAACATCGGCTCCGGACTCCTGAACGATCACTTTGTCGTCGAGGGACGCGTATCGCGTATCGCTTCCGACGGATTCATCGACCGGGCATTCAGCGACCTTCAATCCTATTATCTATCGGCGGGGTACTACGGGCACAAGACCCTGGTCAAAGCGATTGTTTTCGGCGGCAAGGAACGGACATATCAAAGTTGGTATGGCGTGCCGGAGTCGAGACTCAAGAACGACACGGAGGCAATGCTGACCACTGCCATGAACGAAGGGTGGAATGAAGTGCAGACAAATAACTTGCTTCAGTCAGGCAGCAGGACATTCAACCCGTACCTCTACGACAATCAAGTCGACAACTATCAGCAGGATCATTATCAATTACACTTCTCTCACAACCCGGCAACTGCTGTCGGCATCAACGCCGCCTTGCATTACACGCCCGGCAAAGGCTACTACGAAGAGTATCGATATGATCAAGACCCCGAGGACTACGGTCTCGCGGCCAACATTCCCACTGACCTCATTCGCCGGCGTTGGCTGGACAACGATTTTTACGGTTTGACGTGGTCTATCAACTACGACAAGAACGATTGGAATCTCGTTGCAGGCGGAGCGTGGAACCGTTACGACGGCGATCACTTCGGCGAGGTCATATGGTCCCAAAACGGAGGCGGCGCCTACGAGCATCCATACTATTTCAACAATGCCGACAAGCGAGACTTCAATGTATTCCTCAAAGGGAATTATCAACTCACCGAAAAACTGAATGCGTTCCTGGACTTGCAGTACCGCGGAATCACGTACAAGGTCGCGGGAACCGACAATGATCTGAACAATGCCGGGGTTGACGCGGATTTCAACTTCTTCAACCCGAAAGCGGGCCTCACGTACTCCATTGCAAACAGAAGTCAAATTTATGCGTCATACGCGATCGCCAATCGCGAGCCCGTCCGTGACGATTTTCTCGACTTTCAGGGAAGTGATCCTCAACACGAAACGCTGCGGAATCTGGAAGTCGGCTACCGCGGCACAACCGACCGTTTGACCTATCAGGTGAATTACTACCTGATGAACTATACCGATCAACTGGTGCTGACTGGCGAATTAAATGATGTCGGTGCCTTTGTTCGAACCAATGCCGGTAGTAGCTATCGCACCGGCATCGAACTGCAGGGAGAGGCAAAGCTCAGTTCCCGGCTCACCTGGAATCTCAACGCGACCTTTAGCAGGAACCGGATAAAGGAATACACGGAAGTCCTGGAGGATTACGGTGTCGATTTTACGGACTTCGATCTCGTCCGAACCCGCTTCACCGATACTGAAATCGCCTTCTCACCGTCAGTAATTGCCGGCTCCGCACTGTCATTCAGCCCGTTCACAAATGGAGAGATCACCCTGCTCACCAAATACGTCGGAAAACAATATCTCGACAATACTGCTAACAACCGCAGGAGCATCGATGCATATCTGACAAATGATCTGCGCCTCTCGTGGACGTGGAAACCAGCGTTCCTGAAAGAAATCCAATTCAGCTTTCTGGCCAACAACATCCTTGAGGAACTATATGAATCAAACGGCTTTACGTACGGATATCTGGCGGGGCCAGTGGAGTACCGCGAAAACTTCTATTATCCACAAGCCGGAAGGAACTTCATGGGCATGATCGGAATCAAATTTTGATAAATACAGGGACAAGCCGTCACCTTGTCCCTGTATTTCAAAACTGTACCTTTGAATGAGAAATCCGGTCCATGGCTACATTTCGATTCAGGAGATTCGTCGTTTCATTTGCACGCCTCACACGCATCTGGAACCTGATCATTATCGCGCTCGCACAGTATCTGACGGCTGCGTTCCTGATCAGCTACAATACCGTGTGGGATCCGCGGTTGTTCATGCTCTCCCTGTCGACGTTGTCGATCGCCGCTGCCGGATATATAATCAATGATTATTACGACGTTAAGATCGACCTGATCAACAAGCCTGACCGTGTAGTCATCGGAAAGAGCATAACGCGTCGCTATGCCATCTTGTATCATACCCTCCTTTCCATGGCCGGCGTGATGCTGGGCCTGCTACTCAGCTGGAAGATCGCAGCTGTCAACTTTGTATCGGCAACGTTACTGTGGTGGTACTCCAATAATCTAAAGAGACAACCGTTCATCGGTAACTTCGTCGTAGCCTTACTCACCGGAGTCGCGATCTGGCTCGTCGACTCGCTCTATAAGACCGGCCACATGCTCATCATCACCTACGCCAGCTTTGCATTCTTCATGACTTTGATCCGGGAGATCATTAAGGACATGGAGGATCTGAAAGGCGACGAAACTTTCGGCTGCAAGACACTGCCGATCGTATGGGGTATGCGCAAAACAAAGTATTTCATTTACCTGATCGTTGCCGTATTCCTCCTCACCGTTATGATACTCAACTCCGTCTACAACAATCTGCCGATGCAGTACTTTGTAGTGTTGTTATTCGCCCCCATGACGTGGTTTCTGATCCGGCTTGCCACCGCTGACACCCGGAAGGATTACGCCTGGCTGAGCGGCTTCTGCAAAATAATTCTCGTACTGGGGATTTTCAGCATGGCGTTCATTTGACAGACGTGATCTTTTGCGTTCTTTGCAGGAAATTCCCACGCGCGAATGTCATCCAAAAAAATCAGACTTGCAGTCTTCGCTTCGGGCAGCGGCACAAATGCCGAAGAGATCTTCAAGTATTTCAAGGACCACGACAGTATCGATGTCGTGTTGTTGCTGAGCAACAACCCTGATGCCCTCGCCTTGCAGCGCGCCGCAAAATTCGGTATACCCAATGCGGTATTCACGCGCGAGGACTTCAAGGGAGGAAGTCGAATCCTTACTCTCCTTCGCGATTCGGGTGTAACCCATATCGTGCTCGCCGGATTCCTCTGGCTGATCCCCGCCTATCTCGTGGAGGCCTACGCCAACAGGATTATCAACATCCACCCGGCCCTGCTACCGCGATACGGAGGTAAAGGTATGTACGGTGCAAAAGTCCACGAAGCTGTTAAGGCTGCCGGCGATACGGAATCCGGCATAACCATTCATCTCGTCAACGAACACTACGATGAGGGGAAGATCCTGTTTCAGAAGAGATGTCCGATCGCTTCCCATCACACACCAGACGACATTGCAGCGTGCATACACGCGCTCGAGTACGAGCACTATCCACGCGTGATCGAAGAATGGGTCATAGGAAAGTCGCAGGCCTCCTCCGACTCCTAGGAAGCGACACCGTGAGCACCAGGTACTACTTCAAAGTCGTGTGACCTGGGAAACTTCCGAAAGATATCCGAGATAAAATCGCCGGGAGCAACGAGTTTGCGCTTCTCCAGATCAATCCACGCGCCATCGATGTTGATGATAGCCGCCAGTGTGCCGTCGCCTTTGGTAAAATGATGGCGGAGACTCCAGCGTGAAAAATCTTCGCGCGTCCGAACGAGCTGTACATCGATCGCGATCTCGTCTTCAAACAGGATCTCGCGTTTGAAGATCGCCTCTTCCCGAAAGAGCACGGGACCAATCCTCAATTCCTCGAGTTTCTTCATGGAAAGACCAAACGAAGCTAACGCATTCATCCTCATGGATGCGCCAAAATCGTAGTAAACAGAATGCCGAAGATGGCGATTCGCGTCAATATCCGCCCAGCGGATGTGTATGGTTTGAGTGTGCATCTTTTTTAGTTCACGGCTCGGTCGACAGTCAACGGTCCACGGTTTGGTCACATTTCCGAGCGATTCAGTTCGGGGATTCTGTCAAACAGGCGGATAGCGGACTGGAACACTTCGTTCGTTTCATTAAACACTGGATAGAATCCTTCGTTGCCCCAGATCTTTCGCGCAACTTGAGCCTTGACGTGGATCCTGAATAAGGATTTCTTGTTCCTCAGTTCTGCGTAGTCTGGTTTGACCTTGTTACGCTCTCCTGTCTTCACCAGTTCATCTAACATCTGATCGGTCACCACAAAATTGGCGAGGTAGTGTTTGAATCCCTGTTCTTCAAGTGCTTCCTTATGTCCGTCGGCATAGTTGAACGTGTATTCCTGCAAAGCGGTGGAGACATACAGCTCATTCAAATAGTGGCTGTTCAACGTCGTATCAAGCGGGACGAAGTAATCGGGCATGACACCCCCTCCTCCATAAACTGTCCGACCACTGAGGGTGAGGAAACGAAGTGAATCATTCACCTTGATACTATCGGCATGAAAGAACTCCCCGTGGTTATAGCGACTGATGATATCACGTGCATACTCATCTCCGTCCTCATAGGGCTTCTGAATGGAGCGGCCGCTCGGGGTATAGTAGCGCGAGATCGTGAGTCGCAATTCAGAATCGTCGATGAGCCCAAATGGAGATTGCACCAGACCTTTTCCAAAGCTGCGCCGTCCCACGATCAACGCCCGGTCGTTATCCTGAAGCGCACCGGCAACAATCTCGGAAGCGGATGCACTGCCCTCATTAACCAACACGATAAGGTCTCCATTCTCGAATTCGCCCTTCCCGGTTGCAAATGCCTCCGCGTTATACCGGCGCTCCTTCCCCCGCTGCGAAACGATCTTCTTTCCGTTGGAAAGAAATTCATCGGCCATCTGAATTGCCATGTTCATATACCCCCCGGGGTTGCCCTGAAGGTCGAGGATCAGCTTCTTCATACCTTCTGCCTTTAACTTCGTCAACCCCGCCTGGAACTCGTCATAGGTAGTTGCGGAGAACCGGTTCACCTTAATGTAGCCAATCTCACCGTTGACCATATATGAGACGTCCACGGAATGCTGTGGAATTTTATCGCGAACGATGGTATAATATATGGTCTTGTCTCGGCGCAGGATGGTGACCTTCACCTCAGTACCTCTCGGCCCCTTAAGCGCTTTCATGACGCCGCTATTGGTAATTCCAACGCCCGCCACACTCTTGCCGTCGACCTCCACGATCTTGTCACCCGACTGTATCCCAAGCGCCTCGGAAGGCCCGCCGCTGAGCGGGGTTAAGACGACAATGGTGTCGTCAAAAATATTGAACTCGACACCGATGCCATCGAAATTGCCGCGCAGATCTTCATTTGCAGCGATGCGGTCTGCCGCAGGAATATAGGCCGAGTGTGGATCGAGTTTATGGAGCAACTCCCGGATTGCTTCATCGACAAGCCCGGAGGTATTTACCGTATCAACATATTCCTCATTTATGTGAGTAAGCACTTCCCGAAGCTTCTGAACATCCTTATTCACCTCTGAACTGCCACTACCGGTCTTCATTGTGGCGCCGACGAACACACCTGCGGCCAGACCCAGACACAACACAATTGGAAGCCGCACCTGGTATTTCAAATTCTCACTCATAACGAAAGTTAGCTAGAACAATAACGCAATCCCAAAATAAATGGTTGGCACGGAATTCTACGTATCGACCCGAAACCGGCTTCGGGAAAGATTTTTTCATTTAACTATTGGTTCTTCCTATATTTACCTATCGATGGATAAGTTTGTGCTAAAGAATACGCCGATACAAGAACTGGTTGAGAAAAACTACGTCCACGGCTACGTCCTCTATTACCTGGGGATACGTTTTTACGAGTACTCAGAGTTGACGCTGGCACAAGTGTGCGAGAAAAGGGGACTGAAAATTGATCAGGTGGTCCGGGAACTGGAGGCGCCTACGCACCTGAAAGAGGCTGACTTACCACTGATTTCCTATCCGCTCGATCTCATTATCGAGTATCTCAAGCATTCGCATTTTCTGTTCATCAAGCACAAGTTGCCCTACATTGCGCGACTAGTCGAAACTTTCAAAGCACAACACGACGACTACCTGCAGGTTGAACGCGATCTCAAGATCGTCTTCCCGCTGTTTGTCGCTGACTTCATCGAGCATATTTACGAAGAAGAAGACACACTCTTTCAATATATACTGGCCCTCGAAAAAGCGTCAAAAGGCAAATTTTCCCCGGGTAAGCTGTTTTTCCTCATGGAAAAGAACTCGGTTCAGAAGTTCGCGATGGAGCACGAAGCACATGACGATGAGATGGCTGGTATCCGAAAGATCACGAAGGATTATACCGTCGCGCCATCCGCTCCTCTACATGTGAAAGTGATCTACAACGAACTGAAGGCGTTTGAAAGTAATCTGATCACCCATGCCCGCATCGAGAACGAGATCCTCTTTCCGAAGGCCATGAGTCTGGAAAGCAGGGTTAAGAAGCGTTTCTTTGAACAATCAAAATCCAACTGACCGGTGCGACCGGGAACCATCGCGGAACTAACATGGGCAGGGTGCTGGCAATTGACTATGGACTCAAACGAACCGGCATCGCCGTGACTGACCCATTGCGTATAATCGCCACCCCCCTACTAACAGTCCCAACGCACGATCTGCTGAAATTTCTGAAGGATTATTCACAAAAAGAGCCAGTTGATGAATTTGTCATCGGCATGCCAAAAACCCTCGCAAACCAGGATTCAAGCATCGCTCCCGCGGTGCGGAAGTTCATTACAGTCCTTACTACAACGTTTCCGGACAAGCCGGTGCACGAAGTAGACGAGCGATTTACCAGCAGTATCGCCCAGCGCGCGATGATCGAGGGCGGGATGAAAAAGAAAGATCGCCAGATCAAGGGCACTGCGGATAAGATCAGTGCGACCCTTATCCTGCAAAGCTACCTGGAAAGACGCATCGGATAGTTCTGCAATACCTTCCCATCTGTCTACTTGTTCCTCAAAAATTGTATTTTTGCAAGATGATTTATCCGATTGTGATGTATGGAGACCCCGTGTTGCGGAAGCGGGCAACGGACATCGAGCCCGGCGCGGACCTTGGGCAGTTGATTGAGGATATGTTCGAGACCCTTGAGGCCGCAAACGGCATCGGCCTTGCCGCCCCCCAGGTTGGCAAGAGCATCCGGTTGTTTGTCGCCGATGGCAGAGCCCTTGACGACGAGCCCGGCATGGAAGACTTCAAGAAGGTTTTCATTAACGCCCAGGTAGTCGAGGAGACGGGCACACCTTGGGAACTCGAAGAAGGTTGCCTGAGTATTCCGAGCATTCGGGAAAAAATTGCCCGAAAGGAATCCGTGCGTATACGCTACTTCGACGAAAACTGGGAACAGCACGAGAATACCTTTGAAGGAATGCAGGCGCGCATCATTCAACATGAGTATGACCATATTGAAGGGAAGATGTTCGTCGACTATCTCACTCCCTTGAAGAAGCGACTCCTCAAAGGAAAACTGTCTGATATCTCCAAGGGAAAGGTCGATACCGAGTACCGTATCCTCGCGCCGTTGAGGAAGTTTTCTTAGTCTTTTTCGCCTTAAAGGCGTTTCTTTGCAGCCCCTACTTTCCGGTAAACCACTACAAATGCCATGCAGGACTTAAAGATCACGCTTATTCAATCCGATCTCCATTGGGAAGACATCGAGGCAAACCTCGCGATGTTCGAAGAGAAAGTCTGGCAGATCGGAAACACAACAGACGTGATTGTCCTACCTGAAATGTTTACCACAGGCTTCACAATGGCAGCCCCGAAGCTGGCAGAATTCATGAACATGCGGACATTTAAGTGGATGAAGCAAATGGCCGACCAGACCGGTGCACTCATGCTCGGCAGTTATATCGTGTCCGTACGTGAGCGTTACTACAACCGGCTGCTGTGGATGGAGCCCGGTGGGAATTTCAAGACCTATGATAAAAGGCATCTCTTCCGCATGGGTGATGAACATAAGATCTTTTCTGCCGGCGAAAGCTTGTTAGTGGGAACGTGGAAAGGATGGCGGATCTGCCCGCTCGTTTGCTATGACCTGCGTTTTCCCGTGTGGAGCAGAAATCGCTACGACGCGCAGTCACAAAAGCTCAATTATGATGTTGCCATTTACGTCGCCAACTGGCCGACCACCCGCATCGACGCCTGGGATACCCTTCTAAAGGCGCGCGCAATCGAAAACATGTCGTATGTCGTCGGGGTCAACCGCATCGGCCAGGATGGGAACGGGGTGGAATACAATGGTCACTCGTGTGTCGTCAGTCCCAAAGGAGAGTACATTTACACGAACGAGGGCACCGAGTCGACACGCACGGTCGACCTCAGTTCAAACTCACTGGAAGCCTTCCGTTATCGGTTCCCGACATTCATGGATGCCGACGACTTTGAGGTCGAGCAATTCGAAGAAACCGACTATTCTCCGGGCTCCAACTAGATCCGCATTTCTAAAAGCATCCTTAACCATACATGTCAACGCTGAAGATCAACCGCGCCCTAATCTCCGTTTTTTACAAAGACAATCTGGAGCCTATTATTCATCAACTTGGCAAAGCCGGTGTTGAGTTCATTTCGACCGGCGGTACGCAGGAGTTCATTGAAAAACAAGGTTACTCCGTTACGCCCGTCGAAAAACTGACGGGCTTCCCGTCGATCTTCGGCGGACGCGTGAAGACCCTTCATCCGAATATATTTGGCGGGATACTCTTCCGGCGCGACGACGCCGGAGACCGGGAACAGTCCGAGGCGTTCGGCATCCAGTCGATTGACCTTGTCATCGTGGACCTCTACCCTTTCGAAGAGACGGTCGCCAAGGGCGGCAGCGAGGAAGACATCATCGAGAAGATCGACATTGGAGGCATCTCCCTGATCCGCGCGGCAGCCAAGAACTACCGGGACGTCCTGATCGTATCATCACGTGAACAATACCCAAACCTGCTCGAATTGCTCCAGTCGTCGGGTTGTACATCAACCCTGGCGGACCGGAAACATTTTGCCGGCCTCGCCTTCGATGTAACTTCCCACTACGATTCCGCGATTTTTGCTCACTTCAATACTGATGGAATCATCCCTTCCTTCAAGAAAAGTATCCCCGGCGGGCGCACTTTGCGGTACGGCGAGAATCCGCATCAGCAGGGCAACTACTACGGTGATCTGAATGCTCTCTTTGAGCAGCTCAACGGGAAGGAACTGTCGTACAATAATCTAGTCGATGTGGATGCAGCGGTCAATCTCGTCGGCGAGTTTCAGGGAGAAAATGCTTTTGTGATCGTGAAGCATACCAATGCTTGCGGAGTCGCTACAGGCCAGACCACGAAGGAGGCGTATCTCAAAGCGTTTCAAGCTGACACCATCTCCGCTTTTGGAGGCGTACTGGCATGCAATCAACCGATTGACGAGGCAGCCGCCGCAGAGATCAACAAACTCTTTTTCGAGATCCTGATAGCCCCCGCTTACGATGGGCAAGCACTCGAATTACTGCGCTCGAAAAAGAACCGGATCATACTCCGTCAGCACGAGGAGTTGTCGGCGAAGAAGCAATTCAAGAGCCTCCTGAACGGCGTGATTGAACAAGACCTCGACCTCAAAACGGATGATCGTGGCGACTTGAAAGTCGTGACACGCCGAGCACCGACCGAGGCTGAGATCGATGCCCTGCTGTTCGCCAGTAAGATCTGCAAACACACCAAATCGAACACCATCGTACTCGCCGTCAACGGCCAGCTTCTCGCCAGCGGTGTCGGCCAAACCTCGCGCGTCGACGCGCTCAAGCAAGCTATCGAAAAGGCCCGTGTGTTCGGCTTTGATTTGAAAGGCTCGGTGATGGCATCTGATGCCTTCTTCCCCTTCCCGGATTGTGTCGAAATCGCCAACCAACACGGTATCGATATCGTCATCCAACCGGGGGGCTCGGTGAAAGACCAGGATTCGATCCAGTACTGCGACGAGCACAACATGGCCATGGTGTTCACAGGGATCCGTCACTTCAAGCATTAGGAGTCCGCGGATGACGGAGACCGGGTCGCCCTGTCCGCGTGTACGTAAGTTTTTTCACGGGATTGCACTGCTGAAACACCCCAATATTTACGTAATTTCGGCCGACCATTTATAAACACTTCACTTAGCCGCCTGAACCTCATGGGATTTTTTGATTTTTTCACCAGTGACATTGCTATAGACCTCGGCACGGCAAACACACTGATCATCTACAGGGACAAGATCGTTGTTGACGAACCATCGATAATCGCAATTGATAAGGCGGCGAACAAGGTGCTGGCAATCGGCCGGGAAGCCATGCAGATGCACGAAAAAACCCATGAACACATCAAGACGATACGCCCGCTGAAGGAGGGTGTGATCGCTGATTTCCAGGCAGCCGAAATGATGATTCGCGGATTGATCAAGATGATCGACACCGGCAAGCGAATGTTCCCCCCTTCTTACCGGATGGTGATCTGTATCCCGTCAGGTATCACGGAAGTTGAGAAACGCGCGGTGCGGGATTCAGCGGAGCACGCCGGGGCGAAGGAAGTGTATATGATCTACGAACCGATCGCGGCGGCAATCGGCACGGGTATCGACATTGAGATGCCGGTCGGTAACATGATCGTCGACATCGGCGGGGGAACTACAGACATCGCTGTCATTGCGCTCTCCGGCATTGTGTGCGATCAATCCATCCGCGTGGCGGGCGACACGTTCAACCGCGACATCCTTGACTACATGCGGCGTCAGCACAACCTGCTGATCGGCGAGCGGTCGGCTGAAAAAGTCAAGATCGAAGTTGGTTCGGCGCTAACCGAACTCGACGAAGGACCCGAAGACTATGAGATCCGCGGTCGCGATCTGATGACCGGAATTCCGAAGACGATCAAGATATCTTACTCTGAAGTGGCGTTTGCGCTCGACAAGTCGGTGTCCAAACTTGAGGAAGCCGTTCTGAAGGCCCTGGAGACCTCACCACCCGAGCTTTCAGCCGACATTTACGAACGTGGCATCTATCTCACCGGCGGCGGTGCATTGTTGCGCGGTCTCGACAAACGCCTCGCACTAAAGACGAAGCTGCCGATACACGTGGCGGAAGACCCCCTGAAGGCTGTTGTCAGAGGAACGGGGGCTGCCTTAAAGAATATTGACAAATTCCGGGCAGTTTTGATGACGTAAAACATGCAGCGGCTCTTCCTGTTCCTTTATTACTACCGGGCCTTCTTCACGTTTTTACTTCTTGAACTTATCTGTGTGGGGCTCATCGTCGGGAACAATCCCTACCAGGGCGCCGCTTTTTTCAATTCTTCAAATGGAGTAGTGGCAGCGATGAACGACGTCTCCCAGGGAGTCCGCGAATACTTCCTGCTCCGCCAGGTAAACAGCACACTCGCCGAAGAAAACGCTCAGCTACGCAGCCACTTCGAGGCACAGAATCAACTGAATTACATCACCGCAACCCCATCTCTTCGCGACTCCGTCACGATGAACCAGTTCGACTTCGTCGCTGCCAAAGTGGTCAGCAACACGGTGCACCGGTTCACGAACTTCCTGTCAATAAACAAGGGAAGTGACGATGGTATCGAGCCGGGAATGGCGGTCATCTGTCCGACCGGTGCCATCGGGAAGATCCGGACTACCTCGAAGCACTACAGCGTGGTCACGTCTATCCTTCACGTTGATGTGCAGGTCTCAGCATTGCTCAAGCGCACCGGCCACTTCGGCACTATCCAGTGGGATGGTCTCAATCCCGATTACGTGAAGTTCAAGTTCATCCCGCGCCATGTTGAGCCTGTCCCGGGCGACTCGGTTGTTACCTCGGGTTATAACGCCGTGTTCCCGGAAGGAATTCTCATCGGCCAGATCGAAGATGTGAACCTGACGGACGAACTCTTCTACGACCTCCGCGTGAAGCTTTCGCAGGATTTTCGAAAACTCTCGTATGTCGAGGTGGTTCGAAACTCCATGCGTCACGAACTGGACTCACTTATTGAAACAGTGGAAGGGCAGGAACAGAAATGAGTCGTATCAGCATCATACAGATCATCTCCTTCTTCATCTACCTGCTGTACCAGGTGTTGATCCTGAAGAATATTGTCCTGTTCAACACCGCTTTCTGCTTTTTGTACGTCGCCTACCTACTGTTCTTGCCTGTTGAATCCAACCCGCTGTTTCTGATGTTCGTGGGTTTTGTGATGGGATTCTGTGTTGATATTTTCTACGACAGCCTGGGTTTACACGCGTTCTCTTGCGTAATGGTAATGTATGCACGCAATTATTGGTTATCTTTAATCACGCCTCAGGGCGGATATGACGTCGGCTCCACCCCCTCCATTGCTATCAATGGAATTCAGTGGTTCCTGATGTATACGTTTCCCCTGGTTTTTTTGCACCACGCTGTTCTTTTCTTCGTGGAAGCAGGGGGGTTCGGAATGTTCTGGTTTACGCTATTGAAGATACTGACCAGCGCCATCTTCACCACCGTGGTGACAGTGATCGTTCAGTTCCTGTTCCCAAGTGGCAGATATCGTTAAAGGTCTTGTGTACGCACGAATTGAAAAGGATCGGGTAAGGAAATGAACGAAGGAAGAAAAGAGGTAATACAGATCACAATCGTCGCAGTCGGGATAATCTTCCTGATCAAGCTCTTTTTCGTCCAGGTTGTCGATCAGCGCTATGGCCGGCTCGCCGACAGCAACGCCATTCTCCGGGAGATTGATCCGCCGGTCAGGGGACTGATCCGTGACAGAAACGGGAAACTTCTTGTCTATAACACTCCGGAGTTTGATCTTGAGATCATCCGCAAGGAAGTCCGTGAACTCGACTCGGCGAAATTCTGTGAAGTCTTTGGTATGACACTGCCCCAACTTCGCCAGAAATTTCGCGAACTGCGCGCACGCCGCGAATACTCGCCGGTGAAACCGACAGTATTCATCAAACAACTTTCTAATCTCGACTTCGCCAGGATACAGGATCGCATCGACGAGTTTGAAGGTTTTTACATTAAGCCCCGTAGTACCCGGGCATACACCACGAAGGCGATGGCCAATCAACTCGGCTACGTCAGCGAAATATCCAAAGATCAGCTTGCCCGGGATTCCGAGAAGATATACCGCCAGGGCGATGAGATCGGCCAGAGTGGTATTGAAGCCTATTACGAGAAATACCTTCGGGGAAAAGGCGGCGTGCGGTTCCTCCTGAGGAATGTCAATGGTGTCGTTATGGGTCCCTTTAACGATGGTGCGAACGACACCCTTTCGATCCCGGGACAAGACCTCATCAGTACTATCGACATCGACCTCCAGGAATACGGCGAACGGATGATGGCGGGCAAGTCAGGAAGTGTGATCGCCATCGAACCTGAGACCGGTGAGATACTGGCAATGATATCCGGACCTTCCTACGATCCGATGATGCTCACGGGCCGTCACTACAGTGAAAATTTCAAGTTGATCAGTTCCGACACCAACAAGCCGCTCTTCAACCGGCCACTGATGGCTCAATACCGGCCCGGATCCATCTTCAAGATCGCACAGGCGATGGTGGCCTTGCAGGAAGGCGTGATAACTCCGTCCACGCGCATCCCCTGTGACCGATCGATCATCAATTGCCATGGATCCCACACGAACGAAGACCTAAGAGGCGCAATCACACACTCCTGCAATCCCTATTTTTTCCAGGCCTTGCGGCGGATGGTTAATCAGGGCAAATCGAACAGTCCTTTTGATGACACTCGCATCGGTCTCGCGGAATGGAGTGAGCACATCGCGAGCTTTGGCTTTGGCAAGCCGCTCGGCATCGACCTTCCCAACGAAAAGGGTGGACTGGTTCCGAGCGTGGCGTATTACGACCGGGCTTACGGTGGCAGACCTTGGAAATTTTCGAATATCTATTCGATCGCGATCGGCGAGGGTGAGAACCTCGTAGTGCCGCTGCAGATGGCAAACTTCGCGGCGACCGTCGCAAACAAAGGCTACTATGTTACTCCACACCTGATCAAATCAATCGGGGAAACGGATAAGGCGCTGCCGGAATACATCGAGAAGCACTACACAACCATCGCCCCGGAGAATTTTGATATCGCCGCGGATGCCATGCAGGCAGTCGTTGAATCGGGCACCGGTCAATACCGCGCCAAGCTCAAGGATATTGTTGTGTGTGGTAAAACTGGATCTGTTCAGAATGAACCGCGACCCGATCATTCCGTGTTCATCGCATTCGCGCCCAAAGAGAATCCCAAGATCGCAGTGTCAGTCTATGTTGAGTACTCCGGACAAGGCGCCAGGGCTGCGGCGTCAATCGCCAGTCTCATGATTGAAAAATATCTGTTGGGGGAGACACAACGACCCCACATCGAACAATATGTGTTGAAAGGAGAATTTCTGAATTGAAGCGCGAGGATAATATAACGAACAAGATCGATTGGGTCACCGTGCTCATCTACGGCACGATCGTCTTTCTCGGTTGGCTGAACATCTACGCCGTCACCTATGACGAGGCGGCCGATACCTCTATTTTCAGTTTAAACCTGAACTCCGGACGGCAGCTGATATTTATCGGCGGCTCCCTGATTATCATCCTGGCAATACTGATCATCGACCGTCAGTTCTACGAAGCCTTCGCTTACATCATCTACGGGGTTATGATGCTGGTATTGCTTCTCGTACCGCTGATCGGGAAAGAAGTGGGTGGGAATAAAGCGTGGTTGGGCATCGGCTCGTTTGGCGTTCAACCTTCGGAGTTTGCCAAGTTCGCTACCGCCCTGGTCGTCGCCAAAACGATCGGCTCAATAGGCTTCCGGATGGACAACCTGAAGAATCAGCTGATTCTCTTCGCGCTGATCGGTGCCCCACTTATACTCATCCTGCTTCAGAAGGATACCGGAACGGCCCTCGTGTTCACGGTGTTTACTCTCGTATTCTTCCGCGAAGGGATGTCGCCGTTCATCCTGATCATCGGTGTTGCCTGCGCGGCAATCTTTGTCCTGACGCTGCTGGTTGAGAACGAGTATTATCTGTACCTCGGCGTAGCTGGACTGCTGGGCTTAGCTATCTTGATGGGTCGCAAGCGTTTCAAGCGAATTGCTATGCTCACGGCCGGTGCCGTGACCGTTGTGATGATGATCGGAAGTGTCGATTACATAGTGACGGATGTGATGAAGCCACACCAGCAGAATCGCATTAAGGCACTGATCAACCCCGACGCAGACCCGCTCGGTTATGGCTGGAATGTGACCCAGTCCAAGATCGCGATCGGCAGCGGAGGTTTTCTCGGCAAGGGGTTTCTCGAAGGCACGCAGACGAAGTTTGACTTCGTCCCAGAGCAAAGTACGGACTTTATTTTTTGCACGATCGGAGAGGAACACGGCTGGATCGGCAGTCTGTTTACGATCAGTCTGTTCATCATATTACTCCTGCGCGTCGTCTTCCTGGCCGAGCGCCAGAAGAACAGGTTTGCGCGCGTCTACGGCTACTCCGTGGTGTGTATCCTGTTCTTTCACTTCGCAGTAAATATCGGGATGACCATCGGACTCTTCCCGGTCATCGGTATTCCATTGCCGTTCTTTAGCTACGGGGGATCTTCGCTCTGGGGCTTTACGATACTCCTTTTTATCTTCCTGAAACTTGACGCTCACAGGGGGCAGGTGTTGCAGCGTTTGTGACCTTCGTCACGCAAACCGCTTCTCAACCATCTCCATGAACTCGTGGAATTCGCGGCTATCGCGGTCCCAGTCCGACGAGTGTGATTCGAGATAATTCATGGCAGAATCAATATCCGACAAACGATCGAGGTCGTCAACAGCCCGGCTGAACGATTCAAAATCGCCATAAAAGAGCACCTTCGTGAACATGAACTTCTGATTGATCGTGAGGTGCTCCTTGATCTTTGGGATCCTGCGGAAGGTGCTATTGATCGCCGTACGCTGTTCTACCTGTATCCGGTCGTTGAGCGTCGGCTTAGTGGTTTCATCCGACTCTTCCACATCCCCCAGCACCAATCTCCTTTCATTCTTCGGCTTCTCAGGTACCGGATGACTTTCAGGCCTGACCTCGGGTTCCCGTGCGGGAAAAAATTGCGATGGATCGAGTGGAAGGGTCGCCGAAAACTGGCGGATATGTTCGTCAAGGTCTTCAGGTGTAAAGCTTACCTCCTCCAGAATCTGGTCCAGAATGGCAAAGGCTTCATTGCCCGATACTTCCTTCAATTGCCGCTCCTCCAGCTTCTGAACAAGTCTGACGATGGGTGCCCGGTTGATCTTTAGATACTTGATCTCCTCCTTGAATTGCGATACCTCTACGCCGTTGTTGCTCCCTGCGACGAGGATCGAAAAGAAATCATACGGATTGAAGATCAGCAGCAGCGACTGTCGCACAGCTTTCTTCAGCAGCGGGTCGAAATCCTGTCGCGAGACGGCGATGTGGTTAGATAAAACCGTCATCAAATTGCCGAGTGACTCCTTTACCTCAAGGTCGTCATAGTCGAAGTAGGGACTTCGCATTCTCGCTGTCTGCTCCTTCCATGCCAATAGAAGTTCGCGAATTACGAACATATTGACCTGCGGAACGCTTGTCAACTTCAGTATCTCCGGACCAGTGATCCTGTCTTTCGACGAAAAAAAATCTTCCGAGACTTTATCGGCATACGCATCACCATACGCAGCTATCGCATCCAGACTGATTTTCTCATCCATATTTGCTATCGATTCCTTAATTTCCGTCCTAAAGTTAACGTTATTACGCTAATCTTTATGCCCAGGATGTTATGTCTGTATTCAGAATCATTATCCAGAACCTTTTCAACAGAACCGTCGAAATACGGGACCGTTCCAGGAGCCTGTTGGAGCATTTCCAGGAACACGGTATAGATTGGATGTTCGCCTGCGGCGGAAAAGGTCGTTGCACCACGTGCAGGCTGATCGTTGTGACGGACGAGACCCTGCTGGCACCACGCACCCCACCGGAAGAGAAGTACCTGGCACAGCGCGCCCTGTTTCCCAACGAGCGACTCGCCTGCCAAACACGTCTTTCGGAAACACATTCGGATCCGGAGTCCGGGCAGGTGGATATTGTGATCCGGGTGCCGGACGACACGAAGTTACCGCACGTGGAGTACTCAGATCATTAAGATCTCGACGGAGGCAGGGGAATTGTACCGACCTTATTCAAACACAGCTGATTCACGGGAGGAATGATATACAAGACTCGCGGTATCGTATTCCGGTTCACCAAATTTCAGGAAACGTCGATCATTGTGACGATATTCACCGAGCAGTTCGGATTACAGACGTATATCGTCAACGGCGTGCGAACCAAGTCAGCGCGAAACAAAATCGCCCTTTACCAGCCGCTCACATTGCTCAACCTCGTTGTCTATCACCGGGAGAATGCTAACATTGAACGGATCAAGGAGGTGTCGTGCCTCCACCCCTATCGCACCCTCACGTCTGACATCAGAAAATCCACGCTTGCCGTATTCACAAATGAGCTGCTGAACAAAACCGTTCGCGAGGAAAGCCACGCTGCCGAGTTATTTCAGTTCATCTGCGATTCCCTGATCTCACTCGATGGACTAGAGAAACACTACGAGAACTTTCACCTGGTCTTCATGTTGAAATTATCTCGTTTCCTCGGATTCGGAATAACGCACGTAAATGAGATAGTCGGCGGCCGCGTGGTCTCCGACGAAATGGAAGCGCTGCTCGGAACGCTGCTCGCAGCGGGCTACGATACCCCTGTGAAGATCGCCAACGCACCGCGAAGGGCTATCCTGGACGTGCTGTTGAAGTTCTACGCGGAACATATTGGCCAGCTCGGCGACTTCAAATCGCTTCCCGTATTAAGGGAGATCCTTCAATAGCAGGCAGAGTCGTCGTTTGACCCGATGCGCGGCCACTCGTAAGAATGTTTCTAATCCGGCAGATAGATATAAAGATTGCCACTAATTGATAAATTTGCACCTGTTCAACTTTCGCGCATGGTCACTAACTACAATCAGGCTGTCTCCACCCGATATCACATCTACAACAGCCTATTCCTGAACCTTCCCTATACCGGCATCTACCGGACGGGAACGCTCCTTCCACTTCTGCAACAGGCTTGTGAGACCGGCTTTGCCAAAGGAGATGATCCCAGCACGATCATCCACAAGTTTTTCAGCGACTTCGTGCCATCGGCATCGCGAGAGGAGCTTTTCGGACTGTTGTTCAACTTCATTCAGTATACCGAGCGCCAGGTAGTGTTGTTCGATTCTATCGAAGACTCGGCATTCGCGAAGATCAATGACCTGAACGGAAAGGGAACCTTGCGTGAGTTGCTCTTGCGTGCCGGCTCCGAAGGGGTCGTCGATGACCTCAAGAACAAGCTCGACGACTTCAGCATCCGGATCGTCTTGACAGCACACCCGACGCAATTCTATCCCGGTCATGTACTGGCGATCATCAACGATCTGGAAGAGGCCATCGGCGAGAGAAACCTCGAACATATCAACCTGCTGTTGCGCCAACTCGGCAAGACGGCCTTCATCAATCGCGAGAAACCCACTCCGTATGGTGAAGCGAGCAGCCTCACCTGGTATCTGGAAAACGTATTCTACGAGGTGATCCCCACGATCATCCTCAAGCTGATGAAAGGTCTGGACATCGATCCGGAGGCCTGGAAGAACTTCAACCTGATAAAAGTCGGATTCTGGCCGGGCGGTGACCGCGATGGAAATCCGTACGTTACCCACGAGACAAGCCTGGAAGTGGCAAGGCTTCTTCAGCAAACGCTGATGCGTTGCTATTACCGCGACATTCGATTCCTGAAAAGGCGACTTACCTTCAAGGGTGTTGACAGGATTATCTCCGTTGTCGAGAAGAAGATCTATCCTTTGGCGTACGGTGCAGGGAAATCCGGTTACGACACCCCTGGTGAACTGCTCGCGGATCTGGGAGACGCTCGCGACCTGCTCATCAAAGATCACAACGGACTCTTCCTTGACCTGCTCGACGAATTCATCATCAAAGTGAAGATATTCGGTTTCTACCTGGCCAGCATGGACATACGACAAGACAGTCGGAAGCATGGGGAGGCATGGGCAGCCATTCTCAAGGAACTTGAAGCAAATCACGCAAATCTGAAAAATTACGGATCTGCTTCTGAGTCCGAAAAGATCAAAACACTTCTCGAGCTCAAGTTCGATCCTGCTACGATCAATTTCGAAGATCCGTTTATCACGGAGTTGATCGAAAGCATCAAGATAATTCGCAAGATCCAGAAACTGAACGGTGTCGAAGGATGTCACCGTTACGTCATCAGCAACTGCCAGTCCGCGCTCGACGTCATCCGTGTCTATCAGCTTGCCAAGCTCCTGCTCGCAGACGGCGACGATCTGCCTATCGATATCGTCCCCCTGTTTGAAACGATCGAGGATCTGGCAAACGCGCCCGGAGTAATGGAGTCCTTGTACAATGTTCAGGCTTATCGCGATCATCTCAAACGGCGCGGAAATAAGCAGACGATCATGCTCGGGTTCTCGGACGGCACAAAGGACGGAGGATATCTTCGTGCCAATTGGTCCATCTTCCGAGCAAAAGAGAACTTAACGCTCATGTCTCGTGAGCACGGGGTGACAGCAGTATTCTTCGACGGACGTGGCGGTCCTCCGGCAAGAGGCGGGGGTAACACCCACGACTTCTACGCATCGCTGGGTGACACCATTGAAGACAAAGAAGTACAAGTCACGGTACAGGGTCAGACTGTTAGCTCAAACTTCGGAAAGCCGGTCTCCTGCCTGTTCAACCTCGAGCAACTCCTCTCAGCCGGAATCGAAAACGATGTGTTTCGAACGAAGAAGCCGCCGCTTGCGGATCGGGAAAAGGCACTACTAGAAAACCTTGCAAAAGCGGGACATCGCGCATATCTCGAACTGAAACAACATCCGCGGTTTGTTCCGTATCTGGAGAAAGTAACACCGCTGCGTTTCTTTGGAGACATCAACATCGGATCGCGACCTGTCAAACGAAATCAGGGAGACGCGCTGAAGTTTGAAGACCTGCGCGCGATTCCATTCGTGGGCTCATGGGCTCAGATGAAACAGAACATCCCTGGATTCTATGGAGTTGGAAGCGCGATCCGGGAACTTCGGCGCGACGGCAAGATGCCCGAGTTACAAGAACTATATCAACAATCTCTCTTCTTCCGGACACTTCTGGCTAATAGTATGATGTCGATGACGAAAAGTTATTTCCCCGCGACCTCTTACCTAGCGGAAGACGAGGAGTTCGGAGAGTTCTGGAAAAAAATGAATGATGAGTTCAACCTTTCTGTCGAGATGGTCCTCGAAGTCTCGGGGCTAAGGGAGTTGATGGATAACAACCCCGTAAATCGGGATTCCGTCAAGCTCCGCGAGCGGATCGTATTACCTCTTATAACGATACAACAGTTCGGGATTCAGCAGTTGCGCAACATGGAACCTGACGAGGAGAAATACGCCGAGTCGTACCGGAAGCTGGTTGTTCGCTGTATGTTCGGCATCATCAACGCAGCGCGGAACTCTGCTTGAGGGGGATGGGGGCTAGGGGCTAATAAGGGCTAAGGGGCTAGGGGGGTAAGGAGGTAAGGGGCTAGGGAGGCAGGGCTTCGCTCGCCGTAGCTTTAGCGAAGGCAGGGCTCGTCCGCCGTAGCTTTAGCGAAGGCGGAAGTTAGTCACCGAACTCAACTGCGATGTTTGTCGCTACTCCTATCCGGAGGCCATATCCCACATAACGGCCATCACGGAATGCAGCGGCGGCCTCAAGGCGGAAGATCCGCAGGATTCCATCAATAGAATAACCCAGCTCAGTGTAATTCCGCGATGATGGTGTTGCGAGATAATTCACAAACACATTCTCACGGATGCCGGTCAGCCGCACCTTCGGAATGGTCGTAACGAGAAACTTCCGGAACTGGTAGTGAACATTTCCCGAAAAATACCGGTCATTGGTGCTGTAGCGATAGTAGTCCAATAACCGGAAACTCCCCACAGGATCAGTGGTGCTGAACGGCGTCTGGTTGCCGGGGAAGTGTTTGTAATCCATGAAATACATGCTATCGTCATTCAGGAACATACCACCTCTGAACCAGAAATGCACGTTCCCTCTGGCACCGACTCTGAACTCGTGCTTCACGCCAAGTTCGAGCTGATCGAATTCAACCTCACTGTTGAATACGTCACCGAATCCTTTCCGGTAATCGAAAGTTAGCGTCGGGGATGAACTGCGTATCTCACGTTTGCGTCCGTTCCGAACGCGGAACTTCAGCCAGGGACGAGCGGAAACACCAATCGCTCCGACGAACGCGCTATGACTGGGAAAACCTGTATTCTCCATAGTTTCATGCGCGGGTTGGTTGGGGGTGTAACCCTCAACGCGCTTGCGATCGATCAGCTTAAAGTCCGACTCGTTGAAAAGTTCGCGTCGATGACTAATGGACCAGTCCGTTGCCACCGATAAGAATGGGTTGACCCGGCGACGATAACGGACATCCACAAAATCCCGCTCGTACAACTTCATAAGATTCTTCTCCAGAAGCAGCGTTGTGAACGTATTAACCACCGGGAGTATCGGGCGCTCCGGATTGAACTGGGTGACGTACCGCCCGGCATCAACATCCAGTCGATAGTTAGCGTTTCGCAGCGATATATTAAGATAACCAGAGAATTGCTTCCGCGAGAACGCGTAACGCGCAACGGGTCGGACCGTGAATCGCGTGCGATTGGTATCTTGTAATACCATACCATACGCGACACGATAAACAACATTGAATCCTTCGACGGTAGTAAAGCCCGGCATCGGAAAGTAAATCCGAAAGTTGGAATGTTCACCGACCTTGTACCGATCACCGATCAGAATATCCCAAGGTTGAAAACCTTTATGACGGGAAGACTTTAGCGTATCACCTTCAGCTTGTGCTCGTTCCACCGCAGCGACACTATCGGCCTTTTCATAACCCACGATCTCTTCCCGTGTCAGGGGGATCGGCCGCACCTCCGCCCAGTATAGTGAATCCTTCCGGTAGGCTAAACTATCGACCGAGAAGGTCACATCGGAGATTACTTCCGGTTCCTTTTGTTGCTTGCGCTCCTCTTTTTCGTACTCCTTGATTATCGACTTTAATTCCTTGCGAGTGATCTCCTCGCCGGCGGCAAGGCGATCCTGCAGCTGGACCGTTTTCCCGGGGTCCTGTTTCCTGTTCTGCCGCTGAACTTGTTCGATCTCGCGGGCCAGACCTTGCTCCTTTTTCTCGTCGACCACTTCCATCTTCGGGACATAGACGCTCTGATTCAGTTCAATCGTATAATTACTCACACTGGCGAGATAGCTATACTCAAACTCAAAGCCGAACACCTTCCCATCAATTCGGAACTGGTGCGAAACCGGAAGCCACACCTTGTCATCGATGGGCGCGCAAGTCGACTTGATCTGGATGCCGATGCCAAGTTTGGAGGTATGTAAATCCAGGCTATGAAGGCTCCAGTCATCTTCAACAACATTTATGATACCATCGACCACATTATCACCCTTCGACCGCGGTGTCACCCGGATCCTGCTGATCTCGTATTCCCTGTCTTTGAACGTCCCGAGATACTCGAACTTGTAATACGAAAATGCCTTGGGTGAAAACGGGGTGATCGTGCCCGCGATCTCCGGTTCATAAAAGCTTCCGAAGATATATCCGTTCGGGGAGGTATTGTTATCCTTACCATCGCTGCGGATGGAAATCACCTTCTCCTCAAATTTGTTCGGTCGCGTGAACTTGATATCACTCACCGATTCCGAGATAAAGACCCGGTTCTTTTCGATCCCTTCCTTCTCCAGCGCCTTCTTGGCCAGCCACGGGTAATCCTTGAGTTTTCCCGCACCCTTGATGTACACACGTGCCGAGTAAGAATCGAGCACGTTGCGATGGTAGTTTGCTTTGGCGATCGCACGACGCATGATACTGTAAGCCGGGTCTTCATCGTCACCGCCAATAGTAACCGACTCGAGCATGATCTCCTGCGGCACCAGGATGACGTTGAGTTTCTCGAGCTGATCCTGAACATCAACTACACGCACCTCCGATCGACGTCCGAGATGTTGAAAGACGAGTTCATACCGGCCAGGGTCGAGGTGGATTTCGTAACGACCCTCCGCGTTCGCCGTTGTTCCGGTACCGCGCTGCTTGACAAATACCGTTGCGAACGACAACTCGCTCCCATTTTCGTCGGAAATGATACCTTGTACACCACCCGTTTGAGCAACCGACGGAAAGGTAAAAACCAGCGCGTTAAAGAGAACGATGGAGTAGAGGACGGTGGTCACTGATCGCGGGATGCTATTGTTCCAGGTACGCAAGCTGCCGTGTGTTTGACTATGGATGGATGGTTTATCGATAGAATCCTTTTGCCTGGATCATCTCGTCGACCACGTCCGGAACCATATAACGTATCGACTGCCGTTTTCGCACACAATTCCGGATGAATGTTGCCGAGATATCGAGCAACGGCGCTTCAACGGTCGTTATGCTGGGGTGATTTCTCAAGTCAGAGGGTTGCGCCCCTGGTCGTGGATAAACATACATACCATAGTCTTCGAGGATCCGGCGGTAGTTTTTCCATTTCACAAAATTGACGAGGTTATCCTCCCCCATGATCACCCTGAATTCCTTGTCGGGATGTTTCTCGGCGAGGTGCACGAGCGTGTGGATCGTATAACTGGGTTTCGGAAGGTGGAACTCGACATCGGACGCCTCTATCTTGAAGTGATCAAACACGGCAGCCCGGACCATGTCATAGCGGTCGAACTCGTGAAGCAATCCCCTCGCAGGCTTGTGTGGGTTCTGCGGCGAAATAACCATCCACACCTTGTCGAGGTCCGTCGTCTCCGCCATGATATTCGCGATGATCAGGTGACCGACATGCACGGGATTAAAGGAGCCGAAAAAGAGACCTATTTTCAAGAAGCGACAAATTTTGTAAGTGACTACCGTGGACCGTCGACTATTGTGGACCGTGGACCGTGGACCGTGAACCATCAACAAACCCCTCATACAACCGCTGTGCTTCGGCGAGGGATTTTTCAAGATTCTCATTGACCAGAACGACATCGAACTTATCGGCAAATTCCATTTCGAATTTGGCTTTGAACAGACGCCGGGATACGCTTTCGGGGGTGTCTGTGCCACGGTCGTTCAGACGTTCTTTCAAGACGTCTATCGACGGGACCTTCACAAATACAGCAAGCGCCTTTTCACCGAAGTACGTTTTGAGATTCAAACCACCTTTTACGTCAACATCAAAGACTACGTCCTTTCCTTCGCGCCAGATGCGTTCTATTTCCGACTTGAGGGTTCCATAAAAATTCCCTTCGTATACCTCCTCCCACTCGATGAACTCGTTGTTGTCGATCCTCTTTTTGAATTCCTCGGGAGTAAGGAAATAATAGTCCTTGCCATTCTGCTCTGTTCGCCCGCGCCTGTCGCGGGTTGATGCTGAGATGGAGAACCCCAGGCGGGGATTGTTTTCCAGAAGATGTTTGACGATGGTGGTTTTTCCGGAGCCGGAAGGAGCTGAAAAAATAATTGCTTTTCCTGCCATTTAGCGCGACAGGTTTTGTACGACTTTCCGCCTGATGTCCTCTACCAGTTCCTGCGGAGCGTTCCCTGTGCATTTTGATCTTAGCAATTGCCGTATCGCTACCTCGAGGTGATAGTTCCTGTAGCATGGCATGCAGTCTTCGAGATGAGTCTTCAGGAAGTGGTCCTTTTGATCGGGGGTCGCTTCACCATCAAGGATCAGTTGAAGCTTCTCAAAACACTCGCGCTGGTTCGGACAGTCGTGCTTCCTGTTGCCTGGTTCGGAGAGATTACTCATAATGATTATGCATTTTTATAACCCATTTTCTTGGCGTATTCACTTAGTTTTTCCTTCAACAAATTGCGCGCGCGATGTAAGCGGCTTCTCACCGTACCAATCGGGATATCGAGGATCTTAGCCATCTCTTCATACTTAAATCCTTCGAGATCGCACAATATAATTACTGTTTTGAAGTCAACATCAAGCGAGTTGAGGGCAATCGAAATCTCGTCTCCGATCATGTCCTGGAGAGACTCGACCCGGAGATCGGGTGTTATTTGCCTGTCAACGTCTTCCGAGTTATAAAAAGTTTCTACCTCCTGATAATCTATCTTCGAAGGCTCCTTGCTCTTCTTTCGATAATCGTTGATGAAGCTGTTCTTCAAAATCCTGAACAGCCACGCTTTTGCATTAGTTCCTTGCTGAAATGAATCTATGAACCGAAAAGCTTTCAGATAGGTGTCTTGCAGAAGATCTTTCGCATCATCACCATCGAGTGTCAACCTGTAGGCAAAGTTGTACATGGAGTTGATATGAGGCATGAACTCCTGGTTGAAGATACCAAGCTTCTCTTTCTCGGAATACTGCTGACGGATTACGTCTTCTGCCATAACTTGTAAAATTAATGAAAAACCAATTAATACTGCCGCCCGACACCTCCAACATCACATCCAGCGGGTACAGAAAAAAAGAATACCCCGAAAATTTTACCTGCGGCCAAGCAACGATCCTGAATATGCAATATCTGTGCGAAACATTGATTTTCTCTGAATTACAGGCCTTTTGGCCGAATTACACCAGTTTCGGCGCAGTTACCCGGACAATATTGCCGATTGACTGCCGCCGTATTGTAAAGATTTCCCGGAGCGGGAAAAACTCCGGGAAATAATCTCAAAAACGTCTATTTACCTGGACTATTACTCCTTCGGTTTGAAGCAGCATACGTTCTGACGACGTTGATAAACTCGCTGCGATATCCCTCCACATCGCTACCTCGCGCAGCAAGTGCCAATGCGACGACATCATCGCATGAGTAATTGTTGACGTATTGCGAATCGGTGAGGATCATTCCAAAAGCAGCCACTGCTGCCGACCATCGGAAATCATTGCTGGTCTGAGTCAGAGAAAGCGGATTGCCTGCCAATACATGCTGTAGCAAATTACTTGTGCTCTCACCCGGGCGTTTATAGCGCAGCTTCACTGTCATCCAATCCCGGGAAACACTTCCGGTAGGACGCGGGAATCGCTGGTACTTAAGATCGTCGATGGAGTAGAAACTGCTCGTGACGCCGGCCGGAATCACTTCGTACAACGCCGTAACCGTATGTCCGGATCCCAGGTCGCCTGCATCCTTGCGGTCATTGTTGAAGTCTTCATCATTGAGCAGCCTGTTCTCATATCCGATGAGTCGGTACGCCTGCACGCGCTCGGGGTTGAACTCTACCTGCAGCTTGACGTCGGTCGCGATCGTAAAGAGCGTACCTCCGAACTCGCTTACAAGTACCTTGCGCGCTTCATTCAACCCATCGATATAAGCATAGTTGCCGTTGCCTTTATCGGCAAGTAGTTCCATCTTCGAATCCTTCAGGTTACCCATCCCGAAACCCAGCACCGTAAGGTAGATGCCATCCTTCCTTTTCTCCTCAATCAGGTTTTCCATAGCAGCGTTGCTGGACTCGCCGACATTGAAGTCGCCATCGGTGGCGATGATAACGCGGTTGTTCCCTTTCTCGTTGAAATGTTCCTTCGCCAACCCATAGGCCAAGCGCAGCCCCGCACTTCCGGCTGTCGAGCCTCCCGCCTGTAGCCTGTCGATCGCTGCCAGGATACGGCTCTTCTCGTTGCCTGCAGTGGGTTCAAGCACCACGGACGCCGCACCGGCATACACTACAATCGCTACGTGATCTTGCGGACGCAACTGGTCTACAAGCATGCCGAAAGACTGTTTAACCAGTGGGAGTTTATTCGCCTGGTTCATCGAGCCAGACACATCTATCAGAAATACGAGATTCGATGGGGGCAGATTATCTACAGGAATTTTCTTTCCCTGGAGACCTATATGGATCAACTGATGGTCCTGGTTCCAGGGCGCGCGGGAGATCTCAGTAATAACGTTGAAAGGATGGCGGTTATCGGGCTCAGCGTAGTCGTAGTTGAAGTAGTTTATCATCTCCTCCACGCGCACCGCATCCCGGGGCGGACGTTGTCCGTCATTGACGAACCGGCGTATGTTGCTGTAAGACGCGGCGTCAACATCGATCGAAAACGTCGAAAGCGGTTTTTGCGTTGTCCCATGAAAAACATTCGCCGTTACCCCCTCGTACTCCTCCGTATTCACGGGTGCTGGTGAAATGTAATAGGCATCCCCCGTCGGTGCATACCCGTGGTAAGCCGGAGCCGATGAGCGTGCATCCTCCCTTGTCATTTTCTGTTTACTATATCCCGTAATGACAACTTCCTCCATCAGAGGTGCTTCGACATCGAGTTGAACATCAATCACACGGCTCTTTGAAATACGAACCTCCTTACTGACATATCCGATAAGGGAGAAGGTCAGCGAACGGGCGGATTCCGGTACGACAAGCGAGTAGTAACCCGAGGCATCCGTTACTGCGGAAATGCTCCGTCCTTTCACGGCTACACGAACCCCCGGCATTGCATTGCCGTCCGCGGCACTGCGAACAGTGCCAGTAATCGTCCTGTCCACATTAACGTCGAATCCGGACAACAGCAATCCGACCAAAAAGAATAGAATGGTTGTTTTCATAATGAAAATAGTTGGTGAAACGTTATGGAATCAGCTATCTGCCGTCATCCTACTATATCAAAGGATGGGACGCGATATGTTTGTTGGTTGATTTACTGGAAGGATGCAGCGGTTGAGGGCAATCCATAAAAATCCGCATGATTTTTTCTAATTTGAGACAATGCAATTGAACCACCCTTACAGGAGTCATACGGATGAGGAATTGGTTTCGCTCTATCAGCGGACCGATGATCTCGAGATCGTCGGAGTCCTGTATGACAGGTACACGGCACTTACCTTTGGTGTTTGTCTTAAGTATCTGAGGAATCGCGAAGAGAGTCGCGATGCTGTGATGCAGATATTCGAAAGGTTGATCACCACACTGAAGCAACATCATATCAAGGTCTTTAAAGCATGGCTGTATGTCACGGCACGAAACCATTGCCTGATGAAACTCCGCGCCGCGAAAGGAACGAGCTTCGAAGAACTTTCGCCCTTCCTTATGGAAACAAGTGGCAACGGACATCACGATGACGGCGAGGAACTCGAAAGTGATCTGACGAGGCTTGAACAATGCATGAAGACATTGGCAAGTGAACAGCAGGAATGTGTACGTTTGTTCTATCTGGAGCAGAAGTGCTACCGTGAAATCGCCGAGACGACGGGACACGACCTCAACAAAGTCAAGAGCTACATCCAAAATGGAAAGCGAAACCTGAAAATATGCATGGAGCGCCATGAGAATCCGTAAGCATGATATTGAGCGATACTTGCGTGGTGAATTGTCACCGGCAGAAATGCACGCGCTTGAAAAGGAAGCGTTGAATGATCCTTTTCTCTCCGAGGCACTGGAGGGAATTGAGCATGCGGGCGCAGACAACTTCCTGTATGACCTACACGAGATCAACCGCTCGATGTACAGTCGTACGCGAAGAAAATCCCGCAAGAACAGCAAAGTCATTCGGATATGGGGCTGGACTACAGCAGTAGCGGCTACTCTTCTCGTGTTGATTGTATCGGGATTTCTCGCAGTCTACTTTCTCCGCGATCACCGCGAACGCGAGCAAGTCGCCGCGCTGCCTACATTTGAAAGAACAACAGATAGCCTGACCATCATAATGCCGGCCCCGCAGCACAACGAACAGCAGTCGGTCACCCCAACACCCACAGCGCCACGTCAATCGGAGCCACCACCAGTGACCATTACGGCCGAGCCGAGGGAAGAGGTAGCTGATGGCGCCATCAACGAAAAGACGGCGGATGTTGCTATCGCAGAAGCCACGGCCGAACGATTTGCTGCGGAGCAACAGGCACGGAGGAATGACACACACGTCAGAGAGTTGTCGACCGGGCGAGCCGCCATACAAGAAGCACCCGCTGCTGAGGAGGAAGGTAACGAGTTAACGGAAGAAGACAGCGACACTCTTGCCGAAGTGGTAGTCATCGGGTACGCCGCGAAGAAGACAATCGTCGACGAGTCCGCTGTGCCCACGATCAGTAAGTCCGGCTTCAAAGAATACCTTACGGCTAACGTCAAATACCCACAGCAAGCGCAGTCTAACAAAATCAAAGGCAACGTCATCATTCGCTTTACAGTAGAACCAAACGGACAGCTGACCAACTTTGAAGTTGTGAAAGGAATCGGCGCAGGATGCGAGGAAGAACTCATTCGAGCGATTCGCGAAGGCCCCACCTGGAAACCCGCAAAAGCAAAAGGCACAGCCGTGCCGAGCGAGGTGACAGTGAGGTTTAGATTTGCGAGGTGAGGGCGTGAGGCGTGAGTGGTGAGTGTGTTATCCTATTTTGGTGCTTCGAGCGGGGATCGTCAATCGTAAATCGTCAGTCGGGAGACGTCAGTGATTCATCAGGTCAATACGCACTTCTAACCTATCAATCTTAATAGCAGAAGCACAAATAATATTCCGAACCTTATTCACCTTCTTATGATGCACCTTCAGCATGAGGTGAATAAGGTTGAGGGTAGAAAGACGCATGGAGCTATGAAGGTTCATTAGGTTGATAAGGTTTTCAAGCACTTATAGTGAATTGAATAATAGGATCCTCAATCCCTTAGATCGATAAACTGATAAACAATCACCGATCAGAAAAAATTGCGTTGAGTTGCACGCCTTCACTCACTACTCACCACTCACCACTCACTACTCACCACTCACCACTCACCACTCA
>CAYTMU010000013.1:0-76372 GCA_964438975.1 uncultured Roseivirgaceae bacterium | reverse complement strand
TCCTGGATCGCGACGATGTGGGGCGGCTCGATCCGCTTCACCGCGCCGATGCTGTTCTCGGTGGGCCTGATCTTCCTCTTCACCATCGGCGGCGTCACCGGCGTGATCCTGTCCAACGCCGGCGTCGATCGCGCCTTCCACGACACCTATTACGTCGTCGCGCACTTCCACTACACGATGTCGCTCGGCGCCACCTTCGGCATCTTCGCGGGCTGGTATTACTGGTTCCCGAAAATGTTCGGCTACATGTATTCCGAGTTTCTCGCCAAGCTGCACTTCTGGACGACCTTCATCGGCGTCAACCTGATCTTCTTCCCGCAGCACTTCCTCGGGCTCGCCGGCATGCCGCGCCGTTACGCGGACTATCCGGACGCCTACGCGGGCTGGAATTTCGTGTCGTCGATCGGCTCCTACATCTCGCTTGCGGGTCTCGTGATCTTCTTCATGACGATCGTCCACGCCTTCTCGAAGAAGCAGAAGGCCGCGGACAATCCGTGGGGCGTCGGCGCGACCACGCTGGAATGGACGGTTTCTTCGCCGCCGCCGTTCCACACCTTCGAGGTGCTGCCGCGCGTGAAGTAACGTTCCGGCCAGCCGAAGTCGGGTTTACCCGACTTCGGCACTATTTAAATGCTCAAGTCGGCTCCGGCCGGCTTGGGTATCTGATTTGCCGATGCCGGATAAACCCGGCACCGGCTGCCGCGAGAAGGAAGACCGTATCCTGTCTTCCTTGGAGTTAGTCGAAGTCCAACCGAACGAAGACGATGTCACTGGTCTCTGAAGAACGCATCGATCGCGCCGAAAGTCTTTCCGGATTTGCCGGCGTCGAGGACTATTGGGCGTTGCTCAAGCCGCGCGTGATGTCGCTGGTCGTCTTCACCGCGCTGGTCGGCATCGTGCGCGCGCCGGGCGATATTCATCCCGTTCTCGGCTTCGTTGCGCTGCTTTGCATCGCGATCGGCGCGGGTGCTGCTGGCGCCCTGAATATGTGGTGGGACGCCGATATCGACGCGCGGATGGATCGCACGCGCACGCGCCCCATTCCCGCGGGCCGCGTCGAGCCGGGCGAGGCGATGGTCTTCGGGCTGCTGCTTTCCGGCGCTTCCGTGCTGATGCTCGGCCTTCTGGTCGGCATCGTCGCGGGCGCGCTGCTCGCCTTCACGATCTTCTTCTACGCCGTGATCTATTCGATGTGGCTGAAGCGCGCGACGCCGCAGAACATCGTCATCGGCGGTGCCGCCGGCGCGCTGCCGCCGGTGATCGGCTGGGCCGCCGTCACGGGCAATGTCACGCTCGAGCCGCTGCTGCTGTTCGCGCTGATCTTCGTCTGGACGCCGCCGCACTTCTGGGCGCTCGCGTTGCTGAAGAAGCGCGATTACGAGCGCGCGGGCGTTCCCATGCTCCCCAATGTCGCCGGCGACGACGAAACCCGGCGCCAGATCCTGCTCTACTCGCTGCTGCTCGCGCCGCTGGGCGCGGTGCCGTTCGCGCTCGGCATGACCGGCTGGCTCTACGGCGCGGCCTCGATTTCGCTTGGCTTCTTTTTCCTCGTTTTTGCGTGGCAGGTCTATCGCAAGCGGGAAGGGGATGCCGCCGAGCGTGCGGCGAAGCATTTGTTCGCCTTCTCGGTTCTGTATCTATTCCTTCTCTTTGCGGTTCTGCTCGTCGAAGGAATGGCGCGGTGAACGCAATGACCGATGACAAGAATGGTATCGTACTGACCGAGGAGCAACTGAAGCGGCGCAATCGCCGCTCGGTGGCGATCGCGCTGGTGCTGGCCGCCCTCGTGGTGATTTTCTTCTCGGTGACGATCGTGAAGCTGGGCCCGAATGCGCTGCGCAAGACCGATGCGGCGCCGGTCGTGGTGCTCGCATGAGCAACGCGCCGAAGCCCGATCATCAACTCGCGCGGCGCCATCGCAACGTGGCGCTTTCGCTGACGGTTTTCGTGGCCTGCATGGTCGGCGCGTCTTTCGCGGCCGTGCCGTTCTACGACTGGTTCTGCCGCACCACCGGCTTCGGCGGCGTGCCGCAGATCGCGACCAGCGCGCCGGAAAAGAAGCTGGAGCGCAAGATCCTCATCCGCTTCGACGCCAACGTCGCGGGCGTGCCCTGGGAGTTCCAGCCGGAAGTCCGCGAGATCGAGGTCAATGTCGGCGAGACTTTCCTCGTCCATTATTTCGCGACCAACGTCTCCCGCAACGAGACGGTGGCCACGGCGACCTACAACGTCTCGCCGCCGCAGGCGGGCATCTATTTCGCGAAAATGCAGTGCTTCTGCTTCACCGAGCAGCGGCTCGCGCCGGGCGAGAAGATGCCGATGCCGGTCGCCTTCTTCGTGCGGCCGGAGATCGACGACGACGCCGACGCGCGGCAGATCCGCACGATCACGCTGTCCTACACCTTCTTCCCGGTGGATAAGCCGAAGCCTTTGGCGGCGGCGCCGAAGCCGGAGCGGAGCAACTAGCGCATGACCCCCGAAAAGCGGGAACCGGGCTTCGGGCAGGTCGCGCGCAGATGAAGTGTCGCCTTGCGGCGGGCCGCGGGGCGCTGATAGAAACGGCGAAAATGCCGGCGGGGCAACCCAGGCCGGCACCAGCCGGCTGGGGCTTAAAATAATCGGTGTCGGGTAAACCCGGCATCGAGTGGAGAGAACGAAAATGGCCGACGCGCACGCGAAACCGCAACACGACTACCATCTCGTCAACCCGAGTCCGTGGCCGATTCTCGGCGCCTTTTTCGGTCTCCTGCTGACGATTGGCGCGGTGATCTGGATGCGCGGCGGCACCTCGCTCATCACCATCGCGGGCGCGCTCGGCATCATCTACGTGATGATCGTCTGGTGGCGCGACATCGTCGACGAAGCGCAGACTGGCCATCACACCAAGGTCGTGCAGATCCATCTGCGCTACGGCATGATCCTCTTCATCGCCTCCGAGGTCATGTTCTTCGTCGCCTGGTTCTGGGCTTACTTCGACGTGGCCTTCTTTCCCGGCGAAGTGCATCAATACATGCGCACCGAGCTCACCGGCGCGCACTGGCCGCCGAAGCCCGCGCCCGACACCTTCAAGGGCACCTTCGATCCGTGGCACCTGCCGCTCCTGAATACGCTGATCCTGCTCACCTCGGGCACCACGGTGACCTGGGCGCATCACGCGATCCTCGAAGGCGACCGCAAGGCGGCGAAGCAGGCGCTCTGGCTCACCGTCGTGCTCGGCGCGCTCTTCACCTGCGTGCAGGCATACGAATATGCCCATGCCGGCTTCACCTTCAGCGGCCACATCTACGGCGCCACCTTCTATATGGCGACGGGCTTCCACGGCGTGCACGTGCTGATCGGCACCATCTTCCTCGCCGTCTGCCTCTATCGCCTCTACCTCGGGCACTTCACGCCGGAGCATCACTTCGGTTTCGAGGCCGCCGCCTGGTACTGGCACTTCGTCGACGTCGTGTGGCTGTTCCTGTTCATCTGGATCTACGTCTGGGGCGCGGGCACGCCGCTCGCGCACTAACGCCGCAATCGCGAACCAGAATGGCGGACATGAATAACTCCGCCGGTGCAGAAGAATTGTCAGTCCCGCCCCTCAAGGCGGGACTGACTTGTTCCTGCCCCCGCTGCGGCAAGGGCAAGCTGTTCGCCGGCTATATAAATCTCGCGCCGCGCTGCTCCGAATGCGGGCTGGACTATTCCTTCGCCGATTCCGGCGACGGACCGGCCGTCTTCGTCATTCTCGCGGGCGGGCTCGTCGCCGTGCTGACCGTGCTTGCGGTCGAATTGATCTG
This sequence comes from uncultured Roseivirgaceae bacterium, assembly GCA_964438975.1. Classification (GTDB taxonomy): domain Bacteria; phylum Bacteroidota; class Bacteroidia; order Cytophagales; family Cyclobacteriaceae; genus Chryseosolibacter. Next base: position 72,590 of record CAYTMU010000013.1, on the reverse strand, counting down.
GCGGCCGTCGTACTGGGTGCACGCGGCGTTCGGCATTCCCGCGGTATTGATCGCGACACTCCTGCCGCTGCGCTTTCTGAAATCGGTTCTGATCGCCTTGCAGTTTCACCACAAGGCCGCCGAGGCGCGGCTGGATCAGGACAGATGAACGCGGCGCAAGCCGATCGCGCGCGCGCGATCCGGGGCCTCATTCTGCCGGGCGTGCTTTCGCTTGCCGCCCTTGCGGTGCTGATTTCGCTCGGCACCTGGCAGCTCCAGCGTCTCGCATGGAAGGAAGCGCTGATCGAAACCATCGCGAGGCGCGTGGTGGAAAAGCCGCAACTCCTGCCGGCCGTCGCGGAATCCCTTTCGCTCGATCTCGGGCAGGAGGAATACCGTCCCTATGTCGCGTCCGGCCGCTTTCTTCATCAGCATGAAGTGCAGGTCTATACCGTGCTGTCCGAGCCCAAGGGCTCCTTCGCCGGCGCGGGCTATTGGATCCTGACGCCGCTCCTGCGCGACGACGGCAGCATCGTGATCGTCAATCGCGGTTTCGTTCCGCAGGAGAAGAAGGACCCCGCTTCCCGTCCCGAAGCGCAGGCGGAGGAGCGCGTTCGCGTCACCGGCCTTCTGCGCGGGCCGGAGCAGGTGAATTTCTTCACGCCTGCGAACGATCCCGCGAAGAACGCCTGGTACCGGCGCAACCCCGCGGACATCGCGCAGGCTTTCGCTCTCAAGAACGTCCTGCCGTTCATGCTCGACGCGACCGGCGATTATCGCCCGCGCATGCTGCCGCAGCCGAACGAGACCAAGCTCACCTTCACCAACAATCACCTCGGCTATGCGCTGACCTGGTACGGCCTTGCCTGCACCCTGATCGGCGTATTCTCGGCCTTCGCCTGGCAGCGCGTGAAGGGCACGGGATAGCCGGTGCTTGCGGCGCGCGAGCGCCGCACCGCGAACCGCGAGGGAACAATTCATCCTGCGCGCCATCCTTCGCGGCGCGGCTCGCGCCTCGGATGAAGCGCGGCGGGGAAATCGCTTTCTCTCCGGCGCGGTTTCTTCATTGGCGTCAGCAGCTTCCGCGATCCGAGAAAAAACTTATCCCCGTCTCCCGCCATGGGCTTACCTTCCGCATGCCGTTTCCGCCGAGGGCGCGCTCATGAGGCGTTTTGAGATGCGGGAAGCGGCCGGCGTCTCCGCTTGCGGTTCGCAGCCGCGATCCGGGACGGCGCGGGGCACCGCCCGGCGAGACTAGGCTCGCCTGCCGGGAGCACGGCTGACGGAGCGGGCAGGACCGATGGTTTCTCGAAAGTCATCGGTGGAGCGAAAAGCTCCGGCACCCCTGCCTTCACGAAAAGCGCGGCCCGCGTCGAAAATCGCCGAAGCAGAGCGCTGCGAGACGATACGCGCCCCGCAATCCGGGCGCGGCAGACGAAGACGTGGCGTCTCGTGGCGCTCTCTTCCCCGTTTCCGCCCGCCCGCGGTGCGCCCGGCGGCGTTGCATCCGCGCGGCTTGCTTCCCTTGCGGGCCCAAAATAGGGTGCGCCGCCATCATGGGAATCCACTGAATTGAAGTACGTCTCGACCCGCGGCGAGGCGAAAACCGCCTCTTTCAACGAAGCGCTGATCGAAGGTCTCGCGCGCGACGGCGGACTCTATGTTCCGGAGCACTGGCCGTCGCTTTCGCGCGCCGAAATCGCGGGCTTCCGGGGCAGGCCCTATGCCGAGGTGGCGTTTCGTGTCATCTCGCCCTTCGTCGGCGGCGATATTCCGGAGCGCGACCTCAAGCGCATGATCGAGGAGGCCTACGCGACCTTCTCGCATCCGGACGTGACCCCGCTGCACCGGCTGCCGGATGGCGCGCATGTCCTCGAGCTGTTTCATGGGCCGACGCTCGCCTTCAAGGACGTGGCGATGCAGTTGATTTCCCGGCTCATGGACTATGTGCTGGCGACGAAGAACGAGCGCTGCACCATCGTCGGCGCGACCTCGGGCGACACCGGGGGGGCCGCGACCGAAGCCTTCCGCGGCCGCGAGCGGATCGATCTCGTCTTCACCTTCCCGAAGGGCCGCGTCTCCGCCGTGCAGCAGCGCATGATGACGGCGATCGAGGAGCCGAACATCAACGTCGTCGCGATCGACGGAAACTTCGACGACTGCCAGGCGATCGTGAAGGCGCTGTTCAACGACCACGCCTTCCGCGACCGCGTGAGGCTCTCCGCGGTCAACTCGATCAACTGGGCGCGCATCGTCGCCCAGATCGTCTATTACTTCACCGCGGCGGTTGCGCTCGGCGCGCCCGAGCGGCGCGTTACCTTCGCGGTGCCGACCGGGAATTTCGGCGACGTCTTCGCGGGTTACGTCGCCGCGAAAATGGGCCTTCCGATCGAGCGCCTGATCGTCGCGACCAACGTGAACGACATTCTCGCGCGCACGCTGGAGAGCGGCCTTTACGAGGTGCGCGGCGTGGTCGCGACCTCGTCGCCGGCGATGGACATTCAGGTGTCTTCGAATTTCGAGCGGCTGCTGTTCGATGCCTCCGGCCGTGATGCGGGCGTGGTCCGCGCCGCCATGCGCGATCTCGGCGCAAAAGGCGGCTTCGCCCTGAACGAGAAGGCGCTCGCCAGTATCCGCGCGCTGTTCTCGGCGGCGTGCGCCGACGAGAACGAGACGCGCGAGACGATCCGCGCCGTGCACGAGGCAAGCGGCTATGTCCTCGACCCGCATACCGCCGTCGGCTTCGCGGTCGCCCGCAAGCTCGGCGCGGGCAGCGCCGACAGCCCGCTCGTCGTGCTCGGCACCGCGCATCCCGCGAAATTCCCGGAAGCGGTGGCGGCGGCCTGCGGCGTTACGCCGAAGCTGCCGGCGTCTTTCGCGGACCTCATGAGCCGCAAGGAGCGCGTGACCAGTCTGCCGAACGATGCCAGGGCGGTCGCGGATTTCGTGCTGCGGCACGCCCGCGCGGCAAAGGATGCGCTCGCATGACGGTCCGCGTCGACAATCTCGCAAATGGCGTCACCGTCGCCACCGATACCATGCCCGGCGTGAAGACCGCGTCGCTCGGCATCTGGATCGCCGCTGGCGCGCGCTACGAGGACGAAGACGAGCACGGCATTTCGCATTTCCTGGAGCACATGGCCTTCAAGGGCACGAAGACCCGGACCGCGCTTCAGATCAGCGAAGAGATCGAGAATGTCGGCGGCGAGCTGAACGCCATGACCGGCATCGAGATTACGTCCTTCTATTCGCGCCTGCTCGGCCAGGACCTGCCGCTGGCGTTCGATATTCTCTCGGACATCCTGACCAACTCGACCTTCGATCTGAGCGAACTGGCTCGCGAGCAGAGCGTGATCGTGCAGGAAATCGGCGGGGCCGCCGACGACCCCGATGACGTGGTGTTCGATCTCTTTCAGGAAACCGCTTTTCCGGGGCAGGCCATCGGCCGCCCGATTCTCGGCACGCCGGAAACGGTGCGTTCGTTCACGCCGGAGAAGCTGCGCGCATATATGGCGAAGCGCTATCGCGGCTCGCGCATGATCGTCGCGGCCGCGGGCGCGGTGAATCACGATGCGCTGCTCGCGGCGGCGGCGACGGGCCTCGCTTCGGTGCCGAACGGCGGCGTCGCGCTCCCGAAGCAGGCGGAATACGGCGGCGGCGTGCAGATTCTTGCGCGCAAGCTCGAGCAGACGCATCTGGTGCTGGGCCTCGAAGGCGTTTCCTATCACGCGCCCGAACGCTTTTCGATGCAGGCTTTCGTCAATCTCGCGGGCGGCGGCGGCTCGTCGCGGCTGTTTCAGGAGGTGCGCGAGCGGCGCGGCCTCTGCTATTCGATTCAGGCGTTTCACTCCTCCTATCAGGACGCCGGCCTATTCGGCATTTCCGCGGGCGCGGATACGGCCGACACCGAAGAACTGACCCGCGTGGTGATCGCCGAACTGCATGAGGCCGCCGAGAAGGCGACGCAGGCGGAAGTGGATCGCGCCAAGGCGCAGATGAAGGTGAGCCTGCTCAGCGCATTGGAAAGCGCAGCGGCCCGGGCCGACCAGCTCGGCGCGCGGCTGCTCGCGTTCGGCCGGGCGATTCCGTTTGCCGAAATCGAGCGCAAGATCGAGGAGATCACGCTCGAAAGCGTCCGCGCCGCGGGACGCAAGCTCGTCAATGGCGGCCGGCCGACCTTCGTCGGCGTTGGTGAAGCAAAGGGCCTCGAGCGGGCCGGCGCTGCAACCGAGGCGTTGCAGCGCAGGGCCGCCTGAACAGGCGGCGGCCATGGCCTTCTTCAAATCGCTCGGTCTTGCGAACAGCGTGCCGGTCGTAGAGGGCAACGGCGTATTCCTGCGCGTGCCGCGCATGGCGGATTTCGACGAATGGACGCATCTGCGCGGACAGAGCCGCACGTTTCTGGCGCCGTGGGAGCCGATCTGGCCGGATGACGATCTGACCCGCGCCGCCTTTCGCCGCCGCATCCGCCGCTACGAGCGCGACCTGCACGAGGAGACCGGATACGCCTTTCTCGTCTTCCGCACCCGCGACCGCGCCATGCTTGGGGGCGCTACGCTTACCAATCTGCGACGGGGAGCGGCGCAGGCCGCAAGCCTTGGCTACTGGATGGGGCAGCACTATGCGGGCAAGGGCTATATGAGTGCCGCGATCGCGGCGCTCGTGCCGTTTGCGCATTCCACGCTGCGCGTCCGCCGCATCGAGGCCGCCTGCCTGTTGTCGAACGGCGCCTCGATCCGGCTGCTGGAAAAAATGAATTTTTCGCGCGAAGGCATCGCGCGCCAGTATTTATCGATTGCCGGTAGCTGGCAGGATCATCTGCTTTATGCGCGGCTCTCGAGCGATCCGCTGCCCGCCGCCGTTGCGCCGAAGGCCTAGAACGCGCAGACGCAGGATTTCTTCTGCGCCTCCGCAATCCCTGTGATCGAGCCCTCGATCAGGTCATGCAGCTTCTTCGAGCGCAGCGCCTGCGCTTCGATCCATGCGGCGGACTCGATCAGCGAAAGGTTGTCGAGCTGCTCCGGCGTCAGCCTCGCGTCCTTCAGCAGGTCTTTCGCCTGCGCGAGGATGGCGAATGTGTTCTCGGGTGCCTTCTCGAATTTCGCGCCGGCCGCCTCGGCGACGCGCAGCGCGATTTTGGCAAGATCGTCGCCGGCTTCCGCGCCGAAGTGTTTCCACAGCAACTCGATCCCGCGCGCATGGGCCTTCATCGGCGGCTCGACGCGGGCGGTCACGTAGTTGATCGTCTTGCGGATGCCTTCGATCATCTGGTGGTTTATCGCGCAAAGGCCCGGGTTGGACTCCTGGCCGGCGAATGCTTTCAACTCGTCGGACCAGCGGCGCGCGGTATAGCGCGTGCCTTCGCGGAAGAATTCGTAGTCGGACAGCAGCCGCGCCTGATAGCCGGCCGCAAGCCGGTCGAGCTGCGCGAGTTCGGCGCGGCGCATGCCGACCCGGAAATAGCGCACCCGCGGCAGCGACGTATCGGGCTTGCGCATTTCGTCGGCGGTCGGCCAGATTTCGGAGATCGTATTGATCCGCAGCCGTGTCAGCTCGGCCTGAAATGCGGCGGCGCAGTCGCCGACCGGGATCCTCGCCGATGCATTGACGGAGGCTTCGCCTGCTTTCGCTTCGACCGCGATCTCGGCTTGCCGGCCCGGCGGCAAGGGCGCCATCTCGACGCGCAGGTTCAGGCGCCGGACCACTTCCTCGTTCGGCTTGATGGAAGCGATCTCGAGCACCGCGTTGTCGCCGCTGGCTTTCCAGTCTTCCGACGGCGCGAGTTTCAGTCCGCCAAGCGCTGCGGTGAGCGCGATATCGGAGATCGGCTCGCTGCTCTCATTCCTGAGCGTGACATCGACGCTCACAACGGCTTCGACCGGAACGGGCTTTTCTCCGCCAGCGGCGCCGAGCGGGGCGACGGTCAGGACGAGCCTCGAGGAATTCTGCGCCTGTGCCGATCCGGAAATGAGCGCGGCCGCCGCGACCAGGATCAAGGCAGCGCGACGCACGGCATTACCAACTTGCATGACCAGTTCCAGCGGGCAGGGAGATCGTTCGCGGGCGATAGAGATTACCTTGTCGCTGAATGCGATTCCCTGCAAGGGCGATCGCTGCGAAAAATCAGCGCGAGGGATCGGCTTGCGGCGCTGGTGCGTAGATCGGTGCGATCGCAGGTGCGTTCGCAGCCGGCGGCTCGAAGCTGGGGTTCGCGGGCAGCTCGCCGATCGAGCGCAATCCGGTGACGGTTTCGATGACGCTCCGCATCGCCTCGCGCGCCGCTCTGCCGCGCACGGCATCGAGTAATGGTGCGGTCGCGCCGGAATGGCGGATGAGAGCCTCGGGGTCGGGCAGCAGATACGGGGTGTCCCAGTTTCCATTGATCAGAAACGGAAGGTCGAACGACACCTGCGGCGCGTTGGCCTGCGCGGCGCGGATCAGGCTTGCGGTCCCGCGCAGGTCGAATTCGCGGCGGGCAATCGAGGTTTCGCCTTGCAGGCGGATCTTCAGAATCGGGCTTTCGATGTCGAAGATCGAGAGCTTCCCGATCCCGTTCTCAATCTCGAGATTGCCCGTAAGCCGCTCGAACGGAGTGCGGCCGCCGCGAAGATCGCCGGTGCCGGAGAGCGGCCTGCGCTCGAGCCTGCGCATCACCGCTTCCGCATTGATGCCCGCGAGCGCGCCCTGCCGCATGGCGAGCTGGAGTTTTCCGGACAGCGCGGACGCAAGGTCGTGAACCGTCTTGCCTTGCGACGTCGCAGCGATCGAGAGCGATCCCTTGCCCTCCAGTCTGCGAAATCCGGTGAGGTCTGCAAGCCCGCGTTCGAGGTCGAAATTGCCGAAATTGGCATCGATCTTCAGTGTCGGCGTTTCTTCCGCGCCGTTCCAGATCGCGTTTCCGCGCAGCGTGCCGCCGTAGAACTGCGCTTCGCCGATCGCGGCCGTCAGCACATGGTTCTTCACGCCAAGCGTGATCGCCGCTTTGCCGATTTCGACCTTTCCGATGGTGAGCTTGCCGCAGGACAGGCGAAGGTCGAGATCGACGCTTTGCAGCATCGAAGTCTTGATGGGCGTGCGATCCCACTCGCGGCCGTTCTCCGAGGAAAGCCGCAGCGGAATGCGGTAGATCGAAAGATCGGTCGTCTCGCTCGCGAGCGTGCCCTGGAGGATGGAGCGATTGCCGTCGCGCTTCCAGGTCAGGCCGCCATTGGCGCGGTTGCCGTCGAGCTCCAGCGAAAGATTGGAGAAGGTCAGCGTGATCGGCGTGAGCGTGACCGTGGACTTCACCGAAAACCTGCCGAAGCCCGTCGGCGAGGGGACGGCAATGCCGAACAGCAAAAGCGCCTGGCGAAGCGATTGCCCGTCGGCGCTCAGCGAACCATCGCCCTGCAAGGCGGCTTCGCGGAATGTGATCCCGCCTTCGTAGGCAAGCCGCGCAGGATCGGCTTCGATACGAAGGCGCAGGACGCTGCGCTGCCCTTTGGCAAGCGCCGCTGTGTCGGCGATCATAAGACTGCCGTTTGCGGATTTTCCGCCGATCATGAAACTGCCGGTGGTCGTCAGCGAGGCGCCGGACCAGTTCAGGGAGGCATCGACCCCGGAAATAATCTCGACGCGGTCCCGCCCCTGAATGCGAAGCAGGATCGAACCGTTCGCGACACGAAGCTCCGGCACTTCTCCATTGTCCGCAATGGCAGGGTTGATCGGCAATCCGCCGATCAGCTTTCCTTCGGGCGAGAGCTCGATTGCGAGGCGCAGGCGGTCGAGCGTGAGGGTCGCGATCTTGATTTCGCCGAACAGCAGCGGCCAGAATTGCAGGCTTGCCTGCAACGCGCCGACGGTGGGGCCGCTTTTGGAGCCGTCGTCGAGCGAGATTTCCTGCACCTGAAGCGCGGGCCGCGGGAGCAGTGCGAGCCGTACGGGGCCGTCGATGCGAGGCACGAGCCCGGTCGCGGATTGAATCGCGCGGCCTGCGGCGCCGCGAATCTGCTGCTCGGAAACCAGATAGGGCAGCGTCAGCAGCGCAAGGCCGCACACCGTAGCAGCAGCCACGGCGCCCAGGGCAAGACGCTGCATACGAGACAAGGCGCTCACGACGGTTTCCGGCGCTGGGTGATTCACGGGTCTGGCGGGCGATCCGCCGGCCGGAGCGAAGTGTAGTCTATTTCCCGGCGCTATGTGTCGCTTTCATGACCCTGACACAGGCGCGGCGAGAGGCTATGAAACCCTTCTACCGAAGGACGTAGCGTCAAGGAAGCTGCCGCCAATGACCGCCAATACCCTACCGCTCTGGACCCCGTCGCCGGAGGCCGTTCGCAAAAGCGAGATCGTGCGTTTCATGCAGGAGGCCAACAGCCGTTTCGGCCTCTCCTTAGCCGATTACCGGCAATTGCATGCCTGGTCGATCGGCAACCTGCCGGCCTTCTGGGAGCTGGTGTGGGACTTCTGCGGTGTCATCGGCGAGAAGGGCGCACCGTTGCTTACCGACAGCGAGCGGATGCCGGGTGCGAAATTCTTTCCTGCGGCGCGGCTCAGCTTCGCCGAAAACATGATGCGCAGGACCGGCAGCGAGCCTGCGATGATCTTTCGCGGCGAAGACAAGAAAAGCTACCGTCTTTCCTTCGACGAATTGCATGCGCTCGTCTCGCGCATCCAGCAGGCGATGAAAGCAGCCGGCGTCCGGAAGGGAGATCGGATTGCGGCGATGCTCCCGAACCTGCCGGAGAGCGTTGCGATCATGCTCGCCGCGAGTTCGCTCGGCGCGATTTTTTCGTCGTGCTCCCCCGACTTCGGCGAGCGCGGCGTGCTCGATCGCTTCGGGCAGATCCAGCCGAAGCTGTTCTTCACCTGCGACGGCTACTGGTACGCCGGAAAAAAGGTTTCGATCGCGGACAAACTCGAAACGGTCACGAAGAACCTTCTGACCGCGGAAAAGGTCGTCATCGTTTCCTATCTCGGCGAAGCGAAGGAGGTCGCGTCGCGGCTCTCGCGCGCCATCGATCTCGACAGCTTCATCGCGCCTCATGCCGCGAAGAAGGTGGAGTTCGAGCGGCTGCCGTTCGATCATCCGCTCTACATTCTGTTTTCGTCGGGAACGACCGGCGTGCCGAAATGCATCGTGCACAGCGCCGGCGGCGTGCTGTTGCAGCATCTGAAGGAACACAAGCTGCTTTGCGGAATTACGCCCGGCCAGCGGATGTTCTGGTTCACGACCATGGGCTGGATGATGTGGAACTGGCTGGTCACCGGTCTCGCCGCCGAAGCGACATTGATGCTCTACGATGGCTCGCCCTTCCATCCGAAGAATGACGTGATGTTCGATTACGCCACCGAGGAGAAGATCGAGTTCTTCGGCACTTCCGCGAAATTCATCGACGCGGCGAAGAAGGCGGGCTTGCGCCCGAAGGACACGCACGACCTGTCCGCGATGCGCGTGCTGGCGTCGACCGGCTCGCCGCTGGTCCCGGAAAGCTTCGACTATGTCTATGACGCGGTGAAGCAGGATGTTCACCTCGCGTCCGTTTCCGGCGGCACCGATCTCTGCGCCTGCTTCGTCGGCTCCGACCCGACGTCGCCGGTGTGGAAGGGAGAGATTCAGGCGCCCGCGCTCGGGATGGCGGTCGAGGTCTGGGACGACAACGGCAAGCCGATCTCGCGCGAACGCGGCGAGCTCGTCTGCACGAAGCCGTTTCCCTCGATGCCGATCATGTTCTGGAACGACCCTGAAGGGAAAAAGTATCACGGCGCTTATTTCGACCGCTTCCCGAACATCTGGTGCCACGGCGACTTCGCGGAGTGGACCGAACATGGCGGCGTAATTATTCACGGCCGCTCGGACGCGACCCTCAATCCGCAGGGCGTTCGCATCGGCACCGCCGAAATCTATGCGCAGGTCGAGCAGATTTCCGAAGTCGTGGAATCCATTGCCATCGGCCAGGAGTGGGACGGCGACACGCGGATCGTCCTCTTCGTGCGCTTGCGCGAAGGAGTGACCCTCGACGATGCGCTGACGACAAAAATCAGGCAGCAGATCCGCACCGGCGCGAGCCCGCGCCACGTTCCCGCGAAGGTCGTGCAGATCGCGGACATTCCGCGCACGCGCTCCGGCAAGATCACGGAACTCGCGGTGCGCGACGTGGTGCATGGAAGGCCGGTAAAGAACACCGAAGCGCTGGCAAATCCAGAAGCGCTCGATCTCTATCGCGATCTGGCGGAGCTCAGAACCTAGGATGAGGCCCGGTCGGGTGTAACGGCCTTGCGGCTGACGCGCGCGAGCAGCACGACCGGAACGACGCCCGCAAGCACGATGAGGATCGCGGCGACCGCGCCGTCTTCATAGGTGCCGCGCACGGCTTCCGCATAGATGTGCGTGGCCAGCGTCTCCACGCCGAAGGGCCTGAGCAGGAGCGTCGCCGGAAGCTCTTTCATGCAATCGACGAAGACGAGAATGGCCGCGGTCCCCAAGGCCGCCCGCAACATCGGCAGGTGAATTTTCCGCAGCGTGCCGAAAGCGCTCTCTCCGAGGCTGCGCGCGGCATGATCGACGTTCGGGGATATTTTTGCGTAGCCCGCCTCGATCCCGTTGATCGACATGGCGAGAAAGCGGATCGCATAGGCCAGCACGAGTGCCGCGCCAGAGCCGGAAATCAACAGCCCGGTCGATATGCCGAACCATTGGCGGAATGCCGCGTCGACGCTGTTGTCGAAAAGCGCCAGCGGCCATAAGAGCCCGACCGCAAGCACGGTGCCGGGGATCGCATAGCCGATGCTTGCGACGCGGCTTGCGGGCGATGCGAACCCGCTCCGATCGGAGCGCAGGGCGAAAGCGACGACCAGCCCGACCGACAGCGTTACCATCGTCGCCGCGCCCGCGAATAGCAGCGTATTCGCGGTTTCGCGAAACAGCGCCGCTGAAGCCTCGCCGGAGATGATTTTGCGGATCGCCTGGTCTGCCAGATAAGCGAAGGGCACGAGAAATCCGATCACGAGCGGCAGCGTGCAGGCGGCGAAAGCGCCGAGCGCCTTCATCCCGCGCAGTTCGGTCGGTGCCGGCGCTTGTGTCCGCTTGCCGCTTGCCGCGAAGCGCTGGTTGCGCCGTGCCCAGCGCTCGATGAGGAACAGTGCGGTGACGAGCGCGAGCATGAAAAGCGAAATCTGCGCGGCGCCCGGCAACGAGGAACGATTGAGCCAGGTCGAATAGATTTCAATCGTCAGCGTCCGCACGCCGAGAAATTCGGTCGCGCCGATGTCATTCAGGGCTTCGAGCAGCGCCAGCGTGACGCCGACCACGATCGCGGGGCGCGCGAGCGGCAGCGCGACACGAAAGAAAATCTCGAAACGCCCCGCGCCGAGCATACGTGCGGCTTCCAACGCATTCGCGCCCTGCATCAGGAACGACGCGCGCGCGGCGAGATAGACATAGGGATACAGCACGAAGCCGAGCAGAAATATTATCCCGCCCATCGAGCGGATCTCGGGCAGGCGCAATGCCCGCGGGTCGCTCAGGCCGAAGAGGTCGCGCAACGCCGACTGGATCGGCCCGAGCGGATGCAGAATATCGAGATAGGCATAGGCGAGAATGTAAGTCGGCATCGCGAGCGGCAGCAAAAGCGCCCAGTCGAAAAACCTGCGTCCGGGAAACGCGGCCGTTGCGACGATCCATGCGGTGCCGACGCCGATGACGCCCGTGAGCACACCGACGCCGATGAGCAGGATCGTCGTATTGGCGGCCGCCGACGGCAGCACATAGGCCACGAGTTGCGGCCACAGGTCGCCGGAGCCCCGGCTCGCGATCGCGACCAGCGCCACGATCGGGGCGACGACGATCGCCGCCGCAAGAATTGCCGCGAAAGTCCATCCGGGCGTTCCGCTCCTGCGAAACGCCCGGATCATCGAAGCTGCCACGTTCGTGCAGTCTTACTGGTCGAACCCGACTTTATCGACCAGCTCCGCCGCGAGTTTGCGATTCTTCGCGATCAGGTTGAGGTCGATCTGGTCGGTCTTGAGCGTTCCGAGGCCGGCGATGATCGGGTCGATCGTCGCGCCCGGCCGCACCGGATATTCGTAGTTCACTTTGGCATAGGCTTCCTGCGCTTCGCTCGAGACGAGGAATTCGAGCAGCTTGATCGCATTCGCCTTGTTGGGCGCGTTCTTGGCGACCGAGGCTCCGGAGATGTTCACGTGCGTGCCGCCGCCGGGGAAGGTCGGCAGGACCGCGTTGATCGCTCCGCCCCACTTCTTCTGGTCTTCGTTGCCACGGCCGCGCATCAGCCCGATGTAATAGGAGTTGGCGAGACCGATGTCGCAGGTCCCGGCGAGAATGTCGCGCGCGACTTCGCGGTCGCCGCCGGCGGCCTTGCGCGCGAGATTGTCTTTCACGCCCTTGAGCCAAGCTTCGGTTTTCTCGACGCCGTAGTGATGGATATAGGCCGAGATCAGCGCGGTGTTATAGGGATGCTTGCCCGAGCGGATGCAGACCTTGCCCTTCCATTTCGGGTCGGCGAGGTCGGCATAGGTCAGGGCGGTGTCCTTCACGCGATCCTTGGAAACGTAATAGAGCCGCGCGCGCAGCGAGAGCGCGAACCAGTGGCCCTCCTTGTCGCGGAGATTGGCAGGAATGGCGGAGGCGAGCGCTTCGGACTGCACGCCCTGCGTCACGCCGCGCGCGACCCCGTCGAGCACGTTGCCGATATCGACCGCCATCATGATGTCGGCGGGCGAGTTGGCGCCTTCGGCCGCCACGCGCTCGGCCATGCCCTTTTCGATGAAGATCGAATTGACCTTGATGCCGGTCTGTTTGGTGAAAAGGTCGAACAGCGGCTGAATGAGTTTGGGCTCGCGTGTCGTATAGACGTTCACCTCCTGCGCCACGGCGGGCAGGGGGGAAATCGTGCTCGCGGCGACCGCGGCAACGAACGCAAGGCTGGGAATAAGACGGTTCATGGGGACCTCCTGGCAGCGTTCCGGCTTTGTTTCGGCCGTAAATTTTGTGGATTCTTGCCGGCAAGAAAACGCGGCTCGCTGGAAAAAGCAAACGAAATCAATAGATTAGACTAATTCCAAAGAAGCGAGGGGGCCGATCACGCGCTTGTGCCATGGAGTGAAGACTTCGTGCGTTGCACGGGGCGGCCTTTCCGTTAGCATCCGCGCAATCACATGGACCCCAGATGAGTCACGATCCGCACGCGTTACCGGCCGGCACGGTGATCGCCGGTTACCGCATTGTCCGCGTTCTCGGCGCGGGCGGCTTCGGCATTACCTATGAAGGCGAGAGTCCCGTTACCGGTCGCCGCGTCGCGATCAAGGAATTTTTCCCGCGCGGTATCGCGTCGCGCAAGGGCGCGACCGAGATCATCTATGCGGAGCGTGACAGCGAACTGGTGAGCTGGGCGCTGAAGCGCTTCGAAAGCTCGACCACCGAACAGTGCCGGCTGAAGCACCCGAACATCGTCGAGGTGTTTCACTATCTCGCCGACAACGACACCGGCTACATGTTCATGGACTATGTCGAGGGCAATACCTTCGAGCAGTGGCTCCGGGACCTGCCGAACCTGCCGACCGAGGAGCAGATCCGGCCCATGCTGGAGCCGGTGATCGACGCGCTCGACTACCTGCACAGCATGAATTTCATTCATCGCGACGTCGCGCCCGACAACATCATGATCACGCCGGAAGGGCGTCCGGTGATCATCGACTTCGGCGCGATCAAGCTGATCGAGAACCGCACGTTGTTGCAGGCCAAGACCGTGCATTCCTTCATGGTCGGCAAGCAGCATTACTCGCCGCCGGAGCAGACCCGCGAGGGCGAGGCGCTCGATGCGCGCGCCGACATCTACGCGCTCGGTGCGGTGTTCTATCGCGCGCTTGCCGGGAAGCCGCCGGCGGATACCGAGGAACGCGCGCGCAAGATCGCCTTCGGCGACGGCGACTCGCTGATCCCGCTCTCCATTGCCGCGCCGCATGTGCCGGAAGCCATTGCCAAGACCATCGAGAAGGCGCTGTCCTTCCGCGCCAACGAACGGCAGTCCTCGATCGAGGAATTCCGTCAGGCGCTGGGCTGGCAGGGGATGGCGAGCTCGAGCGCGCCGACGAAGCCCGTGATCCGCGCGCTGCCGGATCCCGCGCCTAACCCGTCGTATATTTCGCCGTCGTCAGCACAGCTTGCCAAGAGCAAGCGCTCGATGGGCAAGCGCTGGGCGGCGATGGCCGCGGCGCTGGTGCTTCTCGTCGTCGGCTCCGCTTTCGCGATGATGTCGTTCCGCTCGACAACGCCGCAGGTTGCGGTGGTGAAGACGGAAGCGCCGCAACAGCAGCCGCAGCAGCCCCCGCAACAAATCCAGCCGCCGCAACAGCAAAGCCAGCAGCCGGCGCCGCCCCCCGCACAGGAGCAGCAGCAGGTCGCCGCGGTCGAGCCCAAGGCCGAGCCGCTAATCGAACCGAAGGCGGATTTGCGCACGGAGCAGAAGATCGACGCGGTGGTGCCGCCGCCGCCCCCGATCGACCCGCAGGCCGACGCCCGCCGCGACTTCGAGATCGCGCAGAAGATCGACACCATGGAAGCCTATGATGTGTTCCTCTCGCGGCACACGGAAGGCTTCTACGCCACGCTTGCGCGCGCGCAGAAGACCAAGCTTGCGATGCTCGAGCAGCAGCGCGCGGAGCAGGAGCAGGTTCGTCTCCAGAAGGAACTGACCCGCAACGTGATCGCCGAGTTGCAGCGCGTGGGCTGCGGTCCGGATACGAGCGACGGGGAGTGGAGCGATGCGGCACGCAAGTCGCTCGCGCTCTATAACCGGCATGCGAAGACGAAATTCGAGGGCAATCCGAACGACGAACTGCTGCATGCGCTCAAGGAGCGCGACGGCCGCGTCTGTCCGCTGACCTGCCGCCCCGGTTTCCAGGTGCGCAACAACACCTGTGTCGCAATTCCGCAGCAGGTTCAGCAGCAGCAGCCCCAGCGCCAGCAGCGGCCGCAGCAGCAACAGCAGGAGCCCGCCTTCGTTCCGCGCGGCTCGATCTGCGTGCGCGGGATCTGCGTCGGCAACTGAGCCGAAGCCAAAGACAAAAGAGAAAGGGCTGAAGCGCGGGCTTCAGCCCTTTTCTGTTTTACGCGGCAGCGAAGGATCAGTCTTCGAGCTTGCCCATATGATGCTGCGAGTAGAGCTGGACGCCGAGCTTGTCGACCAGATCGAGCTGCGTTTCGAGGAAGTCGATATGGCCTTCCTCGTCCGCCATCAGTTCCTCGAACAGATCCTTGGAAGGATAGTCCTTCACCGAATGACAATAGGTCGCGGCTTCCTGGTAGAGCGCGCGCGCTTCGTGCTCGGCCTTCAGGTCGGCTTCCAGAATTTCTTTCACGTTCTGGCCGATGCGGATCGGGTCGAGGGTCTGCATGTTCGGCAGGCCGTCGAGGAAGATGATGCGCTGCGTGAACTTGTCCGCGTGCTGCATTTCCTCGATCGATTCCGCGCGCCACTTCTTGGCGAGGTCGAGATAACCCCAGTCGTCCAGGAGCCGGTAATGAATCCAGTACTGGTTGATCGCGGTGAGTTCCGAGCGAAGACCCTTATTGAGGTATTCGATGACTTTGGGATCGCCCTTCATGGCGGCCACTCCTTGGGAAACAGGTGAGGGCCTTAACTTAGAATAGTTCTAAGAAGAAAGCAAACCAGCCTTGAGGGTGCGCCAAATACCTGAAAATAATGGATTATTCGGCCGGAACGAGCGCGCTGCCGGCGGGCAGGGGCTCGATGGCGGAGGCCAGCGCGTCGGCAACCTTGGCCGCTCCGCAGGCGTTATTCGCTGCAACGGGGCAGGCATTGCAGCCGCGGCCCAGGGTTTCGTCCATGATCTTGCGGATCGTGCGGGCGCAGGTGCCGCATTTGGGGCTGCAACCGAGGCACTTATAGACCTCGAACGTCGACCGGGCAGCGCCTTCCGGCCGCATGCAGGACTCGCGGACTTGCGCTTCAGTCAGGCAGTTGCACGAACAGACGATCACGAAGGCGGTTCCTCGAAAGCGTAAGCAGATTAGAATACTTCTAAGATATTGATCTTCCTTGTATTTTTCTCGCAGAGGTGGCCGGGGCGGTCAAGCGGGCCACCCGTTGGGCCGGGGAAATCTCGCGTTTTCCTTACCCCTCCACCATGCCAAAGAGGCAGGCCAGCATTCCTTACCTTCCCCTTACGTAGGCACCTGCGGCCGGAACGCCAATGAACGCAAAGCCGAAAATTGCCGTGGTCGGCGCGGGCGCGATCGGAAACCTGCTCGCCGCGATCTGGGCGCGGGCGGGAGAGGACGTGACGCTCGTGGTGCGCCCGGCGCGGGTGGAAGCGCTTCGCGTCTCCGGGCTGCGCGCCGGCGGCATCGCGGGCGAATTTCATGTGACGCCGAAAGTAGCGGCGGAAATTCCCGCGGATACCGCCTTCGCCGTCTTCACGATGAAGACGCAGGATCTCGCGGAGGCCTGCCGCGCGCAGAAGGCGGCGCTCGGCAGGGCCGTGTTCGTGGCCACGCAGAACGGCGTGCGCGCGCCGGAGATCGTTTCGCGGGAATTGGGCATTGCCCCGGTTTCGGCGATTCTGCTCCTGAATTCGTCTTCGCTCGCACCGGGCGAGGTTCGCTATAATCGCGAAGGCGTCACGGTGCTGGGCGCCGGCGACGCCGCGCTGCGAGCTTCGCTGCCGGAACTGGAGCGCCTGTTCGCGCTGGTGGCGCCGGTTTTCGTCACCGGCGAGATCGAGGGCGCGATGTGGTCGAAGCTCGTCATCAATTCGCTCACCAACAGCATGAATGCGCTGACCGGCAGGCCGCTGAGCGAATGCGTGCGCGACCCGGCGATGGCCGCTTTCGGCGTCGCGCAATTGCGGGAGTCGTTCGGGGTTGTCGCGGCCGCGGGCATAGCGCTCATCAACATGCCCGGCGCGCCGATGAAGCTGTTTTCGCGGGCGCTGCGGCTGCCGGCTTTCGTGGGCCGGATGATCCTGCGCAGGAATCTCGGGCGGGACGAGCAGGCCGCGGTGATGACGTCGACGCTGCAAAGCCTGCTGCGGAAGCAGCCGACCGAGATCGATTACCTCAACGGCGAATTCGTCCGCCTCGGCGAGAAGATCGGCTTTCCCACGCCGGTCAACCGCGCGATCGTCGAAGGCATCAAGCGGATCGAGAGGACCGGAGAGTTCCTCTCGCGCGACGAAATTGCGAGGATGATTCCACGATGACGGTCACGATTTATCACAATCCTTCCTGCGGCACTTCGCGCAACACGCTTGCGATCATCCGCGCGAGCGGCGAGGAGCCGGTTATCGTCGAGTACCTGAAAACGCCGCCCGGCCGCGAAACCCTGAAGGACCTGCTCCGCGCGATGGGAATTTCCGCCCGCGCGCTGTTGCGCGAAAAAGGCACGCCTTATGCCGAATTGGGATTGGCCGATCCGAAATGGACGGAGGACGAATTGATCGATCGGATGCTCGCGCATCCGGTCCTGATCAATCGCCCGATCGTGGTGACGCCGCGCGGCGCCAGGCTCTGCCGTCCTTCGGAAGCGGTATTCGAGCTTCTGGAGCACCCGGTGGCGAGCTTCACCAAGGAAGACGGCGAGGTCGTTCACGCGAAGAAGTGAAACATCGGGCGCGGATTCGAATTTCAAACAGCGGCGCGCTCGGTACCCGGTCCATTCGCGCAACACAGATCGTTCTCGCGCTCCGGTGAGCCGAGTTTTGGGCCGTGCCGCCCTTCTGTTGGCGCGAATGGCATGAATGCCAGGCGCGCAAAGAGGGCGGCGGGGACGCCGGGACCATCCGGTCCCTCGTGACCGCCTGCACGAAAGCGGGAAGTGTGCAGACGCGTCGTCGCCACGGGTGCCGGAAATTTCCCGGCGTCCCGCACGCAGTAGGTTACGGCCTGCTTCGCACGATCCCCGGTGGACTGACCTTGTATCCACCGCTGGCGGGCCTTCTCGACCTTGCCGCGCGTGTTGGCACACGCTTCCGGCAAAGCCGCCAAGAAAGGTCCTGTGGCGAGCGGCAGGCTCGCCGGAACCATGCGACTTCAGCCGCCGCAAAGTCCGCGCGCGTAACGCGAAGCCCTGCGGCCACCGCCCCCGATCCGCGCGAGAACCACGCGAGCGCTCCGCGCCCCTCGTGAATCGAGGCGGCGCAAATCTAGGGGCGGTATCTCGCGTGGGGATAAATTTTCCGCGCGCCGGGCAAGCACTTGCGGTTCATGGGAAATCTGGCCCGCGCAAAATCTTTATCCCCGTTTTTGCCGCTCTTCCGGACTTGGCAATTGTCATCCGGCCGTCGTAAATTGTCGATATGTCGAGAAATATAGACAAAAAAGACGCGATCGAAAGCCTCTCCGCGCTCGCGCAGGAAACCCGACTTGCCGCGTTTCGCTACCTCGTCGGGTGCTGTCCGGACGGAAAAAACGCAGGCGAAATCGCACGCCATTGCAAGGTGCCGCACAACACCATGTCCACGCATCTCGCAATCCTCGAGCGCGCGGGCCTGATCGATTCCGAAAAGGAGGGGCGGGGCGTCGTCTATTCCGCCGACATTTCGGGACTGCGCTCGCTCGTGAATTTTCTCGCGAAGGACTGTTGCGGCGGCCGGCCGGAAATCTGCGGTGAGGTGTTCGGCGCGGCGTCCTGCCCGCCTTCGCGCAGGGCAGAGCGTAGCCGTGGATAATCCTTACAACGTATTGTTTCTGTGCACGCATAACGCGGCGCGCTCGGTGATGGCCGAGGCGATCATGAACAGGGTCGGCGCCGGAAAATTCGTGGCCTACAGCGCGGGAAGCCGGCCGCGCGGAGCGATCAACCCCCATACGCTGAAACTGCTCGCGCAGCTCGGCTACGAGGCGAGCGGGTTTCGCTCGAAATCCTGGGACGAATTCGCAAGGCCCGGAGCGCCGGAAATCGATTTCATTTTTACCGTTTGCGACGACGCGGCAGGCGAAGTCTGCCCGGTATGGCCCGGCAAGCCGCTGACCGCGCATTGGGGCGTCGCCGACCCATCCGTTGCGAAGGGAAGCGAACTTGATGTCGCAATGGCTTTTCAGGAAGCCTATCGGCTGCTGTATCGGCGCATCGAACTGTTCGCGGCACTTCCCATTCGCGGCCTCGACACGATGACGCTGAAAGCGCGGCTGCGCGAGATCGGCCGCGGGGAAGGCGCCACCGAAAAGGCGATGGGCGATACGTGAGCACGCGTCCGCTTGCCGCCGAATTCATCGGCAGCGCATTTCTTTCCGCGGCCGTCATCGGCTCCGGAATCGCCGCGCAGAATCTTTCGGGTGGTAACGTCGCGCTTGCGTTGCTCGCCAATGCGATCGCGACCGGCGGCATTCTGTTCGTGATCATCGCGGTCTTTGCGCCGCTTTCGGGCGCGCATTTCAATCCGGCGATAAGCCTTGCCTTTGCGATCCGCGGAGAGCTGGCGTGGCGGCTTTGCGCGCTTTACATCGCCGCACAGATCGCGGGCATGATCGCAGGTGCATGGCTTGCCCATGCGATGTTCGAGCTTCCGATCATGCAGGTTTCGAAAACGGTGCGCTCAGCCCCGGGGGCAGCGCTGGGCGAGGCCGCCGCCGCTTTCGGTCTCGTGCTTGCGATCCTCGGCCTGAAGGAGAAGAACGCCGCGCAGATTCCGCTGGCGGTCGGCCTCTACATCACGGCGGCTTACTGGTTCACGTCCTCGACCGCTTTCGCCAATCCCGCGATCACGATCGCGCGTTCGCTTTCGGACACTTTTGCCGGGATAACGCCCGCTAGCGCGCCGCTTTTTATTTTCTGTCAGCTTGCGGGAATGATGCTCGCGCTTCCGGTCTCGGCCTGGCTGTGGCCGAAGAACGCTTCCGGTGCAGGAGTTTCAGGATGACGGTGAAAATCTATCACGACCTTCCGCCGGAAGCGGTGTTCGATCCGCTCGAAATCCCGGTGGCGAGCTTCACCAAGGAAGACGGCGAGGCGGTCTCGCCGAAACCTCGCTGATCAACGAAACCCGATCTCGATTCCCGGCAGCGCGAGCCCGTGCACTTCCGTGCGCCAGACTTCTCCCGGCGCGACCGGCCATGCCTTCGTCACCGTGCCGGTGGTGATGATCTCGCCCGCGGCGACGGGTGCGTTGTCCGGATCGTCCTTCAGCAACTCGAGCAGATGGCGGATCGGGAACAGCGGCCCGTCGAGCACGTTGCGCGCGTGGCCTTTGTCGATGGGCTCGCCGTTCCGGTAGAGCGAGATTTCGAAATTCGAAAGCGCGTCCAGCCACGCCGCGCGGTCGTTTGCGACCGAAACCTTCTCGCCCAGAAAATACGCGCCATGCAGCCCGTTGTTCGCGACCGTGTCGGGCGCGGAGAACTTCCACTCCGGATAGTGCGACTGCACGATCTCGAAACCGTGCGCCGCCCAGTCGATGCAATCGAGAATCTCGGCCGGACTCATTCCTGCCTGCGGCGCGCGAGCGAAGCCGAAGGCGATTTCCGGCTCCAGCCGGGGCTCGGCGAATTTCGCGAGTGCCACATTCCGCGCAGCGGAAATGTCGCGGAGCGTGGTGTCGTACATATAGCCCCAGATCGGCGCGAAGACTTTGTATTCGTCCCAGATCGTGCGGTTGGTGAAGCCGATCTTGCGCCCCACGGCGCGCTCGCCGCGCGCGGTGCGCAGCTGCCGCATCTGTGCCACGACCGCATAGGCCTGCGGCATCCCGATCCCGCCGAAGGGCGCGAGCGTCTTGCGATGGTCGATGGCGTCCAGGATTTCCGCCGCTTTTGCGGCAATTTCGAGCGTCGTCATGAGGGTAGGCCAGCGTCCCGGTTGCCGCGGTTGACAGAGCCCCGCTTTCGTAGCCCCATCCCCGCCAATTCGAAACAAGCGAAGCGAGAGAAACACAAATGTATCCGGACGTTTCCCTGCATATCAACGGCGAATGGACCAAGGGCGCGGAGGGCAAGAGCGAGCCGATCCTGAACCCCGCGACCGGTGAGAAAATCGGCACGCTTGCGCATGCGACCAAGCCCGATCTCGACAAGGCGCTCGCCGCCGCCGATGCGGGCTTCAAGGTCTGGAAGAAGACGCCCGCCGATACCCGCTACAAGACGCTCCGCAAGGCCGCCGAAATCATCCGCTCCCGCGCCGACGACATCGCGAAGATCATGACCATGGAGCAGGGCAAGCCGCTCGTGGAAGCCAAGGGCGAGACGCTGCTGGCCGGCGACATCATGGACTGGTTCGGCGAGGAGGCGCGCCGCACCTATGGCCGCGTGATCCCCGCGCGCGGCGAGAATATCTGGCAGCTCGTGGTGAAGGAGCCGGTGGGCCCGGTCGCCGCGTTCACGCCGTGGAATTTTCCGATCAACCAGGCGGTGCGCAAGGTATCCGCGGCGATCGCCGCCGGCTGCTCCATCATCCTGAAGGGTCCCGAGGAGACGCCGGGCTCCTGCGCGGCGCTGGTGCAGGCCTATATCGATGCGGGCGTGCCCGCGGGCGTGTTGCAGCTCGTCTATGGCAACCCCGCGGAGATTTCGTCGTATCTCATTCCGCATCCGGTGATCCGCAAGATCACCTTCACCGGCTCGACCGCGGTCGGCAAGCAGCTCGCGTCGCTTGCCGGGCTGCACATGAAGCGCGTCACCATGGAGCTCGGCGGTCATGCGCCCGCGATCGTGTTCGACGACGCCAATGTCGATCAGGCGGTGAAGGTGCTCAGCGCGAACAAGCACCGCAACGCCGGCCAGGTCTGCGTGGCGCCGACGCGCTTCCTGGTCCACGAAAAGGTCTATGGCGACTTCGTGCAGAAATATACCGACTCGGTGAAGAAGCTGAAGGTCGGCGACGGCCTCGACAAGGATACGCGCATGGGCCCGCTTGCGAACACGCGGCGCGTCGATGCGATGGAAGCCATCGTGTCCGACGCCGTGCAGAAGGGCGCGAAGATTGAGACCGGCGGCAAGCGCATCGGCAACAAGGGCAACTTCTTCGAGCCGACGGTGTTGACCGATATCAACCACGACATGCGCATCATGAACGAGGAGCCGTTCGGCCCGCTCTCGCCGATCATCCCGTTCTCGTCCTTCGACAGCGTGGTCGAGGAAGCGAACCGGCTGCCATACGGTCTTGCCGCCTACGCCTATACGAGTTCGGCCAAGACCGCGGGCGCGATCGGCGCGGCCTTCGAAAGCGGCATGGTTTCGATCAACCACCACGGCCTCGCGCTGCCCGAGGTTCCCTTCGGCGGCGTGAAGGATTCCGGCTACGGCTCGGAAGGCGGCTCCGAGGCGATCGAGGCTTATCTGAACACCAAGTTCATCTCCCAGCTCGGGATTTAACGGCCTTGGGCGCGGCGCTTATCGCCGCGTTCACCTTTCCGATGCACGCCGCGCGAGCCCGCTTGCGCGGCGTGTTATCGTGCGGGGCATGAGAATTCTGCTGGCCGCGATCTTCGCCATGCTTCCGCTCGCCGCGCAGGCGGAGCGGTTCTCGCTTCGCTGCGATGACGGCGACCACAAGCCGCTGCTTTTCACCTTCGATACCGGGGCGGGGAAGGCAATCTACGAGTCGCCCACGCAGGAGGCGCCGCTTCCCGGCACCATCACGCGCTCGATCGGCAAGTCCTTCCTGTTCAGCATCCAGAGCATCGGCCCCGGTTTCACCGACTTCATCTGGAACGCGCCCGCGTCCGAGATGCAGATCGGCCTGCGCGGCACGCCGTTCCAGCGCAGCTTCCGCTGCGCCGAAATTCCGCTGCGCCCGGTGACGGGTCTGTTCGAAACGCTCTGGCCCAAGCCCTAGACCCTCACGGGATTGCGATGACCGCGCTACTCGACCCCGCGGCGGCTGCGCGCTAGGGATTGCCGCAAGCAACAGGAATTTCCGGCGATGGCAGACGATCCCAATGCGCTCCGGCCGGGCGCGGCGATCGCGGGCTACCATATCCTTCGCGTACTCGGCGCGGGCGGCTTCGGCATCACCTACGAAGCCGACAGCCCCTTCACCGGCAAGCGTGTCGCGATCAAGGAGTTTTTCCCGCGCGGCATCGCCACGCGCGATGGCGACACGCGCATCGCCTATAACGCGCGCGACGACGAGGTCGTGCAATGGGCGCTGAAGCGCTTCGAGAGTTCGACGCTCGATCAATGCCGGCTCCGGCATCCGAACATCGTCGATGTCATTCACTACGTGAAGGACAACAACACCGGCTACATGATCATGGAATATGTCGAGGGCGACACCCTCGAACACTGGCTGCGCGAACAGGCGCGGGCGCCGTCGCCCGCCGAGATGCAGCCGTTGCTCGCGCCGGTGCTGTCCGCGCTCGAATACCTGCACGCGCAGCGGATGATCCATCGCGACATCGCGCCCGACAACATCATGGTCCGCGCCGACGGCCGCCCGGTCATCATCGATTTCGGCGCGATCAAGCTGATCGAACGTGAAACGCAGTTGCGCACCGACGAGCGCTCGTTCGCGGTGATGAAGCAGTTCTATTCGCCGCCGGAACAGATCGAGGCCGACGGCGAGCTCGATCACCGCGCCGACATCTACTCGATCGGCGCCGTGCTCTATCGCGCTTTCGCCGGACGGCCGCCCGCGGGCGCCGAGGAGCGGATGCAGAAGCTGGCCTTCGGCAAGCCCGATCCGTATGTGCCGCTCCGGGGCCATGCGCCTGCGCTGCCGGCGGAAATCGCCGATGCGGTCGATCGCGCGCTCTCCTTCAACCGCGACGCGCGGCAGGCGGAGATTGCGCAGTTGCGCGCCGAGCTGGGCTGGATGGACGGTCATGCCGGCCCGACTGCACCCGTGCTGCCGCGTGCGCTCCGCCGCGATCCCGACGATGCGCCGCGCGGCTCGAAGCTGCCGTGGATGCTGCCGCTCGCCGGCATCGCGGCAATCGGAATCGTCGTCGCCTTCGCAAACGATTTGATTCCGCTGCCGAAGCTCGGCAGCGAAGTCGCGCATGTTCCCGCGCCCGCGCCGAAGCTGGAAGAGGTGAAGGAAGTGCCGCAGATGCCGGTGCACGACGACACCGACGCGCCGCAGCAGGAGCCGACGCAGGCCGCCTCTGCCTATGCGAAGCGCTACAGCGGCGAAGTCAGCCTCTATCGCGTGGCGGAAACGAACCCGGACCAGCCGCTGACCCATTGCGTGCCGGGACGGCGCATGGCCTTCAGCGTCGAGATCGAAGGCACCGCGCTGCACATTTCCCACGGCGGCAACACTTTCGTCACCGAGATCCATGCCGACGGGTCGTTCGATTTCCAGAGCGGGTCGAGCGAGACGACCGGGCTGCTCGCGCGCAAATCGCGCTACAGCGGCAAGATCACGCCCGAGGCGATCGAGGGCGATTTCGTCAGCACCGTCACGCAGGGCTCCTGCTACGGCAAGCTCACCGCAAAGCCGGTGGCCGGATAACTCAGCCCGGCAGGAACGCGACCCGCGCCGCATCCGCGACCGGCAGCACCTTCGCGCCGTAAAGCGCTTCGAGGTGGTCGCGGGTGAGCACCTGCTTGGTGTCGCCTTCGGCGACGATCGTGCCCGCGCGCAACAGGCAGACGCGATGCGCCGCGCGCAGCGCGTGGTTCGGATCGTGGGTCGTGAACAGCACGCCAAGGCCCGCGCCGGTGAGTGCTTCGATCTCGGTGAGCACCTTGCCCTGATTGCCGAAGTCGAGCGCGGCGGTCGGCTCGTCCAGCACGATGAATCGCGGCTCCTGTGCCAGCGCGCGCGCGAGCAGCACCAGTTGCCGCTCGCCGCCGGAAATCTCGGTGTAGGAGCGCTGCGCGAGGTGCGAAATCCCGAGCCGCTCCAGCATCTGCGCCGTCACGGCATAATCCTTGGCGCCGGGCCGCGAGAACAGCGAGCCATAGGCGGTGCGGCCCATCAGCACGACCGCCTCGACCGTGAAGGCGAAAGTGCCGGTGTGCACCTGCGGCACGTAGCCGATGAGCCGCGCCCGTTCGCGCACCGGAATTGCCGAGAGCGGCCGCCCGTCCAGCGTGACGTGGCCCGCGCGCGGCGGCAGCAGCCCGAGCAGCGTCTTCAGCAGCGTGGTCTTGCCGCCGCCGTTGGGCCCGAGCAGCGCCAGCGACTCCCCTTCGCGAAGCGCGATGGTAAGGCCGCTGCCGACCAGCCGGTCGCGATAGCCGATGGCAAGATTTTCGCCGGCAATCGTCATGACCAGTTCTTCTGCATGCCGGCGAGCAGCCAGATGAAAAACGGCGTGCCGACGAAGGCCGTGAGAATCCCGAGCGGAATTTCGATCGACGCCGCGGTGCGCGCGATGGTGTCGATGAAAAGCAGGAAGCTGCCGCCGAGCAGCGCCGCGACCGGCAGGAGCTTCGCGAAATCCGGTCCCGTCAGCGAGCGCGCGATATGCGGCACCACGAGCCCGACCCAGCCGATGATGCCGGCGGCGGCGACGCTCGCGGACGTGACGAGCGTCGCCGCGGCCACGATTGCAATGCGCATCAGGCCGGTGGAGACGCCGAGCGCACGGGCCTCTTCCTCGGGAAGCGACATCACGTTCATGCGATGCCGCAACAGGAGCAGCACGAAGGTGCCGAGCGCGATCAGCACGAAGAGCGAAACGAGGTCCGAAGCCGAGGTCGCGGCGAGGCTTCCGAGCAGCCAGAAGGTAATTGCCGGCAACTGGTTGTAGGGATCCGCGAGATATTTGATGAGGCCGACGCCGGAGCCGAGGAGCGCGCCGATCACGACGCCCGCGAGCACGAGCACGAGAATCGGGTCGCGCATCCGCAAGGCCGAGCCGATCAGGTAAACCGCCGTGACGGCGACGAGCCCGCCGATGAAGGCGAAGCCCTGAATGGCGATGACGCCGAGCGAAAAATAAATGCCGAGCACCGCGCCGAGCGCCGCGCCCGAAGACGCGCCGAGAATGTCGGGCGACACCAGCGGATTGCGAAACAGACCCTGGAACGCCGCGCCGGCGACGCTCAGCGCCGCGCCGATGAAGAAGGCCGCGAGCACGCGCGGGCCGCGCACCTGAAGAATCACCGTCTCGACGGCCGTGGAAACGCCCGACGGCGTGCCGGAAATTTTTCCCCAAAGCACGGCGAAGACTTCTCCGGCCCCAATCGGAAAGCGCCCGACCAGAAAGGCGACCGCGAAGCCCGCGGCGAGCAGGGCCAGCGCAACCGCAAGACCCGGAACCGCCGAGTTCCGCATCTCAGGCGTTTCCGCCGAGGATGCGCGCAAGCTGCGCGTCGCTCAGGTCGAGATGGTAGAAGCGCTGGTAGAAATCGCGCGTCAGCACCCGCAGGTCTTCCGGGAAGCGGTCGGGATAGAGAATTTTCCCGAGCCACCACAGCCCGATCAGGCGATTGGCCGAAGGCGGAAAGTCGATCCATCCGAACGGGACTTTCGGCGAGAGATAGACCCGGCCTTCCCGGACCGCCTTCAGCGCCGACCACGCCGGCTCCCGTTTCACTCTTGCCGGGAAGTCCGCTTCGATGGTGAAAATGATATCGGGATCCCAGGCGAGCACCTGCTCGACGGAAACGGTCGCCATGCCGCCCTTGGTTTCGCCGGCGACGTTCTGCGCGAGCAGTTCGATCGACTCCACATTGATGGAGCCGCCGAGGCCGGTTTCGAGCCCGCGCGTGCCGCGCGCGAAATAGACGCGCGGCCGCTGTCCCACCGGCACGTCGGCAACGCGCTGCGCGATCGTCGCGAAGGTTTTGTCGGCATAGGCGGCGAGCATTTCGGCGCGCGCCTCGCGGTCGAGAATCCTGCCGAGCGTCCGGTAGGATTCGGCGCTGGCGTCGAAGCGGCCGTCCAGCAGCATATAGGGAATGCCGGTCTGCTCGCGCACGCGCTCGGCAAGCGAGACGAAGGTTTTGTTGATGTTGCCGACGTCGAGAATGAGATCGGGCTTCTGCGCGATCACGACTTCGAGGTTCGCGGTATTGCCGCGGCCGGTGATGCGGCCGAGTTCGGGCTTCGCCGCGGCGTCGGGCGTCAGGAATTCGCGCTCTTCCGGCGAAGGCGCGCGGGTCCAGCCGATGAGCGCTTCCGGCGCGAGCGTGTAGAGCATGATCGCGGCGGGCGGCCCCGCCGGAAAAACGCGCGCGGCCTTGCCGGAGATCTCGAACAGGCGGCCGGTCGCGTCCTTGACGGACGCGCCATGCGCGAAGCGCGGCGCGAGCAGGAACGCGCCCGTGCCTCCCATGAATGCGCGGCGGTCGATCCGCGCCATCAGCCGTTGCCCGTCATGATGTCGTTCGCGCCCATGTTCACGATGCCTTCCGTTCTATGCGATCGGATACGACCCTAGCACGAAAGCAGGCGGCGCGGCACGCGGGGGCGGGCCGGAACCGGCATTCGCCCGCGGTGCGCGTTCATGCGCGCGTGCGGCGGCGCTTTGGATGGGGAGGTATTGCCGCCGTCAGCCGGCGAGCACGCGCGTCGACGGGAAGGAGATTTCGACCAGCGTGCCGGAATTGACAGCGCTCTTGATGTGAAAGCTCGCGCGGTTGGCTTCCACCAGCGCCTTCGTCAGCGGCAGGCCGAGGCCAGTGCCGCCGGCGTCGCGGCCCGACGTCGCCAGTTGCCGGAACGGCTCCAGCGCGGCGATGACGTCGTCCTCGCTCATGCCGATTCCGGTGTCGCGCACCCGCAGCACGACTTCGCCCTTGTCGGTGAGCGAAGTCGACAGGATCACCTGCCCGCCGGGATTGGTGAACTTCACGGAATTGGAAAGCAGGTTCAGCACGATCTGCCGGATCGAGCGCTGGTCGGCCACGACCGGCGGCAGGTTGTCGGCAAGCGCGGTGCGGATGATGATGCGCTCGCGGTTCGCCTGCGGCTGCATGATCGAGATGCATTGCTTGGCGACATCGTTCAGGTCGACGCTGGCGAAGTCGAGCTCGAGCTTGCCCGCCTCGATCTTCGAAAGATCGAGCAGGTCGTTGATGAGCGAGATCAGGTGCCCGCCGGACTGGTGGATGTCCTTGAGATATTCGCGATAGCGCTCCGAGCCGATCGGGCCGAAGCGCTCCTCCATCATCACTTCCGCGAAGCCGATGATCGCGTTCAGCGGCGTGCGCATTTCGTGGCTGATCTTGGCGAGGAAGTCCGACTTGTGGGAGCTTGCCTGTTCGGCCTGGCGCCGCGCGCCGGTCAGCTCTTCCTCCGCGCGCTTCCATTGCGTGATGTCGCGCAGCACCGCGCAGAATTTCTGGCCGTCCTCGCCCACCTTGCCGAGATTCATGAACAGCGGAATGAGCCCGCCGTTGCGCTCGCGGCCCACGACTTCGCGGCCGTCGTTGAGGATGCTCGCGACCCCGTTGGAGGCGAGCTTGTCGAGATAGTCGACCGCCGCGCGATGGCTTTCCGGCGCGAACAACATGGTGAAGGACGAGTTCTGGATTTCCGCGAAGTCGAAGCCGAACAGCGCCTCGGCGGATTTGTTCATGCCGGTGATCTTGCCGTCGCGGTCGATGATGAGCACGCCGTCGGTCGCAGTGTCGAGGATCGCCTGCTGCTCGCGCGTGGCGGCTTCCGCCGAGCGCAGCGCGCGCTCCACGGTTTCGCGCCGCGCGTCGAAGCCCGCATTGGCGCGGCGAAGCACATAGACGAGCGCGGACTGTCCGTACCACGGCGTCGAGAACAGCCGCATCTCCACCGGAATCGGCTCGCCGTTCGGGCCTTGCGCCGCGAGCGTGCGCGGAATGGTCGGGTCGGCGTCTTCGGCGGGCGTTGCCACGCCGGAGAAGATGCGCGTGAGTCCGCCGTTGCGCTCCAGCGCTTCGAGATTTTCGAGGCCGATCCATTCGAGCAGCGCGCGGTTCGCGTAGAGCACCTTCTCTTCGCGATGCACGGCGATGCCGAGCGGCAGCCGGTCCATGAGCGCGCGCTCGCTGACGCCGGAAAGGTCTGTGGCGGGCGGGACGACGGGCGCCGCTTCCTCCGTGCCGTGCGCGGGCGGGGCGGCGCGCTCCTGCCGCGGAATGTCGTGGGTCTTCGGGCCGGGCTCGTCGCGCCGGATTTCGCCGCGAATGCCGAGCGCGCGGTCGATTTCGCGCGCCGTGCGCTCCTGTTCCTGCGCCAGCGTCTCGCCGGTAAGCACGCGGCGGATTTCGCGAAACGCGGTTTCTTCCTTGGGCGAAAGCGTCGCGCGCTCCTCGCTCTCCGGCGCGCGCACGCGGATTACGCGATCCTGCACCTCGAGCGCGGGCGGCTCGTCCGCAGCTTCGGGCGCGGGCGTTTCGAGCGCTTCGAGCGGCTCGTGCGAAAGCGGAAACTCGTCGTTGGCCGCGGTTTCTTCGGTCGGCTCGGCCGGCGAGGCTTCGGTTACGGCCTGCGGCGCTTCGGTTACGGCCTGCGGCGCTTCGGTTGCGGCCGGCGCGGGCTTCGCCTTCGCGATGAACGGAATGGCTTCGCGGAATACGCCGAAGCCGCGATAGCCGAGGAAATTGCGCTCGCGATCGAACACGGGCAGTGCCGCGAGCTCGACCGGCCGCGCGGTGTCGGTGCCGTCGACCGGCCAGAGCACGGAAACGCCGGACCAGGTATCACGCCGCTTCACCGCCGCGAACAGCGCATCGGTATTTGCAATTCCCGCGCGCGCCGCGAGCGCGGGCCAGTCTTCGCCGGTCTGCGCGCTATGGGCGGCGCCGACGGCTTCCGCCAGATCGGGCGAAACATTCGTGAAGTTGCCGTCGGCATCGAGCTGCCAGACGAAGCGCGAGGGCGCTCGTTTGGGCTGCGGCGCCGGCCTGGGTGTTTCGGGTTGCGCGTGCGGCGCGCTGCCTTCGGCGGGCGTTTCTTTCCCGTCGAGCTCCGCCCAGAATTCTTTCACTTCTTCGGGGCTGACTTCTTCAGTATCGGACGAAGCGGCTTCTTCCGCATCGGCGGGAGCGACGTCGCTTTCCCCGGCTGCCGAAACAGATTGCGTTTCCACGTCGGGCGTTTCCTGCACCGGCTGCGCGGCCGGCACTTCCCAGCCCACGGCCTCGTCCGCCGGGGGGCCAAGCTGGATGACCAGCGGCAGTTCGCCGGTCTGCTTTTCTTCGGTTCGGGTTTCTTCGGTCGCCTTTTCGTCCGCCTGTGCCGGTGCGGTTTCCCGTGCCGGCGGTTGCGTATTTTCTTGCGATGTTTCTTGCGGCGCTTCTCGAGGCGCTTCCTGCGCCTTGACCGGCTCCGCCGTCGGCGCGGCCGGGCGTTCCGGCTGCATGAAGGACGCGAGCACGAGGCTGTGCGCGCCGAGCGAAAGCTTCTTCAGAAAAATCTTCAGCACGCCGAACGGAATTTCGCCGAAGCCCTTGAGGTTGGCGTCGGAAAGCGCGGCCGCGGCGGAAGCGTGCAGATGCAGGAGCGTTCCCGCGGGCCCCATGATCGCGGTCGCCATGCGGTTGGCGGCGAGCGGCTTGCCGTCCTGATCGAACAGCGCGAACGGCGCGCGTTCGCCGTCGATCAGCGAGGCGAAGGCCTTGCCCGGATTGCCGTCGGAGCGCTCGCGCGCAAGTCCCGTGAACACAACGGCGCTGACGCCGCTCGCAAGCCCGATCCGTTCGGCGCGGAACGTCTCGGTGCCTTTGGCGAGCGCGATGGCTTCGCGGCGGTAGGAGCCGTTGAGCGGCAGCGTTTCCGAAAATTCCCGCGCCGTGTCGGGCATTTCCCCGAACAGCGCCGCGCTCTTCTCGATGAGTTCCGCGAGCGAGGCCGCGCCATAGGCCGACACCGCCGCGCGGTTTGCGAAGCGCAGCTTGCCGTCGCGGTCGAACACGAGCGCGGGCGCCGGATCGAGGATCAGCGCCGCGAGCTTCGGCTCGGCGAACAGTTCGGCGAGGGCCGGAAACGAGCTCATCGAATTTTCCAACGCGGTCCGGGCAGGTACCTTGGCCAAGTTTAAAGCCCGGATTTACGGTTTCTTCATAATTTGGGCGCCCCCGGAAAGCTATCGCGGGCGCGTCCCGTCGCGAAACCTTTGTCCTGAAAGGTTAATCTGCCGCTTTGCGGGGGAAAAGGTTGAGCGGCGCGCGGATGCCGCGTAGCGTTGGAAAACGGGAGCGAGGACGGGAGAAGACCAATGTTCGGAAAAGTTCCGGGTTTCGAAGTGCCTCATGAAATGCGCGCCTTCGTCGAGAAGAGCGTCGAGCAGGCCAGGACCGCTTTCGACAACTATATGAACCAGGCCTCCAAGGCGATGAGCGCGGTCGAGGGCCAGACCGACGCCGTGACCTCCGGCGCCCGCGATGTGAACCGCCAGGCGCTTGGATTCGCAGAGGAAAACGTGGCCGCGGCCTTCGCTTTCGCCGAGAAGCTGGTCCGGGCGCGCGATCCGCAGGAGATCATGCAGCTCCAGAGCGACTTCGCGAAGGAGACCATGCAGAAACTCGCCGAGCAGTCGAAGACCATGGGCGAGCAGATGCAGACGGCGGCCCGCGAAGCCACCAAGCCCCGCGGCTGAGCGGTTTATCGCCTGAAATAGTGCGTCGCAATATTTATGTTGCGATGCAACAAAAGGCGTGCTAGGGCGTTTCCTTATTACTGGTGGAGCCGCGGACGAAGCCGTTCGCGCGTGTTTTGTCGAGGTAGGAAACCTTAGCCATGACCCAGATGCCCAAATTCGAAGTACCCAAGATCGAAGTGCCCGAAATGGTCCGTGAGTTCGCCGAGAAAGGCGTAAAGCAGGCCAAGGAAGGCTACGACAAGCTGAAGACGGCCGCCGACGATACGACCGATCTTCTCGAAAGCACCTATACCGCCGCTTCCAAGGGCGCGACCGAGTTCAACATGAAGGCGCTGGAAGCCCTCCGCGCCAACGTCAACGCGTCGTTCGACTTCACGACCGCGATCTTCGGCACCAAGTCGCTGGCCGAGGCCGCCGAGATTTCGACCGCGCATTTCCGCGCGCAGTTCGAAGCCTTCTCGGCGCAGGCGAAGGAGCTTTCCTCGCTCGCTCAGAAGATCGCTTCCGAAACCTCGGAGCCGATCAAGGCCGGCGTATCGAAGGGCTTCAAGCTTTCGGCCTGAGCCGGAACCGCTGAAGAGATTGAGCCCGGACCGCGAGGTCCGGGCTTTTGCTTGCCCGGAGCGGCGCTTGGGGGTAACTCCCAAACCAAACCCTTGCATTGCAGGGCCGTTTGCAAGACATTCCGCCCGCGCCGCGGCCCCCGGGCGCCTGTTTTGGCATCTCGCCGGGGCCTGCCGGCTCTGTGCAGCAGTAGCTCAGTTGGTTAGAGCGCCGGTCTGTGGAACCGGAGGTCGGTGGTTCAAGTCCACCCTGCTGTACCATCCAGCCCCGCCGCCAGTTCGGATCCAGAGCCTTCCTAGGCGCGCATTCGCCCGCAGTTTCTGATTTCCACGAGCGCGAAGAGTACGAGCAGCAGCACTTTTCCGGATTCGGCCGCGACCGAAACCATGTGCAGCGGAGAGGGCGGCAGCGGCTGGCCAGCAATCACGAGCGCGGTGCGGGCGCTGAGCTGCGGAAACAGCCAGAAGGCTTCGCCGAGCAGGATCGCCGCGAGCAGGAGCAGGATCAGCGTGCGAAAGCGGCTGAACCCCGCGAGCAGGATCAGGAGCGCGAGCACCGCGATCAGTCCCCATTCGATCCGCGCGAGCACCGCGAAGGTGTGGGTCCCGACCTCGAGCGCCACCGGCCGCGTGAGCGAGGGCGCCCCGAATTTCGCGATCGTGGCGATGAAGGAAACGCCGATCACGATGCCGGCCCAGAGCGCGCAATAGAGCGCCAGCGCCTTGCCTTGCCATTCCGTCTTCATGAAAGTCCGCTGTTTTCCTTTGCCGCGGAATAAGGCCTGAGCTTGGTCGTATCCTCGCCGCGGTGGAAGGCCACCGCAAGGCGGAAGCTGTGCGCGATGCGCTCGGCGAGCGTCGCCACCGCCACGGCGTCCTCGGCGTCGAAAACTTCCTGCGCGGTCGCGCGAAACAGCGCGAGCCAGCGCTGGAAATGCTCGTCGGAAATTTCGTCGAGCCGCAGGTGCGGCGGCAGCGGCCGCCCGTCATAGCGCCGCGTGCGCAACAGCAGCGACGACCAGAACGCGCACATTTTTTCGAGATGCGCGGGCCAGCGCTCCGGCTCGATCTCGCGATCGAAGATCGGCCCGATCAGGCCGTCCTTGTGCACCGAGGCATAGAAGCGGTGGACAAGCTGGCGGATGCTGTCTTCAGTTACCGAAGCGAGGCTCGCGCCATCGAGCGGCGAGGACGCCGCGGTCTGTACCGGAATAGTCAATACGCCGATCCTTTCACCGTGCCATGATAGCGCGGAAGGGCCCGCTCCGCCTTGCGCTGGATCAAATGCAGGGCTGCGGCGCGTGCGGAACCCGGCTCACTTCTTCCGGTAAATCGCGAGCGTCTTGAATTCCTCGGTCTTTTCGAAGCCGGCTTCCTTCGCCCACTGCTCGACCACCGGCTGCGCGCGGTCCCAGGCCATGGATTTCGTGTAGAAAATCATGTGGCCGCCGGGATTGAGCTTCGCGGTGAAGAGATCGATGAGCTGGCGGTCGGTGAGGCCGTTATATTCGTCCATCGCCGGGGCGCGGAATTCGCACAGGTGCACGAGCGCGACCGCGTCGAAATTCGGCAAGAGCTTCGGCTCCAACACGTAGATGTCGCCGAAGAAGGCCTTGTAGCTGCGGGAGACTTCGGGCCGCTCGATCGCGAGCTTCACATAGGCTTCGGCTTCCTCGATGGAGGCGGTGATGCCGAGGACGCGGTTGCCCGAGCCGTTCTCGTGGCAGCGGATGCCGACATGATGATGCGTGCCGGTGCCGAAGTGGAAGACATTGGCGTCCTTGACTTCGCGGGCTTCCAGATAGTCGGTGACGTGCACGTCGCACGGGCAGATGTCGTAATTCATGCCCCAGAAATCGGTGTAGTAGCTCATCTTGCCCATGGGCAATTCTCCCTTTCCCGTTAGGTGGCATGGGCCGCGGCGGGCGGCAAGATCACGGTATCCTTGTGCAGCGTGCGCAAGGCGTCCGTGCGGGCGAGCGAGATGACCATGGCCTGCGGCAGGTTCCGCTCGAGCGCGTCGTACATCTGCTTGGTGGCGTCGCCGTCGAGGTTCGAGGTGGAATCGTCGAGCAGCAGGATCGCCGGATCGCGCAGGATCGCGCGGGCGAAGGCGACCCGCTGCTGCTCGCCGCCGGACAGCATCGAGCCCCATTCGGCCTCCTCGTCGAGCCGCGCGGCGAGGTGGTTCAGGCCGACCTGCGCCAGCACCTCGCGGAGCCGCGCGTCGTCCACTTGGGCCGCGGGCGTCGGATAGGTGATGACGGACTTCAGGCTGCCGAGCGGGAAATAGAACCGCTGCGGCATCGCAAGCACGTCGTCGTGCGGCAGCGCGACCTTGCCCCGGCCGAGCGTCCACACGCCGGCAAGCGCGCGCTGGATGCTCGACTTGCCGGAGCCCGACGGCCCCGAGATCAGCGTGCGGCCGCCGGGGCGGAGCGAAAGCCTGTCGAGCGCCGCGATCGGGCGGCCCGACGGCAGCGTCACCACGAGGTCGCTTACTTCGAGCGCGCCCTCGCGATGATCGTCGAGCGCGATCTGCGCCATCTTCTGCGGCCGGTCGACTTCGGTCAGCGCCGCATCGAGTTGCGCGATGCGGTCCATGCTCGCCTTCCATTCCGCGATCTTGGCGTAGGAATGCAGGAAGAAGGCGAACGCGATGTCGACGCGCTGGAACGCAAGTGCGCCCTGCATCAGCGAGCCCAGCGGAATAGCACCCATGAAATAAGCGGGGCTCGCCACCAGCGTCGGGAAGACCAGCGACCATTGCGTATAGCCGGTGACGAAAAAGGTGAGGCCGGACTGGCGGCGAATGAGCCGCGTCCAGTTGCGCACGAGATTCCCGAAACGCGTGCCGAGCACTTCGCGCTCGATCTTCTCGCCGCGCATCAGCGCGACCGGCTCCGAGTGGTCCCAGCTCCGCGTGATCGCGAAACGATAATCGGATTCGAAGCGCTGCTGGTTGAAGTTCAACCCGATCAGCGGCTTTCCGATCCAGTGCGCGAACAGCGTGCCGACCGCGGCATATAGAATCGCGATCCAGAACAGGTAGCCGGGGAAGGCGAGGTCGACGCCGAAGATCACGAAGGGGGCCGCGCTGGAGAGGCCCCAGAGAATATAGGCGAAGGAGACCAGCGCGATCAGGCTGCCGAGGAAGTTGTAGCCGAGGTCGTGGGTCTTCTGGAGGAAGATCAGGATGTCGTTGGCGATGCGCAGATGCGTGTTGTCGACATCGTGGCCGAGCACGCGCATGCGGTAGTGGCGCCCGTCGGCCATCCAGCGGTTGACGTATTGCTCGGTCATCCAGCGCCGCCAATGCATGATGAGCATCTGGCCGAAATAGAACTGCGCCATGGTCGCCGCCGCGGTCCACAGCGCGATGCCGCCGAACAGCAAGAGCGCGTAGATGAAATCGTCCCAGTCGCGGTTCTGGATCGCGTTGAAGAAATAGGCGTTCCAGTGATTGAAGGCGACCAGCGCATAGACCACGCCGAACTCGGCCGCGATCACGCCGAAGAGGAGCGCGCGTGCGCGCCACTTCTCCTCGGAACGAAAATAGGGGACCGCGAGCGCGAAGAACGTCCGCAGGACTTCTGCAATCTGTTTCATGTCGGGGGACCGGAAGGCGGGATCGAAGCTAACTATACAGAGCGGATGCGGGCTTGCACAAATACGCGCCAAACGCCGCAAAAGACGGCGGCCGCATGCCGCTTGCCGCATCCCACCTGCTGAAAAAGCCATCCCCGCATTCGAACTGCGCAAAAGCTTCGCACTGGCATGTCGGTTGCAATGCACACTTCCGATGACGGCAGCCAAGTGGGGAGTCCGGCGAATGAGCCTGTTCGATAATCCTTTTGATCCGAAGCGTCGGCTGACTGCGGGATGCCCGTGCGGGCAGCACCGGAGTGTCGCGGAGCACGATCACGCGGCGCGCTTGCAGGCCCAGGAAGTCGCGGCCAGCGACGACAAGCGTTACGAGAACGTCGTCGCCGGCACGGTGTTGCGCGCGATGTTTCCGCAGGATGCCGCGCGGCGCGCATTCTTGAAAAGCGTGGGCGCTTCCACCGCGCTTGCGGCGATCTCGCAGTTCTTTCCGCTCGCGACCGCGACCGAAGTCTTCGCCCAGGCCAAGGCGCCGGAGAAGAAGGATCTCAAGATCGGCTTCATCCCGATCACCTGCGCCACGCCCATCATCATGGCGCATCCCATGGGCTTCTATACGAAGCACGGGCTGAACGTCGAAGTCATCAAGACCGCGGGCTGGGCGGTGATCCGCGACAAGACCATCAACAAGGAATACGACGCGGCCCACATGCTCTCGCCGATGCCGCTTGCGATCACGCTGGGCGCGGGCGCGAACGCCGTGCCCTATACGGCGCCCGCGATCGAGAACATCAACGGCCAGGCCATCACGCTGTCGCTGAAGCACAAGGACAAGCGCGATCCGAAATCCTGGAAGGGGTTCAAGTTCGCGGTGCCGTTCGACTACTCGATGCACAACTACCTGCTTCGCTATTATCTCGCGGAGCACGGCCTCGATCCCGATACCGACGTGCAGATCCGCGCGGTGCCGCCGCCGGAGATGGTCGCCAACCTGCGCGCCGACAACATCGACGGCTTCCTGGCGCCCGATCCGGTGAACCAGCGCGCGGTCTACGACGGCGTCGGCTTCATCCACATGCTCTCCAGGGAGATGTGGGAGGGCCATCCGTGCTGCGCCTTCGCGGCCTCGCAGGAATTCGTGAAAGGGTCGCCGAACACCTACGCGGCGCTGCTCAAGGCGATCATCGACGCGACCGCCTACGCGACCAAGGCGGAGAATCGCAAGGAGATCGCCGCCGCCATCGCGCCGGCGAACTACCTCAACCAGCCGGTCACGGTGGTCGAGCAGGTGCTCACCGGCACATACGCCGACGGTCTCGGCCAGGTGAAGAAGGACCCGAACCGCATCGCGTTCGATCCGTTCCCATGGGAGAGCTTCGCGGTCTGGATTCTCACGCAGATGAAGCGCTGGGGCCAGATCAAGGGCGACGTCGATTACGCCGCCGTCGCCAGGCAGGTGTTCCTCGCAACCGACACCACGAAGCTCATGAAGGAGGTCGGGCTCACGCCGCCCGCGTCCACCACCCGGAGCTTCTCGGTGATGGGCAAGGCGTTCGATCCCGCCAGGCCCGAGGACTACATCAAGAGCTTCAGCATCAAACGGAGCTGACGGTTCGCCACGCCCCGGTCATGGCCGCGCCGCGGCCATGACCTCGAACCCTGCCGGGAGTCTTTCATGATGAATTCGCTCAGCCTTCGCGCGGCCGTGGTCTCGGTCGTCGTGTTCTTCACCTTCCTCGCCGCCTGGCACCTCGCCGTGAGCGGGACCAGCCGGGTCCAGCAGATGGACCCGGAATACGCCAAGCTCATGGGCATCACCGCGACCCAGGGGAAATCCGCCATGCCGGGCCCCCTCGACGTCGGCGCGACGCTGTGGGGCCACCTCAAGCAGCCGTTCTACGACAACGGTCCCAACGACAAGGGGCTGGGCATCCAGCTCGGCTATTCCATCGGCCGCGTCGGCATCGGCTACCTGCTGGCCGTGATCGTGGCGATCCCCGCCGGCTTCCTGATCGGCATGTCGCCGCTGATGAGCCGCGCGCTCGATCCCTTTATCCAGGTGCTCAAGCCGATCTCGCCGCTCGCCTGGATGCCGCTGGCGCTCTACACGATCAAGGACTCGGGCCTCTCGGCGATCTTCGTGATCTTCATCTGCTCGTTGTGGCCGATGCTGATCAACACCGCGTTCGGCGTGGCGCAGGTGCGGAAGGAATGGCTCAACGTCGCGCGCACGCTGGAGGTCGGCACCTTCCGCCGCGCCTTCACCGTGATCCTTCCCGCGGCAGCGCCCACCATCGTCACCGGCATGCGCATCTCCATCGGCATCGCGTGGCTCGTGATCGTCGCGGCCGAGATGCTCGTGGGCGGCACCGGCATCGGCTACTTCGTCTGGAACGAGTGGAACAACCTGTCCATCACCAACGTCATCAACGCCATCCTGCTGATCGGCCTCATCGGCATGATCCTCGACCAGATCCTCGCGCGCTTCGGCCGCATGGTCACCTTCCCGGAGTGACGCCCATGACCGACAAGTTCGTCTCGCTTGAAGCCGTCTCCCGCCGCTATCCCGCCCCCGGCGGGGGAGTCACCACCATCTTCGAGAACCTCTGGCTCTCGATGAACCGCGGCGAGTTCACCTGCGTCATCGGCCATTCCGGCTGCGGAAAGACCACGGTGCTCAACATCCTCGCCGGCCTCGACGCCCCGACCGACGGCGCGGTGATCGTCGACAACCAGGCGATCGAAGGCCCGAGCCTCGACCGCGCGGTGATCTTCCAGGGCCATTCGCTGCTGCCCTGGCGCACGGTAATGGGCAACGTCGCCTATGCGGTGTCGTCGAAGTGGCGCAACTGGCCGGCCGACAAGGTCCGCGCTCACGCGCAGACCTTCATCGACCTCGTCGGCCTCTCCGGCTCCGAGCACAAGCGGCCGTCCGAGCTGTCCGGCGGCATGAAGCAGCGCGTCGGCATCGCCCGCGCGCTGTCGATCCAGCCGAAGATGATGCTGATGGACGAGCCGTTCTCCGCGCTCGACGCGCTCACCCGCGGCACGCTGCAGGACGAGGTGCGCCGCATCTGCCAGGAAACCGGGCAGACCACCTTTATGATCACCCACGACGTGGACGAGGCGATCTACCTCGCCGACAGGATCGCGCTGATGACCAACGGTCCCGGCGCGGTGATCGCGGAGATCGTGGAGAACCCGCTGCCGAAGGACCGCCAGCGCACGGAGCTGCACAAGCAGCCGCTCTACTACCCGCTCCGCAACCACATCATCGACTTCCTCGTGAGCCGCAGCCGCACCTTCGTCGGCCAGACGCCGGATTTCGATCCGCGTCGGGTTCCGGTCGTGCGGCCGGGTTTCGAGCCGACCGTTGCCGCCTCCGCCGCGCAGACGCGCATCGCACAGGCCAGCTAGTCCACCGACCAACCAAGACCGGGAGACCGAAAATGAAGCGTGCCGACCTCACCGAAAAGATCCTCGACATCAAGCGCGAGAAAGGATGGACCTGGAAGCACATCTGCGAAACCATCGGCGGCATGTCGCCGGTGATGATCACCGGCGCGCTGCTCGGCCACCACAAGCTGACCAAGCCGCAGGCGGCGGCCGCGGCCAAGCTGTTCGAACTGTCGAAGGCCGAGCAGGCGATGCTCAACGAGGTGCCGCTGCGCGGCGCCGGCACGCCGATGCCGCCGAGCGATCCGCTGATCTACCGCTTTTACGAGCTGGTGATGATCAACGGCCCGGCGTGGAAGGCGCTGATCGAGGAGGAGTTCGGCGACGGCATCATGTCCGCCATCGACTTCGACATGGTGATGGAGCGCCTCGCCGATCCCAAAGGCGATCGCGTCAAGTTCACCATGTCGGGCAAGTTCCTGCCGTTCAAGTATTACGGCGCAACCGGTAACGCGCAAGCTTACGGCTTCAAGGAGGAGTGATCTCCTCCTCCGCCGGCGGCGGCGCGAGCCCTCTCCCCTCGGGGAGAGGGCTTTCTCTTTGGCGCTGCGCCCGCCGCGTCCGCGCCGGCCACAATCGCCGTAGACGGATCGCAGCCGGTTGGCCACAATCCTGCCGGCCGCCCGCGCACGCCATGCCGGGAAGAGCACGACGGGAACGCAAGGAAGGAGACGGCGATGGACATCAAGGTGGGCCGGGCCGCGATCGAGGAGGCTTCCCGGAAGCTCTCGAACTGGGGCCGCTGGGGCAAGGAAGACCAGATCGGCACGCTCAACCACGTCACGCCCGAGGACATCGTGCGCGCATCCGGCCTGATCAGGACCGGCAAGGTGTTCGCGCTCGGCATCCCGCTCGACCGCAACGGTCCGCAGACCGGCCTGTTCGGCGGCCGCTTCAACCCGATCCACCAGATGCTCGCCACCGGCACCGACGCCGTCGCCGGCCGGCAGGACTGGAACAAGATCCGCTACGCCGACGACACGCTGAACCTGTGCGTGCAGGGCGCGACGCATTGGGATGCGCTCGGCCACATCTTCTACGAGGACAAGGCCTATAACGGCCATGACGCGCGGCTGATCGACTCGCGCGGTCTCGCCGTTCTTGGCATCGAGCATTCCAAGAGCAAGATGGTCGGCCGCGGCGTGCTGCTCGACATCGCGCGCCATCGCGGGGTCGACTGGCTCAAGGACGGCGAAGGCATTTCCAACGACGAACTCGACAAGTGCGCCAAGGATCAGAATGTCGAAATCCGCAAGGGCGATTTCGTGATCGTGCGCACCGGCCAGATGGAGCGCTGCCTCAAGGAGGGCCAGTGGGGCGGCTACGCCGGCGGCGACGCGCCGGGCGTGATGTTCGAGAACTGCTACTGGTGCCAGGAGAAGGAGATCGCGGCGATCTGCTCCGACACGTGGGGCGTCGAGGTGCGGCCGAACGAGACCACCGAGGCCAACCAGCCCTGGCACTGGGTCGTGATCCCGGCGATGGGCCTGTGCATGGGCGAGATCTTCTATCTCAAGGAGCTGGCGGAGGACTGCGAGAACGACGGCATCTACGAGTTCTTCTTCGCAGGCCCCCCGCTGATCATCACCGGC
Organism: uncultured Roseivirgaceae bacterium; assembly: GCA_964438975.1. GTDB lineage: Bacteria > Bacteroidota > Bacteroidia > Cytophagales > Cyclobacteriaceae > Chryseosolibacter. The sequence continues at coordinate 31,969 of CAYTMU010000013.1, read as the reverse complement.
GGAACGGGAAGTCCGATCAACCCGCAGGCGGTGAAGTGACCGCGAGAGGCGGTCGCCGCTGACGCCATCAGCCGTTCAGGAGGAGTTGCACCGCGCAAAGCCAGGCGCCTCCATGCGCATCCCGCTTTCGCCTCACGCGACTGCTTGCAGGCTTGCGCAACAACCGGCTTTCCCCGCCGCTTCAGAAACGCCTCAGGCAGCGCCGGGAGTTCGAGCGCATCGGAGCACCGCCCAGAACGCCCCCGGGAGTACACGGCATAATTGCGTGCCGTGTGGCCGTGCATTTTTTAGAGCGCTTGAAAAGCCATCTCGCGTTTGGTTGAGTTCGAGCAATGATCGGGTCCGTTTCAAACGGCGATGATCGACCAACGCGACGCGAGGAAGACATGCTCCGACGCACTTTGGCCCCGACCGTCCTCGGCGTCATGCTCGCACTCTCATTCACGATGTCGGCATTCGCGCAGAGCTATCCGACGAGGCCGGTGCGGATGGTCATTCCGTTTCCGCCCGGCGGGATCAACGACACCGTGGCGCGCACGGTGGCGGCGAAGCTGAGCGAACGGTCCGGAACGCAGTTCATCGTCGAGAACCGGACGGGCGCCGGCGGCATCATCGGCACGGAGCTTGTCGCGAATGCTCCGAAGGATGGCTATACGCTGCTTGTGGCCTCCTTGCCGCATGCCGTCATCCCGTTCATGTACAAGCTGCCTTACGACCCCTACAAGGCATTCACACCGGTGGCGATCGCCGTGTCGAGCCCGAGCGTCCTCGCCGTCAATCCCGGGCTGCCGGTCAACTCGGTGAAGGAACTGATCGCCCTCGCGAAAAGCAAACCCGGCGCCCTGCTTTACGCTTCGGGAGGCGTCGGCGGAAATCTTCATCTCGGGGCGGAGCTGTTCAAGCTCGCGGCCGGCGTCGATATCCAGCACGTTCCGTTTCGCGGCGGCGGCCCGGCGTTCATCGACGTGATCGGCGGCCACAGCCATGTGCTCGTGGGCTCGGTGACCTCGATCGTGCCGCATGCGCGCACCGGAAAGCTGAAGCCGCTGGCCATCGTCGATTCCGGGCGCGTCCGCACGCTGCCGGACGTTCCCACGATGGCTGAGGCCGGGCTGCCGGGCCTGAAGGCCGGAAACTGGATCGGTTTCATGGCTCCGTCCGGGACGCCCGCCGAGGTCGTATCCCACCTGCACCGCGAGATCGCCGTGGTCCTGGAACAGCCCGATGTGCAGGCGCGCTTCGCAGAAGCGGGCGCGGACATCGTCAAGATGACCACGACGGAGTTCGGAGAGTTTTTCTCGCAAGAGATGACGAAATGGCAGCGGGTCGTCAAAGAGGCGAAAATCCCGATGCAGTAACGGTCTTGTCCCGAACCGGGCTGCCGTTCCTGCAAAACGACCTTCATCAGAGAGAGCGATATGGGCGAGATCGAATCCAAGCTTGAGAAAATGGGGCTTTCGCTGTTTCCCCCGTTCAAGTTTCCGAAGCCAAGCCGCAAGGGATGCGTGAGGATCGGAAATATTCTTTATTTGTCGGGACACGGCGCGTTGGGACTGTCCATCCCCGGCATGCGGCTGCATGGCAAGCTCGGTGCGGACATGACGACCGAGGAAGGCTATGCGGTCGCGAAAATGGTCGCACTCAAGATTCTGTCCACGCTCAAGCAGGAGCTCGGCGACCTCGACCGCGTGCGCCAGATCGTCCGGTTGTTTGGCATGGTCAATTCCGCGCCCGACTATCACCACATGCCGTCGGTGATCGACGGGGCGTCCGATCTTCTGTTCGAGCTCTACGGCCCCGAGCGCGGCTGCCACGCTCGAACGGCCATCGGCGTCGCGACGCTTCCGCACGGGAGCGCCGTGGAGATCAACGGCGAATTCCTGGTCGACTGAACCCAGCGGGCCGAACGGGAGAGGCTCCGGCCACACCAGCAGCGGCGCAGCCTCTCCTTATCTTCGCCCCGGTCCGCTCATCGGAGGGCTCCATCCAGAGGCGTCCTGATGATGGAGCAGAGGGCGACGCCCCACCGGCCGATTGCTTCGCAGTCGTCGCCGGCCTCGTCAGGGCCGAAGTCCGCCGGGATCAAAACAGCTTCTTTAGCACCTGCGGGTTGAGACAGCTCACCGGCTCGCGGCCCTCGATCAGCGCAAGGGTGTTGTCCACCACCACACGGGCCATGCCCTCCCGCAGATCCAGCACCGCGCTTCCGAGATGCGGCGTCAGGACCACATTCGGCATCGCGACCAGCTCCGGCGACACCCTCGGCTCGTGCTCGTAGACGTCGAGGCCCGCGCCCGCGATCTTCTTCTCCTTCAGCGCACGCACCAGCGCGGCCTCGTCGATCACGGGTCCGCGGGATGTGTTGATGACGAAGGCCGTGGGCTTCATCAGTGCGAATTGCGCGTCGCTCATCAGATGACGCGTGGCGGGCGAAAGCTGCGGATGCAGCGACACGAAGTCGGCCGCGCGCAGCAACTCCTCGAAGCCCAGATATCGCGCGTCGAACCTCGCCTCCTCCTCCGGCGCAAGCCTGCGCGGATCGGCATAGACGATCTTCATGTCGAAGCCGCGTCCGCGCTTCGCCAGCGCCTGGCCGATGCGGCCGAAGCCGACCAGGCCGAGCGTCCTGCCGGTCACCGCCGCGCCCGCCAGATGATTCGACTGCGAGCCCGGATAGACGCCCTGCCGGAACAGCCGGTCGCCGAGCGCGATGTTGCGCGCGACCGACAGCAGCAGCCCGAAGCCGATGTCCGCGGTGGCGTCGGTCACGATCGCCGGAATGTTGGTCACCGGAATGCCGCGCGCGGTCGCGGCCTGAAGGTCGATGCGATCCTGCGTGATGTTCATCGAGGACACGGCCTTGAGGTCAGGATTGGCCGCCAGCACGTCGGCGTCCACGGTGTCGTGCAAAAGCGACAGCAGGATGTCGCAACGCTTCACGCCCTCGATCAGCCTGTCCTTGGGCAGAACGCGGCTGGAGTCGGCGTTGACCTCGACGTCCGCCACTTCGCGCAGCCGCGCCAGCGCGCTCTCGGCAATGGGCTGCGTGACGAAGATGCGCGGACGCGCCATGACGCTCTCCCAGAGTCCTTCATCGTTTCATGGAAACGGTGAAGGACTCTCGATTCTCTATTTGTCGCGTTTTCTTCACGCGAACCGGTTCCCACTTCGCTCGAAAACGCTCTAACCTCCGATGGCCGCGTTGACCTTCGGCATCACCTTCTCGGCCATCAGCACCATCGAGCGCCGGGCCAACTCCGGATCGCGCCAGTCCTTGCCGGCGTAGAGCAGCGTGCCGAAGTCGCCGACCCGCTCGCGGAATTTCAGGATCTCGTCGGCCACCTTGTCCGGCGAGCCGTGGATGATCAGTTCGTCACAGATCGAGTCGAGCGTGACCTCATCGTCCGGCTGGTCGCGGCGGGTCTTGAACAGCTCCAGCCGGCCCTTCTTCAGCTTGGTGTAAAGCTGGTTGTAGTAGAAGCGGTACGGGCTGTCGGGATCGGTGGCGTAGGCCTTCGCGGTCTTGTCGTCGTCGGCCACGAACACGCTCTTGGCCACGCGCCAGTTCGCGGGATCGGCCGCCCGGCCCACGCGCTGGCAACCTTCCACATATTTGGGCCAGTGGCTCTTCACCCATTCCGGCATCAGGAAGTTGGCCGAGATCGGGTCCCAGCCGCGGGCCGCGGCCTCGGTCACGCCCCTGGAGAACGGCGCGACCGCGGTGACGACGATCGGCGGATGCGGCCTCTGCAGGGGCCTGGGCAGATAGCCCTGGCCGATTTCCGGGACGAACTGGCGCTCGACCTTGATGGTCCAGTACTTGCCCTCGATGTTGTAGGGCGGCTCGCTCTCCCAGATCTTCAGCACCGCGTTGATGGCCTCGAGGAACATCGCGTTGCGGTCGGCGTCGAGGTTGCCGAATGCTTCGGCGTCGGACAGCAGTCCGCCGGGGCTGATGCCGAAGATGAAGCGTCCGTCCAGCATGTGATCGAGCATGGCGATATTGGCCGCCACTGCCGCCGGATGCGTGTTCGGCATGTTGATCGTGCCGGTGCCGAGCCTGATCGACTTCGTGTCGTGGATCAGGCTCGAGATGAACATCATGCAGGAGGTGATGTTTTCAGCGCGGTCGGTCGAGTGCTCCCCGACGTAGCCTTCGCTGAAGCCCAGCTTGTCGGCGAGAAGGAACGCCTCGCGATCCTCGCGCAGGGAGACGCGCCAGTCCTTGTCGACCGGATGGATCGGCATGGTGAAGAAGCCCACGTTCATCGGAAGCCTTCGCGTTTCCTCAAAGCCGTGACGCGGCCGCGTTTCGGAGCCGATCTTAGCCGCGCTGGCCCTGGGTCACGAATTAATATAGAAGGCAAAAAGTCATTATATTTCTTGATAGAAGATCGGATGCCCGATGGCCGGAATCGCGCTCAAGCAGGTCCAGGCGGTCATTGCGGTGTGCGAGGAAGGCTCGTTCACCCGCGCCGCGGCGCGCGAGAACGCCACGCAATCCGGCATTTCGCAGCATGTCGCCGCGGTGGAGCGCACGCTCGGCGTGACGCTGTTCGAGCGCACGCCCGCGGGCGTGAAGCCGACGCCGGCGGGCCTGCGCTACTACCGGCGATGCGTCGAGGCCGTGGGCCAGCTCGAGACCGCGGGCGAGGAGGCGCGCGGCTTCGCGGGACTGGTCTCGGGAGACCTGCGCATCGGCCTGATGCCGACCATGACGCGGGCCGCGCTTGCGCCCACGCTGCAGGCTTTCGCGCCGCGCTTCCCGGACGTGCGCCTGCGTATCGTCGAGGGCTACAGCGGGCTCCTTACCGACATGGTGCTGGCGGACGAGCTGGATTTCGCCGTGGTGCCGACCTTCGAGGGCCGCACGGGTCTGAAGTCGCGGCTGCTGGTGCGCGACCGCGAGATGCTGGTGTCCAGCCCGAAGCTTTCGGCGAAGCTCGGACTCAAGCCGCTCGCGCCGGTGCGGATGCGCGACTGCGGGCCGCTCAAGATCGTGGTGCCGGGCCGCTCGAACGTGCGCCGCCGCAACATCGAGGTCTATCTCCAGACCCACGGCGTGGAGATCGCGGGCCTGATCGAGATGGATGCGATGATCGGCACGCTCGAATTCGTCGCCCGGTCCGACTGGGTGGCAATCCTGGCCGGCCTGATCTGCGTGAACGACATCGGGGGGCGCGAGCGCACCATCAGCCCGATCGCGGACCCGCCGCTGTTCGCAGAGTTCATCGTCATTTCGCCCGCCCGGCGCACGCTGTCCGCGCAAGCGCGGCTGTTCCTGGAGCAGATGGAGACGGAGATCGCACGCATCCAGGAGGTCTGGACCGGCCTCGATCCCGCCCCCGCCAGGCACGCCCGCAGGAGGCGCTGAGCGCCGGCCGGCGCTATCTTTTCTTGCGGTTCGGCCAATAGGCGGACGCCGTACACATCTCGTCGCCGCCGGAGGTGTTGTCGCGCGCCTCTTGCATGCACTCCAACGTCCTGGCCAGAACCGGCAGCTCGATGTCCTGGCGCTTCGCCTCTTCCAGCATCGCCTGCATGTCCTTGATGCCGCCATCGAGGTTGAACGTCACCGGCCCCGGATCGGTGCCTTTGAGCGCGGCGACGACCATCTGCGAACGCATCTTGAGCACGTTCGCCGCGCCCGAGGTCTCCGACAGCATGTCGAGCAGCTCGGCCGGGTCGAGGTCGAGCCGCTTGCAGATCGCCAACGACTCGCCCAGCGCCTGCCAGTAAATCATCAACGGCAGGTTGACCGCGAACTTCAGCACCGCGCCCGAGCCGACCGGCCCGGCGTGCTGTACGCGCCGGCAGAGCTGGTCGAGGATCGGCCTCGCCCGCGCCGCGTCCGCCGGCTCCGCACCCAGCAGGCCGAGCAGCTTGCCCTGCCGCGCCGGCGCGGTGCTGCCGCCGACCGGGCATTCGACCAGCGCCGCGCCCCGGGCGCGCACCGCTTCCGCAAGCCTGACGTCGGTGTCGGGCGGCACGGTGCTCATCTCGATGAACAGATTTCCCGCCACGTCCGCCGAAAGCAGGCCGTCCTCGCCGTGATAGACCGTTTCGATCGCCGCGGCGTTGGTCAGGATGGTGATGACCACCTCCACCGCGCCCGCCAGTTCCGCCGGCGTCTTCGCGATCCGCGCTCCGGCCTCGGCGAGCGGGCCGAGCTTGTCGGTGGACCGGTTCCACACCGTCACGGTGTGCCCGACCTCGATCAGCCGCAGCGCGATCGCAGCCCCCATCCGGCCGACGCCGGCTACTCCGATCTGCATTCTTTTCTCCCATGCCCCGATGTGCGTTGCGCGCGACGATAGGCGATCCGGCCGCGGCATGAAAGACGCGGGCGCGCTTGGCTCGTGGCATCAGCCGTCATAGGGTGCGGCCCCGTTTGTTCGGGACGCGCATGCGACGGGTGGAGATTGCAGGGATGGCGAAAACGAAGGGCACGGTCGGGATCGTGGGCCTCGGGATCATGGGCGGCTCGTTCGCGCGCAACCTGATCAAGGCCGGCTGGCGGGTCATCGGATTCGACCTGAGCCCGGCGAAGCGCCGGGAGCTGCAAAGAGCCGGCGTCGCGATTGCCGACAGCGCCGCGGCCGTGGCCGAGGCCGTGCCCGTCGTCATCACCAGCCTGCCGAAGCCTGAGGCGCTTCATGCCGTGGTCGGGGAGATCGCCGCGGCGAAGCTGCCCCGGAAAATCCTGGTCGAAGCCTCGACCTTCGCGATCGAGGACAAGGAAAAAGCCGAGAAGGCCGCGCGCAAGGCCGGCCACGTCATGCTCGACTGCCCGATGAGCGGCACCGGCGCGCAGGCGCGCACCGGCGACCTCGTGGTCTACGCCAGCGGCGACCGCAGGACGATCGCGAAGCTTCGGCCGATGTTCGCGGGCTTCTCGCGCAAGACCTACGACGTGGGCGACTTCGGCCACGGCAGCCGGATGAAGTACGTCGCGAACCTGCTGGTGGCGATCAACAACGTCGCCACGGCCGAGGCGATGGTGATGGGCATGAAGGCCGGCCTCGATCCGCGGACCATCTTCGAGATGATCCAGAGCGGCGCCGGCAATTCGCGGGTGTTCGAACTGCGCGCGCCGATGATGGTGAAAAACGACTACACCGACGTCACCATGAAGTGCTCGGTCTGGCAGAAGGACATGGATGTGATCGGCTCGTTCGCAAGGAAGATCGGCGTGCCCACGCCGCTGTTCTCCGCCACCCTGCCGGTCTATCGGGACACGATCAGGGGCGGCCACGGCGAGCACGACACCGCGGCGGTCTGCGCGGTGCTGGAGAAGAAAGCGCGGGTGAAGCGCGTCAAAAAGGCCGGCGAGCGCTCCCGGAAGCTTCGCCGGGTTTGAATCGCCCCGGAGCCCGCTTTCTTGCGTTTGGCGTGATCCTGCCGGAAAACGGCTCCCAATTTTCCGGATCGCGCCCCTCGCCGTCGCGGCCGGGCCGTTTCCCGGACAAGGAGAGATTGGAGGAACGGGGATGGCGACACACCAGCACCGCAGCGAGGTGCGCGACGGCATGCGCATCGACTGGGACGTGCCGATCCGCATGGACGACGGCCTGACGCTGCGCGCCGACGTGTTCCGCCCCATCGGGGAGGGCCGCCATCCTGTCATTCTCACCTACGGACCCTACGCCAAGGGCCTCGCCTTCCAGGACGGCTATCCAAGCGCGTGGCAGCGCATGACCGAGAAGCATCCGGACGTCGCCGCGGGATCGAGCAACCTGTACCAGAGCTGGGAGGTGGTCGATCCCGAGAAATGGGTGCCGCACGGCTACGCCTGCGTGCGCGTGGACTCGCGCGGCGCAGGCTGCTCGCCCGGCCTGATCGACCATTTCTCGCCGCGCGAGACGAAAGACTTCTATGACTGCATCGAATGGGCAGGCGTGCAACCCTGGTCGAGCGGCAAGGTGGGCCTGAACGGCATCTCCTACTACGGCAGCAACCAGTGGCACGTCGCCTCCCTGCAGCCGCCGCACCTCTCCGCCATGTGCGTCTGGGAGGGCGCGGCCGACTGGTACCGCGACATGACGCACCACGGCGGCATCCTCTGCACGTTCTGGGAAAACTGGTACGACATGCAGGTGAAGACCGTGCAGTACGGCGCGGGCGAGCGCGGCCGGCGCAGCCGCGTCCATGGCGAACGGGTGTGCGGCCCGGAAACTCTCTCCGACGCGGAGCTTGCGAAGAATCGCAGCCCGTTCGGCGACGATATCCGCAACCATCCGCTCGACGACGCCTATCACAGGGCGCGCTCGCCGGTCTGGGAGAAGATCACGGTGCCGCTCCTGTCCGCCGCCAATTGGGGCGGCCAGGGCCTGCATCCGCGCGGCAACTTCGAAGGTTTCGTGCGCGCGGCCTCGAAGCAGAAGTGGCTCGAGGTCCACGGCATCGAGCACTGGACGCACTTCTACACCGACTACGGCCGGGCGCTTCAGCTCCGCTTCTTCGACCACTTCCTGCACGGAAAGAAGAACGGCTGGAACCGGCAGCCGCGCGTGCTGCTCCAGGTCCGCCATCCGGGCGAGAGGTTCGTCGAGCGCGCGGAGGGCGAATGGCCGCTCAAGCGCACGAAATGGACGAAGTTCTATCTCGATCCGGCCGCCGGCACGCTGCGCGAGAAAAGGCCTGGCACACCGGCGAAGCAGAGCTTCGCGGCCATGGGCGACGGGCTGACCTATCTGAGCGGGCCGCTCAGGCAGGACACCGAGATCACCGGCCCGTCCGCGCTCAAGCTGTTCGTGTCCTCGTCCACCGTCGACGCCGACATCTTCGCGGTGCTGCGCGTGTTCACGGCCGACATGAAGGAGGTCACGTTCCAGGGCGCGATCGACCCGCACACGCCGGTCGGCCAGGGCTGGCTGCGGGCCTCGCACCGCAGGTTGGACAAAAAGCTTTCGAAGCCGTACCGGCCCTATCACACCCACGACAGGAAAGAGCCGTTGAAGAAAGGTCAGGTCGTCGAACTCGACGTCGAGATCTGGCCGACCAGTATCGTGGTGCCGGCCGGCCACCGGATCGGCATCTCCATCCGCGGCAGGGACTACGTCTATCCGGGCGGCAGCGGCGGCAAGCTCTCCAACTTCAAGAACGAGCTGACCGGATGCGGCCCGTTCCTGCATGACGATCCCCGGGACCGGCCGCCGGAGTTTTTCGGCGGCACGACCTCGCTGCATTTCGGCGCAGGCCGCGCGCCCTGTCTGCTGCTGCCCGTGGTTCCGGCCGGGCGAGCCGCGCGATCGAAGACGAAAGGCAAGGCATGACTGAGTTGTGGAACCGATACGAACCGACGGCGGCGCGCAAGCGCGGACGGCCGGGGCGCGAGGCGCGGCCGCAGGGCATCACCGTCGATATTCATGCTCATGTCGCGATCCCGCGCGCCGGCGAGATCGCAGGCCCGCATGTCGATCCGTCGAAGGTGCCGCTCGATCATTTCTCGACGCCGGACACCAAGGCGATCATGGCCAAGCAGGCCGCCGACATCGGCGAGCGCATCCGCAACACCGACGCCCGGTTCCGCGTGATGGACGACATGGGCGTGGACGTCCAGCTCATCTCCCCCGGCCCGCCGCAGCTCTACTACACGATCCCGCTCGACGTCGCGGTCAAAGCCACGCGCGCGCTCAACGACGGCATCGCGGAATACATCGGCCAGCACACCGCCCGGCTCTGCGCGCTCGGCGGCGTGCCGCTCTCGGATGCCGGAGAGGCGGTCAAGGAGCTTGAGCGCTGCATGACGCAGCTCAGGTTCAAGGGTGTCGAGGTCCTGACAAACGTCGACGGCAGGGAGTTGTCCGACCCGACGTTCGCGCCGTTCTGGAAGAGGGCCGAGGAGCTGGGCGCGCTGGTGATGATCCATCCCAACGGCTTCACCGAGGCCGGGCGGCTCTCGCGCTTCTACTTCAACAACGTCATCGGCAACCCGCTGGATACGACCATCGCGCTGCACTACCTGATCTTCGACGGCGTGCTGGAGCGGCACCCGGACCTGAAGATCCTCGCGGTGCACGGCGGCGGCTATCTCGGCGCCTATCCGGGACGCATCGACCACGCGTGGGGCGCGCGTTCGGATTCGCACAGCAGCCTGCCCAGGCCGCCGACCGAGTACCTGAAGAAAATCTACGTCGATACGGTCGTGTTCACGCCCGAGCAGTTGCGCGCGCTGGTGACGACCTTCGGCGCCGACCACGTGCTGATGGGCACCGACTATCCGTTCGATATGGCCGATTACGACCCGGTCGAGCATGTGGTGTCCACAGGCTTCGATGCGCCCACCGCCGCGGCACTGGTCGGCGGCAACGCCAAACGGCTGCTGGGACTGTAGGGCGGGTCGGGCGCAGCGAAAGCTAATCGTCCAGAAAATCCACCAGCGCGGTCTCCGCCATCACCGCCTGTGCGGCGCTGTGTCGGGCCGAATGGGCCCGCTCCTCCTCGGTCTGCGTGGCCTGCAGATACGCGCCGAGGTGCCGCGCCCGCCCGATGATGCGCCGGCCGACCGGCAGCCGCTCGGCCTCGAAGCGCCGCAGGCCGGCTTCGACGTCGCCGCCTGCCACGGCCGCCGCCAGCGCCCGCGCGTCGTCGGCCGCCTTGGACACGCCGGCCCCGACATGGGGCCGCGCCACGAAGGCGGCGTCGCCGACGATCGCGATCCGGCCGAACGCCATGCGCGGCGTCTCCAGATCGTAGATCGGCTGCAGGATCGGCTCCGCGATCCGCCGCACGACCTCGCGCAGTTGCGGCGCAAGCAGGCGCTCGGCCGCGGCCCGCATCTCGTGGACCGCCGCCCGCCGGATAAGCGGCGGCGGAATCGAGACCGGGTGGGTGACGCCGCGCTCGTCGGTCAGGAGCTGCCGCAGCCCGGTCGCCTCCTCCGCGGGGCGGTACCACACCACGTTGAGGCGGCGATGACCGGGCCGCAGGTCGTCGTCCGGCCCTGCCACCGGATAGGTGAGGAACTGCTCGCCCGGCGGCAGGCAGAAGCTCATGGTGGGAAACACCTCGCGGCGGACCTCCGCCGGCAGGTCTCCCTCCGGCACCAGAGCACGCCACGCCACGTAGCCGGCGTAGAGCGGCGCAAGCTCCGGCAGGAGCTGCCGGCGCACGGTCGAGCGGATGCCGTCGGCTGCGACCAGCAGGTCGGCCTCGATCCGGCTCCCATCGGACAGATGCGCGACCACCGCATCGGCGGTCTGCTCAACCGCCTTCACGCCGCGACCGCGCGTGTAACGCTCCGGAGGGAAGGCGTCGCGCAGCAGCCGGTAAACCCGCTCCCATGAGGTCAGCGTCTGGGGACACTCCATCTCGTGGAGCAGCCGGCCGCCGGCGTCCCATGCGCGCCGGTGGGTCGCTTCCACCCCGAGAGCGCTGGCCGGGATGCCGAGCGCGCGCAGCGCGGCGAACATCGGCGGCTGGGCCACGATGCCCGCGCCGCGACCGGCCAACTCTCCCTCCACGCGCTCGAAAATCTCGACCTGAAAGCCGCTCCGACGAAGCATCAGACCCGCGAACAGCCCGCTCATCGATCCGCCGACCACGATCGCCCGCAGTCCGTCCCGCCGCCGCGCCACCTCGCCCGCCATGTTTCCGTCCCGGTCGATCTCCTATAATGTGCCCGCAAAAGGCGGAGGAAAGCTATGGCTCTCAGCATGCTCGACAAGAAGGCGGCGCACGAGGAGCGCACCGAATGGCCGGCCGAGATCAGGGCCGAGTTCGAGCGGGAAGGCGGCAATCCCAACGGCTGCGTGGGCACCGAGCTTCTTTCGGAAACCGACAAGGTCCGGGTGTGGATCATCCGCCTGGCGCCCGGCGAACGGGTCGGCTTCCATCGCCATGTGCTGAATTATTTCTGGACCTCCGTGAACGGCGGCCGCGGCCGGCAGCACCTGATGGACGGCTCCACGGTCGAGCACACCTATGCTCCCGGCGAGACGCGGCACGAAAGCTACGGGGCGGGGGAGTACAAGGTCCACGACCTGGAGAACCTCGGCGACCGCGAGATGATCTTCAACACCGTCGAATTCCTCGACAGCGCCAACCCGCCGCTGCCCGTCCCCCATTCGCTGCGCGCGCGCGCGGGCTGACGGCATTTCATCAGGCTTCGAGCGCCCTTCCCGCTTCCCAGGGACGCAGGGGAGCGCCGGTTCGATTCCGGCGGATCGAACCCGCGCTCTCCGGGCGGCCCGTCCGCGCCGGTTCCCGATCCCGCACGCCGGCCTTTCCACCGAAGGACTAGCCAAGTCCGCGGCCCTCCTGCACACTACGGACCAACAAGGCCGGTTCGCAAAGCGACGGCGCAGGGGGGAAGCGGGACGCCGATGGATTTTCCGGTCGAGCTGCTCGTCAATGCCGTCATCGCAGGCCTGTTGCTCGGCGGCTTCTATGCCGCGGTGACGGTCGGCATTTCCATCTCCTTCGGCATCCTCGACATCGTCAACATCGCGCATCCGGCCTTCATCATCCTGGGATCGTACATCGCCTATATCGTCAACGCGCACTTCGGCCTCGATCCGATCCTGACCTGCATCCTGGTGTTGCCGCTGTTTTACGCGCTGGGGGCGATGATCTATCAGGTTTATTACGTCTCGTTCGAGCAGCGCGGGCAGGACGCGCTGCGCGGCCTCGCCTTCTTCTTCGGCCTCCTGTTCATCACCGAAGTCCTGCTGATCCTGATCTTCGGCGTCGACTACCGCTACGTGAAGGCGGGCTACATCGACCAGACGATCAACATCGGTTTCGCCGCGCTGCCGCTGCGGATGCTGGTTCCCTGCGTGATCTCGCTGCTGATGCTGGGAGCGCTCCAGCTCTACCTGTCGCGCACCTTCACCGGCCGGGCCATCATGGCGGTGTCGCAGGACCAGCTCGCGCTCAAGCTCATGGCGGTCGATCCGGTCCGCATCAAGCGCACGGCCTTCGCCATCGCCATCGCGACCGCGGCGATGGCGGGCGCGTTCCTGATCGTGATCCAGCCGGTCGAGCCCTCGGTCGGCCGCGAATACATCGGCCGGGTGTTCGCCATCGCCGTCCTCGGCGGCCTGCAAAGCCTGCCCGGAACGGTGATCGCGGCGATGCTGCTCGGCGTGATCGAGAGCATCACCGCCACCTTTTACGGGCCGTCGTGGGCGCCCGCGGTGGCCTTCGGCTTCCTGCTGCTGACGCTGGCGTTCCGGCCGGCCGGCCTGTTCGGACGGTAGGAGCGCCCGCCGTGAAATCCCCCAAATTCATCCTGATCGCGGCCCTCGTCGGCGCCGTCACATTCGCCGTCGCCCGCATGATCGGCAACGACTACCTGTTCTTCGCGGGCTACACCGTGCTGCAATTCGTCGTTCTGGCGACCGCCTGGAACATCCTTGGCGGCTATTGCGGCTACGTGAACTTCGGTTCCGCGGCGTTCTTCGCGGCGGGGGCCTATTCGACCGTGGTGCTGCACAAGATCGGCACCAACGTCGACCGCTTCGCGTGGGAATGGCTGGCGCCGCTGCTCAAGCTCGTCATGCCCATGTCGATCCCGGGCATGATCGTGGTCGGCGGCATCGTGGCCGGCCTGATCGGGCTCGGCACCGGCTATCTCACGCTGCGGCTGCGCGGCGCGTATTTCGCCATCGCGACGCTGGCGCTGGCGGTCGTTCTCCAGACCCTGATCGTGAACTGGGACTTCGTCGGCGGCTCGCGCGGCGCCTATGCGATCCGCCCGCCCTCGATCAGCATCCTCGGCATCGGCCTGCCCTACATCCAGTACCTGTTCGCGCTGATGCTGGTGCTGGCGGTCGGGGCGCTGGTGGTCGCGCGCAGCATCGAGCGGTCGCGGCTCGGCTACGGCTTCGCCACCATCCGCGACGACGAGCTCGCCGCCGAGGCCTGCGGCGTGCCCACGCTGCGGCTCAAGCTCTACGCTACCACGATCTCCGGCGCGCTGATGGGCATGGCCGGCGCGCCGTTCCCCTACTACATCGGCTATCTCGAGCCGGCCTCCGCCTTCGGCCTGGCCTACGCCGTCAACGCCATCGCCATGCCGATGATCGGCGGCACCACCACCTGGATCGGCCCGCTGGTGGGCGCGCTGGTGCTCGGCACCATCCAGCAGGTTGCGACCGTGACGATCTCGTCGGCGGTGAACCTCCTGATCGTGGGCGTGCTGCTGGTCGTGTTCGTGATCATCGCCCCCAAGGGCATCGTCGGACTCTGGCAGGACCACGTGATGCCGCGCTGGCGCGCCAGGCGGCAGCCGGCGAAGCCGCCGGCCCCTGCGGCCGGAACCGCCGGGACGGGAGCGCGCTGATGGCTCCGCTGCTCGAGGTCGACAACGTCGGCAAGCGCTTCGGCGGCTTCGTCGCCCTCGACGGGATCCAGCTGTCGGTCGCCCAGGGGGAGCGGGTCGGGCTGATCGGCCCCAACGGCTCGGGCAAGTCGACGCTGGTGAACTGCATGTGCGGCACGCTGGTCAACGAGACCGGCACCGTGACCTTCGACGGCCATCCGATGAACGGCCTGCTGGCGCATCAGCGCACCCACCGCGGCATGGCGCGCAGCTTCCAGCTTCCGCGGCCGTTTCACACCATGACGGTCGCGGAGAACCTGCGCATCCCGCTGCTCTACACCGTGGCCGCGCGCCCCGGCGGCCATCTGTCGAACGCCGAACGCGAGGACCGCTGCGCGGAGCTGAGCCGGCTCGTGGGCCTGCAGGACAAGCTGCACAAGCTGCCGAACGATCTCACGCAGGTGGAGATGCGCAAGCTGGAGCTGGCGCGTGCGATGGCGGCTGATCCCAAGCTGCTGATCGCGGACGAGGCGATGGCCGGCCTGTCGCAGTCGGAGGTGGACGACATCGTCAGCCTGCTGATCCGCATGAACGAGCGCGGCGTCACCATCATCATGATCGAGCACATCATGCGCGCGGTGATGGACTTCTCGCAGCGGCTGGTGGTGCTGGTTTCGGGCAGGAAGATCGCCGACGGCAGGCCCGCCGAGGTCGTGGACAATCCGGAGGTGATAGGAGCCTATCTTGGCCAGTAGCATCGCCGTCACACAGATCGACGCGGCCTACGGCGCCGTGCGCGTGCTGGAGGACGTCTCGCTCGACGCCAGGCCGGGCGAGACCGTGGTGCTGCTCGGAACCAACGGCAACGGCAAGAGCACGCTCATGAAGTGCATCATGGGCATGGTGCGGCCGAGCGCCGGCCGCGTCGTCGCCACCATCGACGGCGTCGAGCACGATCTCGCGAAGCTCACCACCGAGCAGATCGTCGATCTCGGCATTGCGCTGGTGCCGGAAGGCCGCCGGCTGTTCCCCAAGCTGACGGTGGAGGAGAACCTGGCGCTCGGCGCGTTTCGCCCGACCGCGCGGGCGAAGATGAAGGAGAACCTCGACGCCTGCTACGAGACCTTTCCGCGGCTCGCCGAGCGGCGCTCGCAGCTCGCGGGCTCCATGTCCGGCGGCGAGCAGCAGATGCTCGCTCTCGGCCGTGCGGTCATGACCGCTCCGAAGATCCTGCTGGTGGACGAGCCGTCGGTCGGGCTCGCGCCGATCCTGGTCAGCCGCACCATCGACATGATCCGGGAGTTGAAGGAGCGCTACCACCTCACGGTGCTGATGGCCGAGCAGAACTTCCACCAGGCGATCCGCATCGCCGACCGCGGCTATGTCATCGTCCACGGCCGGATCGCCTTCGAGGGCGGCTCCGCCGACGAACTGAACAACAACGACCTGATCCGCAAATTCTATCTGGGACTTTGAGCTTCGGGCCTGCCCGACCCGGATTTCCGCTTCACCTCATTCTGAGGAGCGGACTGGTCGTGCGCCGAACCCATACAACGGGTCAAAGCGTTTCAGATTTATCTGAATCCTTCATGCGCGGGCCCGACCCGCGCATCCATCGAAAAAGAAGAATCTTTCAAGCTGATGGATTGCCGATCAAACCCGGCAATGACGCCTCTGGCGCCGGGTCACCGCCCTGAGCGCGGATGGCGGGCGCCGTCCGCCTCGTAGAGGCCAAAGGGAATGCGTGGCCGGTCGCAAAAACGCCGCGCGGAAGACCCGCGCGGCGCTTCGTCAGTCACAGGCCAATACGGGCGGACGCCGCCTACTGTCGGGCCTTCTCGAACGGATAGATGATGTCGCCGGTCTTGAACCGGTCGGGAGTCAGAACGACCTGGGCATCCATGCCGCGCCAGGTCTCGATGTTGGCACCCGGCTTGATGCCGCGGTACTGCACCTGGAGCATCGCCGACTGGGTCCACTCTCCGTTCTTGCCGAACTTGATCTCGCCGTGAATGGTCTTGAACGTGTTCTTCGACAGAACCTCGGCGATCTTGTTGTCGTCGAGCGTATTGGCGGCGCGGATCGCCTGCTCGAACACCTGGGCGTAGGCATAGCCCCAGCCGCCGAGGTAGTAGCCGAGCGGGTCGACGCCCTCCGCGCCGGCGCGCGCCTGATACCTCTTGAAGAACGCATCGGTGCCTTCGAAGGTCATGCTCTTGGCCGGCACCCAGGTCTCGTAATTGACCCAGCCGTTGAGCAGCGGGCCGAGCTGGTTCTTGAACACGGTGGCCTGCAGGCCGACCATCGCGCCTCCGATCATCTTCGGCCGGAAGTTCAGCTCGTTGACCGCGCGCACCATGCCGACCGAATCGAGCGGATAGGAGCAGATCGCGACCACGTCCGGATTGGCGGCCGCGATCGCCCGGACGATCGGCGCGAAATCCGCGGTGGCCGGCGGATAGCGGCGGTCGTAGACGATCTTGAAGCCCTGCTTCTTGGCGTTGGCGCGCGCGCCCTCGCAGGCGTTGTTGGCGAATTCAGCGTCGGCGGCGACGATCGCGGCGGTCTGCGGCTTGGGATTCTGCCGGGCCGCGACGTCGAAGAAGCCCTCGGTGAACGAGGGCTTCGGATCCGGCCCGGTCGGGATCATCGCGAAATATTTCGGATACTGGAACTCGGAGTTCACGGCGAGCCCGAACAGCCCCATGAACACCTTGCCTTTCTGCATCACCACGGGCATCGCCGGCGCAATCATGTTGGTCGCATAGGGACCCATGACGAGGTCGACCTTGTCGACGTCAAGCAGCTTCGTGTAGATGCCCGGCACCGTCGAGGGCGTCGACTGGTCGTCGTAATGGATCAGTTGCACCTTGCGGCCGAGCAGGCCGCCCTTGGCGTTGATCTCCTCTTCCCAGATCTTCATGCCCAGCAGCGACTGCTTGCCGATCGCGGCAAGCGGGCCGGTGAGCGACATGGCGAAGCCGATGGTGATCGGTTTGCCGGTCTGCGCCGCTGCGGGCGCGGGTGCGAGGGCCGGCAATGCGAACGCCGCGCCGGCCGCGCAGGCGAGAATCTTCAGCCTGAAGTTCCGAAGCATCATATCCTCCCGGTGGTGCTTGCTTATTTTCGGTCATTTTAGGCGCATTCCACGCCGGCGCGCCAGCGCCGAATCCCCCGTCCGCAGGCCGCCCTCCTGCCCACCGGCCCGGCTGGACACGCCCCTCCCGATGCCTGAAACTGCGGGCAAGCCGGGTCGCGGCGATGCCGTTGCAACGATTCAAGGGAGGCTCCGATGCCCCTGAGCTACATGGAACACTTTCTTCTCCAGACCGAAGACATCGAGGCCACCAAGGACTGGTATGTGAAGGTTCTCGGCTTCCGGGTCGGCCCCGCGCCGGATTTCAAGTTTCCGGTCTACTGGCTCTATCTCGGCGACCGGGACGTGCTGCACCTGACGACCGGCGGCAAGAACGTCAGCGAGAACCGGATGAAATACGTCGGCCAGCAGTCGGACGCCACGACCGGAACCGGTGTGATCGACCACATCGGATTCCGCACCACGGGCCTGGACGACATGATCACCCACCTGACCTCGCTCGGCATCGACTTCAAGGAACGCCAGGTGGACGACCAGGGCCTCTATCAGCTCTTCCTGCTCGATCCGAACGGCGTGAAGATCGAGCTGAACTTCCACAACTCCGAGGTCAAGGGCCGCAAGGCGCAGCTCAAGGCGAGCGAACTCACCGCCGCGACGAACTGAGCCGTCGCCGCGAAGCCACCGCCGGGGCGCAGCGCTCGCGTTGCGCCCCGCATCTTTTCCGGTTTCCTGCAACGAAGGCGCCCGCCATGCCCCGCACGCTGATCGACCTGTCCGTCGCGATCCAGAACGGCGTGCCCGCCGATCCGCCGGTGCTGGCGCCCGGCATCCGCTACTTCGATCACAAGCAGACCGCGCCCGAGGTCTGCCAGTTCTTCCCGGGCCTCAAGCCCGAGGACCTGCCGGACGGCGAAGGCTGGGCGATCGAATGGCTGAAGGTTTCGACCCACAACGGCACCCATCTCGACGCGCCCTACCACTTCGCCTCCACGATGGACCGCGGCAGGCGCGCCATGACCATCGACGAGGTGCCCATCGAGTGGTGCCTGCAGCCGGGCGTGAAGCTGGACTTCCGGCATTTCCCCGACGGCTATGTCGCGACCGCGAAGGACGTCGAGGACGAGCTGAAGCGCATCGGCCACGCGCTGTCGCCGCTCGAAATCGTACTGGTCAACACCGCCGCCGGCGCGGCCTACGGCCAGCCCGATTATGTCTCGCGGGGCTGCGGCATGGGCCGCGAGGCCACGCTCTATCTCACCGAGCGCGGCGTGCGCGTGACCGGCACCGATGGCTGGAGCTGGGACGCGCCCTTCGCCCACACCAAGGACCGCTACGCCGCCACCGGGGACGCCGGCCTGATCTGGGAGGGCCACAAGGCCGGCCGGGAGATCGGCTATTGCCACCTGGAGAAGCTGCACAATCTGGAGCGCCTGCCCGCCACCGGCTTCACGGTGAGCTGCTTCCCCGTGAAGATCCACGCGGCCTCCGCAGGCTGGACGAGAGCCGTGGCGATCCTCGACTGACGGCGGCGCCACCGGAGGGCGAGGTTGCCCACCCCTGCCCGGCTCGCTACCATCGCGGCATCGAACCCGCGACCGGCACAAGCCGGCGCGACCGGGGGCTCCGAACGGGCCGCCACGTCAGGGAGGAACACATGGACCACCATCTGCTGGGCCGTCGTCAATTCGTGGCCGGCTCCGCCGCGGCCGCCGCCGTGCTCGCCGCCAACCCCGCCCTCGCCCAGGCCTATCCCGCGCGGCCCGTCACCTTCATCAATCCCTTCCCGCCGGGCGGCGCTGCCGACGTGGTGGCCCGCCCGCTCGCCGCAGTGCTGGAGCCGATCGTCAAACAACCGGTGGTGATCGAGACCAAGGCCGGCGCCGCAGGCGCGGTCGGCGCGCAGTTCGCCGCCAGCGCCAAGCCGGACGGCTACACGATGCTGATGCACATCACCTCGATCTCCGGCTTCGCCGAGGTCGACAAGCTGTTCGGACGCGAGCCCAAGTTCACCCGCGCCAACTTCATCCCGGTGGCGCGCTACGTCGCCGATCCCTGCCTCGTGGTGGTCAACGCCCAGCAGCCGCACAAGACGCTCAAGGAGCTGATCGAGGATGCCAAGAAGCGGCCCAACGGCCTGGTGTTCAGCTCGTCGGGCTTGTACGGCGCGCTGCACCTGCCCGCTGCGCTGTTCATGAAAGCGGCCGGCATCCAGATGCGCCATCTGCCGACCAACGGCGGCGGGCCGGCGCTCACCGCTCTGCTCGGCAACAACTCGCAGGTGCTGGTGTCCTCGATCGCCGCCGCGAGCGGCCAGCTCAGGGCCGGCAAGGTGCGGGCGCTGGCCTCCTTCGGCGCGAAGCGCGCCCCGAGCCTGCCTGACGTGCCGACCATGAAGGAGCTGGGTTTCGACGTCGAATTCTATCTCTGGGTCGGGCTGTTCGCGCCGCGCGGCACGCCGGAAGAGGCGGTCAAGGTATGGCGCGATGCGTCGCGCAAGGCGGTGGAGACCGACCAGTTCAAGAAAGCGATCGCCAATCTCGGCCAGGACGTCGCCTACATGGACCAGCCGGAATTCGCGAAGTTCTGGGACGAGGACGCCAAGCGGGTCGAGGCCGCCGTGCAGTCCATCGGCAAGATCGCCGGCTGACCGGCCGCACGTCTCGCCCCGCTTTGGTCCCCTGATGGCCCCGCCGCTCTGCGGCGGGGAGGAAACCGACATTCATGACGCTTCGCTCCGATCACGTCGCCGGCATCGCCTTCATCGCCCTCGGGCTCCTGGTGTTCGCACTCGGCACCGACCTGCCGTTCGGCAGCATCTCGTCGCCCGGCGCCGGCATGATGCCGAAGCTGATGGCGGTGCTGATGATGGTCTTCGCCGTAGCCGTGATGGTCGCCGGCCACGACAGCCCTCCGGTCGCCGGGCTGGGCTGGAGCGACCGCTGGCACGCGATCCAGCTCGTGCTGATCGCCGCCGCGGGAACCATGCTCTACAGGCCGCTGGGCTTCATCATCACCATGTCGATGCTGCTGTTCGCGCTGCTCGTCGTGGTCGAGCGCCGCCGCCTCGTTCCGGCCGCGGCCTACAGCATCGGTCTCACGCTGTTCGCCTACTGGCTGTTCGGCAAGGCATTGAAAGCGCCGCTCGAACGCGGCCTGCTCTGGTTCTGACCCGTGGAAATCATCGACAGCCTGACGCTCGGTTTCTCGGTCGCGCTGCGGCCGGACGTGCTGTGGTACGCCTTCATCGGCTGCATCGTGGGCACGCTGGTGGGCATGCTGCCCGGCATCGGCCCGCTCGCGGGCATCAGCATCCTGCTGCCGCTCACCTTCGGCCTCGACGCCACCAAGGCGATCGTGATGCTGGCCGGCATCTATTACGGCTCGCAATACGGCGGCTCGACCACCTCCATCCTGCTGCGCATCCCCGGCGAGGCCGCGTCGGTGATGACCTGCATCGACGGCAACGCGATGGCGCGCAAGGGCCGCGCGGGAGCCGCGCTGTGCATCGCCGCCGTCGGCTCGTTCGTCGCCGGCACCTTCGGCGTCGTCATGCTGACGCTGGTGGCGCCGCCGCTGGCGACTTTTGCCCTGCGCTTCGGCCCCCCCGAATACACCGCACTGCTGGTGCTGGGGCTCGTGTTCCTCGCCTACATGTCCACCAGCTCGCTGGCGCGCACGCTGCTGATGGCGGCGCTCGGGCTGCTGCTCGGCACCATCGGCATCGACGTGATGACCGGGCACTTCCGCTTTTCGTTCGGCGTGCCGGAGTTGGGTGACGGCATCGGCATCGTGCCGGTCGCCGTGGGCCTGTTCGGGCTCGGCGAGATCCTCGCCACGCCGAGCCGTCAGGTCACCACCGACGTGGCCCGGCCGAAGCTGCGCGAGCTGCTGCCGAGCCGCGCCGAATGGCGGCAATCGGCCGCGCCGGTGGCGCGCGGCTCGGTGCTGGGCTTCTTCATCGGCATCATCCCCGGCTCCGCGCACATCATCTCCAGCTTCATGTCCTACGCGCTGGAGAAGAAGCTCTCGAAGACCCCGGATGAGTTCGGCAAGGGCGCGGTCGCCGGCGTCGCCGGCCCGGAATCCGCGAACAACGCGGCCTCCACCGGCGCCTTCGTGCCGATGCTGGCGCTCGGCCTTCCGACCGGCCCGGTGATCGCGGTGCTGATGGCGGCGCTCCTGATCCATGGCGTGCCGCCGGGCCCCTCGCTGATCAACGACCATCCCAACGTATTCTGGGGCTTCGTCGCCTCGATGTATGTGGGCAACCTGATGCTGCTGCTCCTGAACCTGCCGCTGGTCGGCGTGTTCGTGAACCTGCTGCGCATCCCCTACGCCTATCTCTACCCGATGATCATCATGTTCTGCATCATCGGGGTCTACGAGGTGAACCATTCCATCGTAGACGTCTGGATCATGCTGATCTGCGGCGTGCTCGGCTATGCGCTCAAGAAGTTCGGCTTCGATCCCGCGCCGCTGGTGCTGGGTCTCGTGATCGCACCGATCTTCGAGATGAGCCTGCGCCAGTCGCTGATCATGTCGGACGGAACCTGGTCGATCTTCGTGGAGCGGCCGATCGCGCTGGCCCTGCTGCTGGTCAGCGCCGCCCTGCTGGCGCTGTCGGCCTACGGCTATCTCCGCCAGCGCGCGGACTGGCGCGCCAGGCTGGCGGAGGCGGAGGTTGCGGGGGAGAAGAGTTAGAGCCGAAGCGCAGGCTTCGCGGGAGCGAAGCCTGCGCGATCGCATGCGTCACTTCGGCGTCACTTCGGCCTGGCGGCCAACTCCCGGACGAACGGGCCGAGCCGCTTGTTCTCGGACTCGATCGCCTGCCGGAACTGCGCCGGCGACCCGATCGCGATCTCCAGCCCCATGTCGGCGAAGCGCTTGACCACGGCGGGGTCTTTCGAGGCCTTGGCGAAGATCCCGTTGAGGGTGCTGACGATGGCCGGATCGGTGCCCGCCGGCGCCAGGATGCCGAACCACAGGTCCAGCTCCACGCCGGGATGCCCGGCCTCCGCCATCGAGGGAACGTCCGGCAGTTGCGAGACCCGATGGCTGCCCGCCACCGCCAGTAGCCTGATCTTGCCGTCCGCCGCCTGCCCGCCGAACGACGCCGTGCTGCTGAACACGAAGTCGATGCGGCCCGCGATCAGATCGGTCAGCGCCGACGCCATGCCGCGATAGGGCACATGGGTCATCGGCACGCCGAGAGACCTCTCCAGCAGCGCCGCGGTCATGTGCGGGGCCGAGCCGACGCCGGCCGAGCCGTAGGACAGTCCACCCGGCTTCTTGCGGGCCAGCTCCTGCAGGTCCGCCACCGACCTGACCGGCGAGCCGCCCGGCACCGCCAGGAACTGCGGCACCTTCACCAGCATGGTGACGGGCTGGAAATCCTTGACCGGATCGTAGGGGAATTTCGGCATCATGTGCGGATTGAGCACATGGGTGCTGCTGCTGCCTTCGAGCAGCGTGTAGCCGTCCGGCGCGGCCTCGCGCACGGCCATCGTGCCGATCACCCCGCCGCCGCCGGTCTTGTTCTCGACCACGATCTGCGGTCCGCCCTGCGCGGACGCCGCCTGACCGATCAGGCGGACCACCACGTCCATCGCCCCGCCCGCATCGAACGGCACCACGATGCGGATCGGCCGCGAGGGAAACGACTGCGCGGAGGCCGCCGTCGCGGCCGGCAACAGCGACAAAGCCGCGAACGACACGGCAGCGAGAAATCTCGTGATCATGATGCCCTCTCTTTGGCTACCAGCCCGTCACCCGACGGATCAGCCCGTCGCAATCGTCGGGCAATCTGTTGCCGCGCCACGCCACGTGCTGATCCGGCCGGATCAGAGCGAAGTCGTGCCGGTAGAGATCTCGGCCCGGCGCATGCCCGATCCGCAAGGTCTTGAACGGAACGCCGCGCGCCCGCGCCGCCTGCTCCAGGGCCGCGACCGGCGCTGCATCCGAGAACGACAGCAGCGTGAAGCCGCGACCGAAATGGTCGAACAGCGAGGAGCCGTCCGGCATGAACAGGTGCGGCGCGCGGCCACCCGGCACGCTGCTCGGCACATAGATTTCGGGATCGTCATGCGGCGGCTGCTCGCCGTCACCCGCCACGATCGGCGATCCGTCGTAGCGCGCGCCGATCTGGATGCCGAGCGAGCCGAACTCCTGCCCGAATCCCGAGAGAAATTCGCTCGCCAGCCGGCGCGCCTCTGCGCCCTCCGGCGTGTCGCGCTCGATGTCGTCGCCGATCGGCACCGCGCCCACGTTGCGCGCGAGCCGCTTCGCTGCCGCGGTGTTGCGCAGCGCGATCGGCCGACGCTCGATCGCATAGCTGTCGATCAGGCCGGGGCCGCCCCAGCCCGACACCAGCGCCGCCAGCTTCCATCCCAGGTTGGCGGCGTCGTCGACGCCGGTGTTCATGCCGAAGCCGCCGGTCGGCGTGAACAGATGCACGGCGTCGCCCGCCAGCACGGCGCGGCCCTGGTGGAAGCGCTCGGCCACCAGCGCCTGACCCGCGACCCAGGTGGAATGGCGGATCGCCTCGAACGGAAGATCGACGCCGAGGCTCGCGAGGAACGCCTGCGCGATGTAGCGTTCGTCGGGCTTCTGCTCGTCCGCGCGCAGGCGGGTGTTGAACAGGAACTCGGCATCGCCGTCGATGCAGAGCGTGTTGCTGCGGATGTCCTTGTTGACGGTCCAGTACTGCCAGCTCTTCTTACCGCCGACCACGCGCGCGTGCAGGTCCGGCACCTTGAGATAGGTCGAGACCATGCCGCCGCCGAGATAGGCCTGCTTCTCCGGCTGTTCGCCGGTGTAGTGGATGCCGAGGCTGCGGCGCACCAGGCTCGGTCCGCCGTCGCATCCGATCAGATAGCGGCCGCGCCATGTCTCGCGCCGGCCGCTCTCGACCTCCTCGATCTCCGCCGATACGCCGTCCGCGTCCTGCGACCACGACTGGCAATGCCAGCCGAACCGGTTCACGACATTCGGCAGCGTGCCGATGTGTCCGAACAGAAAAGCCTCGACGTGCATCTGGTTGCAGCGGAGCAGCGGCTCCGGCACCTGATCGACCGGGCCGGCGTTGCGCACCGCCCGGCGCTTCTCGGCCTCGGAGGGCATGCGGATGCGCTGCAACTCCCAGCCGCTGAGCCGCGTCATGTAGACCACGTCGCCCGGATGCTCCGGCGGCAGGCCGAGGTCGCGGATCCGCGACGCGATGCCGAGCCGCCGGTAATGCTCCATCGTGCGCGAATTGTGCGTGCCGCCCTTGGGATGCCATTGCGGGCGCGGATGGGTGTTGACGATCACGCTGCGCACGCCGAGCGCGTCGAGATTCATCGCCAGCATCATGCCGACGGGCCCGCCGCCGACGATGATGACGGGCGCGTTCGTTTGGTCCGGTGACGTCATGCCGATGCCATATCCGTTTCAGGCCCAGCCGGAACCGGCAGGAGCCCGGCGCCCGCTATTCGATCCGGACCTTCGCCGCCTTGGCCGCGTCGGCCCAGTTGCGGGTCTCCCGGCCGACCAGATCGGCAAAGGACTCCGCCGATCCGCCGGCCGGAGCCACGCCCTGCGCCTTCATCTTCGCGATCAGTCCGGGGTCGCGGATCACCTTGTTGATCTCGGCATTGAGCCGCTCGATCACCGCCTGCGGTGTCTTGCCGGGCGCGAACAGGCCGAACCACTGGATCGCCTCGAAGCCGGGATAGCCCGACTCCGCGATCGTCGGCAGGTCGGGGAATTCGGGCTCGCGCTCAAGCCCGCCGGTGGCGAGCGCGCGCAGCTTTCCGGCCTGCACGTTGGCCAGCGAGGTCTGCGGCGCGAGCAGCGTGGCCTGCACGTCGCCCGCGATCGTCGCCATTGCGGCCGGCGCGCCGCCCTTGAAGGGGACATGCTGCATGTCGATGCCGGCGCGCAGCTTGAACAGCTCCATGATCATGTGGGGCTGGCTCGCGACGCCCGGCGAGCCGTAGTTGAGCTTGCCCGGCGCGGCCTTGGCGAGCGCGACCAGCTCCTTCAGCGACTTCGCCTGCACGCCCGGATTGACCAGGATCACCAGCGGGTTCTTCGCGACCTGCACCACTGGAGCGAGGTCCTTGTGCGGATCGTAGGGCAGCTTGACGCGCACCGCGCTGTTGACCGTGTGGGTCGAGGCCACGAACAGCAGCGTATGACCGTCGGGAACGGACTTGGCGACATGGTCGGTGCCGATCAGGCCGGCGGCGCCGGGCCGGTTGTCGATGACGACCGGCTGGCCGAGGGCCTTCTCCAGCGCGGGCTGGATCAGGCGGGCCGTGGTGTCGACCGCTCCGCCGGGCGGGAACGGGATGACGATACGGACCGTCTGCGACGGAAACGTCTGCGCTCCCGCGGTTCCGGCCAATACAATGACGAAAGCAGCGGCGTGCAGCACCCGCAAGCCGCCGCGGATATTTCCAATCCTGCTCATGACGATCCTCCCTCTGCCCGGCGCGGTGATTCCGCGCTCTCGATGATGTGCTAGCATACCAATTACCAGCGCTGACGGAGACGGACAAGCCGGAGCCGCCGTCCTGCACGATCAATCTTTCAGACGGCGCCCCATTGTCCCGCCGCGTCGTGCGCGAGGGCCGCTCGCCGACCGCCTCAGCGGCGGTAATCGTACGGGCCGTCTTCGTGCATTTCAGCGACACGCGCGCGTTGCCCGCAGCCGGCGCGAGGCTCCGGCATGAAATCCGTGTCCCGGAAAGCATTGAACGCCGGCGACGACATCCAGATATCGCGCAGCGAGCGCTCGCGCACGTTCCAGAGCTCCAGCCCCGGAATCGCTTCGCCAGCCTGGCAGGGCAACACCCTGCCGGACGGCGTCACGTGGAGCGAACGCCGGCGCGAGCCGTCCAAGCAGGGCTTCGGTACGCCTGCGTGATCGTCCGGCATCGCCGACTCGATGACGATGCGGCCTCTGGTGCGCTCGCGCAGCGCCTCGACCTCAGCGGCCGCTCGCACGACCTGCTCGCGCGTCGGCATCAGCCGCGCTCGGTTCCTGAGCGCCCATCCATGGTATCGCACATGCTCGATCTCGATGCGGCTCGCGCGCAGCGCGAGCGCGCGCTCGACCATGCCGCCGATACGGTCGATGTTAGCGCGGTGGACTACGAGGTTGACGGTCAGCGGCAGACCCAGCCGCACCGCCTCCGCCGCCAGCGCGTGCTTGCGCTGGAATGCACCCTTGTGGCCGGCGATATGGTCCGACGACTGGGCGTCCGAGTCCTGGATCGAGACCTGCACATGGTCGAGCCCGGCCTCCCAGAGATCGCGCATGGTGCGCGTGGTGATGCCGACACCCGAGGTGACGAGGCTGGTGTGGAGGCCGGCGTCGCGCGCCGCCGCCGCGATCTCGACTAGGTCGCGGCGCAGGCCCGGCTCGCCGCCGGACAGACGCACCTGCGCCACCCCGAGCGCCGACGCCTCCTGGAACACGCGCATCCACGTTACGGTGTCGAGTTCATCGTCCCGCCTCTCCAGTTCCAGCGGATTGGAGCAATAGGGGCAGGCGAGCAGGCAGCGGTGCGTCAGCTCGGCCAGCAGGCCGAGGGGAGCGGTCAGGATAGGGGTCGGGGTTCCGTTCACGCGGGCCTCGAAGTTCCGGCCGCCGCTTCGCCGCCAGTCTCGTCGGCAGCGCCGTCCCACCGGCATCCCCGTCGCCGTCCGGCCACCGTCATGCCTCCCTTTACCGCATTTGCGCCGCGCCGCGCGCTTGTTATACGACAACCGCAGGAAAGAAACCCTGATCCGGAACGGGAGCAAGCGGGATGCATCTCAATCGCAGGAAGCTGAATTTGACGGCTCTGGGCGCGGCGCTGGCGGTGTTCGCCGCCGGCCCGGCGCAGGCCCAGGACTATCCGAGCAAACCGATCACGTTCATCACCCCGGCCGCTGCGGGCAACAGCCCCGACGTGGTGACGCGCATCGTCGCCGACCGACTGACCCAGATGTGGAAACAGCAGATCGTCGTCATCAACCGGCCGGGCGCCGGCGGGCTGATCGCGGCGCAGGCCGCGGCCGCCGACACCATCGCCAAGGACGGCTACACGCTCTACATGACGCAGGCTTCGACCTTCAACGTCCTCCCGGTCATGCAGGAGGGCAAGATGCCCGTCGACCTGCAAAAGGCGTTCGTGTCCATCGGCATGGTCGGTGAGCAGCCGATCGCGGTCGCCGTGAACAAGGATGTCAAGGCGAACTCGGTGGCCGACCTGATCAAGCTCGCCAATTCCAGCAAGGAGGGCATGCTGTTCGGGGCCACCAACCGCGGCGGCCAGGCGCACCTGACCGGCGAACTGTT
This sequence comes from uncultured Roseivirgaceae bacterium, assembly GCA_964438975.1. Lineage (GTDB taxonomy): Bacteria > Bacteroidota > Bacteroidia > Cytophagales > Cyclobacteriaceae > Chryseosolibacter. Next base: position 4,279 of record CAYTMU010000013.1, on the reverse strand, counting down.
CCGCGAACGGGCCAAGGCGAACATCTCCTTCGTCCATTCGGCGGGGGCCGCGGCCACGCTGAACGACGTGATCGCGGGCCGCATCCCGATCCAGTTCGAGGGTCTCGCCGGCCTTGCGCCGGGCCTGCAGAACGGCGGCCTGCGTCCCCTCGGCATCGCGTCGCAGAAGCGCCTGCCCAACCTGCCGAACCTGCCCGCGATCAACGAGACCGTGCCGGGCGTCGTCTCCAGCGGCTGGATCGTGCTGATGGCGCCGCGCGGCGTGCCGGACGCGATCATCCAGAAGATCAACGCCGACCTCCGCAAGGTGGTGGCCATGCCGGACGTGGTGGAGCGCTTCCAGCAGCTCGGCACCTACTCGCGCGACCTCACGCCGGCGCAGACCGACGAATTCATCCGCAGCGAGGAGAAGCTGTGGTGGCCGATCGTGCGCCAGGTCAACAAGGCGCAGGGCGCCAAGTAACGCCCCTTTCGAAGCAACGGGAAAGAAATCAGCCGCCCGGCACGAAAGCGCCGGGCGGCTTTTCTTTGGGCTTGATTATTTCTTTGGCGGCTGCACGGGCGCGCGGGCGGAATCCCCGCCCTAAACCAGCATCCGCACCGGGTTTTCCAGTAGATCCTTGATCGCGGCGAGAAGCTCTGCCCCCAGCGCGCCGTCGACCACGCGATGATCGCACGAGAGCGTCAGGGTCATCTGGCTGACGAAGCGCACGCCGCCGTCCGCGGCTTCGGCCGGGCGGCGCTGCGCCGCACCCACGGCCAGAATGGTGGCGTGGGGCGGGTTCACGATCGCGGAAAACTCGCGCACGCCGTACATGCCGAGGTTGGAGATCGCGCTCGCCCCGCCCTGGTATTCGGCCGGCTTGAGCTTCTTTTCCCGGGCACGGGTGGCAAAGTCCTTCATCTCGGCCGAGATCGCCGACAGCGGCTTGGCCTCGGCGTTGCGGATCACCGGCGTCAGCAGGCCGCCGTCGATCGCGACAGCCACGCCCACGTCCGAATGCACGAAGCGCAGGATGCGGTCGCCCGCCCAGACGGCGTTGGCCGCGGGCACGCGCTGCAGCGCCAGCGCCAGCGCCTTGATGATGAAATCGTTGACCGAGAGCTTATAGGCCGCTTCGCCGTCCTTCTTCGGTGCACCCGCGTTCGCGCCCTCGCGGAGCGCCATGAGCGCGTCGAGTTCGACGTCCATCGTCAAGTAAAAATGCGGCACCGTCTGCTTGGACTCGGTGAGTCGCGCGGCGATGGTCTTGCGCATCCCGTCGAGCGGCATCTCCTCGTATTCGACACCCTGATAGAGCGCTTTCACCTGCTCGGCGGACGCACCCGCCGCAAGCGAAACGCCGCGACCCGCGCCGCTCGCCGTCGCGGCCTCCACGTCGGCCGCCACGATCCGCCCATGCGGGCCCGAGCCCGACACGCGCGACAGGTCGATGCCGCGCTCGCCCGCCAGCCGCCGCGCCAGCGGCGTGGCATGGCTGCCGGTCGCAAGCTTCGCCGGGCCGTGATTGCGCTCCGGGGTGCGGACCTCGAAGAACAGGTCCATGTTTGCATAAGCGAAGCTGGCGGGATCCGCCGACCGCTCGCCGCCGCGGAACGCGGAACTTGGCGCTGGCATCGCTTTCGCGGGAGCGGACTGCGGCGCTGCGGCAGCCTTGGGAGCGGCCGGCGCAGGCGCGGAAGCGGTGGGTGCGGGCGGCGCGCCCGAGGCCGCGGGTTGCGACGGCGACACCGCGCTGCCCTCGCCCGCGAGCACCGCCACCACCGCGCCGACCGGGGCAACCGCGCCAGCCGGCACGCGGATTTCGGCGAGCGTGCCGGCGGCGATGGACGGCACCTCCATCGACACCTTGTCGGTCTCGATCTCGAACAGGTTGTCGCCCGGCTGCACGGCGTCACCGGCGGCCTTGAACCATTTGGTGATCTTGCCTTCGGCGACGGTCTCGCCGAGCTGCGGCATCAGGACGTCCACGCGCTTCCCCTTCAACCCTCATCACCGGATCGGCGCGAAGCGCCGCGTTCCGGTGATCCCGATCATTGTGGCACGATCTCGCTTCCCTGCCGGGATCGCCGAGACAAGCGATCCCAGCGGAGTGTGCCGCTCTACCAGCTCACCGAAATATATTGCGTCTCCAGGAACTCCATCAGGCCTTCATGCGCGCCTTCGCGCCCGACGCCGGACTGCTTCATGCCGCCGAACGGAGCGGCGGGGTCGGAGACGAGGCCGCGGTTGAGTCCGATCATGCCGAAGTCGAGCTTCTCCGAGACCCGCATGCCGCGGCCAAGGTCCTTGGTGTAGAGATAGGCCACCAGCCCGTATTCGGTGTCGTTGGCGCGCCTGATCACCTCGTCCTCGGACTTGAAGGTCTGCAAGGACGCCACCGGCCCGAAGATCTCCTCGCGCAGCATCATGGCGTTGTCGGGCACGTTCGACAGCACGGTCGCGGGGTAGAAGAAGCCCTGTCCCTCCGGCCGCTTGCCGCCGACCAGCACCTTGGCGCCCTTGCCGACCGCGTCCTCGACCAGTTCGACGACCTTGTCGCGGCCCTCGGCATTCACCAGCGGGCCGACCGCCACACCGTCGTCGAGGCCGTTGCCCATCTTGAGCGCGCCCATCTTGGCGGTCAGCTTCTTCGCGAACTCCTCCTGCACGCTCTCATGGACATAGAAGCGGTTGGCCGCGGTGCAAGCCTCGCCCATGTTGCGCATCTTGGCGACCATCGCGCCCTCGATGGCCGCGTCCACGTCGGCATCCTCGAATACGATGAAGGGCGCGTTGCCGCCCAGCTCCATCGCGGTGTTGACCACGTTGTCGGCGGCCGAGTGGAGCAGCTTGCGGCCGACCTCGGTCGAGCCGGTGAACGACACCACGCGCACCCGCGGGTCGTGCAGCATGTGGTCGACCACCGCGCCGGAGCGCCTCGAGGGAATGACATTGACCACGCCGGCCGGCACGCCGGCTTCCTCAAGGATGGGCATCAGCGCCAGCATGGTCAGCGGCGTCTCGGAGGCGGGCTTGAGCACCACCGGGCAGCCGGCCGCGAGGGCCGGGCCGATCTTGCGGGTGGCCATCGCCGCCGGGAAGTTCCACGGCGTCACCAGCACGCCGATGCCGGCCGGCTTGTGGTGCACGAAGATGCGCGCGCCCGAGGACGGCGCGACGCCGTTCTGGCCGAGATTGCGCACGCCCTCCTCCGCGTACCAGCGGAAGAACTCGGCCGCATAGGCGACCTCGCCGCGCGAATCCGACAACGCCTTGCCGTTCTCGATGGTGATCAGCTTCGCCAGACGCTCGGCGTCGCGCATGATCAGCTCGTAGGCCTTGCGCAGGATCTCGCCGCGCTCGCGCGGCTTCTTCGCGGCCCAGGGGCCGAATGCCTTGTCGGCAGCGTCGAGCGCGGCCTGGGCGTCGTCGACGCTGGCGCTGGCGACCGAAGCGATGGTCTTCTCCGTCGCCGGATCGATTACGTCGAAACGCGAATTGTCGGACGACTTGCGCCACTGGCCGCCGATCCACAGGTCGGTCGGCACGTTGGCGAGAAGGTTGTCGTATGCGGCCATCGTTCTCACTCCCTCCTTCGTCATGCCGGGCTGTCCCGGCCATCCCGATCGTGGGGCAGCCATGCCCGCCTTGTCGGGATCACCGGGGCTCGCGCCTTCGGCGCGGCCCGGCGATGACGGTGTGGTTTAAGCCTTCAGCGTCCTTCTGATCCGGTCCACGATCCGGTCCACCGTCGGCAGAACCGCGTCTTCCAGGATGTCGGCCGCCGGCAACGGGATGTGCGGCGTGGTGATGCGCACCAGCGGTCCGTCCAGCTCGTAGAACGCCTCGTCGGCGATGATCGACATGATCTCGGCGCCCCAGCCGCACAGCCGCGGATTCTCCTCCACGCTGAAGCAGCGGTGCGTCTTGGCGACCGAGGCGAGGATGGTCTGGGTGTCGAGCGGCACCAGCGAGCGGATGTCGATGACCTCGCAGTCGATGCCGTGCTCGGCGGCGAGCCGTTCCGCGGCGGCCAGCGCCCGCGGCACCATCAGCGCCAGCGCCAGGATGGTGGCGTCCCGCCCCGGACGCAGCACCTTGGCAGTGCCGAGCCTGTCGAGGATCTCGCCGTCCGGCACCTCGCCCTTGGTCGCATAGAGCGACTTGTGCTCCAGGAAGATCACCGGATCGGGATCGCGCACCGCGGCGGCCAGCAGCCCGACCACATCCACCGGGCTCGACGGCGCCACGACCTTGAGGCCGGGGATCATCATGCACCAGTTCTCGACGCTCTGC
>CAYTMU010000012.1:25841-76474 GCA_964438975.1 uncultured Roseivirgaceae bacterium | reverse complement strand
ATGGTATGCCGATCGAACAGATCGCCAGATTCACAAAGCTCTCCGTTGAAGAGATTCGTCACATTTAGTTTTCTTTTGCCACGGATTGCGCGAATGGGGCTAGCCTTACGACCTTTTCACAGTACTCTAAATTCGTGTTACTTGGTGAAATTCGCGGCAAAAAATGATCAGATATTTTCGTCACGGATTTCACGGATGATCACGAATGAAGGGCTGCGCCTTCGCGATCTCTTCACAGTATTAGCAGCTCAATGTAGATGTGTCGTGTGGCCGAGCCATTGAGGCTGCAGGGGGAATGGATGTGCTAACACTACGGTGAAATAAACGGCACAATATCCCATACGCGCTTTCGCAAAATACCCCACTCCCGAAAGCGGTATCCCATCAACACCTTAAACACACTGTTGCTACTCGAAAAATTAACACGGTCGATACCCAACGTGGTACCTTGTGAAACAAAGCTCACACCGCCGAACAATCTCGAACCATTGTACCCGATCGCGACTCGCGCACCAAAGAACGTGTTCACGGCAATATCATGTTGTGTTGCGCGCTGACCTTCCAGATCGTAGTTCAGCCAATGGTGGGCCGGCCCCAGTGCGAGCGTCGTGTTCAGGAAGAAGTTGTTGTAGGTGAGATTGAACGCATAACCCGGTGCAACGCTGAAAGTGGTATAGCGCAAGCGTGTAAAGTCAGCTTCGCTTCCAAAATCAGGTCGTCGGGCGGGGATGACAATGGATGAATCGGCGGCGATCCGGAATGTCGAAAGTGTTCCTAGCAGGATGAAAGATCCCTTGGTCGAGAGCTGCCGCTCGGCATAGTTGTACGCGGAGCGTAGGGAAAAACGCTCGTGATTGAATACATAATGTCCCGTTAGCCCGAAATTCTTGATCCCAATATCCTGACGCTGCGGAAATGCTTCGTCTTGCAACACTTGTACTTGGCTATCATCGATATAAAATCCCGAATAGTTTTGTGAAAACAGGTCGGCGCCCCATCGTTTTGCCAGCACATTTAACTGAAGGTCGCGTGCATCCGATCTGCCAAACCGATCGATACTCTGCTCGCGGAGGGGAATTGCGAACGCGATCTCGACGCCAAGCTCAAACAGATACATCCCCAAACCCAAACTATAGGTGTTGTTGGGTCGGTACGTCAACTTCGAGCTGCGATCGGCGTTCGATAGCTCAAAATTCAGACCGCGTTGCTTGAGAACGGGATACAGGAAGAAGTGATCGGGAAAGCCACTGATGTACCGACTCCTGATAGAGTCGCTCTCATTTTTCTTCGATTCATCTGCGATACTCAGATCCTGTGCGGCTGCAACATGCACAAGAACCAGCAAAGAGAAAACGATCCGGCACCTGAATCGCAGTTGACCGGTGCCCGGTATTACCGACGTACACCGGGCAATCATCAGAGAATGTACTCGCTAAGGTCTTTATTTCTGGCCAGGCTACTTAACTTTTCCCGTACCATGGCAGCGTCTATCGAGATACTGGATTGAGCCGGAATTTTATCCGGAACATCGAACAGCAGCTCATTCAAGAGCTTGCTCATGACTGTGTGCAACCTCCGCGCTCCGATGTTCTCGACATCGGCATTGACAACAAAGGCAGTATTAGCAATTTCTTCAATCGCGTCATCCGCGAAGGAGATATTGACTCCTTCTGCCTCGAACAACGCCTGGTACTGCTTGGACAGCGCGTTCTTGGGTTCGCGGAGTATCCTGACGAAATCCTCCTTCGTAAGGTTGTCGAGTTCAACACGTATGGGAAAGCGTCCCTGCAATTCCGGGATCAGATCAGACGGCTTCGAAATATGGAACGCTCCGGCGGCGACGAAGAGAACATGATCTGTATTGATCACGCCGTGTTTGGTATTCACTGTGCTTCCCTCGACGATCGGCAACAGATCGCGCTGCACGCCTTCGCGGCTTACATCGGGTCCACTCCCACCCTTCCGACCTCCGGAAGCTATCTTGTCTATCTCGTCGATAAAAATAATCCCCGCATCTTCCGCCCTTCTGATGGCCTCCTCTTTTACTTCATCCATATCGATCAGTTTCGACGCTTCCTCCTCCAGCAGAAGCTTGCGCGCCTCTGCTACGGTAACCTTGCGCTTTTTCGCCTTCTTAGGCATCATCCCACTGATCATTTCCTGAAGGTTCATCATCGAGACCTCGTCCATCATCCCTGCACCAACCATTCCGACATTCGGTCCGGATGATCCTTTGATGCTGATCTCGATCTTGCGGTCCTCAAGTTCACCACGACGTATCTTCTCGCGGAAAAGACTACGCGTCCGTTCGTTCAGTTCATCATCCGACGACGGTGTATCAGATTCAATTTGTGTACCGAACGTCGTCGAAGAACGCGACGGCGCCTTTAACGGCGGAATAAGCGCATCGAGGATCATATCTTCGACGATCGCTGCAGCCTTTTCTTTTACCTCCTCCTTCTTGTGTGCTTTCACCATGTTGACGGACTGGTCGACAAGATCGCGCACCATGCTTTCCACATCGCGACCGACGTAACCAACCTCGGTAAACTTGGAGGCCTCTACCTTGACAAACGGTGCATCGGCAATCTTGGCAAGGCGCCGCGCGATCTCGGTCTTGCCCACACCAGTGGCGCCGATCATCAATATATTGTTGGGCACGATCTCATCCCGTATTTCGGATCGCACATTCATCCTCCTCCACCTGTTCCGCAAAGCGATGGCCACATTCCGCTTGGCCTCGTATTGTCCGATGATATACTTGTCCAGTTCAGCAACAATTTCCTGTGGTGTCAGATATTTGTTATCCATCATAATCTCGTATTCTTCCGGCCGTCGATCATAGTCGGCACAGCAGACCAGTCGCCGGCTTCGTTGTCAATTGTGAACGTATTTTTGAAAATTTGGCTCTGTCAGTGTAAACGTTATCGGGTGGACAATTTTCTCTTTGAGAAGCGCCACTTTCAGAACATCATCAACAGTGTCCACAAAGTAGAACGTGAGACCCTTCGTATATTGCTTCTCGATTTCGTCGATGTCGCGCTTGTTTTTCGCACTGAGCACAATTTCGCGGATACCGCTTCGCTTTGCCGCCAGGATCTTTTCCTTTATCCCACCCACGGGCAAAACCTTACCTCGCAGCGTAATCTCTCCGGTCATCGCGAGCCTGGACTTCACTTTCCGTTGCGTGTAGATCGATGCCAGCGACGTGAGCATTGTGATCCCGGCGGATGGACCGTCTTTTGGCACAGCTCCGGCGGGAACGTGAATATGAAGATCGTACTGTTGGAACACCCGTGGATCGATTCCCAGGTTCTCGGCATTGAACTTCAAATAGGAAAGCGCAGCCATCGCCGACTCCTTCATCACATCGCCGAGTTGCCCGGAGATAGTCAGCGTACCTTTTCCTTTGCTGAGACTCGACTCGACAAACAGAATCTCCCCTCCTACCTGAGTCCAGGCAAGCCCTGTCACAACGCCAGCGATATCATTTCCCTGGTAGAGTTCTTCATCATGAACCTCCGCCCCGAGGATCTTGCGCACTGTATCCTCTGAAACCAGTTTATCATATTCCTCATCCATCGCAACAGACTTCGCGATATTCCGCACGATAGTACCGATCTTGCGTTCCAGGCCTCTGACACCTGATTCCCTTGTGTAGCTACCGATGATCTTTGCAACGGCTACTTTGGAGAATTTCACATGCGATGCTTTCAGACCGTGCTCCTTGAGTTGCTTCGGGATAAGGTGCTTCAGTGCAATCTGTACCTTTTCCTCCTGTGTATAACCTGTCACTTCAATGATCTCCATACGATCGCGAAGCGCCGGATGAATGGTATCAAGGGAGTTTGCTGTCGCCACAAACAGAACCTTTGAGAGGTCGTATTCGACTTCGAGATAATTATCGCCGAACGAGTGGTTCTGTTCCGGGTCGAGCACCTCTAGCAGCGCCGATGAAGGATCTCCGCGGAAATCGGATTTCACTTTATCGATCTCGTCCAGGATGAACACCGGGTTTGACGATTGTGATTTCTTAATGTTCTGCAAGATCTTACCCGGCATCGCTCCAACATAGGTCTTACGGTGACCGCGGATCTCCGCCTCGTCGTGAACACCTCCAAGAGACATCCGTATATACTTCCGCTGCAGCGCTTTCGCGATGGAGCGGCCAAGTGAAGTTTTTCCGACACCCGGAGGTCCGTACAAGCAAAGGATTGGTCCTTTCATATCCTTCTTGAGCTTTAGCACAGCAAGGTATTCCAATATCCTTGTCTTCACTTTCTCGAGTCCGAAGTGATCGCGGTCAAGTATGCGCTTCGCACGGGCAAGGTCAAAGTCGTCTTCAGTGTACTCGGCCCATGGCAGGTCGAGCATGAATTCGATATAATTCATGGCGACCGGATACTCGGCGGCCATCGGATTGATCCGCATCAACTTCTCAATTTCTTTCTTGAAATGCTCCGCTACCGGCTTGGACCATTTCTTGGCTTCTGCGCGCTTCCTGAGTTTTTCGACCTCCTTGTCGGGACCATCATAGCCCAGTTCATCCTGCAGTACTTTGATCTGCTGCCGCAGGAAATAGTCGCGCTGTTGCTGATCGATATCTGTATGCACCTTCTTCTGGATCTCGTGCTTGATCTCAAGCATCTGAACATCCCGCAACATGTATTGCAACAGCAGGGTGCCCCGGTCGATCAGGTTCTGGATCTCGAGTATCTTTTGCTTGTCCGCTACATCCACATTCAGGTTGCTCGCCAGAAAGTGAATGAGGAATGACATGCTTGAAATATTATCAAGCGCTACCTGCGCCTCCTGGGGAATCTCAGGGTTAAGTTTGAGGATCTTTGATGCCGCATCCTTAAGTGATTGAACGAGTGCCTTTGCTTGTTTGCCGTTGATATTGAGAACGGGTTCAACCAGCAGTTCAACATGCGCGGTCAAATAAGGCTCCTCCTGAACGAACTCCTGAATATTAAATCGGTTCTTTCCCTGGATGATGATTGTTGTATTCCCATCCGGCAGCACCAACATCTTGATGATCCTCGCCACGGTGCCGGTGCGGTATAATTCATCAACCCCAGGTTCTTCCGCTTGTGAATTTTTCTGCGCAACTACGCCGATGATCCGATTCCCCTGATAAGCCTTTTTGACCAGCTTGATAGATTTTTGTCTCCCCACGGTAATCGGAATAACCACACCGGGGAAAAGAACGGTATTCTTTATCGGTAGTATCGACAGTTCTTCGGGAAGGTCTTCCGGCTTCAGGTCGCTCTCCTGCTCAGGATTGATCATCTGGATAAGATCATCAGACTCCTCTTGCACTAATTGTATTGCCAATGTTTTGAACATGTTTTGGAATGTCAGTTTGACACAACGTGGGTATTATTGTTGGTTTCGAGGGTAACAGGATACTTGGACAATAGTAGTGCCAGCGGAGTTGTAAAAGAAGCAAAAATGTGACAACTTTATTGAGTTTGCGTCACAATTAACGCCCCAGGTTCAGTGAAAACCTATTTTTTGATCGCGATAACGGCCTTTTGCTACTTGCTTCCTTCGCCCGCCGAAGCACAGAAGAAAAAAAACAAGTTCAAGAGCGGTGGTGTCGTTGAACTGAACGATAGTCTGACAACTTACAGCCAATCTGACATCTTTAACTTTTCGAATACTAACAAGCTTCGCTTTTACAGCCAGCCCAATCTACTCGCCCGCATACGCCAGCTTGAACAATCGAGTACCGGTGATCAACTTTACACCGCCGTCCGGGCGTATGTAAGCAATTTCGGGACCGAGAACTTCGCCGCCAACACCGACCTGATCTGGAAGCTGGCACGGCTATCAAAGCAATTCGGACCTCCGGGCGAATCCATCCTGCTTTACAAACTGGCCTTGAAGCATTCGCGGAAGCAAACGGATACTCGCAACATCCGGCGGGAGTATGACAGTATTGCAACGGAGCGAGCGGAAGACTATGTTCCCCTGGCCCAGTACTACGAACTGGTCGAGTACCGAAAGGAAATCGATACGCTGAGACCTCCTCAAGGCGTGCTCGTAAAAATGGGCGAATGGGTCAACTCCGACAAAGCCGACTACGGTCCGACTATCGGCAACCGGGATGATCTCCTACTTTTCACGTCGAAGCGAAACGCGCTGATGACGATTGAGCGCACCTACAACGAAGACTTGTTTTTTACGACATGGGAAGACGGTCAGTGGATGGATGCCAAACCCTTCTCAACCATCAACACACGCTACAACGAAGGTTCCGCGTGTCTTAGTAAGGATGGAACGACACTCTATTTCGCACGCTGCAATTCGCCTGACTCATTCGGCAGCTGTGATATCTTTGAAGCAACACTTTCCAAAGACAGCGTATGGAGCAACGTGCGCAACCTCGGCCTAAATATCAACACCGTCTCGTGGGATTCCCATCCTTCGTTGTCTCATTCCGGCGATACTCTGTTCTTCGCATCTGACAGGCTGGGAGGTTTCGGTCTATCGGACATCTACTACAGCGTCAAAGGAGCTGACGGTAAATGGCAAAAGGCGTTGAACATCGGTCCGATCATCAACACCCGCGACAGCGAAGTGAGCCCATTTTTCCATCGCCGTCACAACGTCCTGTATTTTAGTTCAGACGGCCATCCGCTTTCCTTCGGCGATTTCGACATCTTCAAATCGTATCGCATCGAGACGAACTGGGGCGAGCCAAAAAATATCGGTCCTCTTGTGAACGGCCCCGGAAGTGAATACTATTTTACGATCGACTCAGAATCCAATCAGTTGTTCTATGCGCGTTCGGATGAACATGATATCGAGAACCTCGATCTCCATACCTTCCCCGTGCCGATGGAGGCCCAACCGCTCGCGGTCGCACGACTTGCCGGATCGCTGACAAATTCACAAACAAAGAAGCCGTTGAGAGGTATCGTCTCGGTAATCGATATGGACAAGGGGGTTGAGGTTGCACCGAAGTTTCTGCGCGAAGATGGTTCGTTCGACTTCCAACTCATCAACAAGCGAAACTATCTGCTCATCATCCAGGGGGAAGACTTCTTCCGCATTGAGGAACTTTTCTTTATGGATGGAGATACTGAAATGCACAGGGAAGCGGAACCGATCGAGAGCAAGATCGCCTTCGCTTCTTTAGAATTCGAGAATGGCAAGGCTGATATTCTTCCGGCGATGCATGCAGACCTTGACAAACTCGCCGGCTTCCTGCTCGACCATCCGGTCTTCAAGCTGCACATCTCGGGACATACCGATTCACAAGGCAGCGAAGAGTCGAACCTGCGACTGTCACAGGCGCGCGCCGACGCTATCAAAGCATATCTGATGTATCAGTTCAAGATCAACTCTTCCCGGATCACCGCAACGGGATTCGGAAGCGCACGTCCACTTGTCGTGGAACGGGACGATCACGACAGGAAACTCAACCGGAGAGTGGAGTTTGACATTGACCGGAAATGACGATCATCCGATCATCTTGATAATATCATTGGCGAAAATGAATACCATCAGTCCCAGCAGAAAGACCATTCCAACCTTTTGAGCGGTTTCGAGGAATTTATCTGACGGCTTGCGTCGGGATATGATCTCATATGAAAGAAACATCACGTGACCGCCGTCCAGTGCCGGGATCGGCAACAGATTCATAAACGCGAGAACAAGTGACAGTACGCCAGTCAGCGACCAGAACCGTTCCCAGTTCCACTCGGCTCCGAAAGCCTGCATAATACCCAGCGGACCTGATAGGGACTCCTTAGGTGAAAGCGATCCGGAAATAATTTTCCCAAACGCCTTGATTTGAACCGTAAGTGTCGTGAAAGCACGCTCAGTACCAAGTGGAAAGGATTCCGCCAGGCTATACTTGATCCTGCGCTCCGCCGTATCGAAAAACGCCTTTGGACTTTTTGCACGGACGCCAAGAGTCTCCTGCCCCCGGAAATCCTCTGTGAATGTCAGCGTCTGACCACCGCGTTGTACTGTTACGGCAAGGGTTTCAGGTTTAGTTGACTTCATAAACGCCGAGATCTCGTCAAAATAAGCGATCGGCGCTCCGTTCATTGCGACAATTCTATCATCTTCCTGCAGCCCCATTTTGTCAGCTACGGATCCAGGTTGAGTTTGCGAGATCACGGGAGTAAATCGATAGAAGATAAACCGGCCCGCCGTCTCCTTCTTGTTGAATTGCTGAATGAAATCACCCGGTATTGGGATAACAATTTGCCTTCCATCGCGCTCGACCGTGTAGGATGCGTTAGTCGCGAGAAGCGTCTCCGGACGGATAAGGTCTTCAAGGTATTCGAAGTCGCGTCCGTTCACCAGGACGATCTTGTCTCCCGTCCTGAGTCCGATCTCCTGACCGACCGGCCCGACTTCGAACCCTCCGTTCTCATTCACGACATCTTTCAGTATGTATGTATCACCAAATGTGTAAGTAATACCGATGAATATCAGGATGCCCACGACGACGTTAACGAATATCCCACCGAGCATGACGATCAGGCGCTGCCAGGCGGGCTTTGACCGGAACTCCCAGGGTTGGGGTTCCTGCTTCATCGTTTCCGTATCGAGCGACTCATCGATCATTCCTGATATCTTGACATAACCGCCAAGGGGAATGGCACTGATCGCATACTCAGTCCCGCCTTTTCGGAAGGACCACAGTTTGGGCGGAAAGCCGATCGAAAACTGTTCGACCCGCATGCCGAAATATTTTGCTGCGATCAAATGTCCGAATTCGTGGACGGCAACAAGAAAAGAAAGGCTCAACAATAGTTGAGCTACCATGATCATCCAATCAAAATCCATTGTGTTTCTTGTAAATTCCTCTTTTTATACTCTCTAGAGCCATCACCCTCGTTTCCCGGTCAGTCAGTACGTAATCTTCGTAGGTAGGATCCTCTATATAATTCATTTTCGCCAGGCAATGTTCCACAACCGCTGGCATTTCCAGGAAACCAAGCCTGTCACTCAAAAACTCTGCCACAGCTATTTCATTGGCCGCATTCAGGACGCAAGGCATGTTCCCGCGCCGCTCCAGGGCCGCAAAAGCCAGCGCAAGATTACGAAAAGTTTCCGTATCGGGTTTTTCGAAATTCAGCGCCGGATAGTTTCGGAAGTCAAAACGAGGGAAGTCGGATTTCAGCCGGTCCGGGTAGGTCAAGGCGTATTGGATGGGCAATCTCATGTCCGGCAGGCCCAATTGAGCCTTAATAGACCCATCTTCGAACTGCACCATAGAATGAACGATCGACTGTGGATGGACAACAACCTCAATCTGACCAGGCTGCAGCCCGAACAGCCACCGGGCTTCGATAACCTCGAGCCCCTTGTTCATCAACGTGGCAGAGTCAATAGTCACCTTATCTCCCATGTTCCAGTTTGGGTGGCGCAATGCCTCTGCCTTTGTGACATGTGCGAGCTGCTGACGCGTCATCCCGCGAAAAGGTCCACCCGACGCCGTGAGCACGATCTTCTCAACCGTGTTGTGAAATTCACCGGCGAGACACTGGAAGATCGCAGAGTGTTCTGAATCTACCGGATAGATGTTCACACCCTTTTCGCGCGCGAGTTTTGTAACCAGTTCCCCCCCGACAACAAGCGTCTCCTTGTTGGCCAGCGCGATCGGTTTACCCGCTTCGATTGCCTTTATCGTCGGTGCTAGTCCCGAATAGCCCACGAGAGCGGTAAGTACGATATCGATAGCATCTATTTCCACGATGGATGCAAGCGCGTTGTCGCCTGCATAGACTTTGATATCTTCGCCTGCCAATGCGTCTTTCAGCGTAGCATAGTGATCGGTATTGCTGATCACGACTGCATTGGGCTGAAATGCCTTCGCTTGCTCTACGAGAAGAGTCACATTATTTTGGGCCGTCAGTACTTCCACCTGGAAATAGTCGGGATGCCGGGAGACTACTTCCAGCGCCTGCCGGCCGATTGAACCAGTGGATCCCAGAATGGCAATATTCTTTTTTCGAGTCAAGGTCGGTTGTTTGTGATCAGCAATAGAAAGCTTCTTTTATAGCTTCTTCAGCAAGTCGGTTAATATGCTCTTTGCGGCTTCGGTGACTACCGTTCCGGGCCCAAAAATAAACGATGTTCCATTCTTGCGAAGAAATCCAAAGTCCTGTTCCGGGATGACGCCACCCGCGACCACCATAATATCCGGCCGACCGATCGTTTTTAATTCCGCTACAAGTTCCGGGATAAGTGTCTTGTGACCACCCGCAAGCGTGGAAGCCCCAACGACGTGAACATCGTTCTCAGCAGCCTGGCGAGCGACCTCTGCGGGTGTCTGAAAAAGTGGACCGATGTCGACATCAAACCCCAGATCTGCGAACCCTGTCGCGATCACTTTCGAACCGCGGTCGTGTCCGTCCTGGCCCATCTTGGCGATGAGTATACGCGGTCGTCTTCCATCGCGCAAAGCGAAGTCATCCGACAGTTTGCGCACGCTGGTAAAATCGTGGTCATCTTTCATTTCAGCCTGGTAAATGCCTGCAACCGATCGCACGGTCGCCTGATATCGTCCGAATACCTTCTCCATTGCAGCGGAGATCTCCCCAAGAGTGGCTCGCTTTCGAGCTGCGTCGACTGCTACTTCGAGAAGGTTGCCATCGGATGCCGCAGCTTTCTCCACCGCCTCAAGTGCAGCGATAACGGCTTTCTGATCCCGGCCCTGTCGGAGGTCCTCCAGCCGTCGGACCTGAGATTCCCTGACCGACGTGTTATCGACCTCAAGGATATCGAAATCCGGCTTTTCATCGGTCAGGTAACGATTGACACCAACGATCACATCCTTTCCCGAGTCAATCCTCGCCTGCTTTGCCGCAGCCGCCTGCTCGATCCGGAGCTTCGGAATCCCAGTTTCTATCGCGCGCGTCATACCGCCGAGGTCTTCGATCTCGGAGATCAGTTTCCACGCCGCATTCGCAAGCTGAAGCGTCAAGGACTCAATATAGAAGGAACCACCAAGCGGGTCAACCACGTTGGTGACGCCGGTTTGCTTCTCAATATAGAGCTGGGTATTGCGGGCAATACGAGCGGAAAAGTCAGTCGGTAACGCGATCGCTTCATCGAGTGAATTGGTGTGAAGTGATTGCGTCCCACCCAGTACCGCCGCCAGCGCTTCGACGCATGTGCGGGTGACATTGTTATACGGATCCTGTAATGTGAGGCTCCAGCCCGAGGTCTGACAATGCGTGCGCAACGCCATCGACTTCGGATTACGAGGATTAAAACGCTTTACAATCGCCGCCCACAGCAGTCGAGCTGCCCGCATCTTGGCGACTTCTACGAAAAAATCCATCCCGATGCCCCAAAAGAATGAAAGTCTCGGCGCAAAATCATCAATGTCGATGCCAGCGGCAATACCTGCGCGGATATACTCTAACCCATCCGCTATTGTATACGCGAGTTCCAGTTCCGCCGGCGCTCCTGCTTCATGCATATGATAGCCGCTGATGCTGATAGAATTGAACCGCGGCATTCGCTTTGATGTGTAAGAAAAGATATCTGCGACAATTCGCATCGAAGGTGCGGGAGGATAGATGTAGGTGTTGCGCACCATAAACTCCTTCAGAATATCATTCTGTATCGTACCGCTGAGTTGTGCCGGCGTTATTCCTTGCTCCTCGCCTGCTACGATATAAAATGCCATGATCGGAATAACAGCTCCGTTCATGGTCATAGATACCGACATCTCGTCTAGTGGAATATGTTCGAACAACAATTTCATATCGTCTACCGAGTCGATAGCTACACCCGCCTTACCCACATCTCCACGGACGCGAGGATGATCGGAGTCATAGCCACGATGCGTGGCAAGGTCAAACGCGACTGATAGCCCGCGCTGGCCCTCGGCAAGATTCCGGCGATAGAATGCATTACTCTCCTGCGCAGTTGAAAAGCCCGCGTACTGTCGTATCGTCCATGGACGCAACGTGTGCATCGTCGCATAGGGGCCGCGCAAGAATGGAGGCACACCTGCAGTAAACCCTGCAAGCATACTCGTGGCTGCGGTATCGGGCTTTGGGGTCTCCTCGGCAGATCCGTCAAACGAGATCTTGGAAAAATCAGGTCGTTTCATGCGTGACTTTTTTGCTGAAACAGTTTCCAGCCTTCTTTAGCGATAGCATGTGTCATCGCATCTACGGCCCAGGCGCCTTTCAGCGGGTCCATATCGCGATCAAGAAAAGATTCTTCACGAAGAATTGTCGATACATTTCGCGCGCAGCGTCTCGCAAAGGATGCTGTACCATCACTCTCCACTGTGAGTGCATCACAGCCACCCATCAGGGCACCCATCGCGGCGAAGGTTCCTTTGAGCATATTTTCCCGGGGGCCAAAGTCACCATCTGGCACAAACGACGAACGTGCATGCAGAAACAACTCACGAGACTCATACTTGCGTAAGCCGTATGCGCGCGCTACCTGAAACCAGAGTATTCGAAGAGCCTTGAATTTCGCAACGTTCTCCAGAAGTCTCGCATTTGCCGGCAGTGAAAACGCCACCGAGCCGAATACACGCTCTTTGTCTTCCTGGTTGCAAAATTGTTCAAAGGCGCGAACACCGGCCCACAGCGCATCGCTGACTTCATGCGCCGGTGTTGATTCACTGATCAGCAAGCCGAGTGCGCGGAACGGAACAGGAAGCTGCAGAAAGAACGAAAGGTCGTGTGTGTTGTCTAAATCGCGCCAGAACATCGTCCCTTCGAGCGCCTTGCCCGAATACGCGCGAATGTGCTCCCGCAGAGATGGAAGCAACGAAGTGGAACCGTCGAGGTAAAATCCCAGATAACAGTGATTCCATTTAATTTCGCGCGTCATGGGGTTGACATCCTGGATATTGACACCGCGGGTATCAAACAATACACCGTCGGCGCCGTGAAGCAAGTGATCGAGGCTCAATCGATTAGCTTCCATTTGATCAGTTGAATGTACTACCGGGGCATTTAGCCATCCCGACGAAACTTTGCGATGCAATGCAAAACGCCTCACGAACTGAAGTTCAGATTCGTCAGCTGCGTCGTAATATGGCAGAAAAGGAATCCCACTCACGCTTTCCCACATGAGTTTTTCAAACGGATCTTCACTTCCTGTCTCCCGGGCCGCGATCTTGCTCCAATCTTCTCGTGAAGATCCCGGAAAAAGATTTTGCAGCTGTATGTCAAACGAAGTTCCGTCCATGAAAAAAACAATTAAGCTCAATTTTAACCAGTAATTCTCGTACGGATTGGATTTAATCAGAAAATAACGATACTAGTTTTTTTTTCCGAAAAATCAAGAGGAGAACGCCTTGTTTTGATGTGGTCTTTTTTTACATCTTTGTCTCCCCCTTCCCTCCTGGGGTTCCCAAACTTCAAGAATTCAGAGCTAACATGGAAGTAAGCTGCGGCACGGTATGGAATGATTGTCTGGAAGTGATTCGGATCAATGTGGAAGATGAAAACTTCAGCACGTGGTTCAAACCCATTGTTCCACTCAGCGTTGATGGTGACGTACTTACAATCCAGGTTCCGTCGCAATTCTTCTACGAATGGCTTGAGGACAACTACGTTGGCGTACTGAAGAAGGCCATACACACGGTGCTTGGCCCAACCGGGCGACTCGAATATTCCGTGGTCGTTGACAGCGGCAATCAACAAACTCCCCCGGTGGCAGTCAACTACCCTGCTAATGGGATCGGAAATCGCAGAGGTACAGTAGGGTCCTCCGGCGCTTTCGGCTCGGACGACTACTCGCCTTTTGCGCTAAAGGCCCTGAATCCACAGAACATCAATTCCAGGCTCAATCCAGCATATTCGTTTGATAACTTCGTCGAAGGCGACTGTAACAGGCTCGCGCGTTCTGCAGGACTCGCCGTTGCAAAAAAGCCGGGAGTAACGTCTTTCAATCCGTTGATGTTGTACGGCGGTGTAGGTGTGGGAAAGACACACCTTGTTCAGGCAATTGGAAATGAGATCAAGAACAACATGCCGGCAAAGGTCGTGTTGTACGTGGACCAGAATGATTTCACCAATCAATTCCTCAATGCACTGCAGAATCACCGCTTGCAGGACTTCCAGAACTTTTATCTGCAAGTCGACTTGCTGATCCTCGATGATGTTCAGTTTCTCGCAGGCCGCGAGAAGACGCAGGAGATGTTCTTTCACATCTTTAACCAACTACACCAATCCGGCAAACAAATTATCATGACGAGCGACTGCCCACCTCGAGACCTCAAAGGTTTTCAGGAGCGGCTGCTTTCGCGCTTCAAATGGGGGCTTACAGCGGATCTACAGGAACCTGACTTCGAAACAAAACTGGCGATTATCAATCGCAAGATGCAGGCGGATGGCATCGAGATCCCGACGGAAGTATCCGAGTACCTCGCGTACAGCGTTGATACGAACCTGCGCGACATGGAAGGCGTGCTCAACTCGTTGATCTTCCACGCTACCCTCCTGAAAAAAGAGATCGATCTTGAACTGGCGAAGGAGGTGTTGAAGAATATCATCAAGGAAATTCAATCTGATGTCAGCGTCGATTTCATACAAAAGACGGTGGCGGAATACTTCAAGTGCGATCTCGACGCAATGAAAGGCAAAGTCAAGAAGCGCGAGATCGTTATTCCCCGACAGGTGGCCATGTACTTCTGCAAGCGATTCACCCAATTAACGCTTGCGCTGATAGGAGAAAACTTCGGAGGCCGTGATCACAGCACCGTGATTCACGCGCTTGAGTCCGTGGAAGACATGATGAAAACGGACTCGAACTTCAAAGCCTCAGTCGATGAGCTTGGAAAAAAACTCAAATTAAGAGTATCCTGATATTTCATTCGGTCATCTTATCGAGAAAGGAATCTCTATCTGCTGCCTGGAGGCATTGACGCCGTAAATGCGGCCGGAACCCCGATACTTCTGAAAGAATTCGATTACTTCCTGCGGTTCTTTTACTCGCACCCGGTTAATCGCGACAATCGTAAAATTTTCGGGGATTCCAATTTGTTTCAGAACACTTTTCTCCTGTATCCTGAAAACCTTCACACCATACTGGGTGGGTTCCAGGTGCGCCCCCAGGAAATCAGCTTCGACAATGTGCCGCCGGATTATCTCCGTAGTACCATCGCGGTTCACAAGCGTGACCGTTGTGGACCCATTTTTATTGTCGCGCACATATTGCAGATTCACTTTATCGCCGGGATAGCGATAACTCAATTCCTCTTCAAACGCGCTTTGCGAATTGATTTCGACGTTGTTGATATGCGTGATAACGTCACCGGGACTGAGTCCTGCTTTCACGGCAGGTCCGTCGCGGTCAACCGCTTCGAGTAACACACCTCGATAGCGCTCCACCCGCGTGTCGAGATTGTACTTTTTCGCATTGGCGAAGTCGTATTCCACCACGCGTCCGCCAAAAACAGCGCGCTGCACGATGCCGAACTTGACAAGATCGGAGAACACCTTCCGCGCAATGTCTACTGGCACAGCAAAAGCATACCCTGTATAAGAGCCTGTTCTTGACAAAATCGCCGTATTAATTCCTACCAGCTCTCCTTTGATATTCACGAGTGCACCACCGGAGTTTCCCGGATTGATAGCTGCATCCGTCTGAATGAATGACTCAATCGGAAATTTGCCTTCAAGTATCCCTATCTTCCTTCCTTTGGCGCTGACAATACCCGCCGTTACAGTGGAGGCAAGTGAAAATGGATTTCCCACCGCAATCACCCACTCACCAACCTCAAGCTCGCGTGTATTCCCCAGTGAAATTGCAGGAAGGTCGCTGGCCTGTATCTTGATCACTGCAAGATCAGTTGACGGGTCAGTGCCGATAAGTTCCGCAGGATAAACGCGCTTATTGTAGTTCACTTCTATACGCTCCGCCTGTGCAACAACGTGATTGTTCGTAATTATATAGCCGTCATTTGTAAATATTACACCCGAGCCGCTGCTGACCTGTGTCTGCCTCCCGGGAGTTTCACCAAAGAACCAGTCCCAGGTAGAATAGGTAACACCCTGTGAGATACTGTTGATATAGACAACACTGGGCGTGGACTTCGCGGCCGCTTCACGGAAATCAATCGGAGGTGCTGCCGCCGTGCCGGGAGTGGGCGCTGGTCCCGCGTACGGCAAGGGCGCCGTACCCGAATCGTAGTTCACCGTCCGGAAGTCAACGGCTGATCCTTGCTTTGCCCCTGGTTCCTGAAAGTACCGAAACCCTGCGTACGAGCCTGCAAGTCCTGACACAAATCCAATTACAATGATTTTGAGTGTTGTTCTCATTCCGTCAAGTTAAGAAGAATTTTTCAAGGCAATAACCAAAATACCAGTATCCGAACCTTATCGAAAATTTGAATAATTTAGAATCTTGAATTGACGAAAGCTATGGGAATTCGGTCGGTATTAGCGAAGCCATTGGCCGCATACGTTGCGCAGCAGACGAGAGAGTGGACACTCGACCCCCACCGGTTTCAACAGCGTATTTTTGAGTCGTTGATACGAACAGGGCAGTCCACCAGATTCGGTCAGGACCACCAATTTCGGAACATACGGTCTTATGACGATTTCCGGAAGCAGGTACCGGTACGCGATTACGAAGGACTGAAAACATATTTTGACGAGGTAGCCAAGGGGAAGCCCGATGTGCTGTGGAGTGGGAAGCCTGCCTACCTCGCCAAGACCTCGGGAACCACCTCGGGAACAAAATATATTCCCATTACCAAACACTCTGTTCCCAACCACATTAACGGCGCGCGCAACGCCTTGTTGAGTTATGTCAAAGAAACGGGCAGGGCTTCTTTTCTCGACGGGGGCCTGATCTTCCTTTCGGGAAGTCCGGAACTTGAGGAAAAAAACGGGATCAAAACCGGACGCCTGTCGGGCATCGTCAACCATCACGTACCATCGTATCTCCGGACCAATCAAAAGCCCAGCTACGAGACCAACTGTATCTCCGATTGGGAGGAAAAGCTAGATCGTATTATCGACGAAACCATCCACGAGGATATGACACTCATTTCGGGCATCCCGCCGTGGGTGCAGATGTATTTTGACCGGATTCAGGAGCGGACAGGAAAGAAGATCAAAGACGTATTCCCTAATTTTTCCATGTTCGTCTATGGCGGCGTAAACTTCGAGCCGTACCGTGCGAAGCTCTTCGACACCATTGGCAAGCAAATCGATTCCATTGAGACATATCCTGCATCGGAAGGATTTCTTGCATATCAAGACTCTCAGCACGAAGAAGGTTTGCTATTACTTCTGAATGCGGGGATCTTTTTTGAGTTCATTCCTACCGAGGAGTATTTCGATGAAAATCCAACGCGACTTCACATCGGGGAGGTCACCACCGGGAAAAATTACGCCGTCGTTCTCAACAGTAATGCCGGGCTTTGGGGCTACTCAATTGGTGACACCGTAAGGTTTGTATCCACCAATCCCCATCGCGTGATCGTGACCGGACGGATAAAGCACTTTATCTCCGCATTCGGGGAACACGTCATTGGTGAGGAAGTCGAACAGGCACTGAAGCGCACGCGTCAGACATTTCCGGAAACGGGTGTTGTAGAGTTTACTGTCGCGCCACGTGTCACCGCGGAACAGGGACTGCCTCACCACGAGTGGCTCATCGAATTCTCCACACCTCCCCGTGACTCAGAAGCATTCGCGCTCGAACTCGACAATCAGCTACGGGGACTAAATGCGTATTACGATGATCTGATACGCGGAAGCATTCTAAAAACGTTGCAGATCACCGCACTTCCCGCGAATGCATTCATCGACTATATGCGTTCCCAGGGAAAACTCGGCGGCCAAAACAAGGTGCCACGCCTGGCCAACGACCGCAAGGTGGCAGACGAGCTCCGACGTATCGCGCACCTGCCGGCCTGGTGAACAAATAACCGCGCCCACGGCAAAACAATCACGAAAAAGCGGTAACTTACAGAATAACGCCCCATGCAAAGGATTTACTCCGTTCTCAGCGCTTTCGGCTACTCTTTTCCCGTCCAACTACTGCTGAACAATTTCAAGCGCAATCACGTCTTGCTACTCTGCTGGGTTATCCTGTTTGCCATGATCACAGGCGCCTTCGGAAGGTACCTGGGTATCCCTTATCTCTTTCTGGATCCGGAATATCTTAACAAAGTAAACTTCATGAGTTTCTTCATCATGGGCATCTGCGTAGCGGGGTTCACGATGTCGTTTCATATCACCTGCTATATCAACGACGGTCATCGCTTCACATTCGTGGGCACATTGCCGCGGCCATTCACGAAATTCTGTGTCAACAACAGTATCATACCGCTTGCATTCTTCGGGATGTACATATATCAGATCATCGGTTTTCAACTCAACAATGAGTATGCATCCAGGGGATCGATCTACACCCACCTTGCCGGGCTACTATCCGGCTATGTGGTAATGACGCTGATATTCTTCGTCTACTTTACATTCACGAACAAAGATATATTCAAATATGTCGTCTGCCAGATCGACGAAAAACTGAAGCATAGTGTAAAGGTCACGCGTGCCAGCGCTATGAAAAAATTGGATATTGCCCGCAAAAAGCAAATACGCGTAGACAGCTACCTCGATTACAACCTGAAGTTCAAGCGCGTCCAGGATGCCCATTTCTACGACCGTGCAACGATCCTTCAGGTATTCGATCAAAACCACTTCAACCTGGTCGTCATTGAGCTATTTATCTTTGCAACGGTCTTGGTACTTGGTGTCCTGAAAGACTATCCCGTGTTCCAGCTACCCGCGGCGGCGAGCTTCATCATCTTCCTGACGATATTTGTAATGATCGCCGGTGCCTTCTCTTACTGGTTCGGGAACTGGTCGGCTACAATCGCCCTTTTTCTCCTGATCTTCATCAACTCGCTCGTCGGTCAGGATTACTTCGCAAAGGAATACAAAGCGTTCGGATTGAACTACGACAACGAGGATACTGAGTACTCAATCGAGTCCCTCGCGATGCTGAACGACAGCACAGCGATCGCGGAAGACCGGGCCCGCACCTTTCCGATGCTGGAAGCCTGGCGTAGTAAATTCAATGAAAAGCCCAAGATGGTTTTCCTCTGCGCCAGTGGTGGGGGGAAGCGGGCGGCCCTATGGACTTTCAACGCAATGCAAGTAGCCGACAGCCTGACCGGTGGAAAACTGATGGAGAACAGTATCCTCATTACCGGTGCATCCGGTGGTCTTATCGGTGCAAGCTATTTTCGCGAGCTCAAACTTCGCCAGAAGCTCGGCGAGAACATCAATCCATACGCACCCCAGTATCGGAGCAAGATATCAACTGACAACCTGAATCCATTGATCTTCAGCTTGCTGGCGAATGACTTGTTCGTCGGCTTCACACGCTTCGAGTACGCGGGCAATTCCTATCTGAAGGACCGCGCTTATACCTTCGAACAACAACTCAATCAGATCACTGAGGGATCGATGGACAAACCCATATCGGCCTACGATACGCTGGAACTCCAGGCCATAATACCAATGATGGTACTCAGCCCGACGATCATTAACGATGGCCGTAAGCTTTACATCGCTGCGCGGCCGGTTTCTTTCCTGAACTCGGAGCTAACATCTCTGCCCAAGGACGCTACCGCTAAGTATGGCGGTGTCGACTTCCATCGTCTCTTCGCGGAAAACGGTGCCGGTAACCTCCGCTTTCTTTCCGCGCTGCGCATGTGCGCAACATTTCCGTATATCACACCCAATACAACTTTGCCGACGGTGCCCTCGCTGTACATCATGGATGCGGGCATCTCCGACAACTTCGGCCTCAACGATGCAATCCGGTTTATGCACGCATACAGAGACTGGATACAAAAGAACACTTCAGGAGTTCTCTTCCTATCAATACGCGATTCACCGAAACTTGCTTCGATCCCCGAACGAAAGGGGCAAACATTGCTTGATGAATTCACTCAGCCGATCAGCAGTGTATACAATAATTTCGAAAACTTCCAGGATATCACCAGCGACCTGCTGATCGGTTACTCGACCTCGTGGTTTGAAAAACCAATCGACCGCATCGATATAGAATACCAAGTCGGCTCCTTTGTTCCCATACTGCACGACATGGATAGCATCCGCAAGCTCAACGCCCGGGCATCCCTCAGTTGGCGACTCACCACACGTGAAAAGCAGAGCCTCATCGACAATCTAAGTTCGGAGAAAAACCGTGAGGCGATTGAGCGATTGAAGGAGTTGTTGGAGTGAGGGGGTAAGGGGATAAGGGATAAGGGGGTAAGGGCTAGGGGGGTAAGGGGGTAAGGACTAGGGCTTCGCCTGCCGAAGCTTCAGCGAAGGCAGGGATCACAACTCAAACGCGCTTTTATAGAATCCTTCTGCTTGAACAAACTCAAGCAAATCGAGATAGAATGGGTGTGAACTCAGTGTTGCGCTGTCGCCGATCATAAGAAGCTTTTTCTTAGCGCGGGTCATAGCCACATTCGTCCTGCGAATGTCGGCAAGGAAACCTACTTCGCCTTTGCTGTTGCTCCTGACAAAACTTATCGCGATCACATCGCGCTCCTGGCCCTGAAACGCATCTACCGTGTTAATTGCGATGAGAGAGAATATCGGTGCCAGTTGTGACGATGCCTCCGCAAGTTTTCTGAGCTGATCAACCTGTGCACTATACGGCGATATAATACCCATCGTGATCCTTTCACTTAACCAACTCTCCACACCTACCTCTTCAATCAACCCTTCCACCTGCCGCAACAAAAGCGCAGCTTCCTCCGAATTCATCCTGCTTAAGGTCTCCGGATCCTGTTTTTCCTCGAAGCCGCACCCAGCGGTGTCGACGAAGGCAACAGGTGGCGTCTCCGGACTTAACAGCGCTGTCCTAACCGATTCGTGCGCGATCAGTTTATTCTCATAGAAGTATCGGGAGGAAAATTCCATGATTTTTTCGTGCATTCTGTATTGCACCTGTAGCATGGATGCGAAGCCGGGATGCTTGCTGACACCTTTTTCAAACAGCGTCTCCGACAACCCCATACGAGCGGCCTCCACCGATTTGATAGTCGGAGGAAGCTGCTGATGATCGCCTGCGAAGACAACTCGCTCCGATCGCAACAGCGGGATCCACGAAGCGGGTTCAAGCGATTGTCCGGCTTCATCGATAAACACAGTCCGAAACTTCTTGCCGCGTAAAACCGGGTGTGATGCTCCAACAAGCGTGGCGCATATTGCATCCATCGTCTGCAAAAGATCGTTGATAATGTAGAATTCCAGCAAGTCGGCATCGGCTTTCAGCACCTTCACTTCCTGCATGAGGAGACGGCGCTGTTCCTTTTCCCGGTAACCGAAGTTGCGCTTGTACTTCAATGCACTTGACCTCACTTGTTCCATCTGTTTTCTCAGGCGCCGCAATTCCTTGTAGTTCGGATGGGAGGAAATTCTGTAATCAAGGGTCTTGCTCAGCGATTGTTCCGTAACACGCGCCGGATGCCCTACCCGCAACGCCTGAAGTCCCTGTTCGCTGAGTTTCTCTACCAGTAAGTCCACCGCAGCGTTACTAGGGGCACAAACCAGCACCTGTCCTTCATCTTTGACGGTGTGGCGGATCGCTTGTACCAGGGTTGTTGTCTTGCCCGTTCCCGGGGGACCGTGGATAAACGCAACGTCCTGACTCGAAATAACCTTTTCGAACGCTTGTTGTTGGCTCGCATTCAGGGTAGTGAGCGATTCAATCGCGATATCTCCACGTCGCATACCGGCGGGTCGGCTTCCCAGCAGAATGTCCTTGAATTCGGCCACGCGGCTGTTCTCAGCCTTGATCACTTCCTTCAGCGCGAACTCCATTTCACGATAGCTCATCTCGTCGAACATGACGTCGACTCCCAGCAATCCATCATTAATCCAATCGGGAAAGTCGTCACTGTTCAACGTGATCACCATCGAGTTGTCACGAACGTAATTGACGACACCATTCACGTGCTCGGCACCAGGCTTTGCGGAAGCATTGGAAAAGACGCTCACCACTTTTCCACTCTGAAATGAATGGGGTTGCTCGAACTGATTGGTTCTTTCAACTACTATGGTCGGGCGTTCGCCGGTTCCTATATAGTCGCGGCGCAACGTTACAGGATACCATGTGGATCCATCTTTAGTCCGCTGTTGAAGGGAACGCAGCAGTATTTTCTGACGATACTGCTCAAGGTCTGCCTGCCGCTCCATCCGGATCAGCTTCAGTGTGTGATATAGTTGTTCGTTCGGCGCCAAGTCTTTCTGAATAGGATCACGTGCAACGTGATATGTGCATTCAGCCTGCAAGATAGACTGGATTTGTGTTTCTTTGTGCCATCGTGACGTTTGCCGACAAAATTCTTCAATTCTACCGAGGACTCGCTATCGAAGAGTCTCTGCCGGCTGGCGTTGCCGCGATGAACCCATACACCGAAGCAGATTGCTTTCGCGTATGCACTGAGTTCTATCAAAAATATTACAACGACAATAACACCAGGCACCTGATCCTCGGTATAAATCCCGGCCGTTTCGGCGCAGGAGTAACGGGAATCCCATTCACAGATCCGATAAAGCTGGAAACATTGTTCGGAATTGACAATACGTTGCCGAAGAAACCCGAGCTATCAGCAGAGTTCATTCATCGAATGATAGGAGCCTTTGGCGGTTACGAGAGATTCTTTTCGCGCTTCTTCATCAACTCTGTTTCCCCTTTGGGATTCGTCAGCGGGGGGAAAAATCTGAACTATTATGACAACCCGTCTCTAAAGGCGTCGCTGACGCCCTTCATCATCCAAAGTATGCGCGTTATGTTAGAGATGGGTATCAATCGCGATGTCGTATACTGCCTCGGAGAAGGGGCAAACTATAAATTTGTGCGGCAACTAAACGCTTCTGAAGGATGGTTCAACGAAGTAGTGCCCCTTGCACATCCCCGGTTTATCATGCAATACAGAAGGAAACACGTGGCGGAGTACGTCCAGGAGTATGTAAAGAAATTAAATGGCTATCGGAATAAGGGTTAAGGCTTAGCCCCTGTTCCTCCTTACTCCTCGCACAGCCTCAGCAGTCCACGGATCTTCCGGCCATGAATGCTTCGGGTATCTCGCGCGTAGTTCTTTTCTCACTTCAGCATAGGTCGTTGTCCAGAAACTTTTCAGGTCCTGCGTTACCTGGACAGGTTTGTAGCCCGGCGATAACAAATGAAGAACAACTGGCGTTCGTCCTTCATTGACAGTGGGTGTCTCTGTTAAGCCAAATACCTCCTGTAAACGTACCTCCATCACGGGTGATCGTCCGTCGGCAAAGTACATTAGTCGCATAGCCGAACCGCTGGGTACGACGAGCCGCGCCGGAGCGATATCATTGAGCTTTCCACCGAGGTCCCACGAAAGAAGGCTTGTCAGCACTGCATTAAGGTCCAGCTTCAAAAGCTCACTCCGTTTGTACAAACCTCCCAGAAACGGACCAAGCCATTCTTTGGGATCCTGCAAGAGCGCCGCTTCGCTGACATCCGGCCAGCTGTCATGAGGACGCCACTTTCGCGCACTCATCACTCTCGCCTGCCAGGACACCTGTTCGTCGCCCCAAGCCAGGTACGACAGGCCCTTCTCCCGAATGACATCACATATCACCTGCGCACTCTCCGAATCATTGGGCTTCGTCCGGAGTTTACGCGACAGTACGAGCGAGCCAATCCGGAGCTCGGTTGCAGCAGTCACCATCTCTCGCTCCTCGTCCCAGGAAACCACCTCCTCCTCGATCGCAACAGGCGCGAGATCAGCTTCGTCAAGCGGTGCTGCAAGAAATATCCGGCCTTCCTTCTCTCCCGAATCAACATGTGCCACCGCCAACCAACCGTAGCGAGTCAGCGGATCATTTTCCGGCAGACGGGCCGAACGCCCGTTGAGCATTCGATATCGTTCGCCGTACTTTGCTACCTGACAGGCTATCCGCTCCGGATAGGCATCCATGAGCCCTTTACCCACATCGGTGTCTGCAATAGCTGCGTTGTCGACTGCAATACCCAAAATTTGTCTCCACGACGATGCGAGCTTTCCTATGCGCTCGAGTACTTGCTTCTCGGCAGACACACGCTCACCACCTCGCCATCGCCTCAACACCTCTATGCGCAGCGCGATATCCGCGCCCGCATCTCTCGGCATCGGATCGCGTTCTTCCAGTATTGCGGCAATGTCAGTGGCAAGCGCTGGCAGGCCGGAATTTCTGTTCCCAACCTGCACTGCCTCCAATAACATATGAGCTATACGCGGATGTGTGGGCAGCGCTAGCATTTCGCGACCGCGATCAGTAATCCGATTGTCTATCACCGCGCCGAGACGCTCGAGCAAGTCGAGCGCCTGATTCACAGCACCCTGTGGCGGCGGTGTAATCCACGTCAAATCATTCACCTGTTGAGTGCCCCACTGCACAAGTTCGAGCATGAGTGGCGCGAGGTCTGCTTCGAGAATCTCCGGTTTTCGATTAGCTACAAGGCCCGCATGTGCCGCCTGGCCCCAGATTCGGTAACACGTACCCGGGCCAAGTCGCCCGGCCCGGCCCGCGCGTTGATCGGCCGCGTCGCGCGTCACACGCACGGTCTCGAGTCGCGTCAGTCCACTGCGGGGATCAAATCTCGGGACACGTGCATAGCCACTATCGACGACGGTGGTGACGCCTTCGATCGTCAACGACGTCTCAGCGATCGAAGTCGCTAATACCACCTTCCTCCGCTTCTGCGGATCGGGGAGAATTGCTTCCTTCTGTTTTTTGAAGCTAAGGTCGCCGAAGAGTGGATAAACAATCGCCGGAAGCTCTTCCTGTTCGAGCAGATCCGCGACGCGCCGTATTTCCCGTGAGCCGGGCAAGAAAGCAAGTATGTCGCCTTCGGTTTCGCGGAAGGCCTTCTTGATGGCACGGGAGACCTCCACCCATATCGGCGTCGGCGAGGACGATGGTAAATATTCCAGCGTAATAGGATACTGGCGTCCTGAGGCCCGGACGACGGGCGCCTTCAGAATGTCCGACAAACGGTCGCCGTCGAGCGTCGCTGACATGACCAGGATGCGCAGATCACTGCGCAGCACCTGCTGGACCTGTAAACTCAATGTGAAGGCAAGATCAGCCTGGAGATTGCGTTCGTGAAATTCGTCGAAGATGATCAGGCCCACGTCTTCCAACGCACTATCCTTTTGAATAAGCCGCGTGAGGATTCCTTCCGTCAGAACCTCCAGGCGGGTTCGCTCTCCAATGCACGACTCGAATCGCACGCGGTATCCGACCGTCCCACCCACGCTTTCGTTCCGCAGTTCCGCCAACCGCATTGCCACGCTCCGGGCGGCGAGGCGTCGCGGTTCAAGCATAATGATCTTCTTATTAGCAAGCCATGGCTCGTCGAGCAATTGAAGCGGTAACACAGTCGACTTTCCAGCACCTGGCGGTGCCTCGAGCAACACAACGGGATTGGTAGCCAGATTATCTTTGAGATCGCGCAGGACGGAAAGTACCGGGTAGGTCATTGCGCAAAAGTAAATGAAAAAGGGTAGTCCATTGGACTACCCCGATCGGATGTCGTGTCCGACACTTCTTATCTATCTCCGACTTTCCGCCCAACATCCGTTTCGTCTTGTGTTGCGGGCTTGCTCCTCCCTGTTCTTGATGCCTTTCCACCCATACTCGATATTTCTCTCAGCTTCTCCTTGTCCATCGACGCAAATCCGCGGTTGGAGGTCTTCCGACTCTTCGCCGACGCCAGTCCACCCTTTCGGGCAAGACTTTTCTTGACCTCGTCATTCATCGAGGCAAAGCCCTTCATTCCACTTGCAGGAGTTGGCCTAGTGCTCACGGTTTTCGCCGGAAGGAGTTCCTGAATTCCCTTCAGACGCAGGGGTGTCTTGGTTGCCGGGATTGTTCTGTTTCTCCTGATTCATTCTATTCTGCGCAGCAGCCCGGCGGTTTTGTCCGCTGGCCTCCCCACCTTTTCTGCCTATTTCCGCCATATGAGCACGATTCATACTGACAGCCTCTCCACCCTTCCTGGCAATCGCACGTTGCTGCTCTTGGTTCATCGAGGCGAAACCACGATTAGAAGTCCCGCCTTGTCCTTGATTCTTTTTCTGTGCCATAGTAATTGATTTGTTGAATACTGATTTCAATGAAGTTTTGACAAAAATAATATGCCCGCTACCACCCTATTCTCTTCGCAGATATCCGTGCCGGGCCGCCCTCTGTATTAAAGACAATTCTGCTGCTGAAAAGATTCCAACCATATACCACATATGAGAAAGAAAATGCGTTGTTTCCCATTCCCGACCGGGAAAGGACAAGGCTGATCTGAACACATCTACTTGTTTAAGTAACGTCGTATTTCCGGCGTATTGTGGGTTCGGGAATAATAAATCGCAAGCCGGTGGTGGGGGAATTATGTATACAATAGCGGCGGAGATGCGCTGAGAATGCGATATTCGGTCCTAACCAACGCCAAAACCACTTCTTCTCTGTGCTGTGTCATCCGTGCTTCTTTTTTTGACCATGTAATAACCCCATTTTGGCGCGGTTAAGCAGGTCGACTGATCTTTTTATTCGACTGTCGACATTTTTCACGGAAGTTACATAGTGGATAAGACTTCGTTGATAACCTCTGGTGAACTTGTCCCATGCTTTTCTCGCCTCTTCGTCCTGTGAAAGAACGGCCTCAAACTCCTCCGGAATCTCCAGTTTGTCGGTATCCACCAGTTGGAAGGTGACCGTTACCTTCTCTCCGACCTGGACCCGGGCAGCCTTTCTCAGCGACGCGGAAACCGAAAAGTATCGCGATCCGTCAGCGCGATTCTGCACAGCGAGAGAAAAAGGTGCCCCGTTGCAGGAGCCCTGCACCCGGATCCTACCCTTGGGAAGCCGGGAAACCACTTCCGCAGGAACAAAGATTGCTGTCTTGAGAAACACAGCGTCTATCTCCGACAGCCGTGTCTCGAAACGAAACGTTAACTCCTGAACTTTTTTCATAATATCGCAGGGTGAATATTCTTGTTTGTCCTGATAAATTTAAAGGCTCACTTACAGCTCGGCAAGTCTGCGAAGTGATTAAACAAGCCATCAAAGAAGCCCTTCCCGATGCGCACGTACATTTGACCCCCTTGGCTGACGGTGGCGAAGGGACCGGTGAATTGCTTACCGAAAGACATCACGGTGAACAGCTTGTCGTCGATGTTTTCGGACCGTTATTTGAAACCATTGCAGCATCGTATGGGGTTTCAGGCGATGGTCAGACGGCTTTCATTGAGATGGCGGCGGCCTCGGGACTAACGCTGCTGAAACCGCACGAACGAAATCCACTTCACACAACTTCGTTAGGCACCGGCCAACTGATCGCGCACGCACTGGGTCGTGGCGTCAGCCAGGTCGTGCTGGGAATCGGAGGAAGCGCTACTAACGACGCCGGTATTGGCATGGCGACGGCGCTCGGATATTCCTTTCTCGACGCTTCCGGCAAGGCCCTGAAACCAACTGGCGGGAATCTCGTGCGGATCCGATCAATCCGGAAGGAAAGTGTCCACCCACGACTTCGAGAGACTGATTTCATCTGCCTTAGTGATGTAACAAACCCACTGTCCGGTCCACAAGGTGCCGCTCATGTATATGGTCCGCAAAAAGGTGCAGACCACGCATCGATCGAACTGCTGGACGCTGGCTTGCAAAATTTTCATGATGTTGTTCTGCGTGAGTTCGGCATTTCATCAAACTTCCCCGGTGCCGGCGCAGCGGGTGGGCTCGGCGCAGGAGCGCTTGTATTTCTGAACGCCTCCATACGAAGTGGTGTGAGTTTTATGATCGAAATCGCCGGACTGGCGTCACAGGTCAAGACAGCAGACCTCGTGATCACAGGAGAAGGACGAATCGATAGTCAGACCTTTTCGGGCAAGGTTGTCTCCGAAGTTGTCCGTCTGTCGGTAGACGCTGGCAAATCTGTTTTCGCTGTCTGCGGCATATGCGAACTCTCAAAGGAAGATCTGAGCAAATCTGGGATCACCCGCGTGATCTCACTGGTGGATGAGAATACTACAATCGACGAATCCATGAACGACACAACGCGCCACCTTCACAGGAAAATCGTTTATGCATTCATGCACGATACCTAATTCAGTTCCCCTCGTTGCATTCAGAAGTATAAATATCTACTTTTCGAAAACTAAATTCTTCTCATGAGTAAAGTATCAATCGGTAGTTTCGAGGAATTCGAACAATACGTTGGTAAACCTATCGGTGTCTCAAACTATATCAAAATCGAACAATCAAGGATTGATCAGTTTGCTGATGCAACACTCGATCACCAGTGGATCCACACCGATCCCGGACGGGCAGCGCAGGAAAGTCCATTCGGAAAGACTATTGCACACGGCTACCTCGCGTTGTCACTGGTGCCTTACCTCTGGAACCAAATTGCAGAGATCAGGAATATCAAAATGCTGATCAACTACGGCATCGATAAGCTCAAGTTCAATCAACCGGTAGTTGTCAACAGCGAGGTAAGACTGCACGTCAAACTTGCGTCGCTGACCAACCTTCGGGGTATTACAAAAGCCGAGCTCGATGCCGAACTGGAAATAAAGGATAACCCCAAGCCAGCGTTCTCGGCAACCGTTATTCTCTTGTATCACTTCCACAACGCACATCACATGCCATGAAAAGACGAGAATTCCTGTCCACCGCCACGCTCGCCGCGGGAATATCACTAACCGCTCCGTCAGTCTTCGCTGCTCGTAAGAAGAACTCGATTCCGCAGTGGAAGGGATTTAACCTCCTGGACTTCTTTTCACCCAACCCCGCACAGTCACGCCGACAAACCACCGAGGAAGAATTCAAATGGATGCAGGATTGGGGCTTCGATTTCGTTCGCCTCCCGATGGCGTATCCATACTATCTCGACATTGATCGAACCCGAAACATCACACCGGATGAGGTGTACAAAATCAGCGAGGAGCACGTAGATAACATAAGCCGTCTGGTGGCGCTCGCGCACAAGTACAACATGCACGTAAGCCTTAATCTGCATCGCGCACCGGGATATTGCGTTAATGCCGGATTTCATGAACCTTACAATCTCTGGCAAGACCCTGAGGCAATGGATGCGTTCTGCTTTCACTGGAATATGTGGGCAAAACGATACAAGAATACGTCATCAAAAAAGATCAGCTTCGACCTACTTAACGAACCGAGCCTGCGCGAGGACATGAATGACCAGCATTCAAAGCGCAGCGCGATTCCAGGAGATCTGTATCGCAAAATGGCGATCGCCGCGTCAGAAGCAATTCGCAGGGAAAACCCCAGGCACATGGTCATCGCCGATGGCAATAATGTCGGGAGTGACGTTATTCCTGAAATTACCGACCTCGATATCAGTCAGAGTTGCAGAGGATATTTTCCGGGGATCATCTCGCACCACAAGGCACCCTGGGCTTTCTCCAACCCCGACTCACTCCCCGAGCCACGTTGGCCGGGCCAGGTCGGTGATCGATACCTGAGCCGGGAAATGCTCGATAAATTCTATCAGCCGTGGATCGATCTCGTCAAATCAGGAGTCGGTGTTCATTGCGGTGAGTGCGGGTGCTGGAACAAAACACCTCACAACGTTTTCCTCGCCTGGTTCTCAGATGTATTGGATATCTTAAATGAAAACAAGATCGGATTCGCGCTGTGGGAATTCTCCGGCTCATTCGGTGTGCTCAATTCCGGCAGAACGGATGTCAATTACGAAGAGTGGTACGGGCATAAACTGGATCGGGAGTTGCTGAAGTTGCTGCAGAGGTAGGTGTCGGTCCACAGTCCGGGGTCGACGGTCGACAGATAGTCCACGGTATTACGTGTGTGAGAGGGTGTGAGAGGGTGTTGTCAAACGATGACCTCTATCATAGGTTGACTCACCCTCTCACGCTGTGTATGCCGGTCCGTGCGGATAACTTCCGATTAGTGTTTTCTTTGTTTACCTATTGAGCTGTCCAGTGCGTTCGTGAGCTTGTCGATCGCTCCACTGAATGCGAGATCGACACTCTCGGCGCGGTGAGATGCGACAGTGGGTTTCATTCCTTTGACGCGGGCCTCCAAAAGGCAGCGTTTGTCATCGCTTCCCTGCTTATCCGCATTTTCATCACTTAGATAAACATCAACCCTGGTGATCATGTCTGCATAGCGATCCAGCGAACTCTGAAGTGTTTCTGTGAAATAAGCTGACATGCGCGCGCTTCCCTCAATGTTTTTGTCGGTGTTTACGTGTATTTGCATAGCGAATCTGGATTACATTATTTGTCCTGTGATGGCTTGAAGATATCAAAAGGCTTTATCATATAACATCCTTCGCGAGCCAATAATTTCAACTTTTGATGAAAGGCCGGGCTGATTTTTGTCATGCCGACCGCTTTGCCGAGTCGCGGAAATTTGCGATCCTTATTGATGAAAAAGAAGGAATGTCCTTCCTGTGCGATGGAAATTGATGCCGGGAAGAAAGTTTGTCCGATCTGCGCATATGAGTTCCCCTCCAGCAACCCAATATTGAAATGGATTGCTTTCTTACTCGCTGCTATTTTCTTGCTGTATATGTTGATTTGAAGCACAAACTGTGGACCGTCCGCTGTGGGCCATTCACGGACCATCTCACTCTTCCGGCGGCTTGCGCCATCTCTTCTTTTCGGAAACGATCTTCTTTTTCTTGAGACGTTCGCGCTTCGCGGACTTGGTGGGCTTCGTTGCCTTCCGAACCTTCCTCTTTCGAAACGCTTTTTGAAGCAGTTCCGCAAACTTCTGCAGGGCGATATCCTTGTTGGTTGATTGCGAACGGGTCTCCTGAACCGTAATTGGCAGAACACCCTCGCTGGTAACACGCGAGGCGAGCCGCTGAAGAAGCATGACCTTCTGTTCCGGGGTAAGGATCCGGGAGTTCGCGATATCAAATTGCAGCGTAACCCTTGAGCTAACCTTGTTCGCGTGTTGTCCTCCCGGACCGCTGCTCCGCGATGTCTTGAATACGACTTCACCGATGAGGTCAACAAGCGATATCGGAGAAGTCGGCTGCCGGCTGCGGTTCTCTTCACTCATCGACGAGTTTGTTCAATCGTGGCTGGATGATCCAAAAGCCGATCGGCGAAAAGCAGATCAGGAAAAACTCGAGGGCATACTCACTAAAACGGGCAAGCCGGCCGAGCTCGACCGAACGGAGGGTCTGGGCTGCAAAACGCAGGCCGACAAGTATGCATACCATTGAGACAAAATGCAGTACCGCTACGTAAATGATCACCGACCCGATGTTGGCATTGACGTCGTAAAAGCGAAAATAGAATTGATAACTCATCCATGCTGTCAGCGCGGTCACGTACATGATCGGGATTGAAAATACAAATCTGAACATCCTGATATCCAAATGCACATCCGCAGGGAGCTTCTTTTGAAGCTGCGTGGAAATAGCCCATATCCAGCCAAAGATACCGACCATGAATGCCATCATCATGATCGGGTACAACTTGACGGCAAGCATAGGTCTTGAAAGGCTGACCACATTGATAGCCATCGGAATGCCCCATGTGAAAAGAAAGATTTCCCAGTGTCTCAATCGTAATAAAAAGCGCATTTCACTTCTACCTCAGTTACATAATCGCAAGGGGGTGGGACTACTCCCGAATAAAGTACAGCAAGCCCGCTTCGTGTTGGTCAATCCAATATAACATCGCTTCGTGAAAATCCCACCACTGCGGTGAACTTCTTACCCGGATTCAATCATACCGATCAACAACTCCCTCGCTACTGACGATTGAAGATTGCCTCGGTATTCCCTAAATTACGACATGAAAAAGAAAACTGCTGTTATCACCGGAGCAACTTCAGGAATTGGACATGGTATCGCGAAGGGACTCGCCGGGGCTGGATTCGAACTCATCCTTATCGGCCGCAACCGGGAGAAAGGTGCGGGGATAACGGAAGCACTGACACTTGCGTGGGACAACCCGGATATACATTTTTACACCATTGATCTCGCTTCACAAAAACAGATACGAAAAGTGGGTGAGGAGATCCGCGATCGACATCGCTGCATCGATGTCCTGATCAACAACGCCGGCGTATGGACATCACGTTGTGAGCTGACTGAAGAAGGTATCGAGAAACAGTTTGCCGTTAACCATCTCGCGTACTTTTTGCTGACGCATATCCTGTATCCCAATATTGCAGCAGCACCGGATGGCCGGGTGATCAATATCGGATCTGACTCTCATCGCTACGGGAAGATGAATTTCGACGACCTCAATCTCGGGAGATCGTACCATGGATTGAAAGCATATGGTCAATCCAAACTCGCCAACCTGCTCTTCACATATGAGATGGACCGGATAAAAACCGATCGCCATGTGTCGGTGCATTGCGTTCAGCCCGGCTTGGTCAAAACCGACATAGGCGTGAAGCACACCAATCCTTTTCACGCGTTTATGTGGAAACTGAGGCGTATTAGCGGAGTGACGCCGGACCAGGCCGCGCAAACGGCAATTTACCTGGCAACAGCTCCCGAAGTAGCGACACAGAGTGGATTGTATTGGGATAAAAGTAAGCCGAAGCCCTCATCTGCTCGCAGCAAAAACAGAGAAGACGCTGAGCGCCTCTGGAAGATCAGCGAAGAGTTATGCGGTGTCGAGCGATTCTTCAAGTAGTCTTGTACACGCGAAAGATGCGTTCAAGCAGACTCATCTTCACGCCGACAGGCAACCAAGATCCCAGTTTGAAGAAAAAAGCATTTAAACGGCCCGGAACAATGATCTGGCGACCCGCCAGCATTCCTTTCACGGCAATACGTGCCACCTGGTCGGGATACATCATGAGTAACTTCGAGCGTTGACCGTGCGCATTTATCCGATTCAGCCCGTCCGGGTTGGTCAATACGGGACCAGGACACAGCACACTTACCCTCACCGTGGAGAACTTCAACTCCTGCGCTATTGCAAGCGAAAACGCGTAAATGAAATTCTTGGTGCCGGTGTACACAGCTTTGTAGGGCAGCGGCAACCGTGCTTCCAGGCTACTGACGCTGAGAATATAAGCTGCGGAATGCTTTTGCAACTCCGGGATGAAGTGGTAGGTCATCTCCACCGCTACCTTGGTGTTCAACAGCATCATTTGTTGAATTTCCGGCAACGACATACTCGAAAACGTCCCTCCCCTGCCCAAACCTACATTATTGATGAGGACGTTCACCGAGAAACCATTCTCCTCCACCCATCGACGTACTCCCGCCGCCGCACCATCTTCCATGAGGTCGATCGTAAGGCAATGGCTTTCGACGCCGGTCTTTTTGCGTATATCCTCGCACACCCCGCGCAGGCAGTCGCCGTCGTTCGAAATGAGCAGAACGTTCATCTTGCGAAGGGCACATTCGTATGCGAGTGCCTTCCCAATCCCCTTGCAGGCACCCGTGATAAGCGTAAAGTTCAATCCACAAAAATTTTCGTAGCAAACGCCTGCATTGACAGGCTGGCATCTGTTTATAGATAGCCAAGATAAGTTATTGGTTTCAAAATCGCGAAGGTGCCTCCCCAATTATGCCTGTCGTGACCTCCCTTTGCCAGTGTCGACCCGCTTTGTTGTTTCCCCTACTATTCGTATGTTCGGCCACACACCAATTAGAGACTCCCCATGAGAAACCTCATCCTGTTCGCTTTACTTACAATGATCATTGCTATGGCTCCGGTATCAACTCAAGCTCAAGAAAAAGGAAAATCGCTGCGTCACGTTGTGATGTTCAAATTCAAGGACACGTCACAATCTTCTGATGTAAAAAAGGTCGAAGATGCATTCGCGGCACTGGCAACCAAAATTCCCTTGATCAAAGATTTCGAATGGGGAACAAACAACAGCCCTGAAAATTTAAACCAGGGACTGACGCATTGTTTCCTGGTAACCTTCACAAGTGAAAAAGACCGGGATGCGTATATCGTTCATCCGGACCACCAGAAATTTGTCGACATCCTGCGACCCCATTTAGACAAAGTGACTGTTCTGGACTACTGGGCAAAGTAGCCTAAAAAATTAACGCGCTTTGCTTTTTTAATCCTACCTTTAGCACTCTTTATGATAAGACTGATTATTAAGGCATTCAAGCGATTCGCTTGGTTCAAGCGTTTGAATGCAAAGGTCACCTACGAGGTTCTGGCGAAGCGCGTTCCCGCCGAGGACTGGCAATTCATGAACTACGGATACGTTCCGAACGAGAACGAAGTGCCGGTTTCGCTACCGGACGATCCATCCGTTCAGAAGTACCCCATGCAGATGTACCACTACCTGGCCGCAAAGAAAGAAGTCCGGGGAAAGGTGATCCTCGAGGTCGGCAGCGGAAGGGGAGGCGGCGCACGCTATATCGCCGGGTCGTTTCAACCAGCCTCCTACACGGGGATGGACTTGGCGCAAAGCGCAGTTGACCTTTCCAACAAGATTCATGTCCTGCCAAATCTCCGGTTCATCCAGGGTAGCGCGGAAGATATCCCCCTCGCAGACAATAGCGTTGACGTTGTTCTGAACGTGGAGTCGTGTCATGCCTATGGCTCTGTTGACAAATTCCTCAGTGAAGTACGCCGTGTGCTGAGACCGGGCGGCTATTTACTGCTGGTGGATTTTCGGGATGTACAGAACATGGAACTTCTTCGCCGTCAACTTCACAACAGTGGAATGGCGATGCTGGAGGAAGAAGACATTGCGCCCAATGTTGTGAAGGCAATGGAGGCCGAGGACGATGTCAAAAAAGAACGGATCAAGAAACTATTTCCACCCCGCTGGCAGGAGCTATTCGGAGAGTTCGCGGGTGTAGTCGGCTCTCGCATACACACGAACCTCAAGAACAAGACCCGCCTTTATCACCGGTTCGTACTACAAAAAAAGGCGGATTGACACGTATTCCTAGTTTGCACAAACTGATCTCCCATGAACAGAAGAACTGCACTCCAAACGCTCACAGCCACGACAGCAACGGGAATGCTACCGCTTTCGGGTCATTCGCAAACGCCCGAAAAAAGGAAGTCAAAGTTCCGATTCTCACTTAATACCAGCACCATCAGCGGACAAAAAGCCGGGATCGAGAAATACATCGACATCGCTGCCCGTGCAGGCTATGATTGTATCGAACCATGGATCGCTGACATCAAGGAATACGTGTCAAATGGCGGAACATTGCGGGGTCTGAAAAAGCTATTGGATGACAGCAAACTCTCCGCGATCAATGCGATCGGCTTTGCACCCTGGATGACGGATGGTGATGAACAACGCGCTGCCGGTTTCAAGCAGATGCGGGAGGAAATGAATATCCTTGCAGAGCTGGGCTGCACGCGAATCGCCGCGCCCGCAGCCGGAGTCAAAACTTCACCTGACCTCTATAAAGTAGGCGAACGCTACCGCGAGCTGCTGGAACTCGGACGGCAAACCGGTGTTCGACCTCAACTGGAGATCTGGGGAGCTTCGGTATTCAATCACATCGGACAGGCAATGATGGCCGTCGCCGTTGCAAACGATGCGGACGCGCGGATACTTCCCGATGTCTATCACTTGTACCGCGGCAACTCCGGCTTCGAGAATCTCAAGATGATCAATGGAAACATGATCGAGGTGTTTCACATGAATGACTATCCCGGAACCATTTCGCGCGAACAGATGGAGGACAAGGACCGCGTATATCCCGGGGACGGCGTTGCACCGCTCAAACAGATCGCCGCAGACCTTCGAAATATGGAAGGAGAAAAGATCCTCTCGCTTGAATTGTTCAATCGCGAATACTGGAAACAGGATCCACTTACTATTGCAAAAACGGGGCTTTCTAAAATGAAAGCGGCCGTCCTATAACTTTACCACTTGCCGGGACCTGACCGACTGATCGCAGGCAAACGCAATCCGGAGACTGTTCACAGCGTCTTCCATGTGATCGGTGAGGTCGATGTTTTCCCGAATCGCTTTGAGAAAATAGCGCTGCTCGCGGTTGCACAATTCCTGGTGATCCGGCTCGTCTTCCAAATTAACCCACTCGTCTTCCCGAGCGAACTTCTCATGCTTGTCCAGGTCGCTATAATGCACACGTAGTAATTCGGTCTGGCTATGCGCCTCGATGGAATCCGACTTTCCTGCGGCGCCGGCTTCCTTGGCGACGATGGAGACAGCACCCTTCGGCCCGATAACATCCTTGACGAAGAAGGCCGTCTCGCTCATCATCGGTCCCCAGCCTGCCTCGTACCATCCGACCGATCCATCCTCGAACCATATCTGCAGTTGCCCGTAGTTATAGTTATCTGAGGGAATTTCATCCGTCAGCCTCGCACCAATCGCGCTTACCTGGATGGGTTTCGATCGCGTCATCTGGCACATCACATCAATGTAGTGAACACCGCAGTCCACAATCGGACTCAAACTCTCCATCAGGTTCCTGTGCACCGTCCACATGACACCACTGCTTTGCTGGTTGAGGTTCATCCGCATCACGAGCGGCTTGCCTAGGGTATGCGAGATCTCTATGAAGCGTTCCCACGAAGGATGGTGTCGAAGAATGTAGCCCACCACGAGTTTCTTGCCCGCTTTACTCGCAGCCCTTACTACGCGCTCAGCGCCTTCCACTGAGTCTGCCAGTGGCTTCTCAATGAACACATGGCATCCGCTCTCTAATGCCAGGATCGCCATGCTCTCGTGAGTATCAGGCCAGGTTGATATGGCAACTGCATCGGGCTGTGTTTCCTTCAGCGCCGTCTCATAGTCATCAAAAAGCGGATATCCTCCGCCGAGTTTGTCATTCAAAACTTCCTTGCCCTTTCCCCGTGACACAATTCCACAGATCTGAAACCCATCCCCATCGTGGTATGCCCTGGCATGTGCACTCCCCATATTACCGCAGCCTACTACGAGGACGCGGACCTCATTTGAATTCGAAGACATAGTAACTATTGATGATCCTCAACTAGAAACCGTACCACTTGATCACTACACGCGCTCAAGTTTCACGGGATAGGTCTTGTTCGCGTTCCATTGGCAGACGTAAATGTTCTTATCTCCGTCGATGCAAACGTCATGGCAGTGTTTGAAGACAGGCTGCTCCTGCACCATAAGCTGCAACTCGCCTTTCACGTAGACAGGTTTCGTCCCCCCGGGATTCGAGACCACTTTGTCGTTCTTATCAAGAATGGTGACGAAACCGGAATCCGGCGTCTGATTCAGGTAGCGAAGTCGCGACCAGCACACCCCCGCGTATAAATTATCGCCATCGATCACCGGTCGACAGACAAATGCACCCGGCAAAAAGATCGTCGACAGATACTTCCCATCGAGCGTAAATCGCTTAAACGAGTTGTGACCACGGGATGTACAGAGCAGCGTGACGTTCTTCTTGTCACGGTCATCGATACACACTCCATGAGCGGTACTGAAATTCTGATCGCCCTCTCCGGGACCTCCGAATTTTCGGATAAACTCGCCTTTGGAAGAAAACTGCAGGATATACTGTGAGCCGTATCCGTCCGCCACGTAGATGTCACCGTTAGGAGCAATCGCGGTCTCCGTCGGCTTGTAATTCATCTTCTCCTCGTAGATACCGGTTTGGACCGGATGCGGAAGCTCCATCAGCGTCCGTCCGTCGAGGGTCGTCTTAACGACCCGACCTCCATTATCGGAAATAAAAAGTACTTCTTCCCCACCCTCATCAAAAATGGTCAGTCCGTGGCCTGACGGAAACTCGTGCCCCCAACTACTCAGGAATTTACCCGATCTATCATAGATGATAATATTGTTCTTCGTCTCGTCGGTCACCATGATGAGTCTCCCTTTTCGGTCGATCACCATCTCATGGCAGTTCTTCACAGGTGTTGTAGCCGGGTCGAGGTTTCCCCACGTCTTGTGCACGCGATACCGGAAATTCCCGTGACCAATAATATTATCATCCGTCATAGATGTCTTGTGGAGCACGTTGAAGACCGGGAAGGCACTGCTGGTTCCAGCAACCAGAACCGCACCGGCTGTTGCTGTCGCCTTCAGAAAGTTGCGCCGTGATTCCCGGTCCTTCTTCATACTCTCTATTTTGTTTTTGAGAACTTATCAAACTCGGCATTGACCTGGGCATCCGTCAGATGACTTCCGGAGTTGATCAGGACCTTATATCGGAACGTTACAGACTTCCCGGCCGGCAAGCTGTAATTCAGCACTTGCTGACCCTTGCTGAATTCCTTTTGGCCAAGCGGGTTAGCGGCAAACAAGCCATAGCCACGCGCATGCCAGTAGGTCGGATATCCAACGTTCTTCGGATGATCGAGAACAACCAGTGAAACTGGTTTATTTGCTATTACCCCCGTCAGGTTGACCCATTTACCACGGGTGCCCCACACGTCATCGCCCTCCTTTCCTTCGCTGCTGCGGTATTTACCAGTGACGCCTTCGTTGTTCAGCTTGGGAACGTCGGTTGCCTTGCCGCTCGCGTCGGTAAATACTTCAGGCTTGGTGGAAGGGTGTTCCAGTTCACGCGCCAGGCGAATTCCGAGCACACCTTCTTTGTTGTCCTTGAATGATACATCTTCCTGCAAAGCAGTAAGTGTCGTGATCCGTTCGACGGTACGCAAATTCCCGGATTCACTGAAGACGTAACGGGTATCCTCGCGAAGCAGATTTGTGCCATCAGGCTTCTGCCAGTCTGCCGTCACTTCCAGCACAGCCTGCTTGCCACCCTGCGTCTTGTTCACAGATCGGTGTTTTACCGTACCAAAATTCGCCCTCTTGTCGGCCGCGATCTTGGTCGAGTTATTCCAGAAGTCAAGTCCGTTGACATCTCCATAATTAAACCACATTCCCACGTGGTGAGGATGGTCAACGCGTTCCCCCGGTCGCGGGTCAAGAGGCCAACCGCGCGTAACGAACGCGTCGTCAGTGGTGATCAACGGATATAATGCTGGCTTCTTGATGTCGTCGGGGTAAACGTACGAGGTGAATGGTTTCCCATCGATAAGAATATCAACGCGCTTCGCCGCTTTGTTCTCCACGACCGTAAAGCGCTTTGATTGTGTAGGTTCTCCCGATGTGAACGCCATCACTGCGATCATCACAACCATGGTAGTCGACAATAATGCAAAAGTCTTGATCTTCATGCTACTTCAAAAAATGTTCTGTTACTTGATTTAAACCCGATCGGAAACAATGTACGGCTTGCGGTATTCGCGTGTTAGCATCGCATCGGCTTCCGGATCATTGACGAACTTCTCCTTTGCTCCATTGAAGGACAACGGACGCTGCAGTCTGTACGACACGTTCGCGAGTAGCGGTAACGCTGACGACATATAACCAACTTCTATGTCGCAATTGAGATCGGCATTCTTGCCGGACCGTATAGCATCAATGAAGTTGGCATAGTGCTCCGCTCCGCCAGGAGGTGCCAGTGGATCGTTGCTGGCTTTTGCCTCACCCATCCCCGATCCCGCGAACGGTGTCGTCTCCTTTTGCCGGAACGCTTTCCATGTACTGCCATCAAGCTCGAGGTATCCTTCGCTACCATAAAAGATATTTCCAATACGTGAGTCCAGACTGGATTCGCCATTGGAATAACCTCCTCGTGTTTCAAACTCGAGGATCTTTCCATCGCTGTATTTGATTATTGAAATCTGCGTGGTAGGTGTTTCCTGTGCGCACTGTTCCGGTGTAAAGTAAAAGATCCCACCGTTCGAGTAAATGGAAACCGGATGCTCGTTTTTGTTCAGCCCCCAGCGTGCTATGTCAAACTGGTGCGGCCCCTGGTTACCGGTGTCGCCGTTACCCGTGTTCCAGAACCAATGCCAATTGTAATGGGTCTTCTTCTCGTTATAAGGCTGATAAGCAGCCGGGCCGATCCACTGATCGTAGTGAAGGGTCGCAGGTGGTGTGCTGTCGTTCGCAATTCCGAACGATGCCCGCGGCTTGATACACAGTCCGCGTGCCATATACACATCACCGA
Source organism: uncultured Roseivirgaceae bacterium (assembly GCA_964438975.1). Classification (GTDB taxonomy): domain Bacteria; phylum Bacteroidota; class Bacteroidia; order Cytophagales; family Cyclobacteriaceae; genus Chryseosolibacter. Next base: position 36,535 of record CAYTMU010000012.1, on the reverse strand, counting down.
TACCGCCTTCGTGCAGGAACTTCATCGCTGCGATGACATTGGCGATCGACCTGTTCTGAAAACCTACCTGTACACGCTTGTTGTACTTCTTCGCCGCCTCGACCATTTTCCGGCCTTCAAAAATATTATGACTTGCTGGCTTTTCGACATACACGTGTTTACCTGCCTGCAAAGCCCAGATCGTGCCCAGGGCGTGCCAGTGATTAGGCGTGGCAAACGATACGGCGTCGATCTGCTTGTCGTCGAATACCTTGCGCATTTCCCATTCGGTCTTCGGTTTATTACCTGCCTTTGCCTCAACCATCTGGACCGTGGACGCAAAGTATTGCTCATCTACATCGCAAAGCGTCCCTAGTATTACGTTGCGGTTTGTCTTCAAGTCACACCACCTGTTGATGTGCGTCTTTCCCTGCCCCCTGATACCAATGACTGCGACGTTAACGCGGTCATTTGAACCCAAAATAGAGCCGTACGACTTGGCGCTGAACCCCAGGCTACCACCCATGGCAAGCCCCGCGGTACCCAGTACGCTCTTCTTGATGAAGTCTCTTCTTTTTGTCATTGCGGTCGGTTTTTGTATAATGTGTTCTTGTCTAAGTTACTGAATTCAGACCTGAATAATACGCAAGGAGCGCAGAATATCCTAGCAACTAACGCACCAATCTGACAGGTGGTGAAATTGTGTTACGTCCGCAGCACCGCGCGATTCGACCGGATCAAAAATCAGTATTCTTGTCGTCCAGGTTGAGTTCTTGTATCCAGATGTTGCGGTAGTACACATTGTGTCCTTCCGCTTGCAACTTCAGTCCGCCAGGGCGATCCGTTATTCCCCTACCTCCATCATTTCCTCCGTCCATGCCGGAATTAGGTCCGCCCCAGACTTGATTGATCGTGTGATCACGGTGCACTTTCTGCCCATTGAAGTATACCGTCACACGCGCTTTTTCTATCAGCTTTCCATCTTCAAATCTCGCCGCCCGAAACACGATGTCGTATGCATTCCATTTCCCCACTCCGAGATACGCGTGATACGGCGACGGAGTCTCATTGATCAGTGCTGCCATTCCATGCTTGGTCGAATCACCATCGAGGATCTGGATCTCGTACCGATTCTGTAAATACACTCCACTATTACCTCCTTCATTTGCTATGAAGAATTCCACGTGTGCCCGAAAATCGCGAAACTCCTTCTTCGTAACAATATCCGCACTCCCGTACAAACCCCCAGCCGCAGCCGGATCATTGGAATTCAGCACTGTCCCGCGAGCCATCGGGTCCGCGACGATCTGCCACTTGATCGGCATCTCGGCAGCCAACCTCGGACCTTTCCAGTAGACCCACTTCTCATCCAGCATCTTGCGACTTCCGTCAAAAAATGCTTCTGCACCACGTGGTGGCTTCGCTCCCACTCCCTTTTTCTGACCAAGTGTCGGAAAAGCGATGAACAACAAAGCAACCAGCACAGTGGCGGCACAAAGTCGGTGTAAAAAAGAAGAAGAAGAAACTTTCATGGGATGACTGTTAGAGTTAGATTGGATTGGAAAAATAATCAAAAAATTCCACGCCCGGTCAACCTGCGCAATGATTCACGTCCGCTGTTGAAGCCAAACTACTCTCTGCTGACTTTGTAATTTGCTCTGCAAATTCTTTGATTGCGCCTATAATTATCGACAATATGAACGAAGAAAGGCATTGGAATCGGATTGCACACAGTTACGAACAAGAAATCTTCGATGTATTCAGGAGTGACAAGAGAAAAAAGCTTCCGCAGTATTTTGAGAAATATGCTAACGAGGACAAAACAGCGATCGACCTGGGGTGCGGCATCGGCAAGGCATTCCCGTATCTCTCCCCCGCATTCAAGAAGGTCTATGCCGTTGACATCTCTGATAAATGCCTCGACATAGCGGCTAACAAACAATATGAAAACGTCGAATTTCAGAAGGTGGATCTCACCGATCCCGAATTGAAGCTTCCGGCCGCGGACTTTGCGTTCTGTTGCAACGTTCTTCTCTTACCGGACCTCGAAAAGAACATAACGATGATCCGGAATGCATACAATACGCTGAAGAAAAACGGCTCAGCATTGTTCGTAGTACCCTCACTTGACTCGATCCTCTTCTATGCCTGGCGGCTCATTGAATGGTATAAGCTCGAAGGCATCAAACCCGCTGACATCGACGAAAGCGAATTCAGTTACTTCAGTGGCAGCAAGCGCGATCTCTTTCAAGGGCTGATCAAAATCGACGGTGTCGTGACAAAACACTACTCACACCCGGAATTGGAAGTCATCTTCCGCGATGCAGGTTTTCAAATCACCACCATCGACCGAGTGGAGTATGATTGGTCGACGGAATTCGCGGAACCACCAAAATGGTTAAAGGACCCGTATCCGTGGGATTGGCTTATTGAGGTCAAACGAGGATGAGCGAGATTACAGATCCGGCTACTAGCCGAGATCAGTTTCGTGCGACAAATTTCAGACAAACGGGTTTATCAACTTGAATGCGCCGGCCCGTGGGCGTCAGCATGCCAGTCTTTTTGTCTCGTCGGAAGATCGCGATATCGTTGCCACTCTGATTTCCTACGAGCAAGAAATTTCCGGAGGGGTCGATAACGAAGTTTCGCGGTGTATTGATTCCCTCCGCCTGGCGATCCACGTAAGTAAGTCTACCATTCCTGCCAATCGCATAAATAACGATGTCGTTCGCCTCACCTCGGTTTGATGCGTAGAGAAACTTCCCATCAGGCGATACGTGGATGTCAGCAGCTCCGACTTTGCCGGTGAAACCCTCAGCAAGCATTGTGACTGTGTGGGTTGGCGTCAGCCGGCCGTCCTGATAATCGAATGCAGCTACTGCGCCCTCCATTTCCAACACGAGATATGCGTGCTTACCATTCGGATGGAAAGCCAGGTGACGGGGGCCTCCACCGGCATTGGCGAATGCGTAAGGTGACTCCCCTGGCTTCAGGGGTTCGGTATTGCTCGCGTCGAACCGGTATATGTTGACTCTATCCGTACCGAGATCAGGCACCAGGAGATAACGATTGTCAGGAGAAAGCACCACGGCGTGCACATGAGGTTTATCCTGACGACTTTTGTTAACACTGCTACCCTCGTGCTGAATCACTTGTATATCGTCGGATAGTGACCCGTCGGGGTTCAGACGGGTCGCTGACAAGCTGCCGCCGCCGTAGTTTCCGGAAAAAACCCATTGCTTGGCGTCATCCACCGAAACATAACATGGTCCCCTGCCGCCAGCGGCACCGCTGTTGAGAAGCGTAAGCGTGCCGGCCGCATTGTCGAACGCATAAGCGTTCATACCTCCCGCCTCGCCACCTTCACTCACTGCGTAGAGATTCTTGCGATCTTTGCTGATCGTAAGAAACGACGGGTTGGTAATGCCGGTACTCACCGACTTCTCCTGGAAGTCGCCAGAAGCAGCATTAAAGGTATAAACATGAATACCATTGGTCTTCGATTCGTTGGTATACGTTCCGACGATCAGAAAATAGTCCTTGCCTTTTAAGTTTTGGGCCATTGCGATACACGTTACAAGCAAAAACGAACAAAAGAGTATACCAGCTTTCATAATGTGATTGGTTTGACTTAATGTTATTCCCCTGGCAAACTATCCTCCAGGTCTTTCAAGATCTTGTTAACATCTTCTTCTGTAGAAGAAAGTTTGGTCTTGCAAACGCTGATCAGGTATGCGGCTCGCTTTACCTTTTCTGATAGATCGTCTACAGATATCCGTCCCTCCTCGATCTCAGAGACGATTTCCTGTAGTTCTTCGAATGCCTGTGCGTAGTTCAGTTGGTCATTCATAACTCGGGAGATTCCTTTACACCGTCAACTGTGCTGATAATTACACCATCTGCAACAATCGTTTCAATCTGATCAGAGGTACTCACCTGTCCTTTACTGACGATTGCCTTCCCGCTCACGCGAGTAATGCTGTACCCACGGCGAAGCACATTATCCGGATGCAAATTGGCAATCGTTCTCTGAATTCCCAACACATCAACAGTCTCCTTTCCGACAAATGATTGCACCGCCCTGCCCAAAGCAAACCGCAGATGACCAATACTCTCCAGGGCACTCCGGCACAGAGCCATCGTAAATCCACTCAGTTTATACGACAGGGACTCGTGGAGATGTCTTTCGCGCATTAGTTGGCCCGTGGACTGCCGGAACAGGTTCCGGGCATGGTCGTGTATCCGATGGCGATTCCGGATCAGCACGTTTGCGGTCACTGATCGAAAATACCGTGCCGTGTGATGAACAGATTGCTTTTCCCGTGCGAGCATAGTTCCTGCCATTCTGGCGACGATTGCCTCAGCCTCCTGCACGGGGCCAGCGAACGCATGGAATCGCTGTAGCAAAAAGTCGGCGAGTTCCGTGGGTGTTATCGCATTCTTAGCTGCTACAATTTCCACAACTGTCTCGTTGGTGGCATGACCAATGCCTGTGAGCACTGGAATCGGGAAGCACGCGATATCCCTTGAAAGCTCAAAATTGTTAAAACAGGAAAGCCCGACATCTCCGCCACCGCCCCGGATAATGGCAACAACATCAAAATGCGAAGCCACCCTTCGAATGCGAGCAAGCTGATAGCGGATGGAATCGACTGCCCTGTCCCCTTGCAAAAGCGACGGGAAAAGCACATGAAAGAATCGATACCCCCATGGATTTTCATCGATCATCTTGTTAAAATCTGCGTATCCTTTACTCGTCTGAACGGATATAATAGCAAGACGTTTTGGTAGCAATGGGAAAGGAAGTGCCTTGTTCTGATCAAACACCCCCTGCTCCTTCAATGTAGCAATGCTTGTTTGCCTTTCACGCTCCAACTCCCCAAGCGAGAACACAGGGTCGATGTCTGTGATGCGAAGCGCCAACCCGTAAACGGGATCGAATCCGATCTGCGCACAAAACAGCATCGTAATCCCGTCTTTCAGCGGGGCTTTGAGCACCGCCAGGAAGTTTCTGTTGATCCCGAGATAATCATCTCTCCAGATCACCGATTTCAACTGGGCGACTACTTTTCCATCGGCTTTCTCGACAAGGTCCGGATAGCAATGTCCCGAATGAGGATAATAATTGAGCTTGTTCATCTCCGCCTTAACCCAAAAGGAGGTTGTGTAGCGGGCGGAAACAGTTTTCTGAATACTCGCGGCTACCTCGAGGAGGGTAAAGATCTTTTTTCCGTCAACTAGTTCTGGCATCGCGTCAAGAGGAGAATGCGACCGGAAGTAAGCAAAAAGTGCGAAACATAGAAAGGACAATATTATACTCCTGCCAAACGACACTCATGTACAATTGCTTTCCAATAGAATAGATCGCTAGATATAACGCCTGATCAACCGCACGATCGGGCCACTGATCCAGAGGCCGATCACAACGCCGAGTGCATTCGCTGTGATATCATAAAAATCAACTGTTCGGCCAGCCACCCACACCTGCAACAACTCGGATAGTGCACCAAAGAAAGTACCAGCGGCGAATATCAGCAGAAATGGAAACGGATTTCGATTCAGATCGTAACGGATCGCCACCGCCCATGCAGCGAACATCCCGAAGTGTATGAATTTGTCGAACCCTGGAGTCTCGACATCAGGCAGGCTGCTTCCGGGAACCAGCAGGGCAATGAGAATGATGATCGAGACAATGACAGTAAACTTCACACTGCAAAATAGCAGACAATCGATCACTGCCAACCGGCCGGAGACGATTACTTTTCGGGGGTGACGCCAAACTTCTCAAGCACGAGATCAGAAATATCTAACTGCTTGGTATTGTACAGGAGAAAGTCGGCTCCGCTCACTTTGTCGGTAAGAATGATATCAAAGCCATTCTCGAGAGCAACTTCCTGTATCATCCTATTGACCTTCAGATAAATCGGCGCCATAAAGAGCTTTTGCTTGTTCTCAAGTGATATCTGTGCGTTCTGCTGCATCTGTTCCAAATCCGCCATCGCCTGCTCGAGCTTGTGTTGCGTGTTGGCACGGGTGGTGTCACTCATTGAGCGAGCATTCGCGTTGAAGTCCGCATACTGCTTCTGCACTTCCTGTGATCGTGCCTGCAATTGATTCCTAAGCTGCGTCTGCGTCGACTTCAGGTCGGCCTCGATTTCCTTCATATCAGGCAACTGCGAAACTATATACGGCAAACTGGCATATCCCACTTTACCTGCGGACTCCACCGAGGTCTGGGCGAAGGAAGAATAACTGGCGCATAACGCCACGAAAAAGATTGTAATTCTCATAATTGCTGGTTCTCCATCCGGGGAGATATCAAAGATACAAGTTCCATTGAGAAAATGTCCGCGATGCGATTGCTGATTTCTAGATCGTAATTAATCTCTTGATTCCACCAGTTGCCAATATTGCCGCAATAGTTAAAAGTTCCAGTCATCTCTCAGTAATTTTGACACATCTAGTGCCGTTTTGGCAAGGCCACGACTATGGTACAGGGATTGAGCAAAGGAGGCTAAAGGAGGGAGCACAATGAAGAATAAATTAAAGCAACTACTGACTACCGTCGATCTCTTGAACACGTTGAACGGGGGCGTGAGCGAACCTTACGTGTCTTATCGCGAGAGACCCGATTGCCGTGAAATGAGAATCCGGATCCCAGGCGTGAATAAAGAGATGCTTCAGATTGAAATCGACAATAACCAGCTGAATGTATTCTACCATATACCAATGACTGCATCAGGCGAACAGATGTTTTTTCCAAAAGAAGTACTAAGCCAAACGGTGCCCTACTTCGTGGAGATCCCAGGTATTCAAGCGACTTACGAAGGGAACGAATTGGTGATCATGTTACCATTCAACGAACTTTCGAACGGCTACAATAGGAAAATACCGATTGTCGAATAACATCGACATAATTCAGTCAAACGTCTGGCCCCGGTCAGACGTTTTTATTTTATAACCCCGCTCCTTTCACCCGCATTCTGAGTGTATAGACCGCGGTAGATGCTGTAATAAAAAGTGTCTTGCCGTTTTTACCGCCGAAGCAAACATTAGCAGTCCAGGGCTCCTCTATAGGAATGTGTGCAACCTGTTTACCCGAAGGATCGAATACTGTCACACCTTTTCCCGTGAGGTAAAGGTTCCCGTTCGCATCGAGCGTCATCCCATCTGATCCCATTTCAACCAACAACGTCCTGTCGGTCAGTGATCCGTCGGGCGCAATCCGAAACGAATAGGTTTTACCATCGCCGATGTCAGTAATGTATAATAAACGCCCATCTGGTGTACCGATAATCCCGTTGGGTCGCACAAAATCACCCATTACTTTGCGGAGTGACTTTCGATCAGGTGTGAGGTAATACACGTCTTGTGTCGGAATCTCCTGCTCGGTACGCGTCCAGTAAGGACGTTTGTAGAATGGATCGGTAATGTATATCCCCCCTTTGGTGTCCACCCACAGGTCATTGGGACCATTCAGCTTTCTTCCCTCAAAGTCCCGAACCAGTACAGTAACGGTCTTATCGGATGAAATCTGCCATAATTCATTTTTCTCGTCAGCACATGCCAGCAGGTTACCTGAGCGATCGAAATACAATCCGTTTGACCGTCCGGCTTCCTCCATAAACACACTGATGCCTTCGCCAGGCGTCCATTTGAGTATCCGGTCATTCGGCTGATCGGTGAAGAAGACATTGCCGTTCGCATCAACAGCAGGACCCTCCGTGAACTTGAAATCACTCGAGATCAATTCAGGCTGAGCCCCCTTAGCCACCAGTTTGTTAAGACCGGTTTGGGCATCTGCAACGCCAGTCAGGACAACGAATACCGATAACAGCGTACATTTTCTCAGGGACATGATGTCGGGATAACAGGTTGAGGGATATATTCGGGTCATAATTTAGCGAGATTCAAAATCATTTCTCACGAAAAAGACATGATTTATTCCCTTTGCAACCGTTCATCATCCAGCGGTGTCCAATCGAAAACCTGCCGTATGAGACGAGCGATTATTTTTCTCTTCCTGATCCTGTTCCTTGCGTGCGACGACTCGGACAAAGAATCCGTTGGGATTCCGCTGGTGCAGGCTGGCCTCAGCTGTGGTCAAGATCCCAAGAAAATGCTATGGATTCAGGAGTTGATCAGCCAATCTGAGAGTGACTTAACCGGTTCCGCGACGATCTATGTTTCGCAACTAAAGGGCGAAGCTGTTTTCGTCTATCAACCGATGGTCGCGAGTTGTTGGGCATGTCTTATTTACGACTGTTCCGGTCAACAGGTCCCCCGCGAAACGCTCGACCAGAATGACCTTAATAAAATCGTCGATGGTATGCGTGCGATCTACAATCCTTATTGAAATAATTCGGGCAATCATTCCTTTGATTTCAATCCGGACTTGGCTAAAATTCCCGAATGAACCTGAAGGAAATTCGTTGGGGGATACTTGGATGCGGCGATGTTTGTGAAGTAAAAAGCGGTCCTGCTTTCAACAAGGTGCCGAATTCATCCCTTGCAGCGGTGATGCGGCGCGACAAAGAAAAGGCCCGTGACTTTGCGAAACGACACGGTGTTCCAAAGTACTATGCCGACGCAAACGCATTGATCCACGATGCTGATGTCAACGCGATCTACATCGCCACCCCTCCCGCATTCCATGAGCAGTATGCAATCGCCAGCCTCCAGGCAGGCAAGCCAGTTTACATCGAGAAGCCTGTGGCACTCAACGGTCCGTCCTGCATCCGGATCCTGGAGACGTCGGCAAGGCTGAACGTGAAAGCTTCGGTGGCCCACTACCGTCGCAGATTGCCCCTGTTCCGGAAAATAAAGGAGCTGGTCGACTCGGGAGCTATCGGGAAACCAGGACTCGCCATCGTCAATACACTTCAAGCGCCGAAACCAGCCATTTTCTCCTCCGGGTATTGGAGAATCGATCCGGCGATTTCCGGAGGCGGACTATTCTTTGATCTTGCGCCCCATCAACTCGATATTTTCTATTGGCTGTTCGGTCAACCCATCGACGTACGGGGTTACTCACTCAATCAAAAGAAACTATACGCGGCCCCCGACATCACAAACCTCGAAGCATTATATGGAAATGTTTACGTTCACGCACTTTGGGCGTTCAATGTACACCCAAGTGCAGAACAAGACACATGTACTGTCATCGGAGACAAGGGAAAACTAACGTTCTCATTCTTCCAAAACACACCGCTAACCATCACCACCACAACGGGAACGGAAACGATCGCGATGGAAAATCCGATCAATATCCAACAGCCCATGATACGTGATGTTGTCAACTACTTCTTAGATGACGGGCCGAATCCATGCTCATTGGAAGACGCGTTAGTGACCATGCATGTGATGGATGCGACACACAACGGATGATCGCTCTTTTTAGTAACTTTATCTCCAAACACTAGCAGATGGCCAGACTTATTCAACGACGCGAGTTCCTGAAACGCAGTGCGGCAGGCGCGCTGGGATTGTCAATCCTTCCCAACCTGATTTCCAGAGGCGCACCAAGCGACAGACTGCGGATCGCGCATATCGGACTCGGTGGAATGGGCAATCAGCACATGAAGTGGTTTGCCGCCTTGCCTCAAGTCGAGATCGTCGCGCTCTGTGACGTCGACAAGGATCACCTGTCGCGTACACTTCAGTCCCTTAAGCAACTGCATCCCAACACGCAAGCGAAGACCTACGAAGACTTCCGCCATATACTCGACAGGCAAGACATCGATGCCATTACCTGCGCCACTCCCGACCATTGGCATGCGCAGATCGCATCGCTCGCCTTCGAAGCGGGGAAGGATGTATACGGCGAGAAACCACTTTCGTACGACGTCCGCGAGGGTCAGCTGATGCTGAAGAAGAAGCAGAAACACAATCGCATCTTTCAGCTCGGCACACAGATACACGCCACCGACAACTATCACCGCGTTGCCGAGATCATCCGGTCGGGCGCTATCGGAAAAGTCCACACTATCCGCCTTTGGAAGACGGGGAACAGTCCGGGACTCGGGTTTCCCAAGGTTCAGGCACCACCGGCTACGTTGAACTGGGATATGTGGCTTGGGCCTGCTCCCTGGGCCGACTACTTTCCGGAGAGATGTCACTTTAACTACCGCTACTTTCTGGACTATTCCGGCGGCGTGTTTGCCGATTTCTGGTGTCACATCGCCGATGTCGCCTGGTGGGCGGTACAGCCGACAGGCCTGAAGAGCGTGATAGCCCGTGGCGAAAAGACCGATGGCATTGCAGACGTACCGAAGTGGCTGGAGGTAGATCTTGAATTTGAGGATCTCAAACTCTTCTGGACGACCGAGCCCCCGAATGTTCCGGGAGCCGCTGAACGCGGCATCGGTGCCTGGTTTGAAGGAGATAAGGGCACGTTGATATGCGACTATCGGACGCGTGCGATAACCATCAATGGCGAAACGATGGACGACATTGCCTCGGTAGGCCAAACCATCCCGCGCTCTCCGGGTCATCAGCAGAACTTTGTCGACGCCGTTAAGTCGCGCACACCACCGGAATCCAATCTCGAATACGCACGCGAGATGACATTGCCCATGCATCTCGCGCTGATATCCTGGCGCCTGGGAAGGAAGCTCAAATGGGATCATTCAAAGGAGCGTTTCCGCGGAGACGCAGAAGCCAACGGCTTGCTTTCGCGCAAGTATCGGAAGGCATGGGATCTGGTGTCGTAAGTC
>CAYTMU010000012.1:19182-25741 GCA_964438975.1 uncultured Roseivirgaceae bacterium | reverse complement strand
GAAACCTACCGCGCTTCCAGCCTCCCAAGTAGCTGGCTGCCGCGATACAGCTCAAGGGTTGTCCCTGTGATACGGTAATTGTTGGCGCTGGTGAGCATTTCGGTGAAGGCATTTTCCACTGCCATTTGCAATTCGCAGAACATCCGTGTGGTGATCGGCTGGAACTTGATCGTGTTCCCGACAGTCTGGTAGCTGCCACCAAGCCCATTGCAGCCAGCAAAGCCCGCCAACCTACCCTCCTCGCCGTCGCGGGTGAGTACCATATATACCTCACGCCCACCTAATGGCGTAGTCACCTCGTTGTCGTTCACTTCCACCAGGCGCCAATGCGTATTCTCCAGTGTCGTAGCATCGACACTGCTTTGCTGCTGACTGCGGCAGCACGTCAGGAAGCAGGCCACCAAAATCAACGTTGTAACAGCTTTCATAATGCTTTTTTTGTACTTAAAGCGATAATAATCATACCAATTTAACCATCAGAATTCGCAAATTGTCAGGTCCTTTGCTGGCAAACTCAAAATTTCTGTTTCGTATCAGACAATTACCTATTTTTATTCTTTGCGAACTCACATGCAGGAAGGCTGGCTGAAAAATAAGTCGATCGTCGTGATCGGAGGTACCGCCGGATTGGGATTATCCGCGTCACAGGCATTTATCCGGGAAGGCGCGAACGTGCTGGCTATTGGTCGAAACCCGGTCAGCGCTGATAACGCAGCCCTGGCTCTCAGAAATGCAGTCGTCAAAACAGGCGACGCGACAGAACCCGGCACTGCCCGGCAGGCAATCGACGACTGTATCGCCGCGTTTGGAAGCTTCGACGGATTGTATCATGTCGCCGGAGGTAGTGGTCGAAAGAAAGGCGACGGACCGCTGCATTCGCTGACCAAAGAAGGATGGGAGTATACACTCTCGCTGAACCTTACATCACTCATGCTGTCGACCCAGGCAGCCGTCCAGGCATTCATGCTGCGAAAGCAATCCGGTACTATCCTCATGATGGGTTCCGTATTGGGGTATTCGCCTTCACCACGCCATTTTGCGACACACGCCTACGCAACGGCAAAGGCCGCGGCACTGGGTTTCACAAAGGCAACGGCTGCATACTACGCTCCTTACGACATTCGTATCAACCTGATTGCACCTGCGCTTGTAGAGACATCGATGGCGCAACGCGCAGCAGGTGATGATGCAATCTTATCTTTCATCAAAACAAAGCAACCGCTAGATGGCGGTCGTATTGCAGTACCTTCGGATGTCGATGGGGCCGCTGTCTATTTTATGTCGGACTATTCCCGGTTCACCACAGGACAGATCCTCTCCGTTGATGGAGGCTGGGATGTGTCGGAAGGACAATACACTCACAACTGACATGATACGACAAGCGATCGGAATTGACCTGGGCTGCACCAACATCAAGGCCGTGCTGATCGGTGAAGACGGCACTATCATCGACCAACGCCGTGAAGAGACACGGGAACATGATAACCTGCACTGGAAAGAAATAGTAAGGCGGATGATCGGCGACCTCGAACGATCTGCACCACAAGGAGTCGACGCGATCGGTTTATGCGCGCCGGGGCTGGCCGACGCGGGCAATACCTGCATCGCCTGTATGCCCGGACGACTACCCGGTCTCGAGAACTTCAACTGGTCGGAATTTACGAGAAGAACAATCGCTGTGCTCAACGACGCACACGCCGCAATAACAGCAGAAGCTGCATTCGGCGCCGGACGCGGCATGCGACATCTGGTGCTCATTACACTCGGCTCCGGCGTCGGAGGAGGCATCCTGATCGATGGGAAATTGTACCAGGGAATGGGACAAATGGCGGGACATATCGGCCATGTCACCGTCGACGCGAACGCTTATCTTCGCGATGTCACCAATATGCCGGGAAGTATCGAAGATGCCATCGGTAATATTACCGTGGCGCAACGATCTTATGGACGATACAAGACGACTCTTGATCTGATCGAAGATTATCGGCGTGGCGATATATTAGCAACCTGGTTGTGGCTCGATTCCGTTCGGAAACTGGCGATTTGCCTGGCGTCCACGATCAACCTCCTCTCGCCGGAAGCTATCATCATCGGAGGTGGAATCGGACAGGCCGGGGAGGCACTGATGAAACCCCTCGGGGAATTCCTTGGACAATACGAATGGCGACCGGGAAGCAAGAGGACTGCACTACTCAGTGCACGGTTTTCCGATATGGCCGGCGCCATCGGCGCAGCAGCATTTGCTTTCAAACCAACAGAGAAATGACACCGACACAATCGTATCTGGCAAGTTGCCGGCAGATTATTGACACAGTAGCGGCCCAACAGGACATCATACATCACGCAGCCGCTGGCTTCGCGGTAACGATACTTGCGGGGAGGATGGTTCACGTCTTCGGTTCCGGGCATAGTCGGATCATGGTGGAAGAGATGTGGCCGCGGTATGGATCGTTTCCCGGTTTTAATCCGATCGTCGAGTTGTCGTTGACATTTCACAATCTCGTAGTTGGCGCAAACGGCCAACGACAGGCTATGTTCCTGGAAAACATTCCGGGATTGGCAGAAAGGATACTGCGAAACTTCGCTATCAGTGAAGGCGACAGCGCATTGGTCATCTCCTCGAGTGGATGCAATATTGTACCTATTGAAATGGCTGAGTTGTTTCAACGGAAGAAAGTGAAGGTGACTGCCATTCTCACACGTGCGCACTCGGAGGGAAGCACGTCCAAACGCAGCGATGGAAAGAAACTGGGTGATTTCGCCGACCTGGTTCTCGACACAGGCGCGCCTCTGGGTGACGCCATGGTTAGCATCGATGGATTGGATACTCCTGTTTCTCCGGGATCCACAGTTGGCGGAGTCCTCATCATCAACTCCATCAAAGCGGAGGTCGCACGCCTCCTGACGGCAGCCGGGCATCCGCCAAGCGTACTGACCAGTGGTGCACTTATCGGTGAGCAGCGTGCAAAAAAAATTTTTGAGACTGCATATGACGAGCATGCCCATCGCCTTGCGCGTCTCTATGAAAATGCTGGAAACGATTCAAAAAAAAACAAATACTGAAATGCAACCTATACCCATTCGTACCTCCGTTGTCGGTAGCTATCCGTTTCCAGGATGGCTCGAGTTCGCCGTCAGAAACCTCCACGAGTTCGGCAACGCAGACCGCGAAGAGATGATTGAAGACGCCGTTGTCACAGCAATTCACGACCAGGTGATAGCTGGGTTAGACGTCATCACAGATGGTGAGCAGACCCGGCTCGACTTCAATTTATCTTTTTACGGATTTATTAAGGGCATTCGGGAAAATACCGACGAGCTTCGCAAATGGGGACCGGCGGCCCACGATCAGCGTGGCAAGCACTCAATTGTCGACACACTCTCTGCACCGGAGGGCCTCGGGGCCGTCCGCGAGTTCAAGCGCCTCAAAAAACTCGCGCCGCCAGGCCCAGTCCTAAAGGCAAGCGTACCCGGTCCGTTTACCCTTAGTGGTCGTTTGATGCCGAACGACCGATACAAAGATCGCTATGCAATCACAGAAGCACTGATGCCGTTCGTCAGCAAAGAACTGAAAGAATTAGTCGCAGCTGGCTGCCAGGAGATCACAGTAGACGAACCGTCTATGAGCTGCTATGCATATCGCGAGGACACCAGGCGTTTTGTCGACATCTTCAATCGCACAGTAGCCGACGTGTATGGAAAATGTCGGCTCTCGACACACCTCTGCTTTGGGAATTTCAAAGGAAGACCCGTGGGTTTCAGGAGCATTGCACCTATGCTCCCGGACTTTCTCGATCTCAAAGTAGACGAGGTCCACGTCGAGATGGCTAACCGCGAATTCGCTGAGACCGAACTGCTCAGCACCTTCGCTGAAAAAATGGATGTCGCAGTTGGTATCATCGACGTCAAGAATTACTACATCGAATCAGCTGATGACGTCGTGGAGAGAATTCATCGCTGTCTGAAATATGTACCTGCCGAAAAACTTGCTGTAGCACCGGATTGCGGCCTCAGTCAGACGGCCCGGTGGGCGTCCCGGCAAAAACTCATCAACATGGTCGCGGGTGCAAGGAAGGTGCGGGAGAAACTGTCATGAATGCGCTTATCCCCGCCTTCCGCAAGGACGAAGCACTGAAACGCGAAATCGTCTCCGCGCGCGAACGCGGCGGAGATCAATCATTCGACGTGTGGTGGCTCGGCCAAAGTGGATTTCTCCTGCAGTGGAACGGTCAATGTATTCTATTTGACCCGTATCTCTCAGATTCGCTGACAAAAAAATACGCCGCAACAAACCGACCTCACGTCCGCATGAGTGAACGCGTGATCGACCCGTTACAACTGGATTGCATCGACATTGTGACTTCCAGCCACAATCACACGGACCACCTTGACGCGGAAACACTGATCCCCTTATTAGAAAAAAATCCCGAAATGAACTTCCTCATCCCGGAAGCTAATCGGGAATTCGTATGCGATCGCGTTAAATGCGACATAAACCTGCCGGTTGGGCTCAGTGACGGCGGGTCAGTCACGATCGGCCGCATCACATTTCACGGCGTTCCCGCGGCCCACAATAATGTGGATAGAGATGAACAGGGTAGATGTAAGTTCATGGGCTTCGTCGCTGAGTTCGGCGACTTCTCCGTCTATCACAGTGGTGATACGCTGTGGTTCGATGGGCTGGAGAATATTCTTGCACCATTCAACGTCGACGTAGCATTCCTTCCAATTAACGGCAATGATCCATCGAGAGGTGTTTCCGGAAATCTCAACGCGGAAGAAGCTGGGAAACTCGGAAAGGCTATCGGTGCAAGTTGGGTGATCCCTCATCATTATCACATGTTCGAATTCAACACCGAAGATCCCGGTGCGTTCGCCAGCGCTGCGAATCGCCTCGCCCAACCATTCGTCATCTTGTCGCCGGGACAAAGCTGGACATACCGTCTCTAGCTCTGCCGACGGAGCGTCTAGTCAAACTGAAATGCAAAGTACGAACACTTCGTGGAGCCGATGTTTTTGATGCCGTGCAGGAGGTCCGTGCCTACATAGTACAGATCGCCGGCACCACCCTCAAACGTATTATCGCCAACAAGCATTTCGGTACGAGCGTCTCCTCCCTGGTCTTCCAACATCAAAATGATTTCCTCCGGTCCGTGGGTGTGAGGATCATGACTCTTGAGGCCGGGCTTTAGCGTCGTGACGTGCATCTCAAAACGTCTGCACATTGCGGTGGGACGATTAAAATAAGATCGCACGCCTCCGCGACTGTGTTCCCTGAAACTGAGCTTCGTCCAGTCGCATACGATCGATCCCCCTGCATCAAAACCTCTTTCGTGGTCGACTTGGGCTTTTGAGCGATATCGCATCATATAAAACGAAGCTGGTGTGAGCCGCGTGATAACATACCTTTGTCCCGGCATCAACAAAGCAACGCTGCCAGGACCGATCGACCAGGTCGAGTCACCGAAGGATATATCAAGCCTTCCTGTCTTGATCATCATAACACGTTCCTCATCAAGAGGTACTTGAAAGACTGACCGGGCGCTGCGCTTCGAAGGAAGAACCTCGCATGCATCCACCGCAAGGAAGCTAAAGTCGTGGGCCGTTCCTTCGAGGATATTGATGGTTCTGATCCCATTCACAGACTCTCCTGTCGGATTCTTCCAGCCATACATGATCGATTCAACCGGCACAGCAAGACGTTCGGATGCGGGTTGTGAAAGCAGCGTTGATGGAATGATAAGGAAGGCAACGCAAAGTAGTCGCATAGAAATGTAGTTTGATTGGGCTATACAATTTAGTGATTTCCGGGAAGTCGTGTTGAATTTTTCATCACATCACCCAAGTACTCTCCGGTCGCTACGAAGGAAAAATGGCCATTCCGTATAGCCAAGGAACATTCACGCTGGCATTTTACTGCATCCGAACGGTGGTATGAAAGTTTCTGCACAGGACTATGAAACTATGTTTAACCAAATACTATGGACATGAAAAAGATACTTTTGACTGGCGTGGCAGCTGCGATAATCAGCCTGACCGCCGTCGCACAGGACCAGCCACAACCGCAACCGGAAGATAACCAATATCGCCAGGAGCAGCAAGATCGCGCCAATGATCTCCAACGCGATGCCGGGCAGGAAACCGAGCAAGCACAAGACAATCTCAGGCGTGAAAGCAACGAATTCCGTCAGGATATTGACCGTGCAGGCGACAGAATAGATGAGGCAACTGATGAAGCTCAGCAAAATACGGATCGGACGCTCGACAACATGAACAGCGAATTCGAGTCCGCCGTAACGGGTCAGGAGCAACCTGAAGCACCCGACCTGACTGTCGTGGAAGGAAAAGAAGGTCCGAACAGTGAGGTGGTGTTCGAATACGAAGGTGAATACTTTTACGTCGACCGCAACAGTCAGGAAGTAATTAAGGCTGATCCCTCCGAACTACAGGATGCTAAGCACGATGTCATCATTCATGAAAGTGATAACGACGAAAATGCTACCGGGGACGAAGCCATAACCGAGCCGCAATAATCGACCACGGTCCACGGTTAGTCCAC
>CAYTMU010000012.1:0-19082 GCA_964438975.1 uncultured Roseivirgaceae bacterium | reverse complement strand
GTCCACGGTCCACGGTATGTGGGTCGTGGACTTTTTTGTTGTGTTGAACTAATGGTGTGTCGCGCCTAGTTCCCGCTCAATTTGCTCAAGCGGCTTTCCTTTGGTCTCGGGAAGTTTGAAGTAGATCAC
Organism: uncultured Roseivirgaceae bacterium; assembly: GCA_964438975.1. GTDB lineage: Bacteria > Bacteroidota > Bacteroidia > Cytophagales > Cyclobacteriaceae > Chryseosolibacter. The sequence goes on along the minus strand of CAYTMU010000012.1, from coordinate 18,953 downwards.
GATGAATCCCAGGATACAGATCGCAGCATACAACCAGAAGTTCATTGGCCAGCCAAGACTCTCCTTGATAGACGGGAAGGTGTAGGTCAGCGAAAAATTGCCGATCCACAGGACCACTGCCGACAAAGACATGGCTGCTCCCCGGATGCGATTGGGAAATATCTCGGCAAGGATCACCCATACCACGGGAGCCAGTGTGAATGAGTAGATAGCGACGCTCCCCAGGGTAAGGACTACAATCGGCACTCCCTGCACACCCACGCTAAAAAAATATCCTTCTACTATATAGATCAGCGCGAGTCCCGCGGTGCCCACCATCATCAACGTCTTCCGACCATAGCGATCGACCACCATGATCGTAAAGATGACAGAGACAACCATTACTGAACCGATGACGACGATCTGCAACATCATTTGCTTCATGTTGTAACCGGCGGCCAAAAAGATATCAGCTGCGTAATAAAAGATCACGTTCATGCCACACCATTGCTGGAGGATGGCGAGAAAAAATCCCAACATCAGTATTTTGAAAAGCCCCGGCTCGAGGAGCGTACGAAAGTGAACCTTTGATACCTCGTCTCCGGAGATCGTACTGCGGATAGACGCTAGTTCACGTGCCGCATAATCCGCGCCGCCGATCCTTGAAAGGACCTCTCCCGCTTTTTCGTACTGGCCATTCTTCACGAGCCACCGCACGCTTTCCGGCATGGCGATCATCAGGAGAAAAAATACCAGCGCTGGAAATGCTTCCAGGCCGAACATCCACCGCCAGCCAGTCTGTCCGTTCCAGCTCTGGCGTATCACTTCTTCAGTGGCATCTGCAGGCATACCTGTATCGATCAGGGAGATCTGCCAGTTGGCGACCTGTGCGGCGAGAATGCCGATCATGATCATCAATTGATTTACCGAGACGAGCTTTCCCCGTATCTCTGGCGGCGACATTTCTGCGATGTACATCGGCGACAGGTTAAGGGCGATACCGATGCCGAATCCTCCTACAATTCGCCACACGTTATACCAAAAGAACGTGTCCGCCAATGCCGTGCCCACGGCGGAAACGGTAAACATAAATCCTGCTATAACGAGAAGTCTCTTGCGACCGTACCGGTCACTATAGAAGTAACAGAGTAACGCGCCGACTATACAACCGATAAGCGCCGAACTCGTGCCCCATCCCTTCTGCGCCGGAGTCGTCAGGTGAAAGTAGGGTTCGTAAAATGGCTTCGCTCCTCCAACGACTACCCAGTCGTAACCGAAGAGAAAACCACCCATGGCTGCAACGAGGCAGATAAGCCATAACACGCGTTTGTTGTAGTGGATAGGTTGGGACATAACGTGAGTGGTGAGTGGTGAGTGGTGAGTGGTGAGTGCGCCACGGCTCAGGTCCTGGAGGGGCCATCTCAATGGTGGAAGCAATAACGCATACCGATCACCGATTACCATATCATTAAGTTAGCAGGCAGACTCACACCATCAACATAAATTACTGTCCGATAATCAACGCAAAGAACCCTCAGCAGCACTTAACCACTCACGATTCACCACTCACCACTCACGTCTCACGACTCTCGATCAGATTCAGCATCTTCAGCGTCGCTGTGATCGCAGCCTCTTGCTGATCGAATTCAAAACCACGTGTCTTAAAGATCCGCCCATCCATATCCCAGGTGATAATGGTCTCCACAAATGCGTCGGTGCGTCCGCCGGGCGGGATCGAGATCTTGTAGTCAGTCAGTTGCGGAAGTTTCTTACCCAGCTCGTCGTATATAGACTTGACCGCCTTCATGAACGCGTCGTACTGACCATCCCCTGTCGACGTTGCTTCGTAAACCTCGCCGTCGATCTCGATACTCAGCGTCGAGATCGGCTTGAGATTGTAAACGTGGCTCGAATAGTAATTTCTGATTTTGATCTTTTCAGGAATCAATTCGCGACCCAGGACGTCCGAGATGATATAAGGGAGGTCTTCCGGAGAAATATTCTCCTTCTTGTCACCGAGCTCGACGACACGCTGTGTCACTTTCTTCAAAGCCTCGGGATCAAGTTCAATTCCAAGAGATTCCAGGTTCTTGCGTATACTCGCGTTACCCGATGTCTTGCCAAGTGCATATTTCCGCGTCCTTCCAAAGCGTTCGGGCATCAGATCATTGTGATACAAGTTCCCCTTGTTATCCCCATCGGCATGAACACCGCAAGTCTGCGTGAAAACATGTTCTCCGATGACGGGTTTGTTATTCGGAACGCCGATACCTGAAAATACCTCAACCAGCTTGCTGACGTTATAAAGCATCGTCTCGTCGATGGCCACTTCCGCATCAAGATGATCCTGGAGGATCGCCACGACACTCGAAAGCGGTGCATTTCCAGCGCGTTCACCCAGTCCGTTGACAGTGACATGCAGACCCCGCGCACCCGCCTTCACGGCCGAGAAGCAGTTCGCCACAGAAAGATCATAGTCGTTGTGTGCGTGAAAATCAAAGTGGATAGCCGGATACCGGTCGACCATATCCTTAACAAATCGATATGTCTCGTCGGGATTGAGAACCCCTAACGTATCCGGCAGCATGATGCGCTCGATATGATCATCCTTCAAAGCATCCATCAGGAAATGAACGTATTCGGGTGAATTCCGCATGCCATTGGACCAGTCCTCGAAATACACATTCACCTTGATCCCCAGGTGATGCGCATGTGCAAGCGTGCTTTTGATCTCTGCTACGTGTTCTTCCGGAGTCCTTCTCAGTTGACCTTGAACGTGTTTCAGCGAGCCTTTGCAAAGGAGGTTGATCACCTTACCTCCAACGTTGCTGATCCATTCAAGCGAGCGGTTGCCATCGACGAATCCAAGGATCTCGACACGTTCGAGAAAACCGTTCTCCTTCGCCCATCTGAGTATCTTGCTGGCACCCTCAAATTCTCCGTCGGAAATCCGCGCAGACGCAACCTCTACACGGTCGACTTTCACTTCATCGAGAAGCATTTTCGCGATATTCAGTTTCTCGGTGGCGGTATACGCTACACCGGAAGTCTGTTCCCCGTCCCGCAGGGTTGTATCCATTATTTCTATGTGCATACGATTGCGGGCCTGAAATTCGCCCGGTTTGAATCATTACAAACCGCAAATTACAGGAAGTTAGGGGGAAGCACAAATGGTCCCGGCCGCGTCAGACTTCCTCATACGGATGATAATTCGGTCTCTGCTTTTGACGCCAATACCACATCAGCAGAAAACCGATGATCGCACCGCCGACGTGCCCGAAGTGCGCGATACCTCCGCCGAAGATAGAAAACCCGGTGACGCCGGAGAACAAGTCCAGGCCGATAAGCGCCGGGACAAAATACTTGGCGGGAATCGGGACTGGCAGAAAGATCAGGAACAGTTTCGCATTCGGGAACATAATCCCGAAGGCCACAAGCACCCCGTAGATGGCACCTGACGCCCCCACAACCGGTATGTGATAAAAGCTCACGAAATCTGTCAGCGCTTTTTCGCCGATTGCTCCGACCCAACCGCCATTGGGGACGACTCCTTGTAACAGGGCACTGATGTCCTGATCTGTCGCTCCAGCAGCAATCAGGTCATTATATATACCGTTGAACTGGTAGTAATTGATAAGCGTATAGATCACCGCCGCGCCGATCCCCGACAGCAGGAAAAAGACGTAGAACTTTTTGCTCCCCCAAAGTTTCTCAAGCGGCGTACCAAACGCCCACAGCGCATACATGTTGAAAAAGATGTGCGCGAATCCTCCGTGCATGAAGATATTCGTGACGAACTGCCATATATGAAAGTTCTCGTTCTTCGGGAAGAAAAGCGCGAAAGTCTCCCGCATCGGCCCGAGCATGCCGGGTACCATGTACGTAACGACAAACATGGCAAGACAGATCGCAATAAGTACTTTGATGGCACTTGCAGAAAAATTCATCGCTGCGGGTTAGTTGCTGCGGTAATATAATCAATAATGTATCTTTAAAGCTGTAGAAACCGCAATATGACCACGACCGAATGAAAAATTACGTATACTGCTTTATGTTTGCTTTTGGACTTTGTGCCTGCGGGCCGGCGGAAAAGGGAGAGCGCATTCCCGTTGTGTCACCTTTCGATGACGACGTCGACTTCCTTCGTAAATACTCGGATGTTATTGTGCTGAAGGATCCAGGAGGAAACGGACGGGTAGCTGTGATGCCCTCCCTGCAGGCACGGGTGATGACCAGCACTTCTGGTTCGCCTGAAAACCTCAGCTACGGATGGATCAATCGATCTTTCTTCGAAGCTGGCGATACGTCCGTGCACATGAATGCCTTCGGGGGAGAGGAACGAATATGGCTCGGGCCGGAAGGCGGCCAGTTTTCAATCTTCTTCGCGCCCGACAGCGCCTTTACGTTTGAGAATTGGCATACTCCGCGCGTCATTGATCTCGATCCCTGGGACGTCGTGGATCAGTCGGAGCAGTCTGCATCATTCAGCAAAAACACAACGCTGACCAACTATTCCGGAACCGTATTTGACATCAGCCTGCGGCGGCGGATAAATGTTCTCTCCCGCCAGGACGCACTGAATACGCTAGGGTTGCCTGCAGATATGGAACTTTCATCTGTCGCCTATCAAACAATCAACGAGTTGGAGAATGCGGGAACGGAACCATGGAATAAACAAACAGGACTTTTGTCTATATGGCTGCTGGGGATGTTCAATCCATCGCCGAATGTGACGATGGTAATTCCCTTTATACCTGGCCCGGGACCGATAGTCAACGACGAGTATTTCGGAAAGGTACCGGCGGACCGACTAAAGGTAGCTGACAGCGTGATCTACTTTCACGGCGACGGCCTCCATCGCAGCAAGATCGGCGTCCCTCCCGAACGCGCGCGCGATGTAATGGGCAGCTATGACGCTGTTAGCGAAACACTCACAATTGTCAAGTATACAAAAGGATGGGCGGACGACGATTACGTCAACTCGAAATGGGAGATCCAGCAACACCCCTACCGCGGCGATGTCGTAAATGCATACAATGATGGACCACCATCTCCGGGCGCCAAGCCAATGGGACCGTTCTACGAACTGGAAAGTTCTTCCCCTGCCCGGCCGCTGAATCCCGGCGAAGTGATCCGGCACACGCAAACCACCATTCACTTCCAGGGTGAGAAACGAGTCCTCGATACTGTGACGAAGGCTATTCTTGGCGTATCTCTGGACGAGATATCGGCCGCGTTCGTCCAATAAAAAAGAAGATACTTACGTCTCGAGGCAAAGCGGATCAGTCGCGACCCAGTTTGCCATCGACCATCCTGAATATGCCGAGGGGATTTCCGTCTTTCAATTCGTCAGGCAGTACCGACTGCGGGAAATTCTGGTAACAGACCGGTCGCGAAAACCTGCGAATGGCATCAGTGCCAACGGAGGTACTGCGGCTGTCTGTCGTCGCAGGGAACGGTCCGCCGTGCACCATTGCATACGTGACTTCTACGCCCGTAGGATAGCCATTAATGAGAAGCCTCCCTACTTTCTGTTCGAGAATGGCGACGAGATCGCGGTATTCTTCCAGATCGTTACCGGATGCATGAATCGTTGCTGTCAGATGACCTTTCAACTGTTTGGCTATACGCAATAGTTGTTCCTTTCCGTTTGCAGTTACGGCGAGTGTGGACGGACCAAAGACTTCTTCCTCGAGGCGGTGATCGGATAGAAAAGCATCGCCTGTCGACTGAAGCAGATATGCCGGTGCATAACAGCCATCATCAGCCGATTTACCTTTGGCAAGGGTCTTAACGCCCTCGCTATTGGCCAGTCGCTCGACCCCGGTCTGGTATGCTTCGAGGATACTTGATGTCAGCATGACACCCGGCGCACTCTCACCGAGGCTGCCCGCAAGAGATTTCAAGAAGGAATCGCTCTCTGTATCGTACAATACGAGACCCGGGTTAGTACAGAACTGACCGACGCCAAGAGTAACCGAGGCAGCCAGGTCCTTGGCAATAGCCTCCTTTCGCTCGCGCATCGCTTCCGGAAGGATGAATACAGGATTCGTGCTGCCCATCTCGGCATAGACCGGAATCGGCACAGGACGGCTGTTGGCAACATCGAAAAGCGCCTTGCCTCCACGATACGAACCAGTAAAGCCAATTGCCTGGATCAGTGGATGACGTACGATAGCAAGTCCTACAGCTGTCGATTTTCCGTGCACCAGCGAGAACACCCCTGCCGGCATACCCGTACGCTCGGCTGCCCGTGCGATGGCTTGCCCGACAATCTCACACGTTCCGGGGTGCGCCGGATGCGCTTTGAAAACCACCGTGCAACCAGCGGCCAGTGCGGAGGCCGTGTCGCCACCGGCAACTGAGAACGCAAGAGGGAAATTGCTCGCGCCGAATACTCCGACGGGGCCAATCGCCTTCTGCATGCTGCGAATGTCAGCTTTTGGCGGCGTGCGCTCCGCATCCGCGCGGTCTACACGTGCATCCACCCACGAACCGTCGCGCAAATAGGCGGCGAATAGCTTCAATTGGTTCACCGTTCTACCACGCTCTCCTTTGAGTCGCGCCTCCGGCAAACCGGTCTCCTCCTGGGCACGGACAATCAATTCATCACCCGCCGCCATGATCTCGTCAGCGATAGCGTCGAGGAACACCGCTCGTTCGGCCCCTTGCTTATTCCGATAAACTTCAAATGCTGTAGCAGCGCTTTCAACGGCGCGCCCAACCTCCTGTTCCGTTGCCTCGCGAAAATCCGGATCCAGCTTCTGTCTGTTCGCAGGGTTTTCAGCTTGAAATGTCGTCGTACCTTCTCCTGAAAGGGAGCCTCCAATAATATTGTTTCCCGTTAGTTTTGTCATGTCCTGAGTTTACTGATTTCTACCTATTCAACTGTGTTAACAAGCGTCCCGATCAAATCGATCGTTATCCGGATTTCATCCCCCGACTGCAGCGTAAAATCACTGGGCGGCACGATACCCGTACCGGTCATTAACAGACATCCGTGTTCAAAGGTCGTCTCCTGATAAAGGTATGACACCAATTCTTCAAAAGTACGCTTGATCTGAGTGATCTCGGTGCGTCCCTCGAATACCTTCTTCCCGCGAATGATCTCCACCGCTATCGCAGTTTCAGGTGGAAGTGGTTGGTTCGTAACATAGATGCAAGGTCCCACAGATGCGCTCTTGTCATAACACTTGGCCTGCGGAAGATAGAGCGGATTCTCGCCCTCTATACTTCTTGAGCTCATGTCGTTGCCGGCGGTATAACCAATGATCTTACCCGATCGGTTTATCACAAGCGTCAGCTCCGGCTCGGGCACATCCCATGTTGAGTCCTTTCGGATCCGTACGTTATCATCCGGACCTACCGCGCGATACGCAGGACTTTTGAAAAATATCTCTGGGCGAGGCGCCTCGTATACACGCGCATAGAAATCACCCCCACCGGCGTCCTTTGATTCCTCCTGACGGCCGACTTTACTTCTGAAATAAGTAACACCCGCCGCCCAGATCTCCTGCTGACCTACAGGCGCCAGAATTCGCCCGCTTAGCAAGTCTTCCTGCGATCTTGCGTCAGCTCCGATCTTTGACAACTTGCCGTGTAAGTCATCATCATTGATCAATTCATCCCAGTCGGCTGATAACAGATATTGCGTATTCTCTTTCAGAAGTACGGGGCCTTTAGAAGTCTTGTACAGTCTCATTTGTCTTGGTTTTCAATCAGGTATTATCCTCAAAATTATAACTTTCGGCGACGTTAACGCCTCAACTCTGCTTATGAGGTGCGTTCTGAACAGAAAAGAGTGGCTCAGAGCTATCCTCATCCGGCCAAAGTAAGGAATTTTCCTCAGCCGCACGCACGCGCAGACGCCGCTAGTTAAAATCCCCGAACTTAATCAGAAAAAAAGCGCTACTTTCAGCGCTCGAAAATGCGACGTATGACGAGAATTCCCTCCCTTGTACTACTAATTCTGCTAGCCTGCTTCACGACGGTTAACACGTTCTCACAGACCGCCGGAAAGGCTGCGATCACCGGCAGAGTGCTCGATTCACTGTCAGCTGCACCGCTCGGCTTCGCCAGTATCCGCGTGTTCGACGTACCAGGAGAAAACCTCGTCAATGGCAATATTACAGACGAGGCAGGCCACTTTTCCATTGATATCCCTTACGGGCGATACTTTGCTGTGATCGAGTTCATGGGCTACGGTGCTCATAAGACAGCGGAATTCAACGTCAACGCACAACGCGACGAACACAGCCTGGGTCTGGTGCGACTGAGCCCTGCCGTCAGTACATTAAGTGAAGTCGTCGTGCAGGCTGAGAAGAGCTCAATGGAGCTTTCACTCGACAAAAAAATATTCAACGTTGGAAAAGACCTCGCCAATGCAGGCGGCACGGCGAGTGATATACTGATGAATATCCCGTCTGTACAAGTCGATCCCGAGGGTGCTGTGAGATTGCGCGGCAGCAGCAACGTTCGGATCCTCATTGATGGCAAGCCGTCAGGACTCGTCAGTTTCAAGGGCGGAAGCGGGTTGCAACAACTTCAGGCGAGTATGATAGAACGCGTGGAGGTGATCACCAATCCCTCTGCGCGGTATGAAGCTGAAGGCATGGCCGGCATCATCAACATTGTACTGCGGAAGGAGCGTAATCAGGGTTTCAATGGTTCGTTTGAAGTAATAACGGGCTGGCCGGCCAACTTCGGCGGAGCAGCCAATCTTAACTACCGCCACCGAAAAGTGAACTTCTTCATCAACTACGGGATCGCTTATCGCATTCAGCCGAGTATCGGTTCACTATATCAGGAGGTGTACGGCGCGGAATCGATGTTTCATCGCCAGCAGAATGATGCGGAGATCACAGGATTCAACAACAACATCCGGGGAGGTATCGACATCTTCTTCTCGGAGACCAATATTCTCACAGGATCCTATCTCTTCAGACGAAGTGATGTGAGAAGAATCACAGATATCAACTACGAGAATTACCGTCATTCACTGGCAAACCTGGATAGCCTTGAAATGCGACGTCAGGATGAAGACGAAGCTGAACCGAATTCGGAGTATTCACTTATTTACAAAAAGACCTTTCCGCAAAAAGATCACGAGTTAGTAGCCGAGGTAAAATTCCTTGACAACTGGGAAAGCTCCTATCAGCTATTCACACATCGCTACTTCAACCCTGACAAGGTCGAGGATCTCGGCCGCGGCCGACTTGAGCGATCTATCAACGATGAGTACGAAAAACAACTCCTCATTCAAATAGACTATTCAAGGCCTTTGGGAAGGGAAGGGAAAATTGAAACCGGGATCCGCAGCAGTACGCGTGACATGTCTAACGACTACATCGTCGACCGCAAGAATGAGGATGGCGACTACGTCGCCCTTCCCGGACTCGACAACCTGTTCTATTACGACGAAAACATTCACGCTGCCTATGGTATTCTTGCACGCAAAGGCAACAAACTCTCGTACCAGGCAGGGCTTCGGGCGGAATGGACGGATGTAAAGACGACATTGGAAGAAACGGGCGAAGTAAATCCGCGCAACTATGCAGACCTGTTTCCGAGCGCTCACGTCACATACAACCTCCCACAGCAGAATGCACTCCAGGGAAGCTATAGCCGCCGGATCCGACGTCCTTTTTACAACGATCTCTCGCCCTTCATGACGTACTCCGACAGCCGGAACTATTTCAGCGGAAATCCGAATCTCGAACCTGAATATAGCAATGTGTTCGAACTGGGTCACATCAAGTACTTCGAAACGGGTTCCTTTACATCCGCCATCTACCACCGCAGTACCAGGGGAAAGATTGAGCGCATCAGAACTGTAGATGACAATGGGAACTCCACCACGCTTCCTCAAAATCTGCATTCCGAAAATGCCACAGGAGCTGAATTCACCGGCGAGCTATCGATCTTTCCCTGGTGGAAATTCGATGCTAACGTCAACCTTTTCTATGCCGAAATCGACGGTACGAACGTTCTGGACTCCTACAACAATACAACGTACAGCTGGTTTGCACGACAGACTTCTCGTTTTACGCTGCCGGCTGGTTTCGACATACAGGTTCGAAGCAATTATGAGGCACCACAGCGGACTGCCCAGGGGCGTCGTCTTGCGCTGTATTACCTTGACCTGTCGATGAGCAAAGACGTGTTCAAGGGAAATGGAACCGTCCACTTCAACGTCCTCGATGTGTTCAACAGCCGCCGGATGCGATCAGTAACCGAGGGCACCAACTTCTACACCGAGGGCAATTTCCTGTTTCGTCGCAGGCAGATCAACCTCACGCTTACATACCGCATCCGTCAGGCAAAACAAGCGCCAAAACCTATGGCGGAGTAATAGACGGCTACGCTTGATTATGTTCGCCGACAAACTTGTAGCCCAGTTTGCTCACAGCATCCCGTACCTGCTCAACCTTCAATTTTCCAGGATCGAATTCAACGGTCACAGTTGATGCGTTAGCATCGGCTGCAGCAGTGGTGACGCCATCAAGAGCCGAGACGGATCGCTGCACGGCTCGTTCACAGCCCGAGCAAGTCATACCCTCTACCCGATAAACTTCCTTCTTGTTAGTATCCATGTCGATTGGTTTATAGTCGTTCGTAATCAAAACTTTGTATTGCGCATCCTTAAACTGTTGGCCACTACGCTGACCGAACTCAGCGCCATCGCAGCACCGGCGATCATTGGATTAAGTAAGAATCCATTGAACGGGTACAGGACGCCGGCCGCCAGGGGGATGCCGATCACGTTGTAAATAAATGCCCAGAACAGGTTCTGCCTGATTCCCCTGACAATCCGCGATGACAACGTAAACGCTTTCGGAACAAGGCGCAAGTCTGACGTGATCAGTGTCATCTTTGCGACATCCATCGCAATGTCCGACCCTTTACCCATAGCAATGCTGACGTCAGCTTGCGCGAGTGCCTGCGAGTCGTTGATTCCATCGCCGACCATAGCGACGACATTTCCCTGTGATTGTAGCCCCTTCACAAATTCCGCTTTATCCGAAGGCATCATCTCGGCGTGAAAGTGTTTAATGCCTACTTTTCCGGCCACAGCTTCCGCCGTCTGATGGTTGTCACCGGTCAGCATGTAGACGTCAACACCCCTGTGCTGCAGCGTAGCGACGGCTTCTGCCGAAGTCTCCTTTATCTTATCAGCAACGGCAACGATACCCAACACTGTATCCCCCCCCGCGAAATAAACAACCGTTTTGGCCTCGCCTCTCAGAACATCGGCCTGTTTCAGAACCTCGTCGGCAATTTTCACGCCGTGAGCTTCCATCATTCTCCTGTTGCCGGCGAGGAAGTAGACATCTTCCATCTTTCCTTTGACACCCTGCCCCGTCACACTTTCGTACTCCGTAATCGGCACGACGGCCGTTGTGTCTTGTCTCATCCGGTCGGCGATTGCATCTGCGAGCGGATGCTCCGATTTCGCCTCGAGACTAAGAAGCACCGGGGCGTGGGATGCATGATCACCGGTATACCATATTACATCGGTAGCAAAAGGTTTGCCTTCTGAGATCGTTCCGGTCTTATCGAGTATTACCACGTCCACCTTATGCGCCAATTCCAGGCTTTCGGCGTCTTTGATAAGAATGTTGTTCTCTGCACCTTTACCCACGCCAACCATGATCGCTGTCGGCGTCGCGAGTCCAAGAGCACAGGGACAAGCAATGACCAGCACGGTCACCGAAGTCAACAAGGCATGCGTGAACGCCTGCTCCCCTCCAAAGATCATCCACGTGATAAACGTTAGAATAGCAATACCAATCACGATCGGCACAAAGATGCCGGCGATCTTGTCAACCAGCCTCTGAACAGGGGCTTTGCTGCCCTGCGCCTGCTGCACCATCCGGATGATCTGTGCGAGTATCGTGTCTCCGCCGACTTTCCTGGCCTCAAACTCGAAGCTTCCCTTCTGGTTAATCGTCCCCGCAAATACCTTGTCGCCGTTTTGCTTAAGCGCCGCAACCGGTTCGCCGGTAATTGTGCTCTCATCGACATACGACGACCCCGCGACGACCTCCCCGTCAACTGCGATACGCTCGCCCGGACGTACGAGCAACCGGTCACCGGTCTTTACGTCGGCTATTGGAATTTCCCGGTCAGCTCCATCGATGATCAGCCGCACAGTCTTCGGCTGCAGACCCATCAACTTCTTGATGGCGGATGCGGTACTGGACTTCGCACGCTCTTCGAGCATTCGTCCAAGCAAAATAAACGCTATGATCACCGCCGCTGCCTCATAGTAGACATGCGGCTCAATGCCACGCCGGGTCCAAAAATCAGGAAAGAAGGTGTTAAATGCGCTGAATATAAACGCGATGCCCGTGGAAAGCGCGACGAGCGTGTCCATGTTAGCCTTACCGTGACTTGCCTGTTTCCATGCGTTGATGAAGAATTGCCGGCCAAAGTAGAATACAACCGGGGCAGTCAAGACAAACGAAATCAAGTTCGCGTACGGCATATCCATCAGGAGCATACCGATGATGACTACCGGTACCGTGAGAATGACCGACCAGGTAGTTCGTTTCTTCAGTTCAGCGTACCGGCTGCGCTGATGCTCCTCCTGTACGAGTTCCGGTTCAGCATCAACGACGAGGTCGTATCCGATGGATTGCACCACGCGTCTTAAACCGTCCGGATCAGTTTCCGCGGTGTCATACTCGACCCAGGCAGTCTGGTTTGCGTAGTTCACCGCCGCATCCTTCACGCCGTCGGCAGACTTGAGGATCGACTCAACGCTGACAGCACACGCCGCACATGTCATCTCCAGGACTGGAAACGTCCGTTTCTTGCGGCTTCCCGTTTGATTCCCTGTAGTCGTTGTCGCGGCGGTATTCGTTTCCATGATTGATCAGCTATTGTTTAACAATACTACAATCATCACGGAAGATAAGTTTTACATATCTCCAGGTCTTACTTACAACTTTTCGTGCGGGAAAATCTCTTCAATGAAGGCGATCCAGCGGCCTTCGCAGGTGCCGCGATCTCTTCATTTCGGTCGGTGTGAGCCCGGTCACCTTCTTGAATTGCCCGGACACGTGCGCGACACTACTGTACCCTAATTTGTAGGCAATTTCGCTCAGGGTGAGCTCATCGTAGAACAGCAGCTCCTTCACCTTCTCTATCTTTTGACGGATGATATACTGCTCCAATGTAATGCCCTCGACGGCTGAGAACAGGCTGCTAAGATAGTTGTATTCGACGTGCAACCGGTCGGCAAGAATATGGGACCAATTGAACTTTCTCGGTTTGAGATCTTCGTGGTGAATAAGATGGATGACCTCTTTCTTGATATTCTCGATCAGCCTCGCCTTGCGGTCATCGATTCGTTCGAATCCAAGTTGCAGCAGAGAATCATCTAATTTTTTCTGCACGACCGGGTCGATCGTTCCCTCTACGCTTACTTCCCCGAGAGTAACACTCACTGGCTTTAGTCCCAGTTTCTGAAGCTCCTGGTTTACGACCAATATGCAACGATCGCAAACCATGTTTTTGATAAAGAGTGTCGTTGCCATGTCGGTGCCCGATGATCCGATCAACGGGATATTCATCCAGAGCGATTGATGTTGTCATTGTATGAACCCAAACTAGCGTGTCCGAGTTCATAGCATCAAGATATTTCTATTTTCTGGGTTTTCAAAAAGAGAAAGATGCTCTAGCTACCCTTAGGATCCATTCAGCGTTTACGGGACAACCATGATCGCAGCACGACAGCCTGATTGTGTTCCTCGTCGCGGGCCGCGAACAACAGCGTAATAGTGCCGTGTTCCTTCTCGAGGCCTTTCAACGTCCGCTTGTCGTCAGCCTTCTCCGTAAGCTCTTCGAGGTACCTTTGTTTAAAATCTTTCCATTTGGTTACGTCGTGGGCAAACCATTTGCGAAGGTCGGTGCTGGGCGCGACATCCTTTAACCACAGGTCAATGGACCCTGATCGTTTCGACAAACCACGTGGCCAAAGTCGATCGACCAGGATCCTGAACCCGTCTCCCTTATCAGCTGGTTCGTAAACCCGTTTAACACTAACCATAGAACCGCTTTAAGCCCCTCTACGCCTTTAGCTCCGCCTCCATCTCAATAGACTTGGGAAACAGAATATTATTCTCCAGGTGAATGTGCCTGTGAAGATCCTTCTCGAAGTCTTTGAGCAGCTGGTATGTCAGCGCGAACGTATTGCAAGCGTCAGCCGGTGTCTCATAGCCTCCGGACAACGCAGCAATTCGCGCAATTTTTTCACCCTCATCCGCATGGTCTGCCATCATCATCTGCACGGGCGACTGAACGGACTTGAACAACGGCGACTCTGCGGGCTCATTGTTCTTCATCGCTCTTTCAATCTTCGTAATAAAAGGGAATAGCATTAACTCTTCTTTTTTCATGTGAACAGCCAATTCACCGCCGATCTCCTTGAAGATCGCCCGGATCTCGAATAACTCCGGATGGCGACTGCCGTGAACTTGTGCGATCTTGTCGAGATAGGCATTGATCTTCGGCGTTTGCTCACTTACGTAAGCATGGTGCTTCCGCGTAATGTAGTCAACTAACTCGTGCAGGGGCCAGGAGTCAAAATCAGTACTCCCTTCCTTTTCTCCGTCACTCTCAACCTTCTGCAACTCCGCGCGAACGAGCTCAGGATCAATGCCACGGGCAGCACAGGCATCCTCAATGCGCTGATTGCCATTACAACAGAAGTCGAGCGAGAACTTCTCAAATACATCTGCCGCCTTGTAGTTCTGTCTGACGATCTCGCCCAGCGTCAAAGTGCCTATCGTTTCCATAATAAGTCTGTTTATGTTGATAATATCCTATATAAAATTAATTCCGTAGTATGCCGCCCATCCGAAAAAGAGGATGATCAGCACCCACAGCCATGAGGGAATACTGTGTGGTGTCTCACTCCCTTCAATCAAAAATCGTTGCTGATCGCCCTTGCCATAAGCATTGATCATAATAGGAAGTACTCCATCCACGATATCGTCTTTTCGCAACCCCTCTATTGCAATCGCCGGACCGTTCCTCACAGTGAAAGGAATCGTACGTACACCCTCCTTTCCGGAAGGATCCGTTCCCACAATCCGCAGTGTGTGATCACCATCCGCCAGCTTTCGGGTGTCAAGTTCAAACCGCACTGGTGCCTCAAACTCTGCGATTGGGCGATCGGCATCATCGATAAAAATCAAGACCTTACTCTTCTGATTCATTGCTGCGATGGATTGATAATGCTGTGCTTGATGTGTGTCTTATCATGTTCGCCGGGTCTGATCGTCCAGCGCACCGCGTATACCAGCGAGATCAACGCGATGAGTGCCGTTACTCCGACAATAACATAATCCCAATCACTTTGCGGACCCGCGCCGTGTGCGATGCCGCGAAGCATCTTTGGCTGCTGACTCTGACAAACGTCACAGGCCATTGCAGGTGCATCAATAATGAGCATCAGACCAGTCAACAACAGTGCTGAAACATATCTCATAAGTTAACATCTTTAGTTTTCAGAAAAGTCAGGATAGAGTCTACCTCCGCGACGGGAACCTTACGCGCACTATTTCCCCAAGACGTCCGCTCGTGGTTGATGATCGCGGTGATCTCGGCCGCTGTCAACGCGCTCATTTCGCCAACCGCCGGCATGGCAGCATACTCTTCCCGAGCATCATATCCCTTCATAATGATCTCGATCAGGATACGGGGGTTATCATTAAGAACGATCGAACTGGATTTCAATGGTGGGAACGCACCTTTGAGTCCTTCGCCATTTGCCTGATGACAAGCCTGACAATGAGTTGCGTACAACTTCCCTCCGTCCAGATCGAACGTACCCTGAACGGTTTGCTCCGTCTGCCTCCGATAAAGGAATTCAGGAGATGGCGTACCGTCAGGAAGGGGCGTTTGCTTCAAACTCTGCAAATAGGCAACGAGTTGGAGCGCCTCGTCCTTTGCAACCAGGTGCCCAGACTTACCTTTGCGAAATTCGGCAGGAACATTTACCTCCCGCTCGTTCTTTCCGAGCTCTTCCTTCCATTCGAACATCCACGGATAAGCAGGCATTATGGACTCCGACACGACTGCGCGCGGATTGTACAAGTGAAGAAGGTGCCATTCCGCACTCGGCAACCGGACGCCGATATTCGTTAAGTCAGGCCCCGTTCGTTCCGTACCCATCAATGTAGCAGTATTCATCCACCAGGTCATCCTTGTGTTTCCCGCGTAGTCGGCAGCAACGCTTGGCCTAGCCCCCCACACCTTGTCCATGTCAACATTCCTCACCTGCTGGGAGTGACACGCAACGCATCCATTTTCAATGAAGACATGTTTTCCCGCCAGAACCTCCCCTGTCAACGGCTCAGATCCCGGCAACGGGGCATTCATTCGCTGGTTGTTTAGCGCAGGGAGGATTGCAACGAACAGCGACAGTCCTGCAAAGAAGAGGAATGCCAATCCAAATAGTTTTCTATGGTCATCAAATATGTTCATACTGCATTGCGATCAGTTCACTAATTCCGTTTCCTGTCCCGCTCCGGTTATCGCTGCGATCTTTTCGAGTGCGGTTCTCTGGATCACGTCCTCCCTGCGAGGAGTCACCATCTGATAAAAGTTATACGCGAAAATCAAATGAGACAACCACATCATCGAGCCGCCAATGGCACGCCATAGCCAGTAAGGTGCCATCATCGACACGCTCTCCGTAAACGGCAAACCTTCCATCCACATCAAACCGCGCAGTGTTCCTCCTATCATCAAAGGAATAGAATACAGCAACAGCCCGATGAACGCAAGCCAGAAGTGTCCGCCAACCATCAATTGGGAAGGCTCCCGCCCGGTAAGTCGCGGCACGAGGGCGTAAATGCTGCCCCACAAAAGAAAGGCGATGATCCCGTACATCGTCATGTGCGAATGCGCCACTGTGAAGTCCGTGAAATGCCAGATGAGATTTGTATACCGGAAGGCCTCGGCGGTTCCCTGGAATGACCCGGTAAAATAAAAGACGATACCCACGAGAAAGAACGGAAGCGTATAGCTCGTATTGAGCCTTCCAAAGTCTCCTTTGAATGTCATGAGGAAATTCGTAGTTCCGGCAACCACCGGAATGATCATCCCCATACTCCCTACGATGGCGACCGTTTGAAGTGACCAGGGTATCGAACTGAATACAAAGTGGTGCGTGCCGATGACAGTGTAGAAAAGGATCTGTGTCCAGAATGCGAGTATACCCAGACTATAGGAATAGATGGGCTTGTTGAGCTGCTGCGGCAGAAAGTAGTATACAATTCCCAAGGTGAACAGCATAAACCACATGCCTACGCCCTGATGCATGTAATAGCCTTGTACGATTGTTTCACCCAACCCGTCCTGCCACGTCGGCCAGTAAGCAATAATACTGATGACGAGTGTGAAGATAACTGCCGACACGATATACCAATTGGATATGTAAATCTCACGCGTCTTACGGGCAGCGATGGTCTGGATGAAGTTGACAAGCGTTACGACTAATCCTGCACCAAAGAGTAGCATGATCGGCCAGACGTATTCGCGATACTCTCCTCCACCGTTGTTGATGCCGGCCATCAACGACATCGTGCCCGCGAGAACGGATGCGTTGATCAGGGCAAGTCCGAGCCATCCTCTCCTGATACTCGCGATCGCCGTGTTGCTGACAATTGACACGATGTAATAACCCAACCCGATCATTCCCAGTGACGACCAGCCCCAGAAAACCGCGTTCGTATGGACAGGACGAAGTCTCCCAAAACTCAACCAGCTTTGGTGATCGACGTCGGGGGCAACAAACTTGATACCCAGGTACTCTCCCACCGTCGTTCCGAACACAAGCCAGAATATCGCGCTGCCGAGGTACCAAATAATAAGACGCGAAAGCGCAGGGTCGATCCCCGGCCGACGGGTGGACCTCTTCTTCATGGCAACGAATTGCAGATTCGAAGCTTCGACAGTGCGAACTACGCCGTCAGGATCTTCGGGAGACTTCGAACCAGACAACCCTGTGCTATCCGGTTCGGGTTTAGAAGACACTTTCCGTTTGAGGAGAGACAATCTTGTGTCATCCGTCTCCATCGACAGGAGGTAGTCGGCAAGCCGTTGTGCTTCGACATCGCGCTGCAGTTGGTCATGACGACGGACGATCCGGTTCACTCTTGAAATGAGAAACAGTACCGCCACAAGCAGCGGTATAATCAATAGGATAATGGTGATGATGATCCCGGGCTGTTCGATCAGCTGAGCACCGGTCGATGGAGTTGCGGTTTGTGAAATATCCGCTGCCATTGTGGGTACTGCCAGGAGCGAAAACCCGGTTAGCAAGCATCGTCGTACGCCGTGTTTCATAGTGTAAAAAAGGATAATTTTATCCTCTATTTGTTCAAAAAAAAGCTCAGGCCCTTTTCAGGTAAAACCGTCCCCTTTCAAGGTCATCCGCAAAATCCTCCAATGTCGTATTTTCCAGCATAGCCTTCAGATTTGAGCGAATCGCTTTAAACTCAAAGTGAATTGGGCACGGCCTTTTCTCGCTACATGCTTTCAGACCGAGGCCACAGCCGATGAACAGCTCACCGCCGTCAATCGCCGTGACGATATCAGCAATTGAGTTGCGCAAGTGTGGGGCCTCCATGAAAAAACCGCCATTTGGACCCTTGACCGAAGCGACCAATCCCTTGCGGCTGAGATCCTGGAGAATCTTTGCCATGAACGGTTCAGGAGAGTCGATCGCTGAAGCGATCTCCTTGATGCCGACACGAGCGCCGTCAGTCGACTTACCCGCGACATATAACATCGCCCGGATTCCATATTCACATGCTTTGGAAAACATTCCGTTGTCTTACCGTGCAAAGATAGAATGCTTGGAGAAAAATAAAAGAGTTTTATATCTTTTATTTGAGATATTGGATTTTCTTGTCGCCTATTCCAACAGACACATGACTCGAGGAAACATCACGACGAAT
>CAYTMU010000011.1:39512-81001 GCA_964438975.1 uncultured Roseivirgaceae bacterium | reverse complement strand
GTTCTTATCATAGACATATTCTCCGGCGGCTTTTGTAAGCTCAGTGAAGCCTGATTGTTCGGTACCGGTCATGACGGCGTCATCTATGCGGGTCACTTGATTACCTACGTACGATCCATAATGATAATCCAGGTTTTCCATGAGTCCGTAACTGCTCGCTCGCAGTCTTCCGTACCGTTGAAGTTTCTTGATGTTGCCATTCAGGTCATATGCAGCCGAAAGTATTCCGACCTATTAAAGGTCCATTAGATTGATAAAGTTTTCAAGCCCCTAGATCGATAAATAGTTACCGATCAGAAAGAATTGCGTTGAGTTGCAAGCCCTCACTCACTACTCACTACTCACTACTCACCACTCACGATTCACGACTTGACGACTGCGCTCTAAGCACTAAAGTTGGATAACGCACTCATCACTCACGTCTAACCCTCTTAGACCGATAAACAATCACCTTTGAGGTAACCATTCCTTTGAGTTTTTACGACCGTGCGGCCGGGGATCATCGCCAAGCCGTCGTTGTGGTCCGGAAATGGAAAATGCCCAGGCACGCGCAAACCGTGGTCTGTCGTCCGTGGACCATTAACTGCCAATAACTCCCGATCCCACCAATTCCTCACCATCATACCACACCGCGAACTGCCCGGGGGTGATGCTCTTCTGCGGTTTGTCGAAGATGATGTACAGGCCGTTGTCTTGCTTGTGAAGGGTGCAAAGCTCCAAACGCTGCCGGTAGCGTATCCGTGCCTGGTAGCGACGTGACTCGCCGACGCTCATGCGCTGGTCTTCGCGTACCCAGTGTTCGTCTGCGGGAGAAATGAATAGTCCGCGCCGGAATAGTCCGGGATGGTCTTCGCCCATGCCGGTGTAGATGACGTTGGCTGACGTGTCGGTGCCGATCACGAACAGTGGTCTCGGTTGACCTCCTATCTGCAAGCCTTTCCGCTGGCCGATCGTATAGTAGTGCGCGCCGTTGTGCTCTCCCACAACTTTACCGGCGTCTTCGGAAAGTGTGTACGGTGTCGATAGTGCGACAAGGTCGCTGTCATCAAAGCCGTTGCGGAACGCCTCCGCTGTGGGAGGGATGTCGACCACTTTTCCTTTGCGGGGCTCAAGTCGCTGTTGGAGAAAGTCGGGAAGGTGGACTTTCCCCACAAAGCACAGTCCCTGTGAGTCTTTCTTATCGGCGGTGACGAGCCCGATCTCTTTGGCAATGGCGCGTACTTCTGGCTTGGTGAGTTCGCCGACGGGAAACAGGGAGCGTGAAAGTTGTTCCTGTGTCAGCTGACAAAGGAAGTAGCTCTGGTCTTTGTTGTTGTCTTTCCCACTGAGCAGGCGGTAGATGGTCTTGCCATCGTGCTCGATCTGTCCTTTGCGGGCATAGTGACCGGTAGCCACAAAGTCGGCGCCGAGCTTCAGGGCGTTGTTCAGGAAAACGTCGAACTTGATCTCGCGATTGCAGAGGACATCGGGATTCGGTGTGTGCCCGCGTTGATATTCGGCGAACATGTAATCCACGATCCGTTTCTTGTATTCTTCGCTGAGGTCGATTGCCTGAAAGGGTATACCCAGGTGTTGAGCGACGATCATCGCGTCGTTGCTGTCGTCGAGCCAGGGGCATTCGTTGCTGAGGGTGACGGTGTCGTCGTGCCAATTCTTCATGAACATACCGATCACTTCGTACCCTTGCTGTTGCAGGAGGTACGCCGCAACGCTGGAGTCGACTCCGCCTGATAATCCAACTACAACCCGTTTTTTCACTTCTTATCGTTTTGCTGTGATGTCTTCGTTGAGGAGTGCATCTACAGTCGCGTTAAATTCCTTTTTGAACTGTTCGTAATATTCTCCGGTGCCTGGACCGGAGAATCCGGTATGGATCTTCCGCACCTTCCCGTCTTTGCCGATGAAGATCGTGGTCGGAAATGCAGCGACTGCGCTCAACATCGGCAATGTCTTTGCTGGCTCACCCTTTTTATCGGTCCCGGCGATGAGTACGTCGTAGTTGACGTGCATCTTTTCCATCATCTTGCGGACGCGGGTGCTCGCATAGTCGAAGTCTGCCTTGCGCTCGTACGCGAGTCCGATGATCTCGACGCCACGTGTTTTATTAGCGTCGTACCACGGCGCGAGAAACTGGATCTCGTCCATGCAGTTCGGGCACCATGTGCCGAGTAGTTGCAGTATGACTACTTTACCATGATACCTGGCGTCGTCTAGCGTGAGGGTGTCGCCGTTAACATTGGGGAACGCAAACGCTATGCGCTCATATCCGTCTTTTAGAGATGTTATGGAGTTGGCGTCTGGCAATGCCGCGTGCTCATCTCTCCGCGCTACCCAGGTGTCATGCCGGGTTTGCCCCGAGCGGAATTCCCCGTGGAGGGCCCCGTCGGCTTGAATAGTGGCGTTGAAGAGGTACACGTTGTTGCCATCGAATGCGCTCAGGTACATGACTGAATCGCGGATGTTGCCTTCCAGGAACCGGTAGTCGCCGGCCGGTTTCATAAATGTGCCGGTAACGATGCCTCCATGTTGTTGGAAGAGTGCCACGGCGTCCGAGCTTTCGCCGTTGCTGACGAATGTGACCGCGTATTTTCCTGAGATGTCGGTATCACTGTTGTCCGCTTCCGAGAGATCGAAGAACCGGTAATCCACTCCGTGAATTGCTTCAAATGGAAGGCGGTAATCTTCCGCATCGTTCTTGATGAACTCGCCGCGGAGCGCGGTATCGCCTTCGATCTTTGCTTTGATGTTGGCGTCGAAAATATGGAGGGCGATGTCGATGGAGTCTCCTCGTACTAATACTTCGTCGAGTAACAATCGCTCGCTGGCGTTGAGAAGGTAAATGTTGTAACCGGCGTCACTGTGCTTGACCTCGAAGTTGAAGGGAAGATCGTGTCCCTGAATCTCGAGGGTTGCACGCCACGTTCCGGTTTCCAGGCCGCTTTCATTCACGGTGGTAGAAGAACATGCTGCCATGAGCAGAATTGTGACTGTCCAAATTGCGTAGCGACTCATCTCTATAATTATTGAACAAAACACAAAAATGGGAGAAATGATTTACAACACCAGCACTCCCACCTTGTGCCACTTTGATACAATTGGGTCTTCTTTTCCCCCGAAGTGCTGAAACTTAGCTGAAATGCGCCAAAAACGCCGATTTTCCTGATCCGATATAGTGTTGGCGTCGGTCGATTTTGTCGTTTCCACAGGCTTTTTGGTTCTTTTATGGCAGAAAAAGTAAAAAAGTGGTTCAAAGTGGTTGAAAGTGGAATGAAATTGCTATGTTTGCTTAGGAGTACTTGTTCGGCACCGCCGGCGGGTATAACAACCACTACACACGTCTATGACTTTCTTCACCAGTGAATATGAAAGCAAGCTTGACGCCAAGGGAAGACTAGTGCTTCCTGCCCGGATCAAGGCTCAGCTCCCGGAAGGGAGTGGCCATGAACTGGTCATTCGGCGTGGGTTCGAGCAATGCCTCATATTGTACCCCATGGTGGAATTCAAGAAAGTGTTCTCAAAAATTTCAGGATTGAACGAGTTCAACGAAGAATTCAGGAAGCTGCAGCGCAATTTCCTGTCGGGTGTCGTAACGGTGGAACTGGATAACAACGGGCGCTTTCTGATACCGAAGAACATGCTCACGTACGCGCAGATTACCAAGGAAGCGATGTTGGTGGGAATGGGTAACAAGGTGGAGGTATGGAATCCTGCTATTTATGAAAAGCATATCATTCAGGATCCCGGTGAGCTGTCGAAGCTTGCCGAGAAGTACCTGAACGAGTAATTGGGCGGATACACAATGAGATGAGCGAATACCATAGACCTGTGATGCTTCAGCAATGTCTCGACGCATTGCAGGTGCGGGAAGATGGAGTGTATGTGGATGCGACGTTTGGCGGTGGCGGACATAGCCGGGAGATACTCCGGCACCTGACAACAGGCCGACTGGTCGCATTTGACCAGGACGCGGACGCCGCCAGGGAAGCTGACAAGATCGACCATCGTTCTTTTATTTTTTGTGCGGCGAACTTCATGCATATGAAACGCTATCTCAGGTTACACGGAGTAACGGAGGTGCATGGAATACTCGCGGATCTCGGTGTTTCATCACACCAGATCGACTCGCCGGAGCGGGGTTTCTCGACTCGCTTCGACGGTCCGCTCGACATGCGGATGGATCGCGGTATATCGCAGACAGCTGCGGAGATATTGAATACATACCCGGAGGAATCGCTGCACAAGATATTTGGAATGTATGGTGAATTGAGGAATGCAAAAACAGTTGCCAGAATAATTGTACAAGAACGAGTTCAAAGGAAGTTTGAACGGACACAAGACTTAAAGGACGCCGTAAAAGGAGTCGCTCCCCGTGGAAAGGAGAACAAGTATTTCGCCCAGGTGTTTCAGGCATTACGCATTGAAGTCAACGATGAAATGAAAGCGCTTGAAAATTTTTTGCACCAATGTGGCGAAGTGTTGGTCCCGTCGGGTAAGCTGGTGGTGATGTCATATCACTCACTGGAAGACCGGATGGTGAAGAACTTCATCCAGAAGGGGAAGGTTTTTGGGGAATTGGAGAAGGACTTTTACGGCAACGTGCTGAAGCCGTTTCAGGCCGTCACCCGAAAACCTATCGAGGCGTCGGAGGAAGAAATTGCCACCAACAGCCGGGCTCGGAGTGCCCGGCTGCGCGTGGCTGTCAAATTGTAAAGGAGATGCCGCATGAGCGAGAACAAGTTTAGAGCGAGATCTGAAGCGAATACCCTCCCGGGGGGATTCAGTGTTTTTTCCCTTATCGAGAAACGGCTTCGGCTGGAAACGTATTTCGAGGAGGGCTTCCCGATTCACTATCTCCCCAAGGTCCTGTTCGTCATGGCATTGGGTTTAGTGTATATCGGCAATACGCATTACGCTGAACAGACAGTGAGGAGGATCGATGTGATTCAGGTGGAAGTTGAGGACCTGCGGGCTGATTACACGACGTTGAAAGCTGATCTGATGTTCAGCAGCAAGCAGTCGGAAGTAGCGCGCCGTGTGAAGTCTTTCGGTCTTAAGGAAAGTCTGGCACCGCCCTTTAAAGTAGTTGTCGAGAAAGGTGAATATTAAGAGGTCCATATTACTGCGTGTTCGGGTTGCATTCCTCTTTGTAATGCTCTTCGCGATCGCCGTGCTTGCCCGGATCGGCCACATTCAGTTTGCCGAAGGGGAGCGATGGGCTGCCATGGGTGAGCGGATATCATTCGATTACAAGCGGGTGAAGGCTACCCGTGGAAATATTTATTCAGATAACGGAAGCCTGCTGGCGACCTCGCTTCCTTTCTATAAGATTGCATTCGACGCTACGATACCCAAGAATGAAGTGTTCAAAGCGGGCGTTGATTCGTTGGCGGGGTATCTGGCTGGATTTTTCCGCGATAAGAGCAAAGCCGAATACAAGCGCATGCTGATCGATGCGCGTGCGACGGGCAGGCAATATATTGTTCTGAACCGGCGAAAAATAAACTACCAGGAGAAGAAGCGAATGATGCAATGGCCGATCATACGGGAGGGAAGGTTGCGCGGCGGGGCCATATTTGAAAAGGTGGATGTGAGGTATATGCCTTTCTCCAATCTCGGGCGTCGTACGATTGGATTCATCAATGAGAATGAGCACGGCGCGGGACTGGAGTACAGCTTCAACAAGCAACTCGGCGGGCAGGATGGCTACGCATACTACCAAAAGATCGCCGGGGGTGTCTGGAAGCCGATATTCGATGCCAATAACGTGAGGGCCGTCAACGGACTCGACCTGCAGACGACCCTGGATATCAATCTTCAGGATGTCGCGGAGACAGCCCTGCATAAAGCGATGTCGCGACATTCCGCGGATGATGGCATGATCGTGGTAATGGAGGTTGCGACCGGAGAGGTCAAGGCGATCACGAACCTGAGTTCCGATGGCAAGGGAAATTTTTCCGAGAAACTGAACTTCGCCGCTCGCCTGTTTGAGCCGGGTTCTACCTTCAAGCTGGTGACAATGATGGCGTTGCTCGAGAATACAAACATTCGGCTCACCGATAGTATCGATACTGGAAACGGTGAGTATCAGTTCTATGATCACAAGGTGCGTGACCATGAAGAAGGTGGCCTGGGCAAGCTCACGATACAGGAAGCATTCGAGCATTCTTCAAACGTTGCAATGGCCAAGCTGGTGAATGACCACTTTGGACTGAAGCCGGCAACGTTTGTCAACTACCTCGATAAACTTCACCTTTCCAGGCGGCTGGGAATTCAGATCGCTGGGGAGCCGATGCCAAAGATCAAGCATCCGGGTGAAAAAGGGTGGAGTGGCATAAGTCTTCCCTGGATGGCATACGGATACGGTTTTGAAGTTACACCCTTGCATATACTCGCACTCTACAATGCGGTCGCGAATGACGGTGTGATGATCAAACCGGTTATCGTGAAGTCGGTCAGGAAAGCGGATGCAGAAGAGGAGACATATGAAACGGACGTTGTCAGCCGGCGCATCTGCTCGGATGCGACGCTGAAAAAACTTCGACTTCTGCTTGAAGGTGTAGTGGAAAAGGGCACTGCCAAGAACATTAAGGGGACGCATTACCGTATCGCGGGCAAGACAGGTACGGCACAGATTCTTCAGAACGGACGCTACACAAGGAAGTACATAACATCTTTCGTCGGATACTTCCCGGCAAATAAGCCGAAGTACTCTGCGATCGTGGTGATCAGAAATCCGCGTGGATGGTATCAATACGGTAGCAATGTCGCGGCGCCGGTCTTCAAGGAGATCGCAGACAATATTTATTCGCGCGACATCCAGTTGCAGGAGCCGATGGCGCTTGGAGGTATTCCGGAAACCGATGTGCTGCCGGTCATCAAAGCCGGTCACCAACCGGAACTCACGCTGGTTTGCAATGAACTGGGAATAGCGAACGAGCCATTGACAGAGGAGGAGTGGGTTCGCACATCTCGCACCGGTAATACAGTGAACTGGAAGAAGAACACTCAGGGTGAAGGGACGGTTCCCGATGTTTCCGGTATGACGTTTCGCGACGCGATCTACTTGCTTGAGCAGTCGGGATTGAAGGTGATCTACGAGGGCAAGGGCCGGGTGGTTAGTCAATCGTTGAACGTAGGAAGACGTATATCAAAGGGAGATCGTATTTATATCAGACTTGGATAAGTGCCCGAACTGAAGACCATATTGTACCGCGTTTCGCTTACTTCCTCTTTCGGTGACATGGACAGGGAGGTAAAAGGTATTGCGTTTGATTCCCGGAAGGTGGAACAGGGTTTCGTGTTTGTCGCGGTGCCGGGGACGCTTTCCGACGGACATGACTTTGTCGGAAAGGCGATCGACGCGGGGGCTACGGCAGTTGTATGTGAACGCTTACCGGAATCCATCAGTGAGGGGATTACCTATGTGACGGTCCGAAACAGCGGAAATGCACTTGGCATCATGGCTTCCAACTTCTACGGTAATCCGTCGGAAAATCTGAAGCTTGTCGGGGTTACCGGTACGAATGGCAAGACGACAACTGTGACGTTGCTGTACCAGTTGTTTTCTACGTTGGGATATAACGTTGGGATGATTTCAACGGTTGAGAATCGCATTATTGATGAGCCGGTGGCGGCAACGCATACAACCCCTGACCCGATTCAGCTGAATGGTCTGCTAAAAAGAATGACGAATGCGGGATGCGCGTTTGCTTTCATGGAAGTGAGCTCGCATGCTGTCGATCAGAATAGGATCGCTGGGTTGAGGTTCGCAGGCGCCGTGTTCACAAATATCACACATGATCACCTCGACTATCACAAGACATTTGAGAACTACATCAAAGCTAAAAAAAGGTTTTTTGATGAGCTTCCGTCGGAAGCGTTTGCGCTGGTGAACGCCGACGACAAGCGCGGGATGATCATGCTTCAAAACACACGAGCATCCAAGCTTACGTTCGGCCTTCGGAAGATGGTCGACTACAAAGCGAAGATCATCACGAATTCGCTTGATGGCCTCGAACTCGAGATCGGCGGGCGGAATGTGTGGTTCAGGATGATCGGGGATTTCAACGCTTATAACCTGCTCGGTGTTTACGGCACTGCGTTGCAGCTCGGAGAGGAGTCGGATGAGGTACTGCAGCACCTGTCGGCATTGAACGGGGCACCTGGCAGATTTGAGCGAGTGCTCCCGGGGTCGAAGGTCACTGCGATCGTTGATTATGCACACACGCCGGATGCGTTGAAGAATGTATTAGAGACAATCACCAACTTCCGCACGGGCACTGAACAAGTCATCACAGTCGTGGGCTGCGGTGGAAACAGAGATAAGACCAAACGGCCGTTGATGGCTTCTATCGCTTGTAAGATGAGCGACAAGGTGGTGTTGACATCGGACAATCCGCGGGACGAAGATCCGATGGACATCATCCGAGATATGCAGACCGGCATACTTCCCACTGAAACGCGGAAGACGCTTGTACTCGCTGACCGCGAGGAAGCGATAAAAACCGCTTGCATGATGGCTCGTGACAACGACATCATCCTGGTGGCGGGAAAGGGGCATGAAACTTACCAGGAGATCAGAGGGGTAAAGCATCCTTTTGACGACCGACAGGTAATGGAGCGCATGTTGAAATTGTTGACGGATAACGAGAACTGACCTCGATGCTGTACTATATCTTCGAATATCTGAATGAGTTGGACGTTCCCGGTGCGGGAGTGTTTCAATACATCTCGTTTCGCGCGGGTATGGCTGCATTTCTTTCCCTGCTGATCACTATCACATTCGGAAAGAGTCTTATCAATTATCTGAGGAAGAAGCAGGTCGGAGAGGAGATTCGCGACCTGGGGTTGGAAGGTCAGACGCAAAAGCGGGGCACGCCCACGATGGGTGGCTTGATCATCATTGCCGCTATCCTGATCCCGACTCTCCTGCTGGCCAAAATCGACAATGTCTATATCATCCTGCTGGTGATCACAACCGTCTGGTTGGGTCTGATCGGATTCCTGGATGACTATATAAAAGTGTTCAAGAAGGACAAGAAGGGACTTGCCGGAAAGTTCAAAGTCTTCGGACAGGTCGGTCTCGGGTTGATCGTCGGTTTGACGTTATACCTGAGCGATGAAGTGGTCGTCCGGGTACCCGATACCACGGCGCCCGCAGTTGCTATTACTTCAGGTGAGCCCGATGCGGAAGGTAATGTAGCGGGATACAAAGACGTTCGGTCGATGACGACGACCATTCCTTTCCTGAAGAACAACGAACTGGACTACAGCAAGATCCCGTTCATTCCGACCGAGTACACGTGGATCGTCTACACGTTTGTGGTTATCGTGGTGATCACGGCTGTGTCGAATGGTGCGAACATCACGGATGGTATCGACGGGCTCGCGGCAGGCACATCGGGTATTATCGCGCTGACTATCGCGATCCTCGCATATCTGTCTGGCCGCGTCGACTTTAGTTCCTATCTCAATATCATGTACATCCCGAACCTTTCGGAACTGGTGATCTTTTGTACAGCATTTGTCGGCGCGTGTCTTGGCTTTTTGTGGTACAATGCCTTTCCTGCCCAAGTGTTTATGGGGGATACGGGGAGCCTGACGCTGGGAGGGGTTATTGCCGTGCTCGCACTGGCGGTGCGGAAGGAGCTGCTGATCCCGGTGTTGTGCGGTTTGTTTCTGATCGAGAATCTGTCGGTTATCCTACAGGTTTCCTATTTCAAATACACGAAGCGGAAGTACGGCGAGGGTAGACGAATATTTCTGATGGCGCCGTTGCACCATCATTATCAAAAGAGGGATATCCACGAGGCTAAGATCGTCACTCGGTTTTGGATCGTTGGAATATTGCTTGCCATTCTGACCTTGGCAACATTGAAACTGCAATGAAGAAGGAGAAGATTGTCGTACTAGGTGCTGGTGAAAGCGGAACCGGAGCGGCGCTCCTGGCGAAGGCGAGGGGTTATGACTTGTTCGTCTCCGATGCAGCGGCGATCAAGGACCGGTATAAAGGCGAATTGCAGGCGAATGAAATTTCATTTGAAGAAGGTGGCCATTCCGAAAACAACATTCTGGATGCCAGTTTGATCATCAAAAGCCCGGGGATTCCAGATAATGCAGCTATTCTTCAACTGGTTGCATCTGCTGCGATTCCGGTCATCGATGAAATCGAGTTTGCGTTTCGTCATACGGATGCCAAGGTAATCGCCATTAGTGGTACCAATGGCAAGACGACAACAACGCTGTTGACCTACCACCTGATGCGCGAGGCGGGTTTCAATGTAGCCCTGGCTGGTAATGTAGGTTTCAGTATGGCACGCCAGGTGGCGCAGCGAAGCTGTGATTGGTATGTGGTTGAGATGAGTAGTTTTCAGCTCGAAGGTATCGACAAGTTCCGCCCCGAGACAGGTATCCTGCTGAATATCACACCGGATCATATGGACCGGTATGATTACAATATGCAGAATTATGTCAATGCGAAGTTTCGGCTGATCGCGAACATGACGCCACATGAAAATTTTATCTACTACTACGACGACGAAGCTATTGCGCGCGAAATAGCGACGCGTTCACTGGTGCCCCATGTGGTACCGGTATCGCTCAAGCACACCCGACAAACCCCGGTGTACTTCGACGGAACGCAAATGATCTTTGAACTAGGGGAGAAGTTCAGTATCGCGCAGTCGGAAACGACACTGAGAGGACCGCATAACCTGATCAATACGATGGCTGCCGTTTCTGCGGTGTGCCTCGCAGGAGTCGGAGTTGACGCCATTCGGAAGGGGTTGAAGACGTTCGTCAATGCGCCTCACCGACTCGAGTCGGTAGGTGTGATCGGAGGCGTCGAGTTTGTGAACGACTCAAAAGCGACAAATGTCGACTCTGTTGTGTATGCACTCGGGAGTTATGACCGACCACTGGTGTGGGTTGCCGGCGGTATCGATAAGGGAAACGACTACGATCTGATAAAGGCGCAAGTAAGAGAAAAGGTCCGCGCGTTGGTTTGTCTCGGCAAGGACAACGAAAAGTTGAAAAATGCCTTTGGCGATATTGTCCCGGTGATCCGGGAAACGCAGGACGTGAAGGAACTGGTGAAGATCGCACTGGAACTGGCAAAGGCGGGCGACGTCGTGTTGCTATCTCCTGCGTGCGCAAGCTTCGATCTCTTTAAGAATTATGAGGATAGGGGGAACCAGTTCAGGGATGCGGTGAGGGAAGAGGTTGAAAGTTTGAAGTTCAAGGTTTAAGGATATAAAAAGATATGAGGAAGTGACGGGAGTAGCGTGTACCTGGTAATTATACTTGAGGCACTCACTACCACTCACCACTCACCACTCACGATGAACACATTTAAAAGCTGGATTGACAGGAATTTGCAGGGGGATCGGGTGATCTGGGCGGTGGTATTCGCGCTTTCGCTGATCAGTATACTGGTTGTGTATAGCTCGATCGGTACGCTGGCTTACAAACGGGCGGAGAGTCCGGAGAGTCATCTCTTGAAACATACTATGACTGTATTGATCGGTTTGGCTGCTATGTGGTTTGCACACAAGGTCGATTACCGTTACTATTCGCGACTGTCGAAGTTTGCTTTGTGGATCAGTATTCCACTGCTGATCTACACGTTTACTCATGGCACGACCATCAACGATGCGGCGCGGTGGATCTCGGTTCCGATCGTGGGATCGTTTCAACCGTCTGATTTCGCCGGGCTCGCGCTGATCGTCAATCTTGCGAGTATGCTCGCGAAGCGACAACAGAACATCGACGACATCCGTGATTCCCTGATACCGATCTTGTTCTGGTGTGGGATCATATGTGGGCTGATCGCGCTTACGAATATGTCGACCGCAGTGCTCCTGCTCCTGACTTGCATGCTGGTGATGTTCATCGGACGGGTGCCAATGCGCTATCTCGCAATGCTGATGTTCGTCGGCATATTATTCGGTGCCCTTGCGTTCAAGTTCGGCGTACGTGGTGGAACGGTGAAGGCTCGTATCAACGACTTTACGGAAGTGGTTCAAGGTAAAAAGGAGTTGCCATTCCAGGCTCGTCACGCCAGGATCGCGGTAGCCACCGGGGGTGTCGCGGGGAAAGGTCCTGGAAACAGCGACCAGCGCAATATTCTTCCGCACCCTTATTCAGATTTTATCTATGCAATCGTCATTGAAGAGTATGGAATGATAGGGGGCTTCGGGGTAATTGTCCTCTATCTGATCTTGCTTCACCGCGGGATGAAAGCTGCGTACAACAGTGAGCGCGCGTTCGGCGGGTTGCTATCAGCGGGATTGAGTTTCGATCTGGTGTGCCAGGCGATGGTTAATATGGGTGTCGTCGTGGGACTCGGTCCTATTACGGGCCAGCCGTTACCCCTGGTCTCCATGGGTGGAACATCCATGGTCTTTACCGGTCTCGCGCTGGGAATTATCCTGAGTGTAAGTAGAGGCGAGCAGGATTCGTCGTGGGAGCACGGCGAAAAGGGAAGTGCGCGGACGAATCGAAGCGGAACAAATGAGAACGCGTTAGCTTGAGTACACTGTCACCATATCGACTTATCATCAGCGGAGGTGGAACCGGCGGACATATTTTTCCGGCTATCGCGATCGCCAACGCGTTTCGCGAACTACATCCCGATGCAGATATCCTTTTTGTCGGCGCACGGGGAAGAATGGAGATGACGCGCGTCCCGGAGGCAGGTTATGAGATCATCGGACTTTGGATCAGTGGCATTCAACGCAGGCTTACATGGTCGAACCTTCTTTTTCCCGTGAAGCTGGTCGTGAGTTACCTCAGGGCGACGGCTGTCATCCGGAAATTCAAGCCCCACGCAGTTGTCGGAACAGGTGGGTTCGCCAGCGGTCCGATCATGATGGCGGCAACGCGGTTGGGAGTGCCTACCGTTATTCAGGAACAAAACTCATTTGCCGGTCTTGCTAACAAGCAAGTAGCCAGCAAGGTCAATACCGTGTGCGTGGCTTACGAAGGCATGGAGAAATATTTTCCGGCTGGTAAGATCGTTCTCACTGGTAACCCGGTGCGGAAGGACATCCTCAGCGTCAAGGATAAAAGGGAAGAGGGAAGAGAACATTTCGGGTTTGACTTTACGGGTAAGACGTTACTTATCATCGGTGGTAGCCTTGGGGCACGCACGATTAATGAAAGTGTATTGGCTGGAATTGACAAACTGATCGACGCGAAGGTGCAGGTGATCTGGCAGACAGGTAAAGTTTACTACGAATCAGTCGGCGCGGGGTTGGCTAAGTATGACAGGCTGAAGATCCGGCTGTTTGACTTTCTTCGGGAAATGGATCTTGCGTATGCGGCAGCTGACGTTGTGATATCGCGATCCGGTGCCCTGGCGGTGTCGGAGCTGTGCATTGCCGGTAAACCTTGCATATTGGTCCCTTCACCAAATGTAGCAGAGGACCACCAGACCCGGAATGCGAACGCCCTTGTGGAGAAAGAGGCAGCTCTCATGGTGACGGATAAAGATGCACCTGAGCATCTTGTCGACGAAGCGTTGAGGTTGCTGTTTGACGAACAGCAAGCGGCAAAGCTGAGTGAACGTATTTCGCAACTCGCCCGGCCGTCTGCGACGGAAAACATCGTTAATGAAATTGAGAAACTGGTTGTATCAACCAGCAGGAGTCAAACAGACCAAACGAAGTGACGTTGAAGAACTACGATAACATCTACTTTCTCGGAATCGGGGGCATCGGTATGAGTGCGCTTGCCCGGTGGTTCCTGAAAGGAGGTGCGCGTGTATGGGGATACGATAAGACTAGAACGCTGCTGACGTCCCAGCTGGAGAACGAGGGTATTGGAATTCACTTTGATGATTCGGTAGATGAAATACCCGAGGAAATAAGGAAGAACCGGGAGCGAACGCTCGTCGTGTTCACCCCCGCGATCCCGAAAGATCACCGCGAGCATGCCTACTTCCGCGAGCAAGGATTCACCGTCATGAAGCGCTCCGAAGTACTTGGATTAATCTCGCGGGATCATATCACGATCGCGGTGGCCGGCACACATGGAAAGACCACGACCTCCTCGATGGTTGCGCACTTGCTGAAGACGGCGAAGAAAGATATGGTTGCGTTCCTGGGAGGAATTGCGACTAACTATAACTCGAATCTCGTGATCCACGGAGATGTGTCGGCGAAGACCGTAGTAGTAGCCGAGGCTGATGAATTTGATCGGTCGTTCCTCACATTGCATCCGCAGATCGCGATCGTGACCTCAGCAGATGCTGATCATTTGGATATTTATGGCGACCACGAACATCTTATTACTTCATTCCGCGATTTCATCCGGCAGATCCGGAATGATGGTGAGCTGATTATACACGAGTCGATTGCAGAGAAATTGGCAAGCGATATTGATCACGTGAACAAGAGTACTTACAGCATGAGCCGGGGACAATTTTTTGCCGGCAGCATTACCGCAAAGGGCGGATTTTTTGAGTTTGACCTGCTGGGATTCGGCAAGGTTGAACGTATCAGGCTAGGTGTCCCCGGTTTTCATAACATTGAGAACGCAGTTGCCGCGTCAATTGCGGTCTCGCGTTGCGGTGTTGATCTTTCGACGATCCGAAAAGGTCTGGAATCGTTCTCAGGAGTGAAACGCAGGTTTGAGTTTGTGATTCGCCATGATCGGCTGGTATTTGTCGATGATTATGCCCATCATCCTGCGGAGATCGATGCCTTTTTGAAGTCGATGAAGTCGATGTACCCGCGGAAGAAACTCACGGTAATTTTTCAGCCGCACTTGTTTACAAGAACACGTGATTTTGCGGAGGGATTCTCAAAGAGTCTGAGTATTGCTGACGAAGTGTTGTTGATGGACATTTACCCGGCGCGTGAGTTGCCGATTCCCGGTGTGGATTCTGATATATTGCTGAGGACTGTAACAAGCTCTGTAAAGGTGCGCTGTAGTAAGGATGATCTCCTGGAGAAACTTCAAAGCATGGACGTCGAGGTACTGGCGACGATAGGGGCAGGAGATATTGATACGTTTGTCGAACCGATCAGTAAATTATTGCGGAAGAAATATGAAGTTTAAGTTCAACTTGCGGCGTGAATTGAAGATTGTCGGCGTGTTGCTGGTGCTTTTCGCTTTGATCGCCTTTACCGAGAGGATGAAGGGTGATGCTGCTGTTGGCGACATTCAGATATCGATTGAGAACCTTCATGGTAATCATTATCTCGACGAAGAAGATGTGATGAACCTGATGATGATCGACATCGATAACCTCCGTGGCGCAAGTATCCGGGAGTTGAACTTCCGGGAGATCGAGCGCCGAATGCGCCAGAATCCCTATGTGGGTGATGCTGAGCTGTTCAGTGATCTGAAGGGCAACCTGATCGTGAAGGTTGAGCTTCGCCGCCCTGTTGCGCGTATTGTTCAGAGCCTCGGACCAGATGCGTATATCGCAGAGGATGGAACTGTGATGCCAGTCTCCGACAAGTTCACGTCGAGAGTGATCCTGGTAAGCGGCGATTTCGTTCCGAAATTTGTGAGTGCGGATAACATTCGCGAACTGGAAGAAGGCAGGCAACTGGCGACATTGCTAAAAACGATTCGCCAGGATGCGTTCTGGCAGGCACAGATCGCTCAAGTCGATATGAATTCGAAGGGAAGGGTAGCGTTATACCCTCAGGTCGGGGACGAGATGATCGAGTTTGGTGAACTGACGGATCTCGATGTTAAATTCCGGAAGCTGAAGATCTTTTACAAGGAGATCTTCCCCCGGGTTGGATGGAATAAGTACGACAGAATCAATGTAGAATACAAAGATCAAATAGTAGCACAATGAACACGAGAACAGGCATCGGACTCCCGTGGACTGTGGACTTTCAAAGGAACAACCACTTAATTGGATAATATGGAACACGAAAAAATCGTAGTCGGTCTCGACATAGGCACAACGAAGATCTGTGTTATCGTCGGCCGTAAGAATGAGTTTGGGAAACTCGAGGTACTTGGCATGGGAAAGGCAGAATCGGAGGGAGTTGTGAAAGGGATCGTCTTTAACATCGACAAGACCGTTCACGCCATCGAGAAGGCTATCAAAGATGCCGGTGACCAGGCGGGCATCGATATTGGTGTCGTAAACGTCGGTATCGCCGGACAGCACATCCGGAGTTTCATCCAGCATGGAGGTATTACCCGGACTTCCCGGGAGGATGAGATCAGCATCGCTGATGTAGAGCGACTCACGCAGGATATGTACCGGATGGTCGTTCCTCCGGGCAGTCAGATCATCCATGTAATGCCACAGGACTACATGGTCGACTACGAAGAAGGTATCAAGGAGCCGGTGGGTATGTCCGGGGTAAGATTGGAGGCCGACTTCCATATTATCACGGCACAGACCAATGCCATTAACAACGTCAACAAGTGCATCCGGCGAGGAGGTCTTGATATTGAAGACCTTATCCTGGAACCCCTGGCGTCTAGCCTTGCCGTACTGAGCGACGAAGAGAAAGAGGCTGGTGTGTGTTTGATCGATATCGGCGGGGGAACTACTGATATTGCCATTTTCTACGACAGCATTATTCGCCATACGGCGGTCATCCCCTTTGGAGGTAATATTGTAACCAATGACATCAAGCAAGGGTTGGGAGTGCTGCCGCAACAAGCAGAGCAACTGAAAACGCGGTTTGGGAAGGCGATCGCTGAAGAGGCGAGTCCGAACGAGCTGGTGTCGATTCCCGGTATACGCAATCGAGCTGCCAAGGAGATCTCTGTAACGAATCTCAGCAACATCATCCAGGCCCGAATGGAAGAGATTATTGAGATGGCACATTCTGAAATCATCGGTTCGGGATTTGAGAACAGGCTTGCGGGTGGGATCGTGATCACGGGAGGAGGGGCGCAACTCAGTAATCTCAAGCAATTGGTTGAATACATGACCGGCATGGATACGCGCATCGGTTATCCAAATGAACACCTGGGCAAGAGCCGGGTGGAGGCCGTAAAGAGTCCGATGTATGCAACGGCTGTGGGCCTGGTGCTCGCAGGATACCGTTCCCTTGATGAGAGGGCAGACCGTTACAAGGAGGCAAAGGAAGTGGTCAGGAACTCGCGTTCTAAAAAACCACTTGCTTCAAGGAACTTCTTCAACGACATTCTCAATAAGACGAAGAGTCTGTTGATCGATGATCTGGACGGGAAAAATGAGTACTGACGATTACCGAAGTCACAACCACTAATTACATTCATATGTTTGAAACAGGATCATACAAATTTGAAATCCCCAAACATGGCTATAAGTCGATCATCAAGGTGATCGGCGTTGGCGGGGGAGGAAGCAATGCGGTGAACCACATGTACAAGCAAGGCATCAAGGATGTCGAGTTTGTCGTTTGCAACACCGACAACCAGGCGCTCAACGGAAGCCCTGTTCCGAATAAGCTTCAGATCGGGGCGAATCTGACCGAGGGTCTCGGATGTGGCGCCAATCCCCAGGTTGGCAAGAACGCGGCGTTGGAGAGCAAGGACCAGATCCGCGAAACACTCTTGGGTGCCAAGATGGTGTTTATCACCTCGGGAATGGGAGGAGGAACGGGTACCGGTGCGGCACCTATCATTGCCAAGATCGCGAAAGACATGGATATCCTGACCGTGGGTATCGTTACGGCTCCTTTTTCATTCGAAGGAAAAAAGAAAGCAGCTCAGGCCGAGATCGGTATCGAGGAGTTGCGTAAAACATGTGATACCGTACTTGTGATATTGAACGACAAGCTGCGTGAGATATATGGAAATCTTTCAATCGGACAGGCATTTGCGCAAGCGGATAATGTGTTGACCACGGCCGCCAAAAGTATCGCTGAGATCATCACCCTGGCGGGATACGTCAACGTCGACTTCCAGGACGTCAGAACTGTTATGCTTAACGCTGGCGCGGCTGTAATGGGCTCTGCTGAAACACGCGGGGAGAACCGGGCGTTGAAAGCTGCGGAAGGAGCACTTACCTCGCCGCTGCTCGACAATCGCGACATTATGGGTGCGAAGAAGATATTGCTGTCGATCATATCAGGTGTTGAGGCTGAGTTGCAGATGGATGAGCTCACGGAGATCACCGAGTACATCCAGGCGCAGGCCGGCGATGATGGTGAGATGATATTTGGACACGGTGTCGATCCCGACCTCGGCGATCGTATACGCGTGACCGTGATCGCTACCGGCTTCCCTGCTGAGGTGAAATTGCCAATCTCAAGGAAAGATGAGAAGACTGTCCACGAACTTGATCGTTCGCAGGGTTGGTTGTTCAACTCTTCTCCCGATAACTCGGTTAATGAGTCGAAAGAAATACAGGTGAAGACGAAAGACGCGCAACCCGACTTAGGGAATGAACCGGGGGATTTGCGACAGGAGGAACGTGAATTGGTCTTTACCGGTCCGTTCACTCAGCTCAACAACGAAAAGGTTGAGGATGATGGCGAGGATACCTTATTCCGGGATGATGATTTTGATCCCATTGGCGAGCGGTATGCGGACCAGACGATCAACGAAGAGGGAATGATGGAACTTCGCAATACCCGCGATCGACTTCAGCAACAAGCGAGGGAACGCAAGGAGCAACTGAAGCAAGTCCGGAAACATGAGATGACCAAGGAGGAGTTCAACGAGAAATGGTCACTCCCTGCGTATCTGCGCCGCGGAATAAAGATGAATGATGTTCCGCATTCGTCAGAGCCTTATATATCCAAGTACAATCTAAATGATGATAACACGTTGCTGGGGAACAACAAATTCCTGCACGACAACGTGGATTAAAGATAACATTTCCGGTACGACTGGTCATTTACTCCATTCGTAGTGGTTGTTGGTGGTAAATATTTTTTGCCGGTGCCGGAATGTTTCGAAAAAATATGCAAGTGCCCCCGTCAGACGGACGGGTAATGTACGAGCATCATTTTTTTACCTAAGAACCTCGCGAAAGCGAGGTTTTTTTTACCTCACCCTAAATCTTTTCTCCGCGGGAGCTCCTGCGGAGAGGGGTGAGGTTTCACCGTGCCCGCGCACAGCGGAGGTTCGTTCGAACTGGCCTCAAACTTGCATTCTGTCTGGCAGGTAACATTTACGGCTATGAAGAACTTCATCTTTCTTTTGTTGTTGATACTGACGGCAGCGTCTTGTACGTTTTACGAAGTCGAACCACGCTATGATCACCGCGAGAGGTTTGTCGGGTATTACGATGTGGAAGAATACAGTAAGACCTACGGCGGCTACACGTATTATGACCTGCGTATCACTCGTTCTCGTTATGATAACGAAGTATATCTGAACAACTTCTACGCGGCGGAGATTCGTGTATACGCGACGGTAAGTTTCAACGACATCCGGATCCCATTTCAGGTCGTCAATGGATATGAGATCGAAGGATCGGGTGTCCTTCATGGGAGCCGGTTGAGTCTTTCGTATCGCGTGAAAGACCTGTACGACTACTCCGTGTCAGATTATTGTGAAACAGTTGCATGGCAGTAGTGGCGGGTTTAGAAACGCATGGTAAACTCGGTGCCTTTCCCGATCGTTGACTTGACGGTGAGCGTCCCTTGATGCTGCCGCATGATCTGGCGGGAAAGGCTCAGGCCGATGCCCGAGCCGGACTTCTTGGTTGTGTAGAAGGGTATGAATATTTTTTCCAGTGCTTCAGGATCAATACCTGTGCCGTTATCACGGACAGTGATCATTGGACGGGATTTATCAGTCAAGTACGCTTTTAGCGATATTTCCCTGTTCTCCTGTTCTTCGAATGACTGGATCGCGTTTCGCATCAGGTTGATCAGCACTTGCTCGATCATATTCTTGTCGGCCGAGATCGTGAGGTCTTCGGGATAGACCGATACTTCCAGTATGATGTTTTCCTCGGTAAGCTCCTTCCTGTGCAGCAGGCACAGTTCGTCGAGTAATAGCTTGACGGAGATGGCGCTGAGCTTTGGTGTCGGAATGCTTGTCAAGCTGCGAAATTCTCTGACGAAGTGAATCAGGCCCTCGCTGCGCTTGCTGATGGTCTGTAAGGAGAGGTGGATGTCTTGCAGTTGATCGGGGGTCAGCGGACCGGACTGCTGGGCTGCCAGGTGTTGTTGTAGTTCCTCTTCGACAATACCGGCCAGGGACGAGATCGGTGTCACGGAATTCATGATCTCATGCGTTAACACCCGGACCAGGTTTTGCCACGCCTCCATCTCCTTTTCCTCCAGCTCGCTCTGGATATTCTGGAGAGAGATAAGTTTTACATTCTCTCCGCGTAAGGTGAGTTCGATTGCATAGACCGAGAGTTGCGTGATGTCATCCCCGACTTGCAGCCGGAAAAGTTCGCGACCTCCGGTCTTCAGTCGTCGGAATACGTGAACAAGCGGCTCGCTTGTTTCGCGGATGTCATCGATGTGTTCAGCGTTAGCGAGTCGGAGGAGTCGCCGGGCGGCGGCGTTGAAGATCTCGATCTGCCCGTCTTCGCGAAAGACGATCAATCCGATACCTATGTGCATAACGATGTTCTTGAAGAACAGCGACTCCGAGTCTTTCTGACTCCGCGAGCTGCGCAGCTTGAGCATAGCCTCGTTGAGTTCCTGGTGAAGTCGCTGCACGACCGGGTCGTCGCTTTGCGTTTTGAACGAGTACGAGAGATCGTCGAATCGGATCGAATCTAGAAACGATGCGATGTTAGAATTGGACCGGTCGAGATATTCGACCAGGAGTTTGACCTGGTAGGCGCTGACTGCGAAGAAAAAAATCGCGTAGATCCAGTCATCGGAAAAACTGAAGAAACAAAAAAGAAAGATTGTCGCGGCTAACATAGCCACGCGCGGAACAACCGGTGAGCGCCAGTTAAAGTCCATACTTCTCCATCCGCCGGTATAGAGAGGCACGCGTGAGCCCCAGTTCGTCGGCCGCTTTTGAAATGTTTCCCGCGTGCATCTGCAACGCCTTTGCGATAGCAGACTTTTCGACTTCATCCAGATTCAACGTATTCGCAGACGGGTTGGATGTCAGTGACCTGCTGAATAAAAAGTCGGTCTCCTGAAGTGATGCGGAGTCCGTCATGATGATTGCCCGCTCGATGGCATGCTGCAATTCGCGGATATTGCCCGGCCATGCATATCGCTTGAGCTTGTCCATCGCTTCCGGCACGATCGTGGTGGCAGATTTGTGGTACTTGCGGGCGTAATAATTGAGAAAATGGTTTGCGAGCAGCGGGATATCTTCAATGCGATCGCTCAACGGGGGAACATTAACTTCCACAGTGTTGATGCGATAAAGCAGATCTTGTCGGAACGACCCTTCCTGGACCATCTTGTTCAGTGGCATGTTGGTCGCGCATATCAGGCGGATGTCGACCGCGATGGGTTGATTGGAACCCACTCGCGTGATCTGCCTGGATTGCAAGGCACTGAGTAGCTTGCTTTGAAGGCTCATGCTCAGATTTCCTATCTCGTCGAGAAACAGCGTCCCGCCGGAGGCGAGTTCAAAACGGCCTGCGCGATCTTCGCGGGCGTCGGTGAATGCCCCTTTCTTATGACCGAATAACTCGCTTTCAAAGAGAGTCTCCGTTATAGCACCCATATCGACGGACACAAAGCTATTGTCTTTCCGAAGAGAGTTCTGATGAATGGCACGTGCGATTAATTCTTTTCCAGTGCCGTTTTCACCAAGGATGAGGACGTTTGCATCTGTTTTCGCAACCTTATTGACCATGGCAAACACATCCCGGATCGCGGGGCTT
This sequence comes from uncultured Roseivirgaceae bacterium, assembly GCA_964438975.1. Taxonomy (GTDB): domain Bacteria; phylum Bacteroidota; class Bacteroidia; order Cytophagales; family Cyclobacteriaceae; genus Chryseosolibacter. Next base: position 59,271 of record CAYTMU010000011.1, on the reverse strand, counting down.
TGTCCGATGATCTCGCCGAATGGCTTGCTGATCTGCTCTTCCAGCATCTCTTTCGCCTTCCGCAGCTTGTCAACTTGATTATAACTTTTCTTGAGACGGATAGCGGTTGAGATCGTGGCGACAAGCTTTTCGTTTTGCCAGGGCTTCAGAATGAAGTCGGTCGCTCCCTGCTTGAGCGCTTTGACCGCCATCTCCACATCTCCGAACGCTGTAATCAGTATCACAACTGCGTTCGGATCCTTCTCCAGTATTTGTTCCAACCAATAGAACCCCTCCTTCCCACTTGTGATGTCCTTGCTGAAGTTCATGTCAAGCAGGATCACATCATAGGTATCGTTGTTCAAAAGGAACGGGATCTTATTGGGATTTTTTTCGATGATCACATGATGGCTCTGTTTCTTGAGAAGCATTTTCGCTGCGAGCAAAACGTCTTCGTCATCATCAATCATCAGAATTTTACCGCCTTCTTGGGTCACGAGTATCTTGAGATTTAGGTTTGAATACGGGACTTTGTGAGAATTCTGTGCCAACCACGAAACCGGGCCTGGCAGCCATTATTTGCGTGCTGGTGTATTCCAGCGTGTACAAATATGTTCAAAAATGAACAGATTATTAAGCGTTACGGGGTAAACGGAAATATATCGATAGCCTCCCTTCCAACCAGGATCATCCGCTCGTCGGTGAGTAGCGCCTGCAAATATCCGGGTGGGATATGCATCGAGTTGGTCTCGGTGCTGAACAGGTTGAAGAATTTCAGGCTTCCGTCGCTGACGTAATAAAGTTCTTCACCGAGAAAGTTGAAGGAGGTAATACCCCGGACGTTGATCGTGCGAATGTGTTTGCCGAAGCGGTTGAAGATCAGGATACCCCGGGAAGGGTCAAGCAGGAAAACAAAACCCTGGTAGTCACGTATCAGGGTAAACGCCTCTGGCCGTTGCATGAGTGCGGAATCCACTGGTATCTCTACTTCCACCACGGACGCTTTCAGGTCAACCTGCTTTAAGCTGTTGTCGGCCCGGTCCAATATCCACAGCTTATATTCGCCTGACGGGCAGACTAGCCAGGGATCAATTGCAAACGCCGGATCGATCGGATATGCGACCATCGACTGAAATGAAGGACTCAAAAATTCGCACAATTGATTTTCCCGATAGTAAGCGAAGAGTCGGGCGCCGTCGCGTGGATCGAATATCGTCGGCGTTGTCTCAGCCTGGTATACAAGCAGGAGTTCCCCGTTCTTGTCGAATCGCTGGATCTGTCCGCTTTCCGAAACAGTGTAAAAATCACCTGGGCGATCGATCGCGATCGATCGCAACGAATTGGTCAACGCGATAGTCCGGATCCTGTCCTGGCCTGTTGCGGCGGGGATGGAAGAGATGATCAGGAACAAGAGCAACCAATTCCTCATGGGATGTCGGCAATAAATTCCTTTAGTTCAACATTCGTGCCGTCGTAGACTGCGTAGGTTTTGAAACTCACCCACTCACCCACGTTGATATACCTGCTGTTCGAGCCCACGTTCAAATCCAGTGGTAGATGCCGGTGTCCGAAGATATAGAAGTCATGATGTTGCGATTTCTCTATCTCGCTGCAATAGATCCAGAGATATTCGTCCTCCGGCCCGGTAAAGCTCTCGTCCTTTTCAATGTTTGAGATGCGACTTTTTCGCGACCACGCATTAGCGATGCGAATTCCGAGGTTAGGGTGAATGCGCGCAAAGAGCCACTGACAGACAGCGCTGTCGAAGAATCTCTTCAATATTTTATAGGTGTGGTCACCTGGGCCTAACCCATCGCCGTGACCGATCAGGAACCGGTGACCTCCGACGTCCAGCACAGTGGGTTTTCGGATGATCGGGATCCCGAGTTCGGTTGGGAAATAGTCGAACATCCACATGTCGTGATTTCCAGTGAAGAACGTCACCGGTATACCCTCGTCGCGAAGTTCAGCTAACTTGCCAAGTAGACGCACGAAGCCTTTCGGGACAGTGTACCGGTACTCGAACCAGAAATCGAAAATATCGCCCAGGAGGTAGATGGCGTGCGCGTCATGCCGGATGGTCTCCAGCCAGCGGATGATGTAACGTTCCCGCTGAAGACTGGATTCAAATGAAGGGACGCCGAGGTGGAAATCGCCGGCGAAGTAGATTTTCTTCCCGGGGGGAAGGGAGGATGTGGCGATCGTGGTCAAATGGTGAGTGGTGAATAGTGGATAGTTAGGTGACCATTGTCGAAATAAAAAAACTCAGGGAGTTCGGTCCCTGAGTTTCAAAAATAGCATTTTATGATAATTTAATTAGAAGCGACCTTCCCGGGCTCATCGCCCTCCAGCGTCGGAGTAGGATCGACCCCGGGTTGCTCCGTTTCGTGTTGCTTCTTCTCGTACTTACCCTGACCGTTCGTGTATTGTTGATAGGTCGTTGGCTTGTCGAAAGGACGTTTCCCGATCAACCTCTCGAGGTCAGCCTGGAACAAGATTTCTTTCTCCAACAACTCCTTCGCAATCACGTCGAGGTGCTGACGGTGTTGTGTCAACAACGCGAGGGTGCGTTGGTAAGCTTGTTCGATGAGGCTTCTCACCTCCTTGTCGATCTTCTCGGCCGTGGCATCCGAATAAGGCTTCTGGAATGCGTAATTATCGGCTTGTTTTGAGTCATAGTACGATATATTTCCAATCGCTTTTGTCATTCCATAGATCGTTACCATGCTGTAGGCCATCTTTGTGATCCGTTCGAGATCACTCAAAGCACCTGTCGAAATCTTGCCGAATACGATCTCTTCGGCGGCTCTCCCGCCAAATGCCATGCACATTTCGTCTATCATCTGCTCGGTCTGGTACAGGAACTGCTCTTTGGGCAGATACTGTGCGTAGCCAAGTGCAGCTACACCGCGAGGAACGATACTTACTTTGACCAGCGGATCTGCGTGCTCGAGGAACCATCCGGCTACCGCGTGCCCGGCTTCGTGGAAGGCAACAATCTTTTTCTCCTCCGGAGAAATGATCTTGTTCTTTTTCTCCAACCCGCCGATGACGCGATCGATCGCATCCTGGAAATCTTGCATGTCAACTGCTTTCTTGTCCCGGCGAGCGGCGATGAGCGCTGCCTCGTTACAGACGTTGGCGATCTCAGCACCCGCGAAACCGGGGGTCTGAGCCGCCAGTGTCTTGGAGTCGACCGACGTATCAAGTTTGATCGGTTTCAAGTGCGTCTTGAAGATCGCTTCCCGTCCGACGATGTCCGGTTTATCAATACTGATCTGCCGATCGAAACGACCCGGGCGCAAGAGCGCAGAGTCGAGTACATCCGGTCGGTTTGTAGCAGCGAGAATGATTACTCCTGAATCTGTCGCAAAACCATCCATCTCTACAAGGAGTGAGTTTAAAGTGTTCTCGCGTTCATCATTGGCACCAGGGAGTTGTCCGCGTCCGCGGCTACGACCAATAGCGTCGATCTCATCGATGAACACAATACAGGGAGCTTTTTCCTTCGCCTGCTTGAACAGGTCGCGTACTCGTGCAGCACCGACCCCGACGAACATCTCGACGAAATCCGATCCTGACAGGGAAAAGAATGGAACGGCGGCTTCACCTGCAACGGCTTTTGCAAGAAGGGTCTTACCTGTACCGGGAGGCCCGACCAACAGTGCTCCCTTCGGGATCTTTCCACCCAGTTTTGTGAATTTGCCCGGGTTTTTAAGAAAATCGACTATCTCTTTGACCTCCTCCTTAGCTTCGTCAAGGCCTGCTACATCCTCAAATGTGATCTTGACTTTATTTTCGGCGTCGAACAATGCCGCCTTGGACTTGCCGATATTGAATATCTGCCCACCAGGACCGCCACCGCCTGTCATCCGGCGCATAAGCATCCAGAACCCAAACAGCAGGAGGAACAGGATGCCCCACTGGATAAAGACGCTGAAATAGTCCTCTCGGGTATCAGGAATGTATTCGGGAACCTTGCTTTGTTCAAGGTTGTCGACCATCTCCTGGTATTTCTCATCGAAGCGGTCGATCGACGTAATTGTCATTTTGTAATGAGGGCCGTTAGTGTTGTTGCCCATCACACCATCCTCGATATCCTGCCTGTACCGCGGTTGCTGCAATGCTTCCGGCGTCAGCGTGACCTCAACAAGGTCTTTGTTCTTGATGAGCACAACCTTTTTGATGTGCCCGTCTTTGAGCATTTGATCGAATTGAGACTGCTGAATGCTCTTCAGGTCACTCGAATTATTTATGTACATCACCCCGAAGATCACCGCGAGCACGCCGAGAATCACCCATATCTGGTAATTTCCGCGAGGGGGCTTGTTGGGTAACAGGGGCTTGTTATTGTCTTTCTTGTCAGCCATTGTACTGGTTATGAATCAAACTTCTCGAACCTATCTTATATACTTTGGGAAATAAGCTTCATCGGTCTGCGTCCGCAATTTCGGTGATGTCGGCATCACCCCACAATCGCTCCAGAGAGTAGTATTCCCGCTTGTCCTTCCTGAATACGTGCGCGACCACATCTATGTAGTCGAGCAGCATCCATTCTTTATTGTTTTTCCCTTCTGTGTGCCAGGGATTTTCTTTCAGCGTCTTGTAGACTTCCTCGTCTACGGAGTCCGTGATGGCGTCCAGCTGTTTATCGGAGTTTCCGGAACAAATTACGAAAAAATCAGCGACGGCATTCTTCACTTTACGGAGGTCGAGTACCACTATATCAGTGGCCTTTTTCTCCTGCATACCCTTGACGATGACCTCGCTGAGCTTCTGGGCACTGACGCCCTTCCTTTTTTTTGCCATTAAGGTACTTTCGTTATTTACCTTTGGTGCTTTATAACTTACAAAATTAACCAAATAGTTTGTATAAAATTCCTGCCAAAACGCTTTTCATAGGGAAGAATCTGGTTTTTGTGCCAGAATGTCCTTCTACGAACACGTTGGCGCTGGAAATCAGCCAACGATCCAGGGCGAGTGACGGAACAGTTGTCATAACCGACAACCAAACCGCCGGAAGAGGTCAACGTGGAAACACATGGGAGTCCGATCCGGTCCTCAATCTTACCTTTTCCCTGGTTCTCAAGCCTGCATTCCTTCCAGTAAGCAAGCAATTCTATCTGAATATTGTGATTTCCCTTGGTCTGTTGGATTATGTGAAAGGGCAGTTGCCAGATACCGTATATGTAAAGTGGCCAAACGACATTTTAGTTCACCGGCAAAAAATTTCCGGCATCCTGATCGAGAACCAACTGTATGGATCTACAATCGTGAATACCGTTGTGGGTATCGGATTCAATCTTAATCAGCGGCGCTTCAGCCATCCCTCTGCGACCTCACTGTCGCTGATCTCGGGAAAGGTTTACGACCGTTCTGCAGAGTTGGAGGAAATTCTCATCAATCTTGAACAACGCTATTTTCAACTGCGGCGTGGTGAATACAGCAACCTGATGGGTGATTACCTCGCGGCACTTTATCTGCGCAATGAAGAGCATACTTTTACCGCAGAAGGTCGGACCTTCGAGGGTGTGATACGCGATGTGGACGAATGGGGAAAGTTACGTGTGGAATCTCCGGAAGGAATCCGTTCCTTTGGCATCAAAGAAATAAGTTTTGAACGCTAACTTGCCGTGGACCGTGGACTAAACATATGCATTTCAATCGCAAAGCACGAACGATCATTACCTGCAGCAAGCGCCTGGCTCCCTACCTCACAGCCGAGGTTGCGGAACTCGGGCTGCCCGTGGTAACCACCTTTCCGACCGGAGTCGAAACGGAGGCAACGCTTGTGGATTGCATCCGTTTGAATCTCCACCTTCGCTGTGCCAGCCAGGTACTCTATTCGCTAAAGACGTTTTCTGCGGATAGCCCTGACGATGTGTACCGCCAGATACGGAGAATGAACTGGGAGGATATCCTTCCGCTCGACGGATACTTTACCGTGACGAATCAGGTTGATCATCCAACGGTCAACAACTCGATGTTTGTCAACGTCAAAGTCAAGGATGCAATTGCGGATCGGATGCGCGAGCGCGCTGGCAGGCGTCCCGACAGCGGGTCTGCTCACGACGCGGCGGTTGTTCATCTCTTCTGGCGCGAACGCCGTGCAGAAATATTCCTCGACACATCGGGTGAAACGCTTTCCAAACACGGCTATCGGAAGATCCCGGGCAAAGCACCCATGCTGGAAAGTCTCGCGGCTGCAACAATTATGGCGAGCCGGTGGGACAGACGTTCGACGTTTGTCAATCCGATGTGTGGCTCTTCAACACTGGGAATCGAGGCAGCTCTTCTGGCTACGAACAGAAGGCCGGGTTTGTACCGGACCAATTACTCGTTCATGCACGTGATCGGATATGACGATGATATCTATGCGGAAGAGTACCGGCGACTCGAAGAGCAGGTTGAGGAGGTTCCGGGACTGAATATTATTGCAACGGATATCAGCGATGACGCGGTGATGATATCGAAAGCAAACGCGGCAGCCGCCGGCGTCGAACAGTTCATCACCTTCGATGTGTGTGACTTTGAAGAAACAATCGTTCCTCCGCCACCTGGGGTGGTGTTTTTTAATCCTGAGTATGGCGAACGGCTTGGGGAGGTGCAGGAACTTGAACAGACCTATGCCCGAATAGGGGATTTTATGAAGAAGAAGTGTACAGGTTATACGGGATACATCTTCACGGGTAATCTCGAACTGGCTAAGAAGATCGGGCTGCGGGCTACACGCAGGATAGAGTTCTATACAGCCAAGCTCGACTGTAGGCTGCTGGAGTATGAACTATATAAGGGTGGACGAGGGGATGGGGCCAACGGCTGAATTGTGGATTTTTCAGTCTTTTCCTACGTGAGCGGCGGCGTGTGCCTCCAGACTCCCGATTTGTTCGTAATTTGGCATAGAACTGGATAGTGGGAAAGGATACCCCTAATACTAACTGTGTGAAGCGATTCATCCCGCTTTTGCTTCTCGTGTGCGCCTGCAGCGCCAGGATTCAGTCTCCCGACCCCGGGACATTAAAGCCCTCCTGGCTCAAGGATCAACCCTATCGGGACGGATACTATACGGGCATTGGCCACAGTCTCAAAGACGGATCTAATAATTATATACAGGCTGCCAGGAAGAGTGCGCTGGACGACCTTATTTCACAGATCAAGGTCACCGTGGCAAGCACTTCGATACTGAGCGTCTTTGAGACGAACCTGAAGATGCGGGAACAGTATGAACAGATCATCAAGACTACCGCAGCGGATGAAATACAGGAGTTTGAATTGGTGGACGCGTGGGACGACGCAACGAACTACTGGGTCTATTATCAACTTTCCGTCTCCCGCTATCATCAGATAAAAGAAGAGCAGAAACGCAATGCGGTAATCCTCGCCCGCGACTATTACATAAGAGGACTCGATGCGGAACGAGATGGACAACGCCTCCAGGCTGTTAGCTTTTACTTTCAGGCATTCCGGAGTATTGAGAAATATCTTGGTGATGCTATTCGCACCACCGTAGATGATCGGGAAGTCCTGCTTGTGAACGAGATCTACGCGTCGATACAAAGCATACTTCAACGGATCAATATTCAGGTCATCCCATCGGAGGTACTAATCAACCGCCGGGTGGCGCAATCGCAGCTGGATGTGACGGCACGTGCAACTTTCGGCGATGGTACACCAGCGGATCGCCTCCCACTAACCGCGGTCTTCGAGAAGGGGAGCGGTGACGTGTTCCCGCAGTACACGACGAATGAAAGAGGAGAAGCCAGGGTATTGATCACCCGAATCAGCTCGATGGAACTGGAGCAGCGTGTTCGGGTGAAACTCGATATTGACGTATTGAGTGGAACAGGTAGTTCACCGGTGTATTCATTGATCGCGCAGACACTGCACGTTCCAGGGACGGCGGCACTCCTGAAAGTACAAAGACCCCTCGTGTTTCTTTCTTCGGATGAGAAGAGCCTGGGTGCGCGCCGGTCGAACGAACAACTCAGTAACAAGCTGAGGAATCTGCTGGCGAGCAATGGTTTTGAATTCACCAATAACAAAGGTGCAGCTGATCTTTGGTTTGACATCCGTGCAGACTCGGAAAAGGGTGCAGTGTCCGGTAGTATCTATGTCACGTACCTGACCGGCGTGATCCGTGTAACTGCGGTGAAGGAAGGTAAAGAGATTTATGCAACGACCCTCGACCGCGTCAAAGGATATGGGTTAGACTACGACAGATCCAGCGTAGACGCTTACAATAAGGCATTGGAAGCGCTGGAACGCGAGCGTTTGCGCGAATTATTGGACACCGTGCTGCAATAGCGGATACAGAAATTCTGGTATCTAAATTGATATGTGATACGGAAGACTGAAAGAAGCCCGGTCCCGGACCGCGAACATATGAAAACAAATACTACACACTAGCATATCATACTAAATCCAAATCCATGAAAACGTTTAGAATTTCTACATTGCTGTTAGTTGCCTTTTCGGCCGCGGTCATCGTTGGTTGCAAGAGCAAGAAAGAAGCCCCTCCGAAAGGGGAGGTGGAAGTCGTTGTACCTTGTTCAGGTCATGATTACTTCACTACCAATAAATTCTTCCGCGCGAACAGTATAGGGGAGAGCCAGGATCAGGTGACGTCGAAGCGGAAGGCTCTGACGAATGCCCGCAACGAGTTGGCGCAGTCCATCCAGACCACCGTCAAGACCGTTACCGACAACTACGTGAATTCCCGCGAGATGAATAATCGTGAGGAAGTCGAGGAGCGGTTTGAAAGCCTCAATCGCGAAGTTGTAGACCAGACGCTGTCAGGTGTCCGTACGCTTTGCGAAAAACTGATGAAGACACAGCAAGGGACCTACAAAACCTATGTTGCGATTGAGCTTTCTGCTGACGAGTTGGTTGCCAAGTACAACGAGCGAATCTCCCAGGATGAGCGGTTGAGAATTGACTACGACTACGAGAAATTCAAGGAAACCTTCGAGAAAGAGATGGATAAGCTCCGCGGAGGATAGTCAGTTGGTCCACGGTCCACAGCCGACAGTCCACCGTTGTGGGCGATTGAAGTCGGCTGTGGATCGCGGGTTTTAAAACGCTGCTAACGATACCCCAACCGTCATCGTGTGGAAGTCAACAGGCTTCTGTTTTTCCCAGAGGCCGTCGCCTTCTTTGAAGAGCGGGGTCAGGTTATAGTATGCAAAGAGGCTGAAGTTGCCGATACCGACGCGTCCGAAGATGCCGTATCGGAACTGAGTGAGATTGAAGCTTTGTTTATCCTTCAGTTGCTTAACCTCGCCGTCTGATTTGTACTTCATTTTGGTAAAAGAGTCGTACAGGTAGCCGATACGACCGCCAACGCCGATTTTCAACGCCCGGTTCGGGTCGCTGGGCCGGGATGTAAATCGCAGTTCGAGTGGAATTTCCAGGTAATTGGTAACGAGCTGGGATTTGCGTTCACCCGTGATATTCGGCGTTTCCGAAGGCAGGAAGAGTTCAAGTGAGTCTGCGTCGAAGCCTAATGTGGCGCCGTTGCGGAACTTGAAGCGCTCAAGGCTTAGTCCGATTCCGGGAAGGACGCTGAATTTCGAATTCAGAACGCGTAATTCGTACGTGTAATATACATTGAGCGTGCGTGAGCCCCAGAGCCCGAGGTCGAAACGTTCGGGCGCATCGAGACCGCTGTTCAGACCGAGTTCCAGTACAAATGTTCCCGGAATATCCGGCCGGTCGCCCCGTACCGAGTTTGTATAAGCTGATTCTGCGCCCGGTTCCGACACCTGGGCAAGGGCCGGTGAAATGAATGCGGCGAAAAGCAGCGTTGCGATGAGTTTGTTCATGCTGGTAAATTTCCGGTGAATGAGGCTCAAAAATAGCTTTTTTGTCGGCAGGGCCAAACCGTTATTTTGTCGCGTTGATTTATTCTTTACATTTGCACCTCCCAAAATTCGCTGGGAAGAACGAGGAACATTTTAATGCGGGCCTGTAGCTTAACTGAATAAAGCATCTGACTACGGATCAGAAGACTCGGGGTTTGAATCCCTGCAGGCTCACTGAAAATTAGAGAGTTACAATTGAGTTTGTAACTCTCTTTTCTTTCGTAGCCATCCATCCTTTCCTCTTTATGGCTTATTTTCTCTTAAGGATTAACTGGTCCTGAATTCAGGGTGACCCGCAAACGTCGAAGTAGCTTTCTTGTTCTAGTTCAATGCGGTGCCGGTTCAGGTAGTGTAACTTTGTTTCATTGAGAACGAGAAGGAAATGATAAGAGAGGTGTATTTCAGAAGCGGTAGAAGCAATCAAGTTTGTGCCAATGTCTGGAAGATGGCCGACAGGGTCGGCCCGTGGATATCGCGCCTGTAGTCGCATTCCTGCCCTCTGACCACTCCGCCTGGATAAAGGGTGCGAATATTCCGGTGGATGGTGGTATGTATCAGCATATTTTGAGTGAAACGTATGGCATTCATTAACTGTGACTCTGAAGGATTTTAGAATCGGTTTCTTGATAATTTTTTATGTATTATTATGAGAATGGGGCGGCTGACCATGCGGGTACAACGCCGACGTTTGGGTGGTAACCGGATGGATCTGAGAGATCTTCAGCTATAGTGAGAAACGACAATTATGGAATCAACTAACTACAAGGCGCCTGACCTGGCGCGAATCGGTCATGTTCACCTTAAAGTCTCGGATCTGCAAAAGTCAATCGATTTTTATCATGGACTTCTCGGATTCGATGTGACGATGATGTATGGCGATCAGGCTGCTTTTCTTTCAGCAGGTGGATATCACCACCATGTCGGGCTCAACACATGGCATAGCCTAAACGCACCGCCCGCTCGGCAAAATGCAGTGGGGTTGTACCACACGGCTTTTCTTTACCCGACGCGGAAGGATCTGGCGGAAATTTATGACCATATCCGTCGGGCTTATTATCCGCTCACAGGCGCGTCGGACCACGGTGTATCGGAGGCTTTGTATCTCAACGATCCCGACGGAAATGGTGTTGAACTCTATTGGGACCGGCCGAAAGAACTCTGGCCAAAAAACCCGGATGGATCGCTGACAATGTTCACCCGTCCGCTTAGCCTTGAGAACCTGTTAAGCGAACTCGATTCAAAATAGTTATGCTCCATTTCCACCGAAACTGGCGCAGTTCCGGATCTTTCATTACTTTGTTCAGTAGTAAAAATCCTAATTGAAATGAAAGCAACTCCCCGCATCGGCTCAACCATTTTTGCTGCATTTGCACTCGTATGGCTTTTTCAGTCTTCTGCCTATGCACAATCGTATGTAACGGGCATCGTGTATGAGGATTCCAATTCCAACAGTAAGCGCGACAGAAAAGAAAAAGGTATTCCGGAAGTTGCCGTCAGTAATGGCGTAGACGTGACAATTACCGACAGCAAGGGCGCGTACCAACTTCCGATCGGGAATGACAATATCATTTTTGTCATCAAACCATCGGGATATAAGGTCCCCGTTGACGATCGCTTTCAGCCAAGGTTTTACTACACGCATAAGCCGGCAGGTCATCCGGAAGGATATCGATACAAAGGTACACCCCCGACTGGCAAACTTCCCAGGTCGGTGGACTTTGCGCTCCAGCGTGGGGAGGAGTCTGCTAACTACACGGCGTTGATCTTTGGCGACCCGCAACCCTATACTATCGAAGAGGTCAACCATTTCTCACGGGGCATTGTCGATGAGGTTGCGGGTATCTCTAATGTAGCGTTTGGCCTGAGCCTTGGAGACCTGGTGGGCGACAATCTGGACTTGCACAATCCCTATATGGATGCGGTTGGGAAGATTGGAATTCCATGGTATAATGTGATGGGTAATCACGACATGAACTATGAAGCACGTGTCGACTCACTGTCTGATGAGACATTTGAGTTTCACTTCGGACCCGCTAACTACGCGTTTAACTATGGCCAGGTTCATTTCATTGTACTCGACGATATACTCTATCCGGATCCGAGAGACGGCAACGGTTACCAGGGAGGCTTCAGGAAAAGTCAGCTGGATTTTGTCGAGAATAACCTGAAGCATGTTGGCAAGGACAAGCTTGTGGTCCTTGCTTTTCACATTCCGCTGAAATTCGAGAGCAATAATTTCCGAGTCGAAGACCGGCAGCGGTTGTTCGACCTGCTTAAGGACTACCCTAACACGCTGTCACTGTCTGCTCACACGCACCTCCAGCGCAACGACTTCTTTGGCAAGGAGGAGGGGTGGACCCGCAGGAAACCGCATCATGAGTATAATGTTGGAACGACATCTGGTGATTGGTACTCGGGTGAGTTGAATGCGAATGGTGTGCCATACTCAACTATGCGGGATGGGACGCCAAAGGGTTACGCCTTCATCCATTTTACGGGTAACGAGTATGTCATCGACTACCAGGTTGCAGGAAAGCCGCGCGACTACAGAATGGAAATATATGCCCCGAAAGTTATCCCGACGGGTAGACGGACGACTGCAGGGATCTATGTGAATTTCTTCATGGGCTCGCGGAACGATCTGGTAGAGTATAGAATAGGTGGAAGTGACTGGCAGCGAATGACGTTCACAGACGGTGTGGACCCGTCCTATACGGCTTTGCTATTTAAATGGGACATGCTGGATAGTCTGATCCCGGGCCGCCGTCCGAGCAATGCGACGAATAGCACGCATTTGTGGCGAGCGGCATTTCCGACTGGTCTCGCCGTTGGCGAACATATCATAGAAGTTCGCGTCACTGACATGTTTGGTCGAACCTTTACGCAGACGAAAAGCTTGCGTGTGCAAGATCCCGTGCATTGACCGACGGCGTCTCGGGTGTTTTGCCTGCCGTGGCAGGGTATTTTTCGGTGTCTTATAAAACGCACCATTGAAGAGGAAACCTTTTTCGGCCTTTCAGAGCCGGAACTATCGGCTGTATTTTTTTGGACAATCCCTTTCTCTGATCGGAACCTGGATGCAGCGGACAGCTGTGTACTGGCTGGTCTACGACTTGTCGCACTCTGCCTTCCTGTTGGGGGTGACGGTGTTTTGCGCGCAATTCCCTTCTTTTCTTTTATCGACGATCGGCGGTGTTATTTCTGACCGGTACGACCGGTTTCGGGTGTTGATGTCCACGCAAGTCGCGTCCTTGATTCAAGCGCTTGCCCTCGCCGCCGTGGTCTTCTATGGTGAATACGGCCTTTGGCATATTCTCTTGCTCACTGCAATTCTCGGAAGCATAAACGCGTTCGACGTACCCGCTCGTCAGGCGTTGGTCTATGATATGGTAGACCGGCGTGAGCAACTGGCAAATGCTATTGCCCTCAATTCTTCCATGATCAATGTGGCCCGGCTCATTGGACCCGCACTTTCGGGAATTGTACTGGAGAAGTTCGGGGCGGACATCTGTTTCCTTTCAAATGCGCTGAGCTTTATCGCTGTGATCGTATCGCTCCTGGCGATGAAAATTGCACCGTTCTCGCCGCGGCAGCGAAAGAGCAGTGTTGTGGGTGATCTTCGGGAAGGATTTGGATATCTCAGGAAGACACCGGAGATCGGAAAGATCATGCTGTTGTTGTCGATCATCAGCCTTGTTTCACTTCCCTTCGTCACTTTGCTGCCGCTCTATGCGGGAGACATTTTTGAAGGCGATGCGTCGACGTTCGGATTCCTCAATACGTGTGTTGGTCTCGGCGCAATTACCGGGGCTCTGTTCCTCGCTGCGCTGAAACCCGGTACGAATCTCAAAAAGGTGCTCTTTCGATGCACAGTTCTGTTTGGCCTGGGCCTCATTGGGTTTTCGTATATGACGTCATTTCCCCTGGCACTTGCTTTCCTGACACTTGCGGGTTTTGGCATGATGGCGCAAACCACAATCAGCAACACACTGATTCAAATCACGGTCGCGTCCGCGATGCGGGGCAGGGTTATCAGTTATTATGCAATGGCTTTCTTTGGTATGCAGCCTGTGGGCGGCCTGATCGTTGGAATGGCAGCCCAGACAATTGGAGCACCGTTAACAGTGCTCCTGCAGGGAATGGCTACGTTGTTGATTGTTCTGTTGTTCTTTCCTTTTTTGAGAAAGGACATTTTGCTGCGCCGGCAGCGACTAAAGTTGAATCGAATGAGGGAACAGGCTCTGGAAAACACCTGAGCTGAGTGTCAGACTCAATTCACGTTCTTTCCTCAAGCGATTTTTTCAACCGCCCGATCATGATTTGACTGAGGTATTTGTCGAGTCCTGCATAACCACACAGCGCAATTGCCTCCACTGCTCCGGTCTCGATATTCTGATAGCGTTCTATGAGTAGCGAGTCGAGTGCAAAAAGATCCACGCGGTAGTCGTAGTGCTCGATGGAAAGCACGTGAGACGCGAACTCGCCGAGTATCTTGTGCTTAACTTCGAGCGACAAATCATTGAAAGACGTCTTGTTCACAACTGATAGACATTTGGTGGCTCATCTTCCTAACCTAATAGGAGCTCTGTAAATTAACGAAGAGACCGTTCTACAGGTTCGGCTCAGCTCTGAACGCGTTTGGTTTGAAGAACACGCTCAAATGCAGATGTTACTCAGCTATACGCGATTGGTGGTCTCAGGGAATGGCTGGTGCGGAGGAAACCCCGGTCACTTAGGCAAAAGAGGGTCGTAAATACCCTGTTCGCCGTTGATATTTTTTTGCAGTAAAATTTTAGAAAAGATGGTTGCATGATGGGCAATTGTCGGCTTGTCGATACTATATTTCGGATGACGAACCAACCTTGTCGCCGACAACTAAGTTCACCATTTAACAACAAGATGACCACGTACGAGCAGCTATTTGAGAATAACAGAAAATGGATCGAAGAACAGACGAGAGCCAACAACGACTTTTTCGCGTCATTGGCACGAGAGCAGCATCCCGACTACTTATATATCGGGTGTAGTGATAGCCGCGTGACAGCGGAAGAGATGATGGGTATCCGTCCGGGAGAAGCATTTGTTCATCGCAACGTGGCAAACCTCGTTAACAACGTTGATCTGAACGTTATGGCTGTGATCAATTATGCGATCCGTCACTTGAAAGTGAAACATGTCATTGTCTGCGGACATTATAATTGCGGGGGGGTGAAGGCTGCCATGGTACCGAAGGATCTGGGCCTTTTGAATCCGTGGTTGAGGAGCATACGCGACGTCTACCGCTTGCACAAGAAGGAACTCGGTGCTATTTCAGATGAGCACAAACGCTACGACCGGCTCGTGGAGCTAAACGTCATCGAGCAATGCACGAACATTATCAAGACCGCGGCATTACAGCTGAGCTATCAGCGGGACGGGTATCCCCGCGTGCATGGATGGGTATTTGATATCCACTCGGGGCGCATTATTGACCTGAAGATCGATCACGACCGTATTCTGAAGAACATCAAGGAGATCTACGACCTGACTGACCCTTCTTGATCTAGCTCAGGCGATGATTTCCGTAATCGGCTTTCCAGATACGTCCGTGAGTCGGAAAGGTCGTCCCTGGAACTGGTATGTCAGTTGCTCATGATTCAATCCCAGCTGGTTCAGGATAGTCGCTTGAACATCATGCACAGACACCTTACCACTGACCGGGTAATATCCGATCTCATCAGTTTCTCCCCAGGTCATGCCGCGTTTGATACCGCCGCCCGCCATCCACATCGTGAATGCTTCGACGTGATGATCGCGACCCAGAAACGGGTTGGTTTTATTTTCACGATTCTCCTGCATCGGAGTGCGCCCGAATTCTCCTCCCCACACGACAAGCGTTTCTTCAAGTAACCCTCGCTGTTTGAGGTCGAGGACCAACGCCGTCATGGCGCGGTCGATTTCCCGGCATTTGTTTCGCAGTCCAATGTCAATAGCGCCCGATTCGCTGGTGCCATGGGTATCCCACCCCCAGTCAAAGAGTTGTACGAAGCGGACGCCTTGTTCTACCAGTTTGCGTGCAAGGAGGCAGTTGTTTGCGAAGGATGCCTTTCCTGGTGTTGTGCCGTATAACTCCTGTACGTATTCAGGTTCGTTGTTTATGTTCATCACTTCTGGTACGGAGATCTGCATCCGGAAGGCCATCTCATATTGAGAAATTCGAGTCAGTGTCTCGGGGTCGTTGAATTCGTCGTAGTGGTGGCGATTCGATTCGTTGATCGCGTCAATCATCTTCTTACGCAGATTGCGATCGATGCCTTCCGGGTCACTCAGGAAGAGAACAGGATCTCCTTCCGATCGACATTGCACCCCTTGATATACGGAGGGCAGGAATCCGCTGCCCCAAACACTTTTTCCCGCGTCCGGCGTCTTTCCTCCGGAAGTCAGCACGACAAATCCGGGGAGGTTGCTATTCTCCGTTCCGATGCCATAGGTCACCCACGATCCGATACTCGGCCTGCCAAGACGGGGGCCGCCAGTGTGTACAAATAATTGTGCGGGCGCGTGATTGAACTGGTCCGTGTGTACGCCTTTGAGGAACGAAACTTCATCGGCGATTCGCGCGAAGTGTGGCAAATAGTCAGATACATAAGCGCCTGAGTCTCCTCGCTGGAGAAAATTGGCTTGCGGGCCAAGCATTTTTGGGGTGCCGCGGATGAATGCGAAGCGTTTACCTTCGAGCAACGACTGCGGACAAAGTTGATTATCCAGCTTTTGTAGTTCCGGTTTATAGTCGAACAATTCCAACTGCGATGGAGCGCCAGCCATATGCATGTAGATGACGCGCTTAGCCTTTCCCGGAAAGTGAGGAGGCCTTGGCGACATCGGGTCTAACACCGACTGGAGTTGCTCTTTGGTCGGATCTTTTGTTACACAGCCGCCGAGCAGACTGCCCAGTGCTACGGCTCCAAGGCCGGCGGCGCTTTCTGACAAGAAGTGTCGGCGGGATACCTGGCGGAGCTCTGAAAGATGCTGAATAAGTTTCTGCATGGCGGTGGTGTTGTGTTCTCCTCTGAATTTGTCTGATACGATCGCTATTCCTTCATAATAAACTCGTCGAGATTCATCATCGCGCTGGCGACGACGGTCATGGCAGCGAGTTGGTTAGATGCTTCTTCCGTCGCGACCAGTAGTGACCTGGCAGCTTCCGGTTTCCTGCTGAACTCCTGCAACGCGTCGCCGTATAAGTTCGTAAGTACATTGAGTTTCGATTCGCTTATATCACGCACTAACAGGATCTTGTATCCTTTCTTGATTTGCTCTTCCGGCGTCGTCGCGGTTGCGATCATCTTTTTTGCGAAGTGACGTGACGCCACAACGAACGATGAGTCGTTGAGTGTCACCAATGCCTGCAGGGGTGTGTTGGTTCTGACACGTCGGCTTACGCATACCTCACGACTCGAGCCGTCAAACATCATTGACGCAGGGTAGGGACTTGTGCGCTTCATGTAAGTATAGACGGAGCGCCGGTAGGCGTTCTCGCCATTGCTTGGAATCCAGCTTTCACCGCTGTATACCGACATCCATACGCCTTCAGGTTGATAGGGCATGACACTTGCGCCGAACATCTTGTTGCTGAGTAATCCGCTTGCAGCCAATGCCTGGTCGCGGATTTGCTCGGCGGACAAACGAATCCTAGGACCGCGCGCCAGTAACCGGTTTGACGGATCGATCGCCAGATGTTCATTCGTTATGCGCGAGTCTTGCCGGTAGGTAGATGACATGACGATTTCTTTCAGCAAGCGCTTTACGCTCCACTCATAATCATTCATGAATCGCAAGGAAAGCCAGTCCAGGAGTTCGGGATGCGTCGGAGCTGCACCTTGTGTCCCGAAATCTTCAAGTGTCTCGACGAAACCATATCCGAAGATCTGGTCCCAGAACCGGTTCACCGCAGTGCGTGCTGTCAACGGGTTGTCGTTGCTGAACAACCACTGTGCAAAGCCCAGACGGTTAGGAGGTGCATCTTGCGGGAAAGGGTTCAGTGAGGCGGGGACGCCCGGTTGCACTACCTCTCCCGGGACGAGCCAGTTACCGCGATCAAACACGTGGGTCGTGCGAAACTGGGCCTTATCATTCTCAACCATGACCGGTGTGTTCTGCACCTTGGTGTTCAGGAGGTCCGAGAATGTGCTCTGAACTTGTACAAATCCGGAATGCTGCCTGCCGGGAAGGTCGCTGCGGAATGCAAGCCAGTCAATGGAGCATACTGCCCTGTCAGGTGCTCCCGCGGGATCGAGGAAAATGAAGTAAAGGTCATGTACGCCTTGAGTGGGCGTCAGGGGTAAGGCGATCGTCTTTCTTGCCCGCCCTGTCTCCGGAATGGAAACATTGCAAATTACAGGTCCGTCGATATTGTCAATCCGGATCTGAAGCGATCCACTTGCGCGATTAGCCGAGTAGTTTATAAACAGGTTTGTGTTTCCATCGAGTGGTATACCTGGGAGTCGCGCGCTTCCACCAGGCCGAATACCAAGCCATTTGGTGTCGATCAGTTCTCCGTTGACGAAGTTGTCGAAGTCATGAGGATGGTACTTGGGCTCCAGCGTTTTGAGGAAGAGGACAGTCGACATTTCCTCCTCGGTGTCGCCGTGCTGGCGAATCCATTCTTTTATCGCGAGGAGTTTTGTTTCGTCTTCCTCCGAATACATCCGCAGATTCGGATGTTCGTTGAAGGTATCTTCATCGCGCGTGTTGTTGAAGAACGCCATCGACTTGTAGAAATCTTCGAAGAGGAAAGGATCATAGGGGTGCGTATGACATTGCACGCATGCCATGGTCGTGCTTTGCCAGACTTCCCAGGTCGTGTTAACGCGGTCGATGACGGCGGCGACTCGGAACTCTTCATCTTCCGTTCCGCCTTCGTCATTGTTCATTGTGTTTCGATGGAAAGCGGTAGCAATCAATTGTTCGTCTGTCGGGTTTGGCAGTAGATCTCCCGCGAGTTGTTCGATAGAGAACTGATCGAACGGCATGTCGTTGTTGAGCGCGTTGATAACCCAATCGCGATAGCGCCAGATTGTACGACCGGCATCGCGCTCATATCCTTTGGTATCGGAATAGCGCGCCATGTCCAGCCACCATGACGCCCATTTTTCGCCGTACTGCGGAGACGCAAGTAACTCGTCAACCACGCGCTCGTAGGCATCGTCCCGATCGTCCTTGAGGAATGCGGCGGCGCGCTCAGGAGTAGGGGGCAACCCGATCAGATCCAGGTAAACTCGACGCAGCAAGATTTCTTTCGGTGCCGGCGGAGATGGTTTCAGACCCGCTTCGTACAGCTTGGCAAGGATAAAACGATCAATGGTATTAGTTGCCCATTCTTTTCCTCCGGACAAGCCGGCAGTTGAGGTGACGGTGGACGGCACCGGTGGCTCTTGCAGAGGAATATATGCCCAGTGCTCACCCCACTCGGCTCCTTGCTCAATCCAGGTGGTGAGGACGTCGATCTCCTCTTGCGACAACGGATCTTTCTTGTACGGCATCCGTACCTCGGGGTCGGAGGAGGTAATCCTGCGGATGAATTCGCTGTGCGTGGGATCGCCTGGGACAATTCCGATCTTGCCCGACTCAGTTGTGTCCAGAGCCTCGTGCTGAAACAGCACACTGTAGTTGCCGTTGCGCTTTACTCCCCCGTGGCAACTGATGCAATGCTTGTTAAGTATCGGCTTGACGTCCGCGGAAAAGTCTACTCTTTTCTCCTGACACGCGGTCAGGCAGCACAGCAATACGCAGAATATGGCAGCCGTTCTGATTTCGATATTCTCAAAAGACATGACGATCCAAGTTAACTAAAATGGTTCAATAAAACGGATGGGTACGGTTTTTATGCTCAATTAGAGAATGATGTTAGCAGCAGTGATAACTGACAAACTTCAGGACAT
>CAYTMU010000011.1:24794-39412 GCA_964438975.1 uncultured Roseivirgaceae bacterium | reverse complement strand
ATCAATCTTATGAAATCAAAGAAGAAACGTGCGCCCAAAGCAAAAAAATGGGATAGCCTGAAGCCACCGACCGCCGAGCCTTTGCCGGCAAAGAAGATCAAGAATAAGACCGGTCAGAACAAGACACAGTATCCCCCCGTTGTGGATAAATCCGGCGATCAGTCCACTGAACGTTGATCGAAATTCCCTTCGTACGAGCACCTGAGATGACGGAACGCCACGTCCGCAGCTCTCCTTTTTTTCAGCAACGCGATCGCCGTTCGTGAAAAAGCCGAAATAAACGCGCAGACCAATTGTCGGGATATATTATATTGCCGGAATAAACTTCATTTTCCCATGACACAACCTGCCGATGCGCTCACACCAGACGACGAGCCAAAAACTTCTGTTGCGAGACAACTGGTAAGATTACCCGTCTTGGTGGCCGCGCTCGGTTATCTGGTGGATATGTACGATCTCTTCCTGTTCAGTATTGTGCGGGTGCCCAGTCTTACGGATCTGGGATTAACCGGAGACAAGCTATTGGAAGACGGCGTGTTGTTGCTGAATATGCAAATGGCCGGCCTACTGATCGGAGGTATATTCTGGGGAGTACTCGGAGACAAGCGTGGCCGGCTCTCCGTTTTGTTTGGCTCTATCCTGATCTACTCGCTTGCGAACATCGCGAATGGCTTTGTGCAGACTGTTCCGCAGTATGCCGTCCTTCGGTTCATTGCAGGAGTCGGACTTGCCGGCGAACTCGGTGCGGGCATTACGTTGGTCAGTGAGATCCTTCCCCGGCGCATACGTGGCTATGGAGCAACGCTCGTGGCTACACTTGGCGTACTAGGCGCTGTTCTCGCTTATTTTGTGGCGGATGTATTCGCCTGGCGGGCGTCGTATTTCATTGGCGGCGGATTGGGACTGATGCTGCTCATCATGCGGATACGCGTGTTCGAATCAGGAATTTTCCTTAAGGCCAAAGAAGCCGCGGTTCAACGCGGAAATATCCTGATGTTATTCAACAACACGGAGCGCTTTTTCCGATATCTTAAATGCATAATCGTCGGATTGCCGATATGGTTCGTGGTGGGGATCCTGATTACGTTTTCCCCGGAACTAGGTCAGGCGATGGGACTTGATCAACCGGTGCAGGCAGGGATCGCTGTAATATTGTCTTTTGCCAGTCAGGCCTTTGGCAATGTTGCCAGTGGGCTGCTGAGTCAATACACTCAAAGCAGGAAGAAGATCATGGGCCTTTTTATTCTTCTTTCTTTCGGATTCAGCCTTCTTTATCTGTTGTTGCCCATAAAAAGTGTCTTCAGTTTCTATTTACTATGCGCGTTTCTGGGATTCAGCAATGGGTATTGGACTCTCTTCATTACCGTGGCTGCAGAAATGTTTGGAACGAATTTGCGTGCGACGGTCGCGACAACCGTACCCAATTTTGTCCGTGGTGCTGTAATCCCCATTACGATGCTGTTTCTGTTCTTGCGTTCGGACATTGGTTTGGGGATCATCTACAGCGCGGTGATTCTCGCGGTATTGACTACGGCTATGGCGTTGTGGGCGTTGTGGTCGTTGAATGAGACGTTCCATAAGGATCTCAACTACAACGAGCCGGAGTAGGCCGGCGCTCAGTTTCTGTAGAATTCGAAATTCTCGTTCGTGATGATATCGATCGGCATATAATCGATATTCGCGATGGGGATCTTGAGGATCAAATGATGATATAGAGCCATGACTCCGCGATAACCTTGTTCCTCAGGTTTCTGGCAGATAAGAAAATTGATCAATCCATTCCTGAGGTAGTGGATGTTCTCCTCAATGTAGTCATAGCCGACGAGCAAAATGTCCTGGAGGCCTTTCTTTTCAAGAAACCGGGCAACTGAAAATACCCGCGAGTTGGTAACGAACGCGGATTTGATGTCGTGGTTCCGGTTGAATACCTCGGTCAATCTCCGTTCTATCGCTTCGTAGTCGGGCTGGTGGATGTTGGCTTCGATGATCTGCGCTTCGATCCCCTTGTCGCGGAAGTAGCTTTTGAATCCCTCCTGTTTTCTGATAGAGTGATATTGGTTATCAATTTCTTTCACAATATTAACGACGAGATATTTCCCCTGATCGCGTTTGGATAAACTTGCCAAACTCCCTGCGAGATATCCGCTCTTGAACAACTCCGGACCGATATAGCAAAGGCTATCCTGTGCCGGAATGTCGGAGTTGATGAATACGTAGGGAATCTTCAATTCCTTGCATCGATTGGTGAATTGTATGGATTCTTCAATGAAGGAAGGAGCTACTACGATACCATCTATGTCGCGACTGAGGATTTGTTTTGCACCTGCCGCGAAAGACGCTCGATCGTTCAGGTCGAAAAGGTATCTCTCTACTTCAATGCCATACTGACTTAATTCAGCTTCTGCGCGGTTGATTCCCTTCAACGGAGCCTGCCAGAAAGCGGTCTCTTCGGATACGGCGGGTATCAATGATGCAAACCGGAACACCTTTCCCGAAGCAAGTCGTCGGGCCATAATATTAGGTTTGTAATCCAGTTTCTTGATGATGCCAAGAACTTTGGCACGTGTCGCCTCCGAGACGCCGGTCCTGTTGTGGAGCACCCTGTCAACGGTAGCGAGGGAGACGTTGGCTATGCGCGCGATCTCCTTGACGCCTATCGCTTCAGGGCGGTTGTTGTTATCTTTCATTAACTGTAGATATTTCCATTCTTATATATACGTATATACGTCGTCTAAGCTACGAAAACCACGGCGCACCTGAAACAAGCCATTTGCCTGATGGCGAGTTGTTCGATTCATCATGAATATATGAATATGTCGCCGAACCCGCTCAGTATGCGAACTGATTTTGTGCCGTAAAGGAAAGAATTTTACTGGGATAGCGATTACGGGTTGATTTTGTAGAGGTGGACACTGTACTGGTTGAACGTGTCGGTGAATTTGCCGCGTCTGATCTCGAGCGTTCTGTTCTCTCCGATGACCTCCACTGTTTTGCCTTTTCGCACACGGAATGTCGCCAGGGTATGCCCTTCGCGCATGGCAACGGCGAAGACATAGTGACTCGTCTTGTCTTTCTTTGTAAGGATATCAATGGGAACGGCTTCATTGGAACTCTTGACGGAAGCATATCCTTTGGTGTCGGGGCCGTTGAGGACAGGAGCGAGGGTAGTGACCTGGTCATTGATGGCCCTCACTGCAGTCAGCATCTCGGTATCGCGAAGCAGGGCAGCATCATCGGTTTTGTCAACGAAGGAATGGCAGAAGTACCCGAATCCTTTGGCACCGTGGACGAGGGCCATCCACACCTCTGCCCGGACCTCGGCGGGTGTCGGCTTGCGCGCACTTTTTTCACTGATACGGGTGGTCTCGATCCAGCACCAGGTGGGTTTCGAATGATTTGACCAGGCTTGTAGGTTATCAATACCCTTCGCTACGTACCAAAGCTGGCCATGTACATCCTTTTCCCGCGCGTTGACCGGATAGATATCAAATGACGCAATGTCGCAACCCTTCAGATATCCGTTATTGTCGATCATGTACATGTCCGTACGACCGCGGCACGGCCCACGCCCAACCCAGTTTGTATAAGCGACACCTCTTCCGACGTTCAGGTAGACGGGGCGGCTGGGGTCTTTTGCTTTGATCGTCCGATAGTCGCGAATGATATCTGCAGGGTCGCGGCACGGGCCCCACTTGTTATCAGTGTGATTGCGCTGGGCATTGTCCGGCTCGTCGCCGTGCATCCACCCGTAGATGAGCGGTTCGTGCAGCTGGGTCAGTCCGAAGGGGTTCTGGTGCGCGATGACCTTCATTCCTGCGTTCCTGAGGTGATCGAGTTTCTCCTGATCAAGGCCTTCGTGGATACTGATGAACATGTTTACTCCGTTGGCCCGGTAGGCAGACGCGTTGACCGGGTCCTGGGCCCATACTGCGATGGGAAAGAAATCAGGATCGTTCGCGGATATACCCTGAGCGTTCAGGGTACTCGTTAGAAACCATGCGCAAACGATAAGGAGTGTGCTTTTCATGTAATCAAATTCTGCTGTCGGCCACCGTTTCGGTATGTTTAAGGTGTGTCCGGCAGGTGAGCCGTATCGACGTCATGCGGATATACGGGCCGTTGTATCGAATGCCGACCTAAAGTAGGAACTATTCCGGGATCTTGGGGGCGGATTTCGTATTGATGGTTGATTTCGTAAACCATCGGTGTATCCTTCGTTTCTGTGAGCCGAGCAGATAGCTGGGATATTATGAAAAGAATGATTTCGAAAGTTTGGTACTGATATTTCGAAATGAAAAGAAAATATTAGATTTGATTCTAAATATTATGAAGGTGAAAGACACTGCCGCCTGAAGTCAGCGCGTCGGGTGTTGCAACCGTCAGCAACCTTACAATCTATTGTTGAAATGACTGAATTGGAACAGGAAGAGCAGGAACTGCTCAAACCGTCGGACGCGCTTGTGTCTGATATGAAACGTCTGCAGGGCGACATAATTTTTCTTGGAGTAGCGGGCAAGATGGGGCCGTCTATGGCCCGCGTAGCGCAGCAAGCGACTGAGCTTGCCGGCGTGAAACGGCGTATCATCGGCGTATCCCGTTTTTCCGATCCGGCTGCCAAACAGGAACTGGCATCCTACGGGATTGAGACTATCTCAGCAGACCTGTTAAATGACGATGAACTGGAAGCCTTGCCCGACGTTCCTAACGTCATCTATCTCGCGGGCCAGAAATTTGGTACCACAGGAAAGGAGCCATTTACCTGGGCTATGAATACGTATCTTCCGGGACGGGTCGCCGAGCGTTACAAGGATGCCCGGATTGTCGCGTTCTCCACCGGAAACGTTTATCCGTTCTTGCCTGTGACGAGTGGAGGCGCCGCGGAGGAGGAGCCTGCAGCACCCGTGGGAGAGTACGGTCAGTCGTGTCTCGGACGCGAACGCATATTTCAGTATTTCTCCCTGAAGTACAATATACCGACGTTGATATACCGGTTGAACTATGCGATCGATCTGCGGTATGGCGTCCTCCTGGAGGTTGCGAGGTCAGTTAATGAAGGCAGGCCGATCGATCTCACGACGGGTTTTGTCAATGTGATCTGGCAGGGTGACGCCAACGAGATCGCTATTCGCTCCCTTCATCACTGTGACGTCCCCGCGAAGCTGCTGAATGTTACCGGTCCCGAGACGATCTCTGTGAAGTGGCTGGCGCAGGAGTTCGGCAAATTGCTGGGCAAGGAGCCTTCATTTACCGGGGAACCGCAGCCGACTGCGCTTCTGAACAATGCCTCCCGGGCTCACCAACTGTTCGGTTATCCCCGCGTTACGGTACGTCAAATGCTCGGACTGATTGCTTCCTGGGTACAAGAGGGAGGAAAAACATTAAACAAACCAACACATTTTCAGGAAAGGGAAGGTAAATTCTGATGGCTATGGGAAATGATTCGATCAAAGGAAATATCGGGACACTGCTCCACGAAGGAACGGTCATACCCGCGCATCCACTTGCTCTTACCGCTGATCGCAAGTTGGATGAACGGCGACAACGCGGATTGACGCAGTATTATATCGCGTGTGAATCGGGCGGTATCGCCGTGGGCGTCCACACTACTCAGTTTGAGATCCGCGACCCGAAGATCAACCTCTATACCAGGGTGCTCGAACTCGCGTCGGAAGAGGTACAGAATGCGTCGCTTGACCGTCCGTTCATTCGCGTAGCAGGAATCGTCGGGCCGACGAAGCAGGCTGTCGCGGAGGCTGACACCGCTGTGCGATTGGGGTATGATCTGGGCTTGCTGAGTATGGGAGGGCTCGCAGACTGGACTGAAGAGCAGATACTGGACAGAGTGCGTGCAGTCGCTGATGTCATTCCCGTGTTCGGTTTCTATCTTCAGCCTAGCGTAGGAGGGAGAATCTTTTCATACGAATTCTGGCTTGCTTTTGCGAAGACGGCGAACGTTCACGCTATTAAGGTGGCCGCCTTTAACCGGTATCAAACCCTGGATGTTGTACGAGCCATATGCCATTCCGGAAGGCATGATCAGATAGCTCTCTACACCGGTAACGACGACAACATTGTTGCCGATCTGCTAACAACCTACCGGTTTGAAGTAGATGGAAAGGTAATAGAAAAGGAGTTTGTCGGAGGGTTGCTGGGACATTGGGCGGTCTGGACGCGCGGGGCAGTGGAACTGTTGAGCGCGGTCAAAGCATCCAAGGCAAACGGAATGAAAGGAATGGATGAGTTGCTGACCAGAGGTATTGAGGTTACGGATATGAACGCGGCCATCTTCGACCCTGCACATAGCTTTCACGGTTGCATTCCTGGAATACACGAAGTGTTGAGACGACAGGGCCTTCTCGACGGAAGATGGTGCCTTAATCCGAAAGAGGAGCTTTCGCCGGGACAAATGGAAGAGATAGACCGTGTCTGTACAGCCTATCCGCACTTGACGGATGACGAGTTCGTCAAAAGACTTCTCGAGCAGACGGCTGCCCGGATTTAGGACCAACGGTTCCGTTTCTACGAGAACTTCTTGGTATTTTGTGCGGATTAGGAAAGGAATTGCTCACAATCAAACCAACTATGGATAACACATCTGACCGAAGGACCTTTCTAAGATTATCAGCGATGGCGAGCCTGGGATTAGGAATCAGTCTGACACCTGCGACGCTGCTTTACGGCGCCTCACAGGAGAAGGGAAAGAGGGTGGGCATGATCGGACTCGACACATCACATAGCGTCGCATTTACTAAGACGCTTAACGCTGCCAATGCCGGCCCCGAATACGGTGGGTATCGCGTGGTCGCTGCGTATCCGAAAGGCAGCAATGATATAGAATCAAGCGTCAAACGAATACCCGGATATATCGAAGACGTGAAGAAACTGGGCGTGACGATTGTGGACTCGATAGCGGATTTGCTGCGCGTATGTGATGTTGTATTACTGGAGACGAACGATGGACGGCTGCATCTCGAGCAGGCCATTCCTGTATTCAAGGCCGGGAAGACAGTATTCATCGACAAGCCGATCGCGGCGTCGCTTTCGGATGCCGTCGCGATCTTTGACCAGGCGAAAAAGTATAAGGTACCGGTGTTCTCGTCGTCGTCACTGCGGTACGCGCATACAGTGCAGGCCAATGCGAAAGGAAAGGCCGGCAAGATTCACGGTGTCGATGTTTTCAGTCCCGCGCATCTCGAAGAGACACACATGGACTTTTCATGGTATGGCATCCATGGAGTAGAAATGTTGTTCACGCTCATGGGAACGGGATGTGTTCACGTGTCGCGCACGCATGCTGCCGATGCGGATGTTGTCGTAGGTGTCTGGAACGATGGACGGATCGGGACGTATCGCGGTGTCCGGTACAACAAGACCGGATATGGAGGAAACGTGTATGGCGACAAGTCCATCGAGCGCCTTGATGGTGACGGAGGTTACGACCCGCTACTCGTACAGGTCGCGAAATTCTTTCAGACAGGAGTAGCGCCCGTGACCGCGGAAGAAACGATCGAGATCTTTGCATTTATGGAAGCCGCCGACGAGAGCAAACGCCAGGGAGGTAAAGTTGTGACACTGGCAAGTGTGTTAGAAAAGGCTACGTCATCACTTCGAAAGTAATCACGCCGATAAAACGATCAGTTCAAATGACCAGGAACAGAAGAGAATTCATCAAGAAGACGGCGCTCGGTGCGACTGCCATCACATTCGGAGGAATACTCCCCGGATTCAGTGCAAAGAGCTACCGCGACATCATCGGTGCAAATGAGCGGATCAATGTCGTAGCAATGGGTGTGAATTCGCGCGGCCTTGCCGTTGCGACAAATTTCGCTCGTCAGGATGATTGTCACGTGACACATGTATCTGATGTCGATACGCGCGCGGCCGAAAAATGCATTGTTGCCGTCGAAGCGATCCAGGGAAAGAAACCTCGGGCGACACCCGATTTTCGAAAAGCACTGGACGACAAGGATGTCGATGCACTGATCGTTACGGCGCCTGACCACTGGCATGCGCCTGCAGGAATTCTGGCGTGCAAGGCAGGCAAGCATGTTTATCTGGAGAAGCCTTGTAGTCACAATCCGCGAGAAGGTGAATTGGTCGTACAGGCTGCCGCCAAGTACAACCGTGTAATTCAGATGGGTAACCAGCGTCGGTCATGGCCCAACGTCGTGGAGGCAATCAAGCAGATTCACGATGGAGCGATCGGCCGCGTATACTTCGCCAAGACATGGTATACAAATAACCGGGAATCGATCGGAATCGGTAAGTCCACGCCGGTGCCTTCCTGGCTGGATTATGAACTCTGGCAGGGACCTGCTCCCCGCAAACCGTACAAGGACAATGTCATTCATTACAACTGGCATTGGTTCTGGCATTGGGGAACGGGTGAGGCGTTGAATAATGGTACACACATGGTCGATCTCGCGCGTTGGGGACTCAATGTTGATTATCCCACTCGTGTAACATCGGCCGGGGGCCGGTATCGCTATCAGGATGATTGGGAAACGCCGGACACCCAGGTTATTTCCCTTGAGTTTGGAGACAAAGCGTCGATCACCTGGGAAGGACGCAGTTGCAACGGCAACCCTGTAGATGGAAAAAACGTCGGCGTGATCTTCTACGGCGAACGGGGGGCACTGCAGATCGACAGCGGAAACGCGTACAAGATCTTTGATCACAAGAATAACGTGATGAAGAATGTAGAGAATACGATTACCGTCGACGCCCGCAATGCTGCGAACCCATCACAACAACTCGACGGCTACCATATCCTCAACTTCTTCGACGGTATCCGGAAAGGAACGACTCAGAGCGCCGATATCCTCGGCGGCCACAAGAGCACACTCCTGGTGCAACTCGGCAATATTGCGCAACGCTCTGGCCGGACGCTTAGTATCGATCCTGCCAATGGCCACATTCTCAACGATGCGGAGGCCGGAAAATACTGGAGCCGGGAATACGAACCGGGCTGGGAGCCGATAGTCTGACCCGCTGTATCATCCTTCCCCACTAATTTAGACAAGCATTTGTTCATGAGCTCGACTACAATTAAGACAAAACAAAGTAACGATAAGCCTGAATCCGTAGATGTAGGGTCGCTTGATAGAAAGACGACCATCATGTCTATTGCAATTATCGCAATGATCTTTTTTATCATTGGATTCATATCCTGGATCAACGCGATCCTTATACCCTACTTTAAGATCGCCTGTGAACTGGAGACGAACTTTCAGGCGTATCTCGTTGCGTTCGCATTTTATATCTCATATTTCGTTATGTCGGTTCCGTCTGGCTACCTGCTCAAGCGTGTCGGATTCAAACGCGGAATGATGTACGGTTTCTGGATCATGGCGGTGGGCGCGTTTATATTCATACCTGCGGCGTATGCACGTACCTATGAGATCTTTCTGATTGGATTGTTCGGACTCGGGGCCGGTCTCGCAGTTTTACAGACCGCGGTGAACCCATACATCACAGTTCTCGGTCCGCGGGAGCGGGCGGCACAGAGGATCAGTATCATGGGTATTTGCAATAAAGGAGCCGGTATTCTTGCACCTATCCTATTCGGACTCGTGATCCTCAAGACGACTGATAGTGCGATGTTCGATCAACTCGCAACAATGGGCGAGGAGGAGAAGAATGCTGCGCTGGACGGATTGATCCGCAGGGTAATCGTACCGTACGCTTGCGTCGGAACGGTTCTCTTTCTTCTTGGCTTGTTTATGCGTTACTCACCCCTTCCCGAGATCAATACTGAGAAGGAGAGCGCTGAAGTGGCAGCAGCTAATTCTAGTAAGACAAGTATATTTCAATTCCCACATTTGATCCTCGGTGCATTGGCGATCTTTATTCATGTCGGCACCCAGGTCATTGCTATCGACTCGATTATCGGCTATGCGCAGTCAATGGGTATTGACTTGATGGAGGCAAAAGTGTTTCCCTCCTATACACTTGCAGCAACCATCTGTGGCTACCTCCTGGGTATTGCCTGCATTCCACGCCTTATCAGTCAGCGCAATATGCTTCGGCTGTGCACTGTTCTCGGTGCGATCTTCACGTTGGGTATTATCTATCTCGAAGGAGACGTAACGTTCCTGGGGCATTCAGCGGACCTCTCGCTTTGGTTTGTTGTGTTACTCGGCCTGGCAAACTCCCTGGTATGGGCGGGTATCTGGCCGCTCGCGATCGAAGGATTGGGAAAATTCACGAAGCTCGGTGCTTCTATTATGATCATGGGACTATGCGGGAACGCGATCCTTCCACTCGTATACGGACACTTTGCTGACGTGTACGATCTTCGCACCGCTTACTGGGTGCTATTCCCGTGCTACTTGTATCTGATCTATTACGCTGTAAGCGGGCACCGCCTCCGGCGCTGGGCTTTAGCAAGTAAAAATAATTAGGATGAAGATGTCTCATCAACCTCTGAAGATATTCAATGGCAAGGTCGTCACTCCCTGGCGCATCATTCCGAATGGAACAGTGGTCATTGAGCGTGGTGTGATCACAGCTGTAAGTGAAGGTAATCCCGAGACGACCGACACGGTTAATATCGATGCTGGCGGAAAGTATATCGCTCCCGGCTTCATCGATATTCACGTTCACGGGGGCGGTGGTCACGATTTTATGGATGGTAGCGAAACCGCTTTTCTGAAAATCGCTGAGACGCATGTGCGGTATGGTACAACTGCCATGCTCCCTACGACGCTAACCAGCGAACGCGAAGGACTTCTCGAAACGCTGACCATCTACGAGCAGGCGTCCCGGAACAATTCAAAGGGATCCCGGTTCCTCGGAATGCACCTCGAGGGACCTTACTTCGCGATGAACCAACGCGGCGCACAGGACCCACGATATATCCGCGATCCAGACCCCGAAGAGTACAAAGCGGTGATCGCGCACTCGAAATCTATCCGCCGCTGGAGTGCTGCACCGGAGTTAAAAGGTGCACTTGCGTTTGCGCAATATCTCGGAGAGCACGGTATTCTTGCTGCCCTTGCTCACACGGATGCGGTCTACGAAGAAGTTGTCGAGGCATTTGACAACGGATATACCCTGGCAACGCATTTGTATTCTGGTATGTCTGGGGTTACGAGACGAAATGCATTTCGCTACGCCGGTGCCGTGGAAAGCGCTTTTGTCATCGATGAGATGGACGTGGAAATCATCGCTGATGGTGTGCACCTTCCACCTGCGTTGCTGAAACTTGTGTACAAAGTGAAGGGTGCCGATAGAACCGCGTTGATTACGGATGCCATGCGGGCAGCTGGACTACCGCCCGGTCCCAGCGTGCTCGGTAATCTCAAGACCGGTTTGCCTGTGATCATTGAAGACGATGTAGCCAAACTGCCTGATCGCTCGGCGTTTGCCGGGAGTGTAGCGACTGCGGACCGGTTGGTGCGGAATATGATTCGGTTGGCGGATGTTCCGCTGACGGATGCCGTGCGGATGATGACCAGTACGCCTGCGAGGATTGTCGGCGTAAGTGATCGCAAAGGTACCATTGCCAAAGGCAAGGATGGAGACATTGTGATCTTTGACGAGAATATCACCGTCGATACGACGATCGTCGCGGGACATATTGTTCACAGGCGTGAAAGTACACGCGGTGATTAACCCCAGTGTTGCGCGATCTTTCGGCGGAGAAATGCAACACTCCGTTCGAGTTGCTCCATTCCGTCAACGCCGTCTTCAATACTGATCCAGCCGTCGAAACCTTTGCTTATGAGTTCGGTAAAGATGGCATCGTAGTCGTTGAGTCCCTTGCCGATCTCTCCGTGGCTCAGTCGCTTTGCATAACCCGCCGCTCCTCCTTCTTCTTTGCGAAGATCTTCGATCGTACCTTCTTTCAGGTAGCGGTCACTTGCGTGCATCGTCACGACGCGGTGTGATACGCGTTTAAGCAGTTCGATCGGATCTTCACCGGCGAGATAGGTGTTGCTCGGGTCGTAGTTGACACCGAAGTTCGGATGATGGATCCGGTCGACGAGCTTGCAGAAGATATCCATTTTTTGAGCGAACTCGGGGTATTCCCAAAAATCGTCCTTGTAATGGTTTTCGATGATCAATGTGATTCCGCGTTCGGAGGCATAGGGAAGGCACTCTTCGATTGATTCGGCGGCAAGCTCGATCCCCTGGTCGACTGATAACTCGGGTCGACGCTGGCCGGACAGCACGCGACAGTAGCTTCCGCCAAGCACTTGCGTCATATCGATCCACCGTTTTTGTTTGGCTATTTCGTTTTTTCGGAAAGCGGCATCGGTGTGAGTAAAGTCTGGCGAACAACACATCATGGGAATTACTTTTCCCCTGTCTTCGACCAATTTCCGAAAGTGCGTCCATTTTGACTCGTCCTGCATTTCGAGAAATCCGGCGTACCATTCAAGTCCGTCGATGTCGAGTTTGGAAGCAAGATCGATCCATTCGGATAGTTTCATGCTACCGTCTTTGCAGAGGGCTTGCATGAATGCTTTGGGAAAGGCGGCGAGTTTCGGCATGGCTTATTTCAGTTGGCAGTGTATACAGTTATTTGTTTATGCGAGGAGAGCAGTCCTTCCGGGTGCACTATCGCCGGACTATGTGTTCTTCGGCGGATTGCGTCCGATCATCGGGTATTGTTCAAAGTCGATGACCTGGCCCGAGATCGGTCCCATCTCGTCCGATAGCCAGTGGACGGCGGCGGCGGCGACTTCAGAAGGATGGATCAGTCGTCCGGCAGGGGCGAAAAGGGGTGACAGAGACTTATACCAGTCGTCTGGTAGTCCCTGGGATTTTTTTCGTTCGATCTCTTTCTCGGTGAGAATCCAGCCAGGATTGATCTGGTTCACCCTGATGCCGTATTCCCGAAACAGCGCGTCGCCGAGATTCCGGGTGATCGTTGTCAGTGCTCCTTTCGAAACGCTGTACGCCAGCAAGTTCGGTTCTCCACTCCAGGCGTTGACCGATCCGATATTGAGGACGGTTCCGCGCGTGTCCTTTAGGTGGGGCAGTGCTGTGCGGATCAATGCGAACGGAGCGATAGTATTTACCTCTAGCACTTTGCGGAAGAATTCATCCGTCGTCGTATTGATGTCGGACGACACGACCCAGGCGGCATTGTTCACCACAGCATCTATTTTCCCGAATGCTTTCAGCGCGGCATTCACGAGTTTCTCAGCCGCATGGGCAGCACTGAGGTCTTCTATATGAGCAATGCCATTGCCCGCAGGAATTTGGCCTACGACCTCTTCAGCGAGATCGGCTTCCAGGCCATGAATGACAACCTTCGCGCCTTCTTCGACGCATCGCAACGCGATCGATCTTCCGATGCCTGTGGTGCTGCCTGTTACGATGACAACTTTGTCACGTAGTCTCACTAAAGGACGGGTTTAAGGATACTTTTGACAATTTCACCGCTGTGCATCTTCTCGAAGGCTTCATGCCACTCAGTGATCGGCCACACCCCGCCGATGATCGGCTTGACATTGAGTTGACCGCTTGCCAGCAACGCGATCACGCGTTCCCATATAGGCCAGTTGTGGCTGAAGCTGCCTTGCAGCCGAACGTTTTTCTGCACCAGCGGATCAAGTGAGATGCCGAGCGGTTGTGGCCCCCATCCGACCTTGGTGATCTGGCCGTTGGGTCTGACGATATCGAGCGCGATCTTGAGCGTGGCGCTGGCGCCAGCGGCATCTATCACACAATCAGCGCCTAGCCCATCACGTTGTCTCGCCCAGGGATTGGGATCGCCGACGATTACTTCGCATCCGTATTGTTCTGCGATTGCAAGCCGTTTTCGATCCTGCTCAAGCCCGAGCATCGCGACTTCCGCCCCGCAAAGCCGAGCCACTGCGGCACACAAAATTCCTATTGTGCCCGGCCCGATGACGACCACGCGGTCGCCTGGCCGAAGCGTGGAGTTTACTACCACTGCATTATAAGCCACAGAACAGGGTTCCGTCAGGCACGCTTGCTCAAACGGGAGATTGTCTGGCACGCGGTGCAGACATCGCGCAGGAACACGCACATAACGCGTCATTGCCCCGTTTACACCATATCCGAATCCTTTGCGCGTGGGATCCAGGTTGTACAACCCCACCCGGGACATGCCGTTGTCGGGATCGATCACCGCGGCGGTCTCGCTGACGACGCGGTCACCTGCTTTCCACCCGCGCACGCGGCTGCCGGTCTCGACGACATGACCCCCGAATTCGTGTCCCAGAACGACAGGGTAGTTGACAGTCCAGCTGTGGTCCGATGTCCATTGATGCAGATCACTGCCACAGACACCTACATTGGCGACCTCCAGCAAGACATCCTCATCACCAATGGTCGGCTTCTCGATTTCACGGATCTCCACCGAACCTTTAGCGGAGGAGAAGTTTACAACGGCCGGGGATCTTTTAGAGCTCATATTGGTGAATCGTGAGTGGTGAATGGTGAGTCGTGAATGGGTGTGTGCTGCTCATGGTTTTGTGGTTCTGTCGTAAGATTTTTTTGTTTTGGAATTTCGTCTGCATTTTCATCTCTCACTTCTTTATATTTTCTTCCTACACATATCCTTCTGCCTTTTTCTTTTTTGTACAAATCTCTAATGCTACCTCATAGCAAAGCACCGAACGTTCAAACGCACGCCTCAC
>CAYTMU010000011.1:0-24694 GCA_964438975.1 uncultured Roseivirgaceae bacterium | reverse complement strand
CACGCCTCACGCCCCATGTATCTTCTCACAAATCATCCTCAGCGACTCCTCGAGATTTCCGCTCGCTGTTTTGAACGCGTCGGCGTCGATGGTCAGGGGAGCGCCGAGCACAACGAGTGGTGCTCCGTACTGAGGGCATTGTATCGCTTGCTCCAGTGTCAAGCCACCGACAGCCTGAACGGGTACTTTTACTGCGTTTACCACTTCCTTCAGCTGGTCCAGCGGACTTGGCATCCGCTTTCCTTGCGCAGCGATCCCTCTGCGTTCATCGTAACCGATATGATGAATTACGAAATCACACCCGAGGTCTTCCAGCATTTTGGCGCCGGCTACCATGTCGGGACAACCGAGATTGTCGCCCATGACAGCAACGCCATAGTCCTTTCCAGCCTTCACGACACATTTGATCGTCTCTTCGTGAGCACGGGCCATGACGACAACATGTGTAGCCCCAGCTTTCGCCATCATCTCGGCTTCGAGATAGCCGCCGTCCATTGTCTTCAGATCAGCGACGATCGGCACATTGGGAAATGCTTCGCGCAACTTCCTGACACCGTGCAACCCTTCTGCAAGGATTAGCGGAGTTCCTGCCTCAAGCCAGTCTACTCCGGCGCGTAGCGCCATAGTCGCTGTCGCGAGTGCTTCATCTATATCTGTGAGGTCGAGTGAAATCTGAACGATTGGTTTCATGAATTGTGGGTTAAGGATCAAAAATCGAACGTAATTTTGTCAGAAGCAAACACGAGCGTCGTGACACCGTTGATTTTTCTCGATTGACGCGATTTGAGATTAGCATTGCGCAAATTTTGACCAGTGGATCGGAGATCTGCAATATCTTTGTTCATCATAGATACTGGTTTTGGGTTAAGTAATTCCAGTGAAAGGGTCGGCTTCGGCCCTTTCGTTTTTTTGACCATTTGTTTGTACCGACTATGAAATTCCGATCTCTCCTTATCGCGTGCTTTGCGCTGCTGTTCGGATGTTCAACCCGCGAGAATCCTGAACGCACTGTCTCGTCCGTTATGGACGAAGTCATCACCCGACTTTACGCAGAAGTGCCTCCGGCGCAATACGATGCAATCGACGACGACTTTATACTCACATTTCTTACAACAGATGAGAAAGACGTATTGGCGACTCGTTACCAGTACTTCACCGTGAATGTACCGGTCGTCGTGTCGGTGATGCGCGACCAGAATCAGAAGGTAGTACCGTTCTGGCTTGGACCCGCCGGATTTGTCAACACCAACGAATTGGTGAAGAGCGAATCATACGTGTACGAGGTCTGGCAAAAGAAATTTGATTCCGGGTTAGTCGAGTTGGGGATCAATGGCTTCGACAAACATCGCCCGGTTTATTTCGTCAGTGTGGCGCCGCAGAATCCAGGTGATGATCTGGTGATAACCGATCCTTATCCTGCCGAGTACACCATCGCAAAACTGGAGGAAGGTGGATTCACGTATCACGATTGGTCGGATCTTCTTCTCGTAGAGGTTCCCGAATCGTTGAGAGGGCAACAAATATTCACGACAGTAAGAGGAAGAGCGCGGGAAGCGCACATAAAGGAAGGTTTTAGAAGAACGCCCTATCCGTCGTCATCGCAGCCTGACCAGATCATGCTGACGTGGAGTGAATCTCCGCAGACCACAATGGACATTCAATGGCGTACCGACACATCTACTGTCGATGGTCATGCCTTGGTGTGGCGTGCCGATACGACCCCTGGGGATACGTTGCGTATTGGTGCATCACCTTACCGCATGCAGGATCGCATGTTGGTGAATGACCGCTACGTCAACCGGTTTACAGCTAACGTAAGAGATCTTGCTCCGGGGACGCGGTACGGGTATCGCGTGGGGTCTGCTTCAACTGGAATCTGGTCGGAGGTAAGATCCTTCGAGACAGCGGAGGATACTCCGAAATTCTCGTTCATCTGGTTCGGCGATACACACTGCTTCCCTGATTCTGGCAGGATCGTCAACCTGGCATCACGCCATACAGACATCTCTTTCTATACGATCGCTGGTGACATCGTTAGCACAGGCTTGAACCGGGATGACTGGGATCGTTTCTTCGAGCATTCGCGAAATGCGTTTGCAACAAAGCCGCTTATGCCGGTTCCGGGAAACCACGATCGCCAGGATGGATTGGGAGCAAAGATGTATTACGACCTTTTCAGCCTGCCGCAGAATGGTCCGGAAGGTGTTGATAAAGAGTCGACGTATGCCTTTGAGTATGCCAATGCACTTTTCCTGATGATTGACGGGACTTCCGATTGGGACGCACATACGCCCTGGATCGAAGAACAGCTTCGCAATACACGTGCCCGCTGGAAGTTTGCGATCTTTCACTTCCCTCCCTATAATTTCGAGGATCCGTATCCTGAACTTCAGGAGAAGTGGGTTCCGCTGTTCGATCGCTATCATGTCGACATGGTCATGGGTGGACACATTCACTACTACATGCGGTCAAAACCTATGAAAGGCGGACAAGTTGTAGATCGTTTCGAGGATGGAACTGTTTATGCGATCTCGATTAGCATACCGTCGAGGCACAATGAAATTTCAGAGGAACCCTATGCCGTGGTCCAGTATCGTGAGGATTATTTCTATCAGTTGATGGAGATCGACGGCGATGCGCTTAAGTACAGCTCATACGACCAGAACGGGAAGTTGCGCGATCAGTTCTCGATAACCAAATAGCAGACATCGCCATGAAAACGCTAATCGCACCTGTTATCGTTTTCTTCGCGATTTGTTGTAGCTCCTGTCATCAGCCAAAGATTGCGCAGGATCCTGTCACCTATTCCGATACCATCTTTTACCAGGAATACCACGAAGCATTCCCTATCAGCAAAGAGCCGATTGAGAATGAAGTGCTGGGAATTGCAGTCGACGGCGAGTCGCGCGTTTGGGCAGCAACACGGTCTGGTGTATTCGTGAAACGGCCTGACGTCCTCGATTGGCAGGGTGTTTTCGATGAGGCGGATAAAGGACCTTCTTTCTCCGTGATGGTGGCCGGGGATGGATCAGTGTGGATGAGTACGTGGAATGGCGTGTACCGTATGCGTGGCGACACCCCGGAGCGCATGGAAGGCCCGGAGGGGCCGGTTTCGCGCCTGCGCTATGGAGGTAGTGGACTTATTTATGCCTTTGGCCCGAAAGGCGCATGGACATATGACGGCGCGACCTGGCAAAAGCAACGTGACTTGACTGTACGATCAATTCGCGATGCCGCTGTTGTTGGAGAACATGATGTGTGGGTGGGCACTGACGTGGGACTTTACCACCTAGCAGACGATTCTATAGAGCATTTCCTGACACCTGATCACGTCATCAGCGCATACATTCGCGGTGTCGATATTGATCGCGATGGGAGAGTGTGGGCCGGTGGCTTCGGCGGTGTATCCATACTTGACGGAGGGAAGTCGATCGCGCAACTGAGACCGGATGATGGAATACCTTCTGCCGAGGTGACAGTTGTTAGACGCGCGCCAGATGACGTGATGTGGGTAGGAACGGCAAAAGGTGTGGTAAGATTCGCGAGAGATATGACCCCCAGCCTGCGCTTCAGCAGGAGATGGCTGATGAACGACATGGTTAACGACATCGCTTTTGACAGTGAGGGCAACGCCTGGGTGGCGACGATGTCAGGCGTCAGTGCGATAAAAAGAAAGAAGATGACCTTGCAGAGCAAGGAAGCCTACTTCTACGACGTGCTGATGCGACGTCATATCCGTGAACCCTGGATCGCCGGACAGTGCAGATTGCCTATACCCGGGGATACATCGATCTGGCTACCTGAAGACGACGACAACGACGGCGAGTACACGGGCATGTACCTGGCGATGGAAAGCTTTCGCTACGCAGTTACCCGGGATCCGGTGGCAAAGGATCGCGCGCGCAAGGCATTTGACTTTCTGAAATACTTACAGGAAGTAACGGGAACTCCCGGATTCTTTGCGCGGACGATCGTTCCGTCGGATTGGACAGATGTACACGATGGTAATCGCACTTATTCGGAAAGAGAACGGGCCTATGCGCTTGTTCAGGAGCCGCGTTTCAAACCAGTCGAAGTGCGATGGCATTTGTCCAATGATGGAAAGTGGCTGTGGAAGGGCGACACGAGCAGCGACGAAATGTGCGGACACATGATGGGCTACTTCTTTTACTACAATCTTGTTGCAGATGAAACCGAACGCGAGCGGGTTCGTGATCATGTCCTTCGGATAGTGGATGCTTTGATCGAGAATGATCATGTATTAATGGATGTCGATGGAACTCACACGCGATGGGGAGTCTGGTCGCCGGCGCTCTTGAATCACGACCCTGAGTGGATGCCGGACCGAAGTCTGAATTCGATGGAGTTACTTGCCGTGGTGAAGTTGGCGGCGACAGTCAGCGG
This sequence comes from uncultured Roseivirgaceae bacterium, assembly GCA_964438975.1. Lineage (GTDB taxonomy): Bacteria > Bacteroidota > Bacteroidia > Cytophagales > Cyclobacteriaceae > Chryseosolibacter. Next base: position 20,290 of record CAYTMU010000011.1, on the reverse strand, counting down.
GGATGCGCGGTACGAGGGTGTCTACCGCACATTGATCGAGAAGCACGGCTATCTCGAAAACATGTCGCGTGTTCCCAACCAGAACCCGGGATGGTTTATTTACTACGATGTGATGCTCGCTGCCTACATGTATCCGATTCTGCTGAAGTGTGAAACCGATGCGGAACTCCGTGCTGTGTACGAAGCACACATGGATGAATGGTTTGAGACTTACCGACGCGACGGAAATCCACTGATCAACTTCCTGTATTGCTATTCCCGCGACAAGCGCGTTGCGTTGGAGTCGTCGGTCGAACTGTTGCAGGATACGCCTCTCGACCTGATCGACTGGCCGATTGATCATACACAGCGCGAAGACGTGAAGATCGTTCGGTCACCTGTGCTCGAAGATCTACAAGTGGACGTACTACCGCCTGCGAGTATCCGTGGAACAATCCGGTGGGATAAGAATCCCTATGCTGCCAGATCAGGAAACTCCCACGTCGAACGGGAACCGGTATTCTGGTTACTACCTTATTGGATGGGCCGTTACCTGGAAATGTTGGAACCGGCTCAGTGACGCCGCACCGCCGCAACGTGCGCAATCTCATACATCATAGACGTAAATAGACACGTCTGCTGGTCGATTTTTGAATATTCTTGCTGATACTTGTGAAATTCTCAAACTATGCTTAATAACCTTTGTCGATCTCTTAACCGGTTTGCGACGTGTGTGCCCTTACTGGTGTTGTTGGCGCTTTCTGCCTGTAAGACGGAAAGCAATCGCGGAACACAGCCTGTCCACCGCGATGTCGCGTTTGTTCAGGACTACGCGATCAAGTACGAACTGCTCGATAGCGTGAAGCCACTTGGGATCGGAAGTGACCGGAACGGCGTGATCGAGGTGGCAACCACCGACAACCTGTACAAACCAGACGCCGGCGAGTTCCTGTATCCTGGCACATTGGTGAAGCAACTCTACTACCGGCCGCTGGCTGACAAAAAAGTTTCCGGGCTCACGATTTATCGCGATCACTTTGTGTACGTTGATAACAAGGCCGTGCTCAGTAACGCATGGGCGGGCAACCTCTTTGTAAATCACACATTGCCGGAAGCGTCGCTATTGGCAGGTGGAAAGGATTTTGACTTTCTGATATCCGACGGAAAGCAACTTGAGTATCTCCGTGACTCACTCATCGCCTGGAAGGGTGCGCACCCCGGTAAGGTACTGGATATCCTGTTCGATTCCTCGAACGACCGATTCCTCGTACTGAGTGATAATGCAATTCATTCATATACGTCGGGTGGCGACGCTCTTAAGCCGGAATTTCAAGGAACCGGGCTGACGAGTTTTGCCTTGTCATCGAAGTCGGGACTGGTTGTCGGTACCTCTGATGGACTTCTGATACTCGATCCTGGCACGATGCAACAGAAAGGCGACGCGGTCCGCGATCTTCCCTGGACGGAATTGACTGCGGTGAAGGAGATTGATGGAAGAATGTGGTTCGGTTCTACGCGCGGCGCTTTCGCATCCCGCGAGGATGGCAAGTACGACTACTATGCTTCGAAGCGCTGGTTGCCTTCCGATCGCGTGGTCGACATTGCAAAGGGTCCCGAGAATTCTGTGCTGATCCTGACGAACAAGGGGATGGGCCGAATTTTCTTCCGCGACATGACGTTGCATGAAAAGGCGGAGTTCTTCCAGAAGCAGGTGCGCAACCGTCATATCCGCCACGGTTTCAATGCGACCCTGGAGTACATGACCGACGGAGATCTCAGTACTGGGTCGATGGAGGATTCGGACAACGATGGTCTATGGACGACAATGTACATGGGCGCGGAGGTGTTTCGCTATGCAGTGACCAAGTCTGAAGACGCGCTGCAGAATCTCACTGAGTCGATGGAAGCGATGGAGCGCCTGTATACTATCAACGGCGTGAAGGGATTTCCATCGCGTTCATTTGAACGGCGCGGGTACAAATACCACGACAAGCCATGGAGGAGAGCTGATCACCCGGAGTGGGATTGGAAGTCGACCACCAGCAGTGATGAGGCGATCGGACATATCTTTATTTTCGGCGCAATGGCGGAACTCGTCGACGACGAGGGTCTCCGTCAGCGCGCAATTGTCCTAATGGACTCGCTTATGCAACACGTAGTGGACAACGACATGTATCTCGTTGACTGGGACGGCAACCCGACATTGTGGGGACGGTGGCACCCTGATTATGTAAACGCGCGTCCGATCATGGTAGGCGACAGGAAGATCAATGCTTCGAACATCGTAGCGATGCTTCAGACCGCCTATCACTTTACGAAAAAAGACGTTTACCGCGACAAGGCTTTCGAGCTGATGACCGAGCACGGATACTACGAAAATCTCATGCGCCCGATGAGTGAGATATCGAAGGCGCCCGACTCCGCGGATGACTGGAGCAAGATGTTGTCGGAGTCGTGGAATCACTCAGACGACGAGATGTATTTCCTGGGATACTGGGGACTCTATCGCTATGCCTTTAACGATACTCTCAAAGCGAATTTCCGCGATGCGATAATTGACCACTGGGAAATCGAGAGACCGGAAAAGGAGGGAGCCTGGAATATCTTCACAGCACTCACCGGAACGAATGAATTCGACCTTGAAGAAGCAGTGTGGTACTTGCAGGAATACCCTCTCGACCTTATTCACTGGCGCGTGACCAACAGCCATCGGAAAGACATCCAGATGATAGAGCCCAACTTCCGGGAGCAGACAATTACAGAAGTACTTCCGCCGGACGAGTTGCCAGTGAGTCGGCACAACGCCAACCGCTTCCGACTTGACGGCGGTAATGGACGCGCCGAACTCAGCGCAGGCGACATCTGGCTGCTACCGTACTGGATGGGCCGGTATCTGGGCGTGATTTCAGGAGAGGAATGAGAGGGTGAGGCGTGAGTAGTGAGTAGTGAGTAGTGAGTAAATGTAGAGTGTGCGACTCAAAGCTATCCACCTTGTCCGCCGTGCGCTGCATCGAGATAAGCGTGACTAGCCTTAAAACCTACTCACCACTCACCACTCACTACTCACCACTCACTATTCACCACTCACTACTCACCTACTCACTACTCACTACTCACCACTCACCACCAAAACGATGAACAACGAGAACTACAGAACCTCCACCTTCTTCCCTCTGGTAATTTCCATCGTGCTTCTGACGGCGTTGGGTTGTTCTACAGGAACTGACGACGGTCGTTCGAAGATTCCTGCTGTACAGTGGGGATTGATCACCAATTTTACGGAGGAAGCGGATGTTTTTGAAGCGGAGTTCACGTTGTTGAATACAGGCGATTTTGAATTAAATGATAAGAACTGGACGCTGTTCTTCAACATGGCGCCTCGCCCGATTGCGGAGAACCGCTCGCCGCAGGCCGGGGAGGTGATACATATCAATGGTGACTGGTACAAGTTGGTTCCGAATGAAGGGTTTTCTCTTGCGGCCGGAGATTCTATTTCGATCCGCTATTGGGGAACGGAGGGCGTGATCAAGGATAGCGATCGGCCGATGGGACTTTATTTTGTCTTCTACGGCGAGGGTGATGATCGGATTGCCGAAGTTGATGATTTCAGCTTCCGCGAATTTGTCGATCCTGATCAGATAAACAGGAATGCAGATGACGAGGAGCCGATCCCTACACCGGAGTGGCTGTATGAGTCAAATGAACATCTGGCCGTGTTGCCTGCCGACCAACTGAAATCGGTAATCCCCACACCGATCAGTTATCGTCCGAAAGCCGGGTCGATGTCGTTGGACAATAGTTTCGTTATTGTATACGATCCCGCTCTTGAGAACGAAGCCGGGTATCTGGCAAAGATGCTTGGGGAAGTGACCAGGTCTGCATTCAAGTCGGTTGCTACCGCTGCGTCAGTGGACAAGGCGATACACCTTCAAATCGGAAAGGTCAACGTCGCGCAGAAGCGGGAAGCGTATGAGTTAGGGATCGCTGAGAATGGTATTACCATTACAGGGACTGATCCTGCCGGTGTATTTTACGGAATACAAAGCCTGAGAAGTCTCATACCACTCGAGGCATATCAGGCGGGTGGTACATCGGTGTCTTTGCCATTAGCGGAAATCACCGACGGGCCGCGTTTTGGTTTTCGCGGCGTGCACATGGACGTAAGCCGGAATTTTCAGTCGAAGGAGACCGTCTTGCGAGTTCTTGACCTTCTTTCGCTCTATAAGATCAATCGCTTTTTGTTGTACACTACTGAGGACGAAGGGTGGAGACTTGAGATCGACGGACTTCCGGAACTTACCGAAGTTGGTAGCCGTCGGCTACACGTGTCGGGAAAAGAAGCGCCGGCATTGCATCCTGCGTATGGGTCGGGGCCCTTCGCGGATAGCAAAAACAACCATGGAACGGGATACTATACGCGGGCGGATTTTGTTGAGATCCTTCGTTACGCAAAAGCGCGTCATATCAAAGTTATTCCGGAGCTGAATTTCCCGGGTCACGCACGAGCGGCGATCAAGTCAATGGAAGCGCGATATGAACGGCTTATGAAAGAGGGAAAAGAGGAGGAGGCCAATGAGTACCGACTGATCGACCCGGATGATAAATCGGTATATCTGTCAGCGCAGTCGTTTACAGACAATGTTGTAACGGTTGCGCGTGAATCCACTTTCCGCTTCTATGAAAAGGTAGTTGATGAGATCGCTGAGATGTACCAGGAGGCAGGCCTTGTTCTTGACGAGATACACGCGGGTGGCGATGAGGTTGCAGAAGGGGCGTGGACGCAGTCGCCTATGGTGCAGGAAATGCTGAAACAGAATCCCGACATAGATCGGATGAATCTGCAAACGTACTTCTTCCGTGAATTGGTGAAGAGACTGCAGAAACGGAACCTCACGGTCGACGGATGGGAGGAAGTTGCACTTATCAAGAATGAGAAAGGTGAGTACGAGACCAACCCTGAGTTTGCAGGAAAGGGTGTGGTTCCGTTTATCTGGAACAACTTGTTCGATTATCAGGACCTGGGCTATCGCCTCGCGAATGCTGGTTATCCTGTTGTGCTGTGCAACGTTTCCAACTTCTATTTCGATCTTGCCTATTCCAAGGATCCAAGGGAGCCAGGCTTGTATTGGGCCGGGTTCGTGAATACACGCGATGCGTGGTTCTTCGCACCGTACGACATGTTCAAGACGACCCTGGTAAACTCAATGGGACAACCGCTTGATCTCACCGCAGACCGCAGCAAGGTGCGGTTAAAGCCGGAAGCCCGCAAGAATATTATCGGACTCGAGGCACAACTGTGGAGTGAGACGATCAAAGGCCGCGAGATGATTGAGTACTATATGTTGCCGAAATTGCTCGGCTTTTCAGAAAGTGCCTGGGCTGCTCCACGAACGTGGGAGACGATCGAGAATGCAGAGGCGCGGGCAAAGGTAGTTGATCGCGACTGGAATGTATTTGCGAATACACTCGGTCAGAAGGAACTGCCACGGTTGAGCTACCTGAACGGTGGCTACAACTACCGGATTGCCCCACCCGGGGCGGTGATCCGCGAAGGGAGCTTGTACGCGAACACCGAATTCCCCGGTGTTCAGATCCGGTATACAACTGACGGAACGGAACCTGATACAAATTCCCCCGTCTGGACCGGACCGGTAAAAGTGACAGGCACGGTAAAGGTGAAGTGCTTCGATCCGTCGGGAAAATCCAGCCGGACCGTTGTAACGATGGCCCGTGCGGAGTGACGTATTTTGAACCACGGGGTATTGCGCAAAATGAAGCTTTTTTAACGCAAAGGCCCACGACGATCGTGTGATGGTTGGGTAACTTGTATTCTCATAAACAATAGGAACTCTAAGCTTGTACTTACATGGTAATTGGCGTTGACCTTGGAGGAACCAAAATCAGGGCAGGTGTTGCAGTATGCGGAGCAATTCGGAACGAAAGACAGCAGTTGTTCAGGAGTCGGGCTTCGCAAGAGGAGACGTTAGATCAGTTGAAAGATCTCATTCGGTCCCTGGTCGGCCCCGAGATCACGGGGATTGGATTAGGTGTGCCTTCGGTGATCGATGTCGAGCGAGGCATTGTCTACAATGTGGTGAATATTCCCTCTTGGGAAGAGGTACCGTTGAAGGATATTCTCGAGGAGGAATTCGGAATTCCTGTTGCTGTTAACAATGACGTCAATTGCTTTGCATTGGGGGAATACCGGTATGGTCTTGCCAAGGGTTTTCGCAATGTAGTCGGAATGACATCGGGCACTGGTTTGGGTTGCGGAATAATCCTCAACGAGGAACTGTTTGTTGGTAGCAATTGCGGTGCCGGTGAGATCGGGTTGGTGCAGTACGGCGATCACAATGTAGAGTATTACGCGAGTGGGAATTTCTTTGAAGCTATCCACGGAACATCCGCGATTGCGGCACACGATCTTGCCGCAAGGGGTGATAAGAACGCACTTGCGTTGTGGCGCGACTTCGGAGTTCATATCGGACAGGCAGTGAAGACGGTTGTTTACACCTATGATCCAGAAGCGATAGTTATCGGTGGTTCGATTTCGAAGGCTTACCGTTTTTTTCAGTCGTCAATGGTTGCGTCGTTGGAAGATTTCACCTTCCCGCAATCCATTAAACGGCTGAAGATACTTCAGTCGGTTGATGAGAATATTACGCTGCTCGGTGCAGCAGCACTTTTAGAAAAACGTGAGAACGCGTCGGAAACATTGGCCGCTAGTCGGCAAATTTTGGGCAGATGACGAAAATTACGCAAACGTGCCGGCGGGTAACGCAAAATGCACCCAGTTGTAGCGCGGGTATCTATATATTTCATATAAAGTCGTATAAAGATAACCGGCACTTAATCTACCGGTGAACAGCAGAAAACACAGGAAGCTTTTTTTTGCTTCCTGACTCACAACAATCACTCAGAACAACAATCGAAAACTAAAACTCAAACAAAAACCTATGCAGCTAAATTTGTACGCAAAAGGAAAGCAATGGGGAAGACATTTTACGTCTTTGCTATTGGCGTTATTGCTTGTAGGGAACGCATTTGCGACTCCTCCACAGGAGGTCCGCGTTTCCGGACAAGTCACCTCAAGTGAGGATGGCCAGGGTATCCCAGGCGTGAACATCGTTGTGAAAGGCACACAGTCGGGAACGATCACCGACGTGGACGGCCGGTATTCTGTTTCGGTCTCCGATAACAACGCAGTCCTGGTATTCTCGTCGATCGGTTTCGATACACAGGAAGTTCCTGTGAACGGAAGGACTTCGATCGATATCGGGCTTCGCGTCAGTACGTCGACTCTCGACGAGGTTGTTGTGACAGCCTTGGGTATTGAGCGCGAGCAACGGTCGTTGGGGTACCATGTATCCAACGTTTCTGGTGAAGATCTCAGGCAGGCTACACAGGAGAACTTCCTGAACTCCCTTGCGGGTCGGGTGCCAGGTGTGACGATCAATCAAACCAGCGGACCGGGTTCTTCCGTGAGTGTAATCATCCGCGGTGCGACATCACTGACTACTGACAACCAACCGTTGTTTGTTGTTGACGGTGTGCCGATGTCAAATGGTTTGAACAACGTTGGTCAGAGGGGAGATGGTAACCAGGTCGACTATGGCAATGCCATTTCTGACATAAACCCCGACGACATCGAGAGCGTCAACATTCTGAAAGGTCCGTCTGCTGCTGCGTTGTATGGTACACGCGCTGGTAACGGCGTGGTGATCATTACCACCAAATCCGGTTCCTCGAAGAAGGCGTTGGGCGTTTCATTTTCAACCAGCACCATGTTTGAGAACGCAACGCGCCTGCTTGACTTTCACTACAAGTATGCTAACGGAAACCGCGTAAACAATTTCAGCCCGGGATCGGCATATTGGGGCGGCCTTCCGTTGGATGCTGGTAACACCGCCGTCCAGTGGAACAGCCCTCGTGATATCAATGGCAATCCTATTGCTACGGAATTGAAGTCTTACCCGAATGCGATGAAGGACTTCCTTCAGACCGGTGTCACTTCGACGAATAACATCGCCGTGAGTGGAGGAGGGGATAAAGGAAGTTATCGGGTTTCCTATTCCAATATGATCCACACGGGTATGATCCCGAACTCGGATCTGTATCGGAACGGCTTGAATACATCGGCTGATTTTAAGATCATCGACAAGCTTACATTGAACACCAATATTAATATCGGACGTTCGTACTCGAACAACCGCCCCAGTATCGGTGACCGCCAGGCCAATCCCTTGGAGGCTGTATATGCGTCATCCTATGTCGACTACAATCAGATGAAAGGTATCTGGGTACCCGGCCAGGAGCAAATTCAACAATTGAGAACGGATGCCAACGATAATCCGTACTTTATTGCGTACGGTATCAATAATGCGTTTAGACGCGATCGTATCTACGGTAACGTGTCGCTGAACTATGAATTCACCAGCAAGCTTTCGCTGATGGTGCGTCACTCGCTGGATATGTACAACGAGAACAGGGAGACAAAGATCCCGTTCAGCTTTAGTCGGATGGCCTTGGGTGGTTACTACCTCTCCGATCATCACTTTGCAGAAACCAACTCGGATTTCCTCGCAACATATAAGACAGATGTTAGGGATTTTGACATCAGCGTATCTGTTGGTGGTAATATCATGAATCGCGAAGGGTCCCATTCACTGATTGGTACCGGATCCAACCGGAATAACGGGATGGTAAGGCCGGGATTTTACAGCGTGAAGAATATTCCTCTCGATAACATTAACGTAGAGAATTCTTATTACAAGAGAGCAATTTACAGCGTTTATGCCTTAGCATCTATTGGTTTCAAGGACCAGGTTTATCTTGATCTGACCGCACGCAACGACTGGTCGAGTACGTTGCCAGCAGGCGAGCAGTCTTACTTCTACCCCTCAGCTTCGCTGAGCTGGCTCGCGAACTACACGTTCGATTTACCTCAGGAAGTCAGCTTGTTAAAGATACGCGGTGGCTGGGCAAGCGTGGGTAATGACACGGACCCTTATCAATTGTATCCCTTCTTGGCGACTGGCAACTACAATGCTGTTTCAACGGTATCGGTACCAGATGCGCTCCTGAATCCGAACTTGAAATCGGAGACGGCAACATCCATAGAAGGAGGTATTGACCTGAACTTGTTCAATGATCGGATTCGTTTCAGCGGTACCTACTATACAATGGACAACGAAGATCAGATATTCAATGTGCCTCTTCCGCAATCATCGGGTTACCGGAGCAAGTTTATCAATGCCGGTATGATCCGAAGCAGAGGCTGGGAGGTTTCGCTCGGTGGCACACCATACCAGAACAGCAAGTGGAAGTGGGACGTTGATTTCAACTGGAGTACCAACAAGACGACTGTTGAAAGACTTGCCGGGGATATGGAGTTTCTCACGCTCTACAGTGAGAACGGTGGAGGCTCGTATGCCTTCCTGGGAGAAGAGATTGGTAATTTGTATAGCCGAGGTTACGCGTATGTGCAGGACGAGAACTCGGACTATTACCGTTGGCCCATCCTGACCAATTCGGGTGAATGGACCGAACTTTCCGGTATGGAAAATATGCGACATATCGGTAATTTCAACCCCGATTTCATCATGGGCATGCAAACTGGCATCCGGTACAACCGGTTCATATTGAACGCCAGCTTTGACTGGAGAAAGGGCGGCGAGTTTATGTCCTTTACGTATCGGTACGGCGAGTCTGACTGGAAGTCTCAACGTCAGTTGGATCTCCTGATCCCAGGTGGTTTGTACTCACCTGATGAATTGGCGGATCTGTTGAAGTCCGATCCTTCGAAGTATATCATTCCACGTGCGGGTAACTATCCTCGTGTCGGAGGGCACACCGCTGAGACCGGTGGCATGCCTGTTGGCGCAAGTGATGGCGGTGGCAACGACGGTGCATTTGTTCCTGGTGTGATCCAGACAGCAGGTGCCAACACGCCAGACAACTACGAAGATGATGAATACGTGGAGCACCTAGGTGGATCTGGAACAGATTTGAATATATATCCGATCACGGACACCTACGCGTGGGGCTTCAATGAGCAGATCACTTTTGACGCATCTTTTATCAAACTGAGGGAGTTGTCTCTTGGTTACCAGTTGCCGAACATTGGAGTGATCCGCAATGCGACGTTCTCCGTCTACACACGGAACATCATGTTGTGGACCAAGGCTGACATCGGGATCGATCCGGAACGTGCGTTCTGGGCAACCTCCAGTGAGCAAGGCAATACATCGTCAATGTTCAGGCAAGGTATTGAACGGCAGAACGTATTGCCGTGGAGCATTTCGTATGGCTTTAAACTGAACTTTAATTTCTAGTACTGACAACGATCATAGCTATGAAGAATAGAATTAGTATCAAGAAAGTGTTGGTGATCATCCTCGGCTTCGTTGTCCTCGGAGCCTGCGAGGAGAAACTGACTGAAATGAATATAAATCCGAATGGAATCGATCCTGCGACGGCGAACCCGAACCAGCTCCTTCCATCGGTACTGGCGCCAGCCGCACAAACCTATCTCGACTTGGGATTTGGCGATATGGCAGGAACGATGCAACATACTCAAAAGAATGGTTGGTTCGGTGGCCACAATCACTACGATTGGGGTGCGCGCGATTGGTCAGGATGGTATGGTATGCAGCGGAACAATGCGTTGCTCGAAAAGAGAGCCACTGAATTGGGATCGGATTTCTTCCGCGCGGTTTCGCTGACGATGAAAGGATTTATCTTCGGAAATATCGCCGACCTGTGGGGTGATGCTCCGTACACTGATGCTGTAAAGGGTGATCAGGGTGGAAGCGCGAGCGAAGCTCCCAAATTCGACAGCCAGGAAACCATCTACATGGGTGTCATCGAAGACCTTAAGCAAGCAGCGGCAATTTTTGCATCGACAACCAACGAGGGCGTAGTTCCCGCGTCCGATCTTTATTTTGGAGGGAATGTGGAGCGTTGGGAGCGGTTTGCCAACTCACTGCTTCTCAGATACTATATGCGCATTTCCGGCAAGAAGGCTGACGTGGCGAAGGCGGGCATCGAGGCTGTTTACAGCAGTGGCAGGTATATCGCAGATCCGGCTGGGGATGCGACACTGAATTACACAGGGGGTGCCAACGACGTATGGCCCTCTCTTTACACCAGCGTTGATGCATTCACGAGATGGCAGGCTTCTCAGACCCTGATCGATCAGTTAGTAAGTACGGATGATCCACGGCTTCCGGTTTGGTTCGAACCCGTAGCGGTTCAATGGGAAGCGGATGCGGGCCTGGCGACTGCTGAAGAAGATTTTATTCGCGCAGACGGTGCTAATGCTGGAGTAGCAACTCTTTCCTATCTCGAATTCCAGGCGACTAAGGACATCAAGTATACGCGGAAATACAATCCGAACATGGTCACTTACAACGACGACCTTTACGTGGGATTACCACCGGGCCTTACGGTACCGGCGGCTTACAACGGAAATCCGGACCAGGGACAGGGAACGCGCAACCAGCATGTGTCGCAGCTGGCTCCCATTTATGCAACTGCAGGCTCGGTCAATGATATTCTCAGAGCACGCATTATCTCTGCGGCCGAAGTTAGCTTTATCCTCGCTGAAGCTGCTGTGAAAGGTTACAATGTGGGAGGCGCGGGAGCAGCCAAGACTCATTACGAAAATGGCGTCAAGCATTCGCTGACCACTTGGGGAAAAGCTGGGGCGTATGATGCATTTATCGAGGAAGTGGCTTTCGACGATGCTCATGCTTTGGAGCAGATCATTACCCAGAAATGGGTGGCTAGCTGGACCGCAGCTACCGAGGCGTGGCTTGACTTCAGGAGAACTGGATTGCCTGCCCTGACGGCGGGCCCGGCTGCGCAACAAGATGTTCTGCCAGTCCGTTTCCGATATGGAGCTGATGAGTGGAATAATAACGCTGATAATACGGAAGCAGCGCTTGCCGGACTTCAGTCGGGCATTGCCGGACCAGAAGGTCTGGATAGCCAGTGGTCAAAACCGTGGATCATCCAAGGTACAGGCAAGCCTTGGTAATACTTTGTCTTAATTGGAAGTAACGGAGAGCAATCTCCGCTATTTTCACTACAATGGCGGAGACTCGTTCTCCGCCATTCTTTTATACTTTTAGCCATGAAAAAGAAGCTGAAGTTCACTGTGACGACTGTCGGCGTGTTGACGCTGATCCTGTACACAGCATTCCGGTATGAGACCTACGATCCGCACACGCATGCGCATCACGACCACACCGACACGTACCACCACCACTCGCACAGCGAGGCTATAAAGCTTCCGGAGCGGTTGCTCTTCCCCACGAAAGAGCCGGATCGTGTCATGCTCAATCTCAAGGAGGATCCGGGAACGACACTGGCAGTCAACTGGAGAACGGACACAACTGTTGCGGAAGGATTTGTGGAATACGCTGTCGCGACTGCAGGAACGGAATTCAGACAAAGCGTTAAGCGGGAAAAGGCGTCGACAGAAGCGCTCGTAACCAAACACCTCGAGGAGCCGCGCGTATCTGCTCACTACTTTTCGGCGACGATACGCGGTCTCGAGCCGGCCCGGAAATATGTCTACCGCGTTGGGTCTGAAGGTTCGTGGAGTGAATGGTACCAGGTGCAGATGCCGGATATGAATTCGCAAAAACTTTCTTTTCTCTACTTCGGCGATGCGCAGAACGATCTGAAATCAATGTGGTCGCGTGTCATTCGCGAGGCCTACAAAACAATTCCTCATATCGACTTTATGCTGTATGCGGGGGACTTGATAAACCGTCACGACCGCGACCTCGACTGGGGTGAGTGGTTCTATGCTGGAAACTTCATCCACGCCACCGTGCCAAGCGTGATGACGCCGGGCAATCATGAATACGGAAGGGATGGAAAATTGTCTCCTCAATGGAGGGCGCAGTTCAACCTGCCAACGAATGGTCCCAAAGGCCTTGAGGAGATCTGCTATGTAGTCGACTACCCGAATCTGAAAGTCATCTCCCTGGATGCCGAACAGATCGACGAGTCTCCGTACTACCGTGAGAAACAGGCTGTCTGGCTTGACTCCGTACTGACGAATGATCCCAGGAAATGGACTGCCATTACGTTCCATTACCCCGTGTTTTCTACGAAGTCAAATCGCGACAATGTAAAACTCAGAGACCGGTTCAAGCCGATCTTCGATAAGCACAAGGTCGATATCGTTCTCCAGGGACATGATCACGCATATGGCCGGGGAATGGTCAACAATGTGCCGACTGGCTATAGTGTGAATGATAAGACCTCCGGTACGATGTATGTCGTGTCGGTCAGCGGGCCAAAGATGTACGATGTATCCGACGACGGATGGATGGACAGACGCGCGAGGAATACACAACTCTTCCAGATCATTACTATCGACGGCGACAAACTTTCTTTCCAGTCGTTTACCGCGACAGGTGATCTCTACGACGCGTTTGACCTCCAAAAGCAAAAGGGAAAGCCGAACAAGTTGGAGAACCGTATCCCCGACACGCCGGAGCGCCTTTGATCGTCTCCGACTTTGCCGTTTTCGGAAGTTGTCTATCTTTAAGGTGACTTTCTCACTGTTCGACGTCACCGAAACACTGCAATATGTCGAGAATTTTGTACGGCGTTCTCGTAGCGCTTCTATACTCCGTCAGTTCTTTTTCGCAGCAGGTTGGCGAACCGCTTCCTCCATGGAGGGAAGGCTACCTCGACTTGCATCATATCAATACCGGAAAGGGGGATGCAGCATTATACATCCTTCCGGATGGGACTACTTTCCTGGTCGATGCAGGCGAGATGCCACCGGGTTCGTCACCGAGACGAACGGCGCCGCACCCGGACGGATCAAGACTGGCGCATGAATGGATCGCCAGGTATTTCCTCCGGTTTGCCCCCGCTGTCAGCCAGCGCAAGATCGACTACGCACTGATCACGCATTTTCACGATGACCATTTCGGCGGCTACTATGAAGGTGTTCCTATGTCGGGAACGGGGAAATATTTCAGGTCCGGCATTACTGGTATGGGCGATGAGATTCCCATTCGAAAGATGATCGATCGCGGTTATCCCGATTACCAATATCCTCCGCGTCTGAAAGACCTTCGGGCGGGTCGTGCAGGGGCCGATGTCCCCGAAGCACGTGGGATCATGAACTATTGGAATTTCGTCGACTATCACGTGCGCAATTCCGGAATGAAGGCAGAGTTACTTCAGGCAGGGCGCAGCGATCAGATTGTCCTCGTGCATAGACCGGAAATCTATCCGTCGTTCAATGTTTGCAATGTCAAAGCCAATGGTATGATCTGGAAAGGCACCGGGACGGATACTTTTGAACATTTTGGTCCACGCGCCGATACGATGCAGATTTCGGAGAATCCCCTGAGCCTGGCGATCCGGATTGAGTACGGAAAATTCCGATACTACACGGGAGGGGATTGCCCCAGTCTGGCGGACCGGGGGGTACCGGCATGGAATGACGTAGGAACAAATGTTGCGAAGGCTGTTGGTGAAGTGGATGTCGCCGTGCTGGATCACCACGGGAACCGCGACTCACATAATGAGTTCAATGTAGGTACGCTCAAACCAAGGGTATGGATCGGTCAGTCGTGGTCATCGAATCACCCGGGTGAAGAGGTGCTCCGGCGGCTGGTTTCACAACATTTATATAAAGGGCCGCGCGACTTGTTTGCGACCAACATGATGGAGGCTAATAAGATCGTGATCGGCACCTTGGTCGAGCGGTCGTACAAATCCATGGATGGCCATATCGTCGTACGTGTGCTGCCGGGTGGTGAAGAGTACTTCGTGATCATTCTCAATGACGAGAATGAACGAAATGAGGTGAAGGCGGTTTTTGGTCCTTACCAGTCGAAGGTAAAATAAGTATTCGCTTTTTGGGTTGTTCTTTGCGCGATCTGTGAGGAGAGAGAAATCCTTATCTGATAGTTTTATTGTTACCTTTTTACGAATTATCTCCTTTTCATTATGATTCGCATTCTCTTGGTCGTCGTAGTGTGGATGAGTTTTACACCGGTTATCGTCTCGGGCCAGGTGCGAGTCGGTGCTGCCGTCCGCGTCATCACTCCAGATCCCTTGCTTCCTGTATCGGGAGGAATCGGGACACCGAAGAAAGCCACGGAGAAAAAGGGTGATCTTTTCGCTCGTGCCATGGTGCTTGAGAAAGGCGGAACACGTGTTGCCATCGTTAGTGTGGACAATCTCGGTTGGCCGTCTGTGCTTGGTGATCGCTCGCGGAAGCTGATCAATGGTATTCCGCCGGAGAACGTCTTGATTGGTGCGACTCATACTCATAGCGGTCCCGATGCTTATGGATTCCCGGATGCCCAAGGTAAGTCGAATGCGGATTTGAAATATCTTGACTGGTGTGTTCGTCAAATCGCCGATGCTGTCAATGAAGCGGTTGCCAAACTTCAGCCCGCTTCCCTGAAAATTGCAGTCGGTGAGGCCGAAGGTAAGATCGCATACAACTACTACGCACCCGATTTGTATGACCCACGTTGTGGTGTTATCCAGGCGGTGGCCACCGAAGGAAAATCAAAAGGCCAGACTATTGTCACACTGGTGAACTACGCTATTCACCCCGAGGTGATCGGCTCGAACCGTGGAATTCTCAGTCCTGATCTGTGCGGTCCGCTTTACGACCGGATAGAAGCACGTGCGGGCGGGGTCGCGATCTTCATGAACGGCGCCCAGGGTGGGATGGTGACCGCCGATACCCGGCTCGCAGACGGAAGTGAGACGAATGAATGGGGAGAGTGTGTACGCATCGGGACGTTGCTGGCGGACGAGGCCCTTCGAATTGTGAGTGACGCCGAGCCGCAATCTGACCCGGTGTTAACGTGTGCTTCGAGAACGCTGAGGTTTCCCGTCGACTCGGAGATCATGCGCTATATTCTTAACAACTCTCCGCTGAAAATGAAAAGCACGGGTGACAACACGATAGCGACCCAGCTTAATTTTCTTACCATTGGCACGGCTAAGGTGCTGACGATCCCGGGTGAGGCATTGCCCAACATCGGATATTATGTAAAGCGGAACATGGATACGCCGCACGCTTTTTTGTTTGGGCTTACGAACGACGCGTTCGGTTATATGCTGACGAGGGTTGACTTCAATAGCTTTAAACGTTATGACTACGTATCGCGCACCAGTCTGGGCGAAATGACAGGTGAGATCTATATCGAGGAAGTGCTCGCATGGATGAATGAAATGAAAAAGAAGAAGTAACGATAACCCAGGAACAAAATGAAGATTATGAGATTTGCAGCAGTTCTGACGCTTGCCATACTGTCAGTTTTCGACTCTGTTGGCCAGGTGGCTCTTACGCCGGAAACCGCGCTGAAGGGATACCTGAACAACGGCGACAAAACTTATTCATGGACAGTCAGAGATTCGTATGATATCGGGCCGGTCAAGGCATATAACCTGTTGCTGACCTCTCAACAGTGGCACGAGTACATATGGACGCATCAACTGACGGTTTTGGTGCCTGCTGAAAACAAATACGATGGTGCGCTAATGTTCATTACGGGAGGAAGTAATCGCAAGGGACAACCGAACTGGAGTAAGAATGATGACAAGTTCACGCAAGCAATGGCGTCCGTGGCGGCGAAGAACAAGGCTATCGTCGCTGTTTTGCGAAACACACCGAATCAACCGCTTGTCGGCAAATTGACAGAGGATGCTCTGATCTCGTATACACTGCATCAATTCAAGCAGGATGGTGATTATAGCTGGCCGATGTTATTCCCCATGGTCAAGAGCGCCGTGCGCGCAATGGATGCTGTGCAGGAATTTTCCTCCCAGGTAGTGAATCACCGCGTCAACCGTTTCGTGGTATCGGGTGCTTCCAAGCGCGGATGGACGACGTGGCTAACGGGGGCGAGTGATCAGCGTGTTGCCGCTATCGCGCCAATGGTCATCGATATTCTGAACATGCCGGTGAATCTCGACTATCAGATCAAGATGTGGAACGATTACAGTGTTCAGATCGAAGACTACGTCAAGTTAGGTATACCACAAACAGCAAAGACCGAAGAGGGCATGGCTATCACTACGATGGTCGACCCGTACTCATATCGCAAGGAATTGACGATGCCCAAGATGATCTTCATGGGCACGAACGATGAGTACTGGACTGTCGATGCGATCAAGCACTATATTGATAGTATTCCCGGCCAGAACTTCATCCACTACGTACCAAATGCCGGTCATGAGCTCGGCGATCAGCGGCAGGCGCTCGCCGCGATGAGCGCGTTCTTCGGGCAGACAATGGCGGGCACACCGTATCCTGTCCTTGATTGGGAATTGACGGAGGGAAAGAAGGGTGTCACACTTAAGGTCACCGCTACGCGGGACATTCTCGTCGACGTCATGCTGTGGTCGGCGGATTCTCAGGATACCGATTTCCGGAATGATACGTGGGCCGGCAAAAGTGTGCCGTTGAAGAAAAAGGGATCGGTGATTACTGTCACGCAACCCTATCCGGAGACCGGTTATCGCGCATTCTACGTCGATCTCAAATACAAGGATGCTAATGGCGGTGAGTACTCGGAGAGCACGCGCATGTTCGTTGCTGACAACGACGAGGTTTTCCTTCGGTAATTGGTCTATACATGTTTACGAATTATTCTATGCGTTTGAAGAGTCAGAGTCTCTTAATGTTGTTGACTATTGTTTCGGTCTGTTCAACTGGACTGTTGACGGTGTCATGTGGACCAGGCGGGCAGGACCAAACGGCGAAAATCGACAGTGTGATCGTGTTCCCTTACCAGGATCAACACGTGCACGGACCGACGGTTGTGGAACTTCCCGGGGGGGATATTCTGGCTGCATGGTTCCAGGGTTCGGGTGAACGATGGGCTGACGACGTGCGGATCATGGGTGCCCGGCTTAAGCAGGGACAGACCCTCTGGTCTGACCCATTTGTTATGGCCGATGTGAAGGAATTTCCCGATATCAATCCTGTTCTTTTCATGGATACGAAGGATCGCCTGTGGTTGATGTGGTACCCCGTGCTGGCCAACCAGTGGGAGACATCGATTCCGATGTACCGCATCAGTGAGAATTATCAGAATGATGGCGCGCCCGAGTGGAAATGGCAGGACGTCCTGTTTGTGAAACCCGGCGACAGAACCGAGCGCGGCATTCAACCGGGCGACAGCTTCGTTCGGCAGGTAGCCGAACAGTTACGTGACTACGAATCTTATCTGAAGGAATCGCTGATACCGGCTATGCCCGACAGCATTCGCGGACTTGTTCATACGGAGTGGGAAGCCTACAAACAGAAAATGGATAGTTTGTCCAGAGGAAGGAATATGGTTCGCAGTGGCAGGATATTCGCAGATGGAAAGGAAACACCGGCGGAGCTTGGATACCCCTTGACCAGCCGGCTGGGCTGGCAAACAAAGAACAAGGCCGTATTTCTCGGCGAGCGGATGATCGTCCCTCTTTATTCAGATGGATTTGACTGCACGTTGTTTGCCATCTCCGACAACCTCGGAGAGGACTGGGCATTCAGCAATCCCGTGCTGGGAGGTGCAGGTATACAAGCTACGATCGGTATCCGCAAGAACGGAGATCTTGTGGCCTACCTGCGCGACAACGGTCCCCCGCCGATGCGCATGCAGCGCACCGAGTCTTACGATCGCGGTATGACATGGACTATCCCAAAAGATGATATTCTGCCAAACTCCGGTGCCGGCTTCGATATGGTCACATTGGCTTCGGGTGAGTGGGCGATGGTCTTCAATAACCAGGAGAAAGGACGCTATGATCTGACAGTCGCGATCTCGGACGACGAAGGCAAATCGTGGAAATGGCAGAAGCAGGTTGAGCATGATGACAGGAACGAGCGCCCGACTGCAAGTCACTACCCTTCCATCATACAGGGTGCCGATGGTAGGATCCATATCGTGTATAGTTTCCACAGGAATCATTTCAGCCCCGGAAGGACCATCAAGTATGCCTCCTTCCCGGTCAGTTGGGTAAAGGAATCGATCGATCATGAAGAATAGAAATTTACTTCTTTCCATAGCCCTTGTCGGGATGGCGCTGGGAACAGCGTGGGCCGTGCGCGGGCGATTCGGGCATGAGCAGGGTGCTGCCTGGGCGGGCGCGATCGGCGTGCTGTGCCTGGTGCTGGTCGCCAAACGCAAAGACTGGTATCAGAAGAGCTTTAAGATTGCACTGGCTGCGGCAGCAGGCTGGGGTATCAGCGGTGTGATCAGTTATGGACTCATCGTTGGATATGGACGCGGAACTGATTTTGTCAATGTCTACTACGGTCTTTTGATGCTCTTTGTCATCGGTGTACTATATGGTTTCATCGGCGGCGGACTGGTGGGTATGGCATTGGTCGATTCGCGGCAGAACAAGATCCCCTGGCATCGTGTGCTCACCGAGATGATCGCATTCGGGCTTCTCACGTACGGTGTACTTGTTATGCAGTTTCAGTGGTTAATGACCCCACCTCGTTCGGAGATGTGGGCGGCATGTCTTGGCGGTAGTGTTGCCGTGGGTTGGTTTGTCGTCCGGAACCAATATCGGAATATCCTGAAAGTCTCCGTCTGCTCGGCGCTCGGTGCGGGTTTTGGATTTGCATTCGGAAATTTTCTACAGGTGATGGGTAGAGTAGCTGAGATCGATTTTAACTTCTGGAACGTAATGGAATACTCGATCGGGTTCTTCGGGGGAGCGGGTATGGCATACGGGGTGTTTACTTCCGCGTGGCCCTCAGGCGACGAGCGTGTCGAGCCTCGCAAGAATGTGATCCCGATCTTTCTGGTGACACTGTTCATTCCGTTTGTCGTATGGGATCAGTCTTTCACTACCCGGAAGTTGACCTTCCTCCTCGAAAAAGGAGGGACGGAGTCTACGATATTCGCTTTTAAGTTTATTGCTATCGCAGCTATTGTGTGCGTTGCATTATACATGTTCTGGAGAAACGCTTCCTCCAGGGATAATTCGCTGACCGTCGGTACGACGAGACGTTTCTTTATCCTGCATACATCGTTGTATATCTTCCTGAGCTTCCTCGTCACAGGCATTCTCGTTCATCCGCTTGAACAGTATCTTTATGTTGTAAACTTGTTGGTGATCCTGTACCTGATCCCGAAAGCGAACCCGGCGACCGATGTCGCCGTAGAGTTCAAGGTGCGCAACTGGATCGGCTACGCAGGACTTGCGATTGTTTTCATCGCACTGCTGGCGTTTATCGCGATCAATAGTCACGAGGGGTTGTGGGGAAGTAATGTGAGGTTTGAATGGTGAGTAGTGAGTAGTGAGT
>CAYTMU010000010.1:0-85861 GCA_964438975.1 uncultured Roseivirgaceae bacterium | reverse complement strand
CCTCTCGCGCGATACTGGGCCGATGCGAGTTCCCAGGAACCTGTCTCAGGCGTCAACGCGGAGTCCTTAACAAATTCCACCGTAGGACTCTGGCGCAACGGACGATCGTGACGCATGGGGCCAAGCGTGTCGGAAAGCAGAACACCAATCCGATCGGACGCGTACTTGGAGTACGTCGACAACTTGTACCGGAACTGAATCTGGTAAAGGGAGTCACTAATCAACGGTTGTGTTAGCCGGCAATGAAGATACTCCCGGAAATCGCGAACACTGAGCCATGTGTAGAGGCCAACGTATCCGTTGCCATCGTAAGCGTCGGAGACACCGGCCCAGTTGTACGGAACCGCAGCCTCTCCCCCGCTACACGCATTGAAGTAGTCGGGTGTTCCCCAGGTGAGCGAAACCCAGGAGTCAACTCTGAACTCCTGCGGATTTTGCGAGTATCCCCCGGGACAAACGCTGTACTCCTCAAAACTCCCGTTCGGAACAAGATTCTGCGCCGCGGTGAAGAACGGAACGGCCGAGAAGAAGAATGGCAACCAGTGGCCGTATAACCATGGCATCAACCGAGGGTTTACTTGTAGTATGTTACTTCCACGCGAAACCGCGGATCGATAGCTCCTAGTCGATCATATGCGGAACGTGACACGCGGATAATGAGCTTATCGGTCATTGCTGTATCCGGCAATTTGCCCATGACACGAACAAACACCTCGCGGTTATTCATCTCGTTTCGGATCTTCAGGATGGTGCCAATCGGAGCGGTCCGGTGCAAGGCGAGATACTTGCGATTGCCTTCAGTTCCCTCAATCAACTCAGCCAGTCCCTTTTCTACAATTTCATCACCCGACTTAAGCGACTCCGATATCCGGATAGATTCACTTGATTGAGGCGAAGGCGTCGTCACAACAGCAGATGGTGGCGTCTGCGTAACCGGAGGTGTAACTGCAACGGACTCGTTTCTGACGACCGGTGCATCCGGTTTTACTACGGGCGTTTCCGGACGACTTGCTATCTCAGGCGTGCGCTGATCGGGCCGCGCAACATACAGGCTCTGGCCCACTTTCAAGTCGTTCCCCGTCAACGAATTCCAATCCCGGATCTGATCAACAGAAATGTCATATTGACGTGCGATCGAGAAAAGCGTCTGTCCCGGCTGCACTTCATGAACACCTTTCACGGCGATCGATCGCACAGCTTCCGGCTGGGGAGGTTGTTGTACCGCGCGTTTACCTACGACAAGGTCTTGTCCGATGGAAAGTGTGTTATCGGTGAGATTGTTCCAGCGTTTGATATCGTCCGTGGATACCTGGTACTGGCGTGCAATCGAGTATAATGTCTCCCGGGGCTGAACCCTGTGAACAGTCGCATCTGAAGGCCTCGCAACCGCGGGGAGTGTGTAGGGCACCCTGAGAATCTGGCCGATCTCCAACCCATCCTTCGCCGTAGCGTTGTACTGAAGGATGGCGTCGACAGTGGTTTTGTACCGCCGGCTGATCGCAAACACTGTTTCCTTCTCTTCAACCCGGTGTATAACGAATACCTGGCCGTTGATGGTCTCGATGCCTATCGAATCTACTGGCATTTCCGCGTTGAATGTTAACGCAGCCAGGAAGAGTAGTTTAATCATATGATCTTAAAACTTGTCAGTTCGTTTTTGTTCCTTACGAAAATAAGATGCCCCGAAAAAACATAGAATGTATCCAGTCCCACTCCCTGGAGACCCTCGCCTAGTTTTTCTTCCGCAAGAAATTCGCCACTGGTATCCAATACGTACAAATAATTAGCCAAACCGTCTTCCATCGAAAAAAATGACATGATGATCAACGATCCAAATTCGAGGTATTCAATAGTTCCAACAGGTACGATTCCCCTCCTGACGCTCAAAAAATGCTTGACGGTGTCGAAATGAGTTGTGCCCTCTTTGTACTGGAACGGTCGAAATACCGGAAAATTTTGCGAATCCCCCAAATGAAAATCGCTCTGGAGAGTCAGTTCGCCGGTAAACAGATCTAAAACCGACTCTTTTTCAGGAAATTTGCCGTCTACGCCGAAAACGTAGGCACAGGTGACATTCGTTACCGAGAAATTGTTCCGCCACCAGATCATGCGCTGTTTCTCGACGTCATACGCAATAACACTCTTCTTATCCGGATTCGCCGCATCCGAATAGACCGTGAGCAACAGCACATCTTCCTCCACAGCCCGCATACTGATCCACCACGGTTCTTCAAATCCGACGTCCTTCCATAACCATGTATTATTTCGTAAATTCAATGCCGAAAAGGACACTGTCTTTTTCCGGGAGTCTCTTACCTCGACAAAAAGTCGTTCATTGCGATCATGGGCAAGGGTGTTCCAGATAATTCCGGCAAATCTATGGGATTGTCGAACATCGAGACGGTTTGCCACGGTAAGTCCAAGTTTAAAAAATCGGTTCCTGACAGAAGGCCCGGAAATATTCGAAAGGTATGAAAAAAATACTCCTGTTTTGCGTTGTCGCGCTTTCCCCCGTGCTGGCAATTGCCCAGCAAAAGATCCTCCGGCTCGAAATGAAGGATGTCATCGATCCGCGCATGCAACGCTATGTCGACCTCGCCTTCACGGAGGCTGAAAAGACTGAAGCCGACCTGGTGATCATCGAGATGGATACCTATGGCGGTGTGCTTACCGACGCAAAAGAGATCGTCGACCGGATCATGCAATTCAAACAACCTGTGTGGGTCTTCATCAACAGCGATGCTGCTTCGGCAGGTGCCCTGATCTCTATTGCCTGTGACAGCATTTACATGTCGCCGGGAGCGACGATTGGCGCTGCAACAGTGGTCGATGCTCAGGGAGAAAAGGCACCTGATAAATATCAGTCTTACATGCGATCGATCATGCGGTCCACAGCCGAGGAAAAGGGACGAGATCCCAGAATCGCGGAGGGAATGGTCGATGAATCGATTGTGATTGAAGGGATCAAGGAGGAAGGACAGGTCATCACGTTCTCGACCTCTGAAGCGATACAGCACGGCTTTTGCGACGCCCGCGTGCAATCTATCGACGAGATCCTCGAGCGGGCTGGCATAGGCGACTATACGCTGACAACCTTTGAATTGGGCTGGACGGAAAAGATCATACGGATTATCCTGAATCCTTTCATAAGCAGCCTGCTGATCCTCATGATTATCGGAGGCATCTACTTTGAAATGCAGACTCCTGGATTGGGATTTGCAGGCCTTGCCGCGCTCATCGCACTCATCCTCTACCTCGTTCCATATTACTTGAACGGACTTGCTGAAAACTGGGAAATCCTCGCCTTTTTTATAGGGCTGGGCCTGATAGCGGTGGAAATTTTCGTACTCCCGGGATTCGGCGTCGCGGGAGTTGCCGGAATCACACTCACGGTCGGATCCTTGTTCCTGATCATGCTTAACAACCAGGCGTTCGATTTCGAATTTGTGCCAGCAAACGATATTCTCTACGCACTTGCGGCGGCCGTTGGGGGTACGCTCGGTGGCATATTGCTTCTACTGATCGGTGGCACCAGACTCCCCAATACACGGTTTTTCCGCCGAATCGCCCTTACCGATACTCAAAACAGGTCGGAAGGGTATGTTTCTTTCCAGCTCGGAGAGACACTGCTTGGAAAGCGCGGCACCGCAGAGACGGTCTTGCGGCCCAGTGGAAAGGTGCTTATCGATGGCAGGCTGTACGACGCCTCCACGCGGGGCGACTATATTCAAAAGGGTCAGGTTGTTGAAGTCATCAGTGAGGAAGGTCCATCGCTAAAAGTGCGGCCGTTAGACTAGATTTCCAACTTGGGTTTGTACCTTTGTCGTCAGGAGAATTCCAAAAAAACCTGCCGTATATCTGTTAACCGGAAAAGCCGGTGGCCTGATTCTTTTCTTTCTTTTTTATCAATTAATGTTGTCTTATGCAAATCACCAAGAACAAAGTCGCTTCTATTCATTACACATTGCGCGATGACGAGGGTACGGTCATCGATTCAAGCGAGGGCCGCGATCCGCTCGCGTACCTGCATGGAGCGGGTAACCTGATCCAGGGAATGGAAGAGGGCCTGGAAGGCAAAACGAAAGGCGAAAAACTTCAATTGAAAATTGAACCTGAAAAAGGATACGGTGAGAAGGATGAGAACCTGGTACAGAAAGTACCCGTTTCCGCCTTTGGATCTCAGGAAGTAAAGGTCGGGATGCGTTTCTCTACGAATCAAGGCGGCGTTGTCACAGTGACGGAAGTGGGACTTGAATCGATAGTTGTTGATGGTAATCACCCCCTCGCAGGTGTTCCGCTCAACTTCGATGTGGAAATCATCGAAGTTCGCAACGCAACGGAGGAGGAGATCAGCCACGGCCATGTACACGGTGCCGGCGGACACGCGCACTGATCTTCTACATTTTCAATAATTTTCCGAAGTACGTCTGCTGCTCACTGCCGACTGTGACTGTCAACCTGTAGAGGTAGAGCCCGGCCGGTAGCGGGCGGCCGTCGTCGCGGACGCTCTTCCATTGAATCGTATTGGTTCCAACGTTCAAACTATCCGGCAGACCATTCTGCTCGCACACGATCTTCCCTTCAGCCGTCGACACCAGCAAGGTATATGACATCTGATGCGTCGCATCGCCGGTGATTACCACATCGATA
Organism: uncultured Roseivirgaceae bacterium; assembly: GCA_964438975.1. Lineage (GTDB taxonomy): Bacteria > Bacteroidota > Bacteroidia > Cytophagales > Cyclobacteriaceae > Chryseosolibacter. Next base: position 81,211 of record CAYTMU010000010.1, on the reverse strand, counting down.
TTCGCGTGCTGTGAAAAGGGGTTCGGGTATGCACCCTTCCAGGCGATAAGTCGTGCACTTTCGACCTGAAACCGGATCTCGTACGGGACTTCACCTGCCGTGTTGCCCTTGCCATCCTGCGCGTTCACGCGCAGGCGGTACGCGCCGTCTGGCAAGTCTCGCGGAGTGAACGACACCAGGAAATCAGAATTGCCGGTCGCAGCATACCACTGCACGTCGTTTCGGCTCAGATATACTGCTTCAAATCCACAATTGTCTTGTCCGCAGGGCGGGGCGAGAAAAATGCTAACTCCTGCGGTATCTGTCTTTTGTATAATGTGGTTCTCATCCCAAAGGCGAATGAGAATTGTAGGCGATGGAGAAACAAAATCGTTGTCACGAAGGTGACGCCCGTCAAACGTGACGTCCAGTACCGGACGTGCCTGATCCTCCACAACGTCGATGTAATCAGTCAGGAAAACAACGTTGTTATCGAACGTTGTCTCCGGAAGTATCCGCGGATTGACGAACACTTGCAGGCTATTCGAACCTCCCTTCCCCGACGTCGCAATTGGGAATGTAAACTGTGTCGTATCCCCTGGCAACGGCGCATCTATATGAAACGAAGACGAACTCGCTCCGCCGAGCGCGCTCATGACATCAACGCGTACCAGGAGTGAGTCGCTGAATTCCTTCTCGCTCACGTTGACAAAACCAAAGTCTTCATAAATGATCTCCCCTTCCGTTACAACCCGATGCATCTGCTCCCGGCGGTGATAGACCATCCCTTCTGCAAACGGTTCGTACAACACGAGCCATTTTGACAATTGAACCGCGGTTAGGTTGGCATCATCCGTCATTTCCAGCACCATTCTGATATGCGGGTAAGTTTCGGCATCAATGACCGAAAGGTCTGTTTCAGACTGGATGGCGGTGATGAGCGTGTCTTCCTCACCATTATCGCGCACGCCGACAATGCTCACACCAAACGCGTCGCCCGACTCAACGTCTCGCAGACGCGAGGTCATCTGATCCCAGCGCTGCGCGGGACCGATTAATCCGGTCGACAGCGATCCATTCGTAAAGCGCCCCGCTACCGTTCGATCGACGCGAAGTACCCCCTGTGTCGTGTGGTGAATTTCTGCACTCCCCGGAGTTGCTCCTTTACGACCAAAGATCACCACCGCATCGCCGTTCTGCCAAACGTTGAACTGCGCCTCAGAGATTCCCAGCTCGCCGAGCTTTGCCTTCGCGCTAACAGGCCACTGTGCATATCCGGCGTTGCCCATACTAAACAACATGACTGTGTCGCCTTCCACAATATTATCTATGTAGCGAATCAAGTCATCATTCTGTCCAGTCACCAGTTCGCCCGGTGTAAAACTGTTGATGACATACGGCTCTCGACCGCACAACAACCGCCGTCCGCCGTAATCGTACAACAACTCGTACCATTTGAAGTAGATACCGGCATACGGACGGGTAGATCGCCGGTCGAATGCTACCAGATTGATGGTATTCGTGCGACAAGCTCCTCCCTCATAGAGAAGGTTGAACTCCGCTCCATTGATGCGGAACGAAACAGAATCGAGCGGCTTACCGGCAGACGCGGTGAACGTCGTGATCGAAATATCACTCACCGATTCCTCGAATTCCAGTCTGCGCAACGCGGGATCGCTTACCAAGCCCACAGTGGGGTTTTTTGACAACTGATCGAAGTGAAGTTGAGCCCATCCCTCCGGCCCGTCCTGGATATAGCTGAACGAACTGACGGCCCACTCCCGGGACTCGGTTTCGAGGGGATCCGCGATCATCGTCCGCCAGAAATAGACGACCGAATCCCGCTCGGCCAATGCAATAGCCTGGCGTGCCAGTACCTGCGCACTCAGGTTATAACGCTGCCAGTAGGGGCTGTCGAAGTTCCGGGTAGTGTCTACTTCAAGAATGAACTCCCGCGGGCCGGATGATGGGTCCGTGAATTGAAACGACAACGTTACTTCTCGCTTGGAAACAATACCGTGATTGTGCGGATACAGGTGGCGCGTGCTGTTAAGTGGAATGAAATACTCGATCGATGCCGTGTTGTTGCCCTCGTCTATTTCGTCGATCAAGTTGTCGGCATCTACGTGGATTGTTAAGACATTTATTCCATGACCACCGGTATCCCGGTTCCTCAACGTCATCGAAATCGTCTCCTCGTACAGTACCGACGGAATGATTGTATCATACTCTACCACTGTCCCATTGTATTCCCGTTGGATGTTAATGCGGATATTCTCCGCACGTGCGATCCCGTAATTCCGTATCGGGACTTCGACCCGAAAGGAATCGGAGAAGGCGGTCACTGGTTCGTCTGTAAAGGACCGCACGGCAACGCTCTCCAATACGGGTGCGTAATCCGGCTTGTCAGCACCAAATATCCTCAGCGCCGGATCGCCGAGCAGCACCATCTGCTGCGCCTGTGATATCTGAGATGGAGAGGTACCGTATCGATGAAAGAAACGACGCGCGACCTCCTGCTGAACAATACCTGCCCCTTCGGTGATGAACACGGGGTCGGCAAAAGCTACGTCGTAAAATGTAGCTGAATAAAGCTGGAGATAATGGAGAAGACCGTACGCACTGTGCGCGACAAATCCTACTGCGCCTTTGTCAGGAGTTAACACCCAGTTCTCCCCGGTGATCGCTGTATTCAGAAAGAACGATCCCGCATCACATCCGTTCATCAGCATGAACGGATACTTCCCGGCATTATCGTAACCCATGATCGGGTTGCTGACCATACCGATATCGAAGTCAGTGGTGTTCGGCGCCGAGTGTCCGAAGAACGTGATCATACCAAGTCCGCGGTTTAACTCGTCGGCGATATTGATCAGTTTGAGATTCGTTGACCCTTTCGCGATCGCTTGCACACGCCCACCGAGATAAAGATCCTCCGCAATCGTCTGGTAGTCCTGCAAAATTTGTCGGAAGAGCGCCGGCTCGCTTTCCTCAATCCCTCCACTGAGGTGAAGGATTCGCTTGCGGTTCAGATCGGCATATGGCAATGCCTCGCGTTCTTTCAGTTTGTTGAGATACACCGCGACCTCGGTTGGGGTATTCGCTGTTAGCCTGCCCGTTGCAATGGCGGGAACGTTTTCAGCATCGCCCAAACCAACGCTGAACAACATATCAGATGCCGGATAACCCGCCGTGGGCACAAGATCCTGATAGGTCGTAAACGATCCGGGACTTCGTCCGTACGCGTAGTTAACATCGAGACCCTTGCCAACAAGAAACATGTAATCCGGCAACTTGACCGTTGCACAGTACTTCAGGAACTGATAGATCGCTCGCGGCGATGTCTCTCCGTAGTTAAACTGATCATACAGTTCTTGGATGTCCGCTATCGCAGTATGGTAGCCACCTCCCTCTGCGCTCGCCCGGTACGCGGCAAAGGCTTCTACCGGATCGGCATATCCAAGAGCCGAGCGTCGGAGCACCGGATGCGTGATGATCAGGTAATTGAACGATGAGGGATCGATCGGGTGAAAAACAATTTTTCGAAGGGACGCAGGCGCCAGATATCGGGAAGTGGCAAGTACCTTCCGCGCGTGGCCATCGCGCTTCACGACAGCGTCAAGCGCGCCGTCTGACTGGGTAGCAATTCGAACAGGTGATCCCGGATTCGTGATGTCAAGCAGTCGGGTCGAAGCAGAAACAGCCGGGATCCTCATCCATGCAACACCCGCTCCTGCCGGAAGACCGAATACTCGTTCGTCCGTACCCGACATGGTTATCTGCTGAGGAAACTGAAGCCGTACGTAGGACGCACTGACGCGGTCTGGCCCATTAACGCCCGTAACCCGGACGGTAACTGAAAGAGTTGAACCACTGATGTCCGCCCACTCGATCTCACCTGCTTGTATGTGAGAATCAAAACCATCGAACGAGATGTACTCCCACACCCTTCCCCCAACCAGCACTTCCACATCGTGCTTCATAGGTCCCAGCCCGGTCAGCAGGATCTCTAACCGGGGCTTCGCTGCGGAAGGAACAGTGTGAGTAATGTCTTCAATAGTGTACGTGAGTTGTCGCCCTTGCAGGATCGTGAGACCTGTCCATCCTTCACCCTTGTCAAAAGCCGACAGGAGTACACTCCCATAGGTGCTGCCGGCGGAATAATCCTGATCCAGGACAAGGAGCCTCTCGGCGTTATGAAAACTCTCGGGTTGCCCCTGAAGTGAACCTGAAGAGAGCGACATCCGCTTTCCGTCAAATGACCCTGCCGTCAGAAAATATGCAGTGGTGTCATTGTACAGGTTGTAATATCGGTGTGGTTGGTGATCTGGATCAGCATATAGCGTAGAATCCAGTGTTCCATCATTACGTCGCCCGTAGAACTCAACATAGTCGCCCGGGCCAAAAACACCGTCATTCTCTCCCTCGACGTGAATTGCCACCTCGCTGCCACGGTGAAACAGCTGAAATCGGGCGGGATTGGTTTCGACGGGAAAACCCGCCTGTTGAAGCGACTGGTAGGAGACACGGTAGAGACCATCCGCGGCAACCGGAACCTTGACGTATATCTGAGAGTATTGGATCCATTCGTTCCCGCTTTGCCCCGAGGTACACACGGCAAACAGCAACAGGAAAAAAACTGAAACCAGACGTTTCATTTGCTTGGCTCGATCCGCGCGGGGTTACTAACGCAATATACGCAGTTCGACTTAATACCTTCGCAGGGAGTAAGGTAGATGGTTGCATACGAATAATTATCTTCACCCTACATTCATGAGTTCGCCTCGCATCATACCGTTCATCGCGCACGTTCTTCGCAACGGCCGTTTTCGAAACAGCGGCTACGACTTCGAAGAAATGCGTCAGCAGCTTGTGAATGATATTCCCGATTTCCCGTTTTCGCGAACGCCGAAACGGATGGCGAAGTTGACGTCGTGGCTTCCACGTGCACTCGTGGCGGAAGCAGCATTGATCAAAAATAGCCTGCGATCTCAGGGAGGTCATTTATCGTCGGCAGATGGCGCATGGTTGTACGTCCGGATTCCGAAGGCGGCCAGTACATCGTTATGCGGTGCAATACTGCACCAGCACTTTCCTGCACTTGACCTGCTTGCCCTACGTGCCGAGCAAATCAATGCGATGACCGACCTGCGTCTTGAAAGAAACGCTCCTGAAGAAACCCAACAAGTGTTCACAGTCGTCCGCGATCCATTCGCACGGATCGTCTCGGTTTACCGGGCTTTCTTCGAACGGCATTCAGAACACTTTCTCTACGAAGACTATCTGTTTGGGATTATCCGGCAGGAATTTACATTCACAGAGTTCGTCAATACCATCCGTCTCATTCCAGATACCCTGAAGGACCAGCATTTTCAGCCGCAACACAGATTGATCGCTTTTTATGAAAAGCGAGCCGAAGTGACGATTATCCGGCTCGAAGACCGCGATAAGCTGAGTGAATATCTGATGGCACGGGGCTTGAGGATTGAACGGTTGAACTCCGGCGAACCCTATGACCTTGATAAATACTATGACCTCGACACGCTTGAAAAGGTGAATTCGATCTATCAGGGCGACATTGAGCGCTTCGGTTATGGAGCGCGCTATCAGGACCTGAAGTCCATCATTGAACAGCGACCTGTTCAGAACTGAACAAAACCAGGAAGTTGAATGCCAGCCCAAGCCCAAGTGATGAATTTATTTATACTGACAATCAGATAGTTACATACAATAATTAATTAACACCCAGTACTTTGTGATACATAGTACCGTTTTTTCGTTAAACACAATGACGACCAAACAAGAGGTGACGTATGAATGTTGAAAACACGCAGGTGCAAATGAGAAAGGGGGTCCTGGAGTATTGCGTCCTGCACATTATTTCGCGTGGAGAGATCTATGCTTCAGACATGCTCGACGAGTTGACGGCCGCGCGTATGATTGTGGTAGAAGGCACGTTATATCCGTTGCTCACCCGTCTGAAGAATGCGGGGTTATTGGAATACAAGTGGATCGAATCGAAGTCCGGACCGCCGCGCAAATACTATAAGCTAACCGACAAAGGCAGCAAGTTCCTCAGCAAGCTTACAGAGACGTGGGATGAACTGGTCCACTCCACGCAAATGATAACCTTGAAATCCACCTCGAAAGCATAACCCAGAGTCACGACGGATATGAAAAAGAATATCAGCATCAACATCAGTGGAATCATATTTCACATCGAAGAAGATGGGTACGACAACCTGAAAAAATACCTCGACTCCATCAACCGGTATTTCTCGTCATTTGAAGATAGTAGCGAGATACTCGCAGACATAGAAAGCCGCATCGCCGAGATATTCCTCTCGAAGCTGAACGAGGAGAAGCAAGTCATTACCAGTGAAGACGTAAGCGCACTGATTGCGACGATGGGAAGTGTTAGTGATTTCAGGGCAGCGGAGGAACCGGCCGATGACGACACCGGTCAAAAAAACAGAGCTGACGAGGCTGCCTCCGCTCAGAATGAATCGAGACAACACTCCGCGCCCAAGCGATTGTTCCGCGACCAGAAGCGCAAGATACTGGGAGGGGTATCAGCGGGGCTAGGAAACTACTTCAGCATGGACCCCCTGTGGTTTCGGCTGCTGTTCGTTGCCTTACTTTTCGCGGGCGGTTTCACGATCGTCGCCTACATCCTCATGTGGATCGTCGTGCCCGGCTCCTACACGCTGGAAGAGCCGGAGTTCGGCAAGAAGATATTTCGCGATCCGCAGTCTCGCATCATCGGAGGCGTATCAGGAGGAGTCGCCGCCTATTTCGGTATCGACATCACTTTGGTCAGGTTACTTTTTGTCGTGTCAATCGCAGCCGGAGGTCTCGGGCTTCTGCTCTATGTAATTCTCTGGGTCTGTCTTCCGGAAGCACGGACCATCACTGATAAAATGCAAATGCAGGGGGAGCCGGTCACCCTCTCCAATATTGAGTCGACGATCAAGAAGAACCTCAATATCGGGGAGGGTCAAGAGGAAAGCACCGTGGCAAAGATCATACTCTTCCCATTCCGTCTGCTGGGGGCATTCCTCACTGCACTGGGCAAAGCATTGGGTCCGCTTGCTGATGTGATCCGCATCCTGATCGGGGCTGCGATTATTCTGGCCGGGGTGTCGACGATATTCGTCATTGTCGTCTCGGTAGGCGTATTGTTCGGCATATTTGCCGGAGGATCGTTACCTATGCCGTGGTTTACAGATTTACCGGATGTAGCGCTTTCGCTTGATGTTTTCGCACGTGCTATTCCTACCTGGGTAGCATTCGCAGCCGCTGGAGCTGCCATCATACCGAACGTATTTCTCATCCTTCTCGGGGCCTCAATTATCGCCCGTCGAATGGTCTTCCGGAGCACCGTAGGCTGGTCGCTATTCGCTCTTTTCTTTATCAGCTTGGCGATGCTCGCCGTCGGTATTCCCCGTATCATTTTCGCCTTCCATGAGGACGGAACACATCGCGTTCGACAAACGTATACAGTTACGGGAACAACAGCTGTACTGAAGCTGAATGAGGGCCGCACCGACTATCGTGCAGTACAACTGAGTCTTCGGGGACATGATGAGTCCAACTTCCGGCTTGATCAGCGTTTCGAGGCTCAGGGGGCCAGTCGCACCCAAGCTATTGAGAATGCCAAGATGGTTGAATATAATGTAGCGTTCCAGGATTCCATTTTCACATTTGACCACGAACTGCAGTTCAAGCCCGACGCAATCTTTCGCGGCCAGCGGCTCAAAATGATACTTTACATTCCGTATGACTTTCCATTCACGATGGAGGAAGACATGAGCCGGTTTATCTCCCAATACGTCGACGGCGACTATTACGACGGCTATACCTGGAAAATGACACGCGATGGATTAGAATGCGTCAACTGCCAATAGGCCGGCCCGTCTGAATAATTTTTGGAGGCATGCAACCTCGGCGGTATTCTCCGCATCCTGGATTTGTATCACCAAATGAACTTTACCACTCACCCCTCACGGGAAGAAGATCTGATTGACGCGTGCCGCAGGGGCGACCGTCAGGCCCAACGCTGGCTGTTTGATCGCTATTCTTCCCGCATGCATGGCCTCAGTTTGCGGTATGTCAAACATCCTATGCAAGCAGAAGACGTCGTCGTGATGGCGTTCACAAAAGTCTTTAGGAAGATTGACCAGTTCAAGGGCGAAGGAAGTTTCGAGGGATGGATCCGCAGAATTGTTGTCAACGAGGCTCTTGGTGCTCTCCGGAAGAGTCGCGCTATGATGATCGAAACCGATCTGGAAAAAGCAGAGCGTGAGCCCGACTACAACCGTCTCGAAGATCATCTACAAGTTGAAGATCTGTTGAAGATCATCTCGGAACTGCCCCCTGGCTACCGAGTCATTTTCAATATGTACGCAATAGACGGATATTCCCACAGGGAAATCGCCGAGCAACTGGGTATTACAGAGAATACATCCAAGTCGCAACTCAGCCGGGCGCGGGCCTATCTCCAGCGGGTCCTTGCGGAAACAGGCTGGCACACCCAAAAATCAGGTACCAATGAACCAGCAACCAGATAAGCTTTTCCGCGACAAATTGCGCGTCTACGAGCAACCTGTATCACCTGCCGCGTGGGAACGCGTGTCGGGTTCACTCGCTGCCAAGCGCTACACCAAACTGATATTCAGAGTCGCAGCCGCCGTATTGCTACTCGCAACGGCTACGCTGCTCTTCTATCCAGCAGCGCACAAGCCCATGACAGACACACTTTCAGACACCCGCCAACCAAGTCCGAAACCACGCATAACGGAACCGCCGACCTCACAAAAGACCTTGAAGGAAACCGTCCCCACTCCTTCCACAAAAGATGTTGTTGAGAAAGCAGTCGTGGCAAAAGCCAGCGAAAAGAGAGCCGCTCCGACCCCTGCCATCGAGGCGCTCCGCGCAACGCTGGCGGAACCGGTGAAACTCGTGGAGGAATCGACCTCCTCCCCCGCCATGCAGTCGCCGCGCAACGTGACAATAGTCTTTACCCGCGACGAAGTGAACGAAAAATACCTCGCGAAAAACTTCGCGAAGGACGCAACCCTCGACGTTGAAAATCCATCTGGGTTGAAGAAGCTGTTGGACAAGGCATACGACCTGAAACACAATCAGGATTTGTTAGGCAGTCTCCGGCAGAAGAAGAACGAGATTCTGGCTATCAACTTCCGGAATGACAATCGAACCCAAAATGACTAAGACTATGCGTCTCAATTCCATTCCGACAATGTTCCTTCTCCTGGCCACGCTCGGGGCCTACGCCCAGGAAGATCCTGCGGATACCGTGATCGTCCCGCTTGGAGAATCCAGTAAGATCATCTTTACGATGGAGAACCGGGCAGATCTGGAGGTACTCAGACACTACGATTTTCAGCGTCTTTTTGGTGACATCTTCGACAGACTGGAGTCGAAGGATCCTGCGGACATCGCCCGTGAATACACTGTTCCGGAGGAACCTGTTGTCGAAGAGCTATCAACTAACCAGGAGGACATGGAGCAGGACGAGCAACGCATCGATGAACGCCATTCCGCCGAGAGCGACCGGGAGAAACTTCGGCGAGCGATCGGCAGAACCTTGCATTCATACAACATCGACCTTGGAACGAATAACTACCTTTCGCATGACCAATTCCCCGATGGGAACGAATTATACGCTGTGCGTCCCTGGGGTTCCTGGTACGTTGCCGCCAACTCGGTTCAGCGCACCCGGCTCGGTCGAAATGTATTCGTCGAGTGGAGTCTAGGCGCCAGTTGGTACAATTTTAAGTTCCAGGAAGACAATATCCTCGTCACCGAAGACGACCTGGGAGTACATTTTGCGGCAGACGATCGCGACGTAGAGTTCATCAAGAGCAAGCTCAGCGCCACCTTTATCAACGCATCGCTGGTGCCGGTACTCGACTTTGGCGGGCATAGCCGAAAGCCGCGCATGTGGAGCAGTGGCAGCGACGGATTCAGATTTGGCGTCGGACCGTTTGTTGGCTATCGAATCGCCAGCAAGACAAAACTCGTGTACGAAGAGAACGGTAAACGCGAAAAAGAAAAGAACCGCGATGACTTCCATCTGAACAATCTGCGGTACGGCTTCCGTGTCCAGATCGGTGTCCGATCAACTGATCTCTTCATCAACTACGACATGAACGACCTTTTTGCCGAAGGAAAGGGCCCGGAATTAAACGCGATCAGCTTCGGCGTGATCTTCTGACCCTCTCGTCTTCCGCTGTCGCAACTCCTCTTCCAAGTTCGCATCGAATCCGGTACATCAGAACGGAATTGCTGACTGTTCCGTTCTATTATTAATTTTCTATATTTATAGCTACTATGGAAGGCATAGCAAACTTATCGAGGAAAGAACAGGTCATCCGGAAGGCCGCCGAACTATTCAAACAAAAAGGTTATGCGGCAGCTTCCATGCGCGACCTTGCGCAGCTCCTCGGAATCGAGGCAGCGAGTTTGTACTCACACATAAAATCGAAGGAAGAAATACTCCGAAGTCTTTGTTTTGATATGGCCGGAGAGTTCAGGAGATCACTCGAGGAAGTCGAAAAGCAGAACCTGCCTGCCAGCGAGAAACTTCGTCAGGGGATCATCGGTCACATCCAGGTGATGGCGAAAGATCTGACCGCCTCGGCAGTCTTCATGAACGAACACCGTCACCTGAGTCAACCCTATCTCCGCGACTTTCTTCTGTTGCGCATCAACTACATCAACCGGTTTAAGAACATCATTGAACAAGGAACCCGGTCCGGTGAATTCAAAAGTACGATAGACAAGAAACTCGCCGTAATGACGCTCTTCTCATCTCTTAACTGGATGCCTATGTGGTATGATCCGGCCGGCATGATTGACCCTATCGAACTCGGAAAACAGCTTTCTGACATGCTGGTAAATGGGCTGAAACAGGGTACTGCCTGAGTCCTAGTTCATGTGCAGCAGGGGTCCGGATAGCAGCTGTATCTCCCGCCACACGGCCCGCAGTGCTTCCGCGGGTGAACTGAAATACTTCTTGAGATGTGCTAACGCGCTGCTGTCCTCGGGCAATTCGTTGTTAATCCATTTGAGAATGTCGTCAGCTAACAACAGCAACTCATGGCTGTGATATTTGGGATAATATCGCGCCAGTAGATCCAAAGCCAAAAGAAATTCTACGTATCGCAAACCTCAAGATATAAAAACAAACCAGACTTCCGGTAAGGTTACAACGGTTGAATCCTGAGTTTGTTCGGCTATTCACCGATATTATCGGTCCCTCCTCACAGACAACGTGTGTCGGATCCCAAAAGAGGGACCAAGACATCCGTTCAGCGCACGCGATTACCCGTTTTGCTCCAGGTTCGCTTCGTATTCCGCGCGCCGGCATGAGACTTGCGTCGCGCACGTGCATCGCCTCGTGACGTCACTTCGATACGAACCACACGGCCCTTGAATTCAAAGCCGTGGAGGCGATTTCGCACCATGTCAGTAGCATCACTCTCAACTTCGAAGAACGAATAAGCACCCTTGAGATCGATCCTTCCGATCTTCTTACGAGAGATGTCGGTTCGATCACAGATCATCGCAAGCAGTTTTCCGACGTCGAGACCATCCATTTTACCCAGGTTGATAAAGAGACGATCACCCCCACCGGTAAATTCTGATTGACGAGGTTCACGCTCACCTTTATCCGATTGATTGAGGTCGGGGGCACCGCGATAATAGTCGAGGAAATGATTGAATTCCAGTGCGGTAAACCGCTTGATGATCTCCTCCTTGCTGAGCGATTCGAGTTCGTCATAAACCGCCGGCAGAAAACTGGCAATTTCGTTTTCAGCAAGTTGTACCTCGCGCAAGCGGTGAACAATATTCAACACCCGCTTCTCGCACACCTCCTGCCCGGTAGGTACCAATGCACGAGTGAACGTAGATTTGATCATCTTTTCGATCTGGCGGATCTTGTGCAATTCCTTTCGGGTAATCAGGGCTATCGAGATTCCTGTTTTTCCCGCACGGGCTGTACGCCCGCTGCGATGGGTATAGAACTCGATTTCATCAGGCATATTCATATGAATGACATGCGTGATGTTGCTGACGTCTATCCCGCGCGCTGCGACGTCCGTGGCTATCAGCAACTGCAGTGTTTTACTTTTGAAGTTCCGCATCACGCGGTCGCGTTGTTGTTGAGTAAGATCGCCGTGCAGCGAGTCTGCATTGTATCCATCCTTTATCAGCCGCTCGGCAACCCTTTGCGTATCGGCTTTTGTGCGGCAGAAAACAACCCCAAACATGTCGAGATTATAGTCAACGATACGCTTAAGCGCGTCATAGCGGTCGCGCTCCTCGATCACCATATATTGGTGAAGGATGTTCTGATTCCCCTGGTTCTTTTCTCCCACGGTCAATTCCATGGGGCTATCCATGTAAGTGCTGGCGATGCGGCGAACTTCGGAGGGCATTGTCGCCGAGAAAAGCCATACACGCTTTTCTTCACCGGTATGTGACAGAATATGATCGATGTCTTCTTTGAATCCCATATTCAACATCTCATCCGCCTCGTCGAGAACGAGGTATTGGATACTGGCGAGATTCACGACACGCCTGCCCAGCAGGTCCATCAATCTACCGGGTGTTGCCACGATAATATGTGCACCTTTCTTGACCTTTCTGATCTGATCTGTGATGCTGGCACCGCCGTAAACAGAAACGATATTGAGTCGTTTTACGGATCGTGAGAAGTTTTCGAAGTCGTTGGTGATCTGGAGGCACAGTTCGCGGGTAGGGGCGAGCACCAAAGCCTGCGTGCCGAATGTATCCTCATCCACCAGTTGGATGAGTGGCAAGCCGAATGCTGCGGTCTTGCCGGTACCGGTCTGAGCGAGGGAGACGACATCCTTGTCGCCTTCCAGCAGCACGGGGATTGCTTTCGATTGAACCGGCGTAGGGCTTTCAAAACCCAATTTCTTTACCGCTTCAACAATTTCACTGGAAAGTCCCAGCGATTCAAATGATTGCATGTACTTTTTTTTGAGATAAGGGGCAAAGGTAAGTCAATTATTTGAGAGTTGGTGGGATCACCGGAAGATAACGGAATGACCACATAAAAGGGAGGTGAAATGGGTTCACTGCCCTATATTCTCTTGAGTGATGCCCCTTCCACACGCTCAATCAGAGGGAGCAGGTTTGGGCTGCAGGATAACATGTTACCAGTCGTCAGACGTCGCGGACGTTCTCCGACTTGGCTCTGGCAGAATAATACTCTCGGTTCATTCGGGCGATGTTCGCTACGCTGATTCCCTTAGGACACTCAGCCTCACAGGCCAGGGTATTCGTACACGAGCCAAACCCTTCTGCATCCATTTGAGTCACCATTCGCTCAACCCGTGTCTTTCGCTCAGGCTGACCTTGTGGCAACAGTGCGAGTTGGGAAACCTTTGCGCTGACGAACAGCATAGCCGAAGAATTCTTGCACGCGGCCACGCAGGCGCCACAACCGATACAAGCGGCGGCATCAAACGCCTTGTCGGCGTCTACTTTCGGAACCGGGATCTCATTGGCATCCGGAACGCCACCTGTATTCACGGATATATAACCACCAACCTGCTGGATGCGCTCAAAGGAGTTGCGGTCAACAACGAGATCGCGGATCACCGGGAACGCCTGGGCACGCCATGGCTCTACAACAATCGTCTGCCCATCGCTGAAGCTGCGCATGTGGAGTTGACACGTGGTAGTTTGCAGCGGCCCGTGAGGGCGGCCGTTGATATACATGCTGCAGGCTCCGCAAATACCTTCGCGGCAATCGTGGTCGAAAGCTACGGGGTCTTCGTTCTTCTGTATGAGGTCGTGGTTGAGGACATCAAACATTTCCAGGAAAGACATATCAGGTGAAACGTCATCCAGCTGATAGCTCTTGAATTCACCTTTTGATTGCTGATCCTTTTGTCTCCAGACCTTAAGTGTGATTTTCATCTTCAGAAAGTTATAATACGCACAACCAAAATTACTTGTAACTGCGCTGCGTCAGTTTCACGTTCTCGAATTCCAGGTTCTCCTTATGAAGCACAGCCGGCTGATCATCGCCTTTGTATTCCCATGCTGCCACATAAGCAAACTGGTCGTCTTTTCTGAGCGCTTCTCCGTCCGGCGTTTGTGATTCCTCGCGGAAATGACCGCCACAGGATTCTGACCGGTGCAACGCGTCGTCTACCATGAGTTCAGCCAGTTCCATGAAGTCTGCTACCCGGCCGGCCTTTTCGAGTTCCTGATTAAATTCACCGGCGCCGCCCAATACATTCACGTTCGTCCAGAATTCATTGCGCAGTTCCTGAATGCGAACCTTGGCTTTCTTCAGACCGTCCTCGGTCCGCGACATACCGCAGAAGTCCCACATCGTAAGCCCGAGTTCGCGGTGAAGCTGGTCAACGGTCTTCTTACCTTTGATCGACAGGAGTCTCTGCACACGACTGTTGACATTTTCAAGTGCCTCGCGGAAGGCAGGGTGGTCCGTTCCTACTTTGTCATTCCAACCGATATTCGCGAGGTAGTCGCCAATAGTATAGGGTATCACGAAATAACCATCTGCAAGCCCCTGCATCAGCGCGCTCGCACCGAGGCGATTGGCACCATGGTCGGAAAAATTCGCTTCACCGAGCGCATAAAGCCCCGGAACAGTAGTTTGCAAGTTGTAGTCGACCCAGAGACCTCCCATTGTATAATGTACGGCCGGATAGATCATCATCGGCACCTCGTAAGGGTCGTCACCGGTGATTTGCTTATACATGTCAAACAGGTTGCCGTACTTAGCTTCAATGACCTTTCTTCCGTCGCGCTTGATGGCGTCGGCAAAATCGAGAAATACTGCGAGGCCTGAGCCAACGCCTTTTCCTTCGTCGCACGCATACTTCGCATTGCGCGAAGCGACGTCGCGCGGAACAAGGTTCCCGAATGACGGATATTTTCGTTCGAGGAAGTAGTCTCTGTCAGCCTCTGCGATAGTTGACGCTTCTTTGGCTTTCAGCCCCGGACGCGGCGACTTGGGTACCCATACGCGGCCATCGTTGCGAAGCGACTCCGACATCAACGTCAGTTTCGACTGATGATCTCCCGAAACAGGGATACATGTAGGATGTATCTGTGTAAAGCAAGGGTTTCCAAACAGGGCACCCTTCTTATGTGCGCGCCAGATAGCGGTAGCGTTAGATCCCTTCGCATTGGTAGAAAGGAAGAATACGTTACCGTAACCACCGGTACAAAGCAGGACGGCGTGTCCGCTGTGTGCCTCGATCTTTCCGGTGACGAGATCACGCGTAATGATACCGCGGGTCTTCCCGTCAGCAACTACGAGGTCCAGCATCTCCGTCCTGCTATACATCTTCACCTTACCCGCCGCGATCTGACGATTCAGCGCGCTGTACGCACCGAGCAGGAGTTGCTGCCCCGTCTGACCGCGAGCATAAAAAGTTCTCGATACCTGCGCCCCACCAAAAGAACGGTTATCGAGCAGACCACCGTATTCGCGTGCAAACGGTACCCCCTGTGCAACACACTGGTCGATGATGTTGACACTAACGTCGGCGAGTCGATACACATTACCCTCGCGCGCACGATAATCCCCTCCTTTGACGGTGTCGTAGAAAAGACGATAGACACTGTCACCATCATTCCTGTAATTCTTCGCTGCGTTTATCCCACCCTGGGCCGCGATGCTGTGCGCACGACGAGCGCTGTCCTGAAAACAGAAAGCCTTAACGTTATAACCCAACTCAGCCAGCGATGCCGCGGCGGAAGCTCCCGCGAGCCCCGTACCAACTACAATGATTTCGTACTTGCGCTTATTCGCCGGGTTTACCAGCTTGAGATTGAACTTATGCTTAGACCACTTTTCCGCTATCGGTCCATCGGGGATTTTTGATTCTAGTTTCATATCTGGGTATTTGTCTAAAGGAGCACGCGCGTTTCCGCTGCAGCCCCTTCCTGATATTCACTCGTTAGTCCAAGTACATATAAATAGGAATCAGGGCGAACAGTGCAGGGACAATGATCGCGAACGCTATTCCTACCGTTCTGATAACCGGGTTGTATTTCACGTGGTTGAGTCCCAGTGTCTGGAACGCACTGGCAAAGCCGTGAAATAAGTGGAAGGCCAGGATCGCCATGCTACCTACATACAATAGTACGTACCATAAGCTGGCATACGCCGTATCCACCACGCGGTAAAGATCCCTGTATTCCACACCATCGTATGTCGCGACAGGAATGTCGCCCCAATGCATCTCGTACCAGAAACCGCGAAGGTGAATGACGAGGAAAATCAAAATGAGAGTACCGAGTATTCCCATGTTCCGCGACGTCCAATGAGATGAGTTGCGAACAACCGCGTAATTTACAGGTCCTCTTGCACGTCGATTGACAATGGTGATCCAGATGGACCACACTACGTGCATCAGGATAATAACATAGTTTACGATAGAAATGACCTTGATCAGCGGATTGCTCGTCATCAGCGCGGCGTACACGTTAAATGCCTGCCCTTCGTCAGCGTAGAGTAACTGCAGATTCCCGATCAGGTGAACAACGAGAAACAGAATTATAAAAAGACCGGTGAGCGCCATGACAACTTTTCTCCCAAGCGAGCTGGAGAAAAAATTCGATAACCAATTCATAGTTTGCGGTAACTGAGTTGAGGTGCGCCAAAAATACTCCTCAACGTTTTACGAAACAATGAACAATTCTATTTAAACGTGTTCCAAATAAGAATTAGGCTCGGCTTCTCACAACAGCTCGAACAGTAACACAAGCAGACCAATGGCAAAAAGCATGACGAACAGGAACCATTCTCTCTGAAAAAAACCTTTCAATTTTTGAAATATGGGCTTCATGATAGTGTTGGTTTACAAGCGACATAAGCCAAAAATCAAGCCCTTTTCGTAATATATTGAATATCAGTAATATACTTAAAATCAAACCAAAGACGTGACAATATTTGTCTATATTCTGGGATTTATTCCCAAAATGGATCAGGGTTCTCCACCGAACTTTCAGCAGCATCACACGGGAATCAACAGTGTTCGAACAGCGTTTTGAGAAGGGGCTTTTTCCTTGTGATTCGAACGGGAGCCCTTAACTTTACAGGTTACAACCACTTGCTACATGTATCTGATTTTCGACACGGAAACCACTGGTATTCCGCATAATAAGACCGCGCCGATTACTGACCTGGACAATTGGCCACGAGTTGTACAACTCGCATGGCAACTGCACGACGCAAAAGGTAAACTGCTGTCACGCCAGAATGTGATCATTCAGCCGGATGGTTTTGATATTCCATACAAAGCGGAACAAATACACGGTATCTCCACACGCCGCGCGCAGGAGGAAGGATCACCGCTCTCAGACGTCCTTGAGCTCTTCATCAAGGATCTCGCTCGAGCGCAATTGCTTGTCGGTCACAACATCGAATTTGACATCAGTATTCTTGGCGCCGAATTCATCCGGCAGCGGTTTGATGTCGATCGACTGCTGAATCTGGACAAAGTTGATACCGGGGTGGTCTCTATTGATTTCTGTCAACTCGCCGGCGGAATCGGCGGAAGGCTCAAGATGCCCCGGCTGGTCGAACTGCACGAGAAGCTCTTTGGCAAAGACTTCGGTGATGCTCACGATGCGTCGTACGACGTTGCTGCAACTGCGCGTTGCTTCTTCGGACTAATCAAGAACAAAGTTGCCAATCCATTCGACAGCACACCGTTCGAGGAGATCGACTACGAAGAGCCTGATCTGGAGGCAGCTAACTTCACCAAGCGGGAGAAAAAGAAAGAAGCAGCCTATTCGTTGACAGATACCGGCGATCATAGTGCCGGCAAACCATTCGTTCACCTTCACGTTCACTCCCAATTCTCGGTATTGCAGGCAACACCCGACATCCGGAGTATGGTTAGCAAGGCGAAGTCGCTTAACATGCCCGCCGTCGCGCTGACTGACCTCGGCAATATGTACGGAGCCTTCAAGTTCGTGAAAGAGGCCGCGAACCAGGAGATAAAAGCAATCGTCGGCTGCGAATTCTATACGGCGGAAGAGCGCCTGAAGCTGAAGTTCACGAAAGACAACCCCGACAAGCGCTACACACAGGTATTACTTGCGAAAAACAAGAACGGATATCAAAACCTCGCGAAACTAAGTTCTCTCGCTTTTACCGAAGGTCTTTACGGTATCTATCCGCGCATTGATAAAGCACTCATTGCCCGGTACAAACAAGACCTGATCGCAACCACCGGCAGCCTGAGCAGCGAGGTTCCGCATCTGATTCTTCACGTCGGTGAAAAACAGGCGGAAGAGGCCTTCCGCTGGTGGCATGAACTCTTCGGAGAAGATTTTTACGTGGAACTCAACCGGCACGGCGTCCCCGAAGAAGATCACGTCAACGAAGTATTGATCCGCTTTGCCGACAAATACCATGTCAGATACTTTGCAGCAAACGAGTGCTTCTATCTTGACCGGGAGGAGGCAAATGCACACGATGTCCTGTTGTGCATAAAAGAGGGCGAATTCAAGTCGACACCCATCGGTTACGGACGTGGTCATCGCTATGGGATGGTGAATGACCAATACTATTTCAAATCGCAGGAAGAGATGCGCTCGATCTTCCGAGACCACCCACAGGCCATCGAGACGATTACCGAGATCATTGACAAGATCGAATCCTACACGCTCGAAAGGAATGTCCTGCTTCCCAAGTTTGATATTCCCGAAGGGTTCTCATCCGAAGATGAATATCTGCGACACCTGACCTATCTCGGAGCTGAGAAGCGATACGACGAGCTTACCCAGCCCATCATCGACCGGCTTGATTTCGAACTGGCGACTATCCAAAACACAGGCTATCCCGGCTACTTTCTTATCGTCCAGGATTTCACTTCGAAGGCGCGCGAACTTGGCGTGAGTGTCGGCCCCGGTCGAGGGTCTGCGGCTGGATCCGCAGTAGCCTACTGCATCGGGATCACAAATGTGGATCCAATCAAATACGACCTGCTGTTTGAGCGCTTCCTCAATCCCGACCGCGTATCCTTACCTGACATTGATATTGACTTTGACGACGAAGGACGCGACAAAGTACTTCGATACGTAATTGACAAATACGGCAAGAACCAGGTGGCCCAGATCATCACTTACGGAACCATGGCAGCCAAATCGTCGATCCGCGACTGCTCCCGCGTCATGGAACTATCGCTGGGCGACGCTAACGTTCTCGCCAAAATGATTCCCGAACGACCCGGAACGACGTTGTCGATGGCTTTTGACGAGAGTAAAGAACTCGCCGACATCAAGAAAGGAAATGACCTTCGGGCCCAGGTTCTCCAGCAAGCCGTCATTCTGGAAGGATCTATCCGAAATACGGGTACGCACGCGTGCGGTGTCATCATCACACCCGACGATCTCAGGAACTTCGTCCCTGTATCCATTGCACGGGATTCCGACATGCTGGTGACCCAATTCGATAACAGCGTCGTCGAATCCGCCGGGATGCTGAAAATGGATTTCCTGGGGCTAACCACATTGACGATCATCAAGACTGCGCTCAAGAATATCAGCAAAAGCAGAGGTATCGAGATCGATATTGAAGATATACCACTTGATGACGAAACGACGTACCAGCTTTTCCAGCGCGGCGAAACCACCGGTACATTCCAGTTTGAAAGCGCGGGTATGCAGAAGTATCTACGGCAACTGAAACCTGATAAGTTCGAAGATCTTATTGCAATGAACGCGTTGTATCGGCCGGGACCGATGGAGTACATTCCTGCGTTCGTCAATCGGAAGCACGGCCGTGAACCGATTCGCTATGACCTTCCGGAAATGGAAGAGTTCCTCGGCGAAACCTATGGTATTACGGTGTATCAGGAGCAGGTCATGCTCCTGTCGCAGAAACTCGCCGGCTTCAGCAAGGGTGATGCTGACGTGCTGCGAAAGGCGATGGGTAAGAAGCAAAAGGCAGTCCTCGACAAGATGAAAGACAAATTTATCGAAGGATGTCAAAAGAACGGTCACCCACAAACAATATGCGAGAAGATCTGGACGGATTGGGAAGCATTCGCACAGTACGCATTCAACAAATCGCACTCAACCTGTTACTCGCTTATCGCATATCATACCGCCTACCTCAAGGCGAACTACCCCGCCGAATACATGGCTGCGGTGCTGACGCATTCACAGAACAACCTGGAGAACGTCACATTCTTTATAGAAGAATCCCGCAATCTTGGCATACGTGTGCTCGGACCACACGTAAACGAGTCAGGCAAGTTCTTCGAAGTCAACAAGGAAGGGGAGATAAGGTTCGGACTTGGCGCTATCAAAGGCGCCGGTGATGCCGCCGTCGAAGCCATCATCCAGGAACGAGAGAGCGCTGGTAGTTATATCGATATCTTCGACTTTTCGAAACGTCTCAGCCATCGATCTGTTAACAAGAAGACCTATGAATGCCTTGCGCTCTCCGGCGCATTTGACTGCTTCGCAGATCTGCACCGCAGACAATACGTCTACTCGAAAGACGGCGACATCAGTCTCATCGAGAAAGCGATCAAATACGCGGTAAAAGCACAGTTGGAGGAACAGAGCGCCCAGGCAAGTCTCTTCGGAGGAACTTCCGGTGCCGAAATGCCCAAGCCGCGGATCGAACCTGTTGAACCATTCAGCGAAATCGAAAAACTCAACCTGGAGAAAGAGGTTGTGGGTATCTACATCTCCGGACATCCACTTGACCATTTCCGTTTTGAAATGGAAACGTTCTGCAACACAGCATGCAATCAGTTGACGGAGATCGAAACGTTGGCGGGACGAGAATTAAAACTCGGCGGCATCGTCACCGGTGTTGAGCACCGGACGACAAAAACAGGTAAACCCTTCGGCAAATTCTATCTTGAAGACTACAGCGGAAATACGTCATTCATGCTCTTCGGAGAAGATTATCTGAAATTCAGAAACTTTCTCAACATCGGTTGGTTCCTCTTCCTTGAAGGTATGGTCGTAAAGAACAACTGGGGGCAGCAGAATCTGGAAATGAAAATACGAAATATGGATCTGCTGAATGAAATCGGTGTGAAACGCAGTAAAGGTATTCAGTTGAGAGTAAACGCGAATGAGATCACACCCGACCTCATCGGCAAGATCGAAGACGTGTGCCAGCAATTCAGCGGCAACACTCCCCTGTTCCTCAAGATTCGCGATGACCAGGAGAACATCAGCCTCGAACTGATGTCACGAAAGTTCCGTGTTAATCCGGTTAACGACATGGTATTGAGAATGAAGAAGGTGGCCGATGTCGAAGTCAGGACTTAACACAAACGCGGCTGCCGGGGGTTTCATACTTTTGGCAGAAAGTTTAAATTTGAGGCTGAACTATTGGACATATCCGTGTGTTTCTAATTAAACGAAATTAAACTTCACAAAAATGGGCAAAACACTCGTACTCAACGACGCCACCTTCGACGCCGCGATCAACTCGGACAAACCTGTATTAGTAGATTTTTGGGCCGAGTGGTGCGGACCCTGTAAGATGATCGGCCCGGTTGTCGAGGAACTCGCGGGGGATTATGAAGGAAAAGCCATTGTCGCGAAGCTCAACGTCGATGAAAATCCCGATGTCACAGCCCGCTATGGCATCCGCAGCATTCCTACATTGCTGGTTTTTAAAGGCGGTCAGATCGTTGACAAGCAGGTTGGTGCGGTTCCCAAATCCGTCCTCGCTCAAAAGCTTGAGGCACAGGTAGGCAACCCGGCCTAAAGAATCATAACACAACTTCACGAGGTACCTTTGGGTACCTCTTTTCATTTAAGGGGAATCGCTTTCAAGCGCTCGACCATTTCATAGACCGCGGGACACACCAACGTGTTTCGCAGCGTAAGGTCCATGATCTGAACGACCTTCTTGCGGCCGGTATGAGGATACTCCCGGCACGCCTTCGGCCGGTCGTCGTAGACGCGGCAATGATTATCCGATCCCAGGAAAGGGCAGGGCGTCGTTTGCAGGACGTAGTCACCATCTTCATCAATCCGCAGATACGTCTCAATGAAATCGCCCGGTCTGATCCGCAGAGCACGCGCCAGGCGATCAATATCCGTCTCATAGAAAATCGGGCTGGTCGTCTTGCAACAGTTCGCGCAGGTCAGACAATCGAGTTCATCAAAGACCTCATCGTGCACTGCATGAAAAACATCGTCAACTCTGCGCGGGTCTTTCTTTCGCAAGCCCTGGAGAAATTTCTTGTTCTCCGCCTGTTTTCTTTTCGACCACGTATTGAACTGCTCTAATGTCACGGCCAGGATGGATGTTCCGCAAATATCGAAAAAAGGAGTGTATTGATTCACTCTCAATTACCCTTTGTAGCGGAAGTACTGTTGACCGGTGGCGCCAGTTCATAGTGAAATACATCTTCGATCCATTTCCCTTCCTTGTCCTGCCTCTCCAGGATTACCTGCATCTTCTTTGGCCCGGTACGGTGAAAAGTCAACGCCGTTTTTTTATCGGGGCGTTCAAACCGGGCACGGTCCGGCTCGAGAAACATGAGCGGGTACTCATACGGCTTGTCTTTGTCCTCCCAGCCGATGTTACCGGGGCTGAAGTGCCGAAGCTTCATTACTGGTCCCGTTTCCATCTGCTCGATAACAATAAACTCGTAAAAGATAACCTTTCCATCTTTCACGCAGCGGTATGAACACATCATCGAGTCACCCCAAGGTTCACTCCAGTTTTCCTCCATGTCACCCCAGGCGCTATGTGTGATCCATCGCCCTGACATGAAAGCCAGGTCCTGAATATTTTTCGGAGGCGGTGTCTGAGCTTGTGACACCCACGCACTAACAAGAAAGACGATATAGAAAATCAGTATTCTCATGTTGCGGACGACTCTACAATGTGGTCTCAACTAATGTCTGAAATTTCGGCATAATTTCCAGATCCCATTGCTGAGCTGCGTACTCAGCGCGCGCCTCGTCTCCTTCGAAGTTACTGATCGTCGTCAATAGCTTGGTCTTTCCCCCTTGAGGTACAACTTCGTGTGCTATATGAATATCTCCCGTGGTCGAAAGATCGCCGGCGGCGAGACGGTCGAAACCAGCG
This sequence comes from uncultured Roseivirgaceae bacterium, assembly GCA_964438975.1. Classification (GTDB taxonomy): domain Bacteria; phylum Bacteroidota; class Bacteroidia; order Cytophagales; family Cyclobacteriaceae; genus Chryseosolibacter. Next base: position 58,110 of record CAYTMU010000010.1, on the reverse strand, counting down.
TATTTGATCCGCTTACCGGGCGTAATTTCGAGGATCCGCCCTTCTACATCGATGTCGTGTCCGTCATACCTACCCCTCCATCGCATAGCGCTCCCCTCCGTCCAGTCGCTCTGCACCTCGGAATTGAAATAATATTGCTTGGTCATCCCGGGATGTGTGAGTGCCTCCCACACACGCTCGGGGGTAGCGTTAAGCACGATGCTTCTCGTGATAATTACGTCGTTTACCATTGATTTCGCGTTTTGTTGAAACTGTAGCAGGAGAAGTTTGTAAACCACGTCCCCCGTATCATAGCAGAATCAGCGGCAAAAATCATACCTCACGGCCTCTTCCGGGCGGTCAACGATAACAGATATGGCTGTAGGAACACAACCTGCACGCTTCCATACCAGGCGTTTGGTCGAATGGCTGTTCTGGATCATATAATTCTTCGAGAAGTTCCTTCAACCTCTCTTCAAATTCGGGAAACATAGTGGACACATCGCGCACATAGTGCTTCCCGATCTTCAGGCCGAATTCAAAATCGTCATCAAAAACATTCATCCGGTTGATCAACCCGGGTACAATCCGCGGGCTGCCATCGCCGCGCGATGATGTCATTGAACTCCCATACATCAACGCGTACAACAGCGTTTGAAACGCCGCTTTGTTTCGCTTGCCATCCCGCGAGAACAGCGACTCGAGACTGTCGAAACTCAACTCATCTTTTCCTGTCTTGTAGTCAATGATCCGAAGCAGGTCGCCTTTGAGGTCCACGCGGTCGATCTTTCCTCCCAGCGTCACCGTGTAAGGAGGGCGTCCGATCTTCAGCCTATAAGTAAGATCCGCTTGCTCCAGCGCCTGGATACTGAAGGGGGCGTACTCCTCATCAATCCGGATGATCTGTTCAGCAAACCGCTTTACGATTTCACGGACGACCAGTCGTTGGCCGGCATATTCCACAGGTTTGGTTGGATCGAGTCGGTACGCTACGCGGAAGACGTCATCGATCAAACCGTCGAGCGTCTCGCTTGCATTTACAAAGTCCTTCTTTTCAACAGTGCTGTCGCCCTTGTCAGCCGCGAGCTTCTTGTAGAATTTCTCCATCACGTCATGCAGAAAATTTCCAAGTACCCGGGCATCAAGTTCCTCCTCGACCTCGTCGGCTTCCCGTATCCTGGCCACGTGCCGGAAGTAAAACTGGAGGCGGCATTCGATATAGGTGTTCAACGCGGAAGGCGAGATACCCCTGAATCGCGGACTGCCTTCGATCAGACTGACAAGTTCCTCCATAACCTGCGCATTCTTCTCAACAGCAATCGGAGTGACATCGTGTGGACGTATCGGGTTGTGGAAGATATGCCGGCGGATGGTAAGGCCGGATTCAAAGAGCAATTGCTGCACATAGCGACTCATCTCTCCCTGACCCAGCACATCGCTTTCCGAATTGTAGAAGAGGAAGATGTTCTCAGCCCGTTGCAACACTCTGTAGAAAAGGTAGGAGTAGATCGCGTCCTGGTGTGCAAATGTCGGCAGGCCGTACGCCCGGCGTATATTGTGAGGGATATACGATCCCTTACTACCAGTCGCCGGGAATGCTCCTTCATTTAGTGACAGGATGAATACGTTCTTGAAATCGAGATTCCTTGTTTCCAGAACACCCATCACCTGAAGTCCACGCAATGGTTCGCCGGTGAACGGGATGCGGTGCGTTCTGACCAGTTGTCGGAACAACCGAAGGAACGATTTCATGTCGCGCGCTTCCTTTCCCTCCTGCTGAGGTGAAGCCATCAGCCCTTCCTTCACTACCGTTTCCAGAAGATTAAAGAATCTGAGAAACTGAAATACATACTCGCGATCAAGCTCTCCCACTGAAGACAAGGCACCAACTTCCGTGATAGCATCCACGAGATATTGTATCAGGTCCACTCCAGACGCGTGACCTTCATTGCTCGTTGCGCGAAAGATCAGGCGATGGAGTTGCACACCCGCGCCCAGGAATGTCCCGGGGATATGTACCCAGTTATTTCGGAGTATCTCCTTTCGCTTGGCATGTGCGGTAGCTGCATCTGCCGCCACCACGTAGGGATGGCCCAGTAACGCCAACACTTGCCGATGATGGAAATCGGTATCTTTCCGGTGTATCTGAAGGTCGACCAGATGCTCGATGAAATTTGCGACCGGCGTGTTCGACAGCGGGAAACCCATTGTGACGTTGAGTTTGTCCACGCATCCGGAAACGCCGTGCAAAACGGGCATTAATAATTTCTCATCTGCGAGCACGATCAACGTCTCCTCAGGATCGAGACCCTTCGCGAGTTCATCGCGCAACACCTGAGCCATTGCCTTCGCCTGCCCGACCGGTTGTGATGCACCGTAAAGCTGGACTTCTTTACCCGACGAGATCTTATCCTGGAAGTGTGCCGGCAGATTAGAATCAAATGTCTTTCCAAGAACCGTCTTTTCCTGGTACTCGCGGAAGAACAATCCTGCTTCCTGCGACTTATTGTTCACGTACCAGGCGTCTGCATCCCAATACACCCTGGCTTCATGACGTTCCACAAAATGAGTGATCAGCGCTTCTTCGGCAGACGTCAATGCATTGAATCCTGCGAAGATCACAGGTCCCAGGTCTGCGGTACTCCCCGTCTCCGATAAGGATTCTGCTACTGTGCGTTGCAACATCCCCTCATACGCCAGACCGGCGCTTCGAAGGTCGCTTTTAAAAATGTCGTACAACCGGTACATCCGGCGCCACATACGCAGAAACCTGCGTTTATTAGTTGATTGATTAACATCGAAATTCGCCCAGAAGCTGCGCAGGAAATCCAGTTGTTCTTCCGTTAGGAAGTCAAAGCTAGAGTCCAATTCTTTTTGATGGCTAAGGTCGCGAAACAGTTGATCGGCCGGCATCATATATTTGTCGAGCTCGTCAAAGTCGCGGAGCAACATCTCCCCCCAGAAATAGAAATTCTCAAAGCGCCCGATCTCTTCGTCATCACTCCCCTCTGCTGTCTCTTCCATTACACGGCGATATGCCGAAAACAGCCGCGCGACAAGCACAAGCTTTTCGGGAACCTGCCAGGAAGAGAATTGCGCAAAGAAATCCTCGATCGTAATGAGTTTTGGCGCAAACGCAGGCTTTGTCAGCAAGGTGCTAAGGTGCTTCCGGAAGTACAAGGCTGCCCGTCGATTCGGAAACACAACAGTGACTTCCCCCAGTTTCGCGTGGTCTTTATAGATCCTTTCAGCAATTTCGCGCAGAAACGTTTTCATAACAAAGCAGTGCGTTGTAGCTATAAACCCAGTTCAAGCTGGTCTGTGTTTTTCTTCCTCTTCTGATTGAGTCTGAACCCGGCGCCCGTCGCGACCTCCTCGATCGCGTTCTCGGCGATATAGAGAAGGTATCCTTCGACATCGGTAAAATTCATGCGGTGGAGAACGTTCATGTAATCCTGCACCTGCCGTTCGTCCGCCTTCTTTCGACTCCCTGTCTTAAAATCGATGACGATTGCCTTTCTGTCTTTGAGGAGAAGTCTATCGATCCTGTTCTCCGTGCCTTCGGGAAGCAAGATCGGCACCTCTGTAAGCACCTTCCATTCCCGGCTGAACCAACCCGACACTTTCGGATTACTCAATACGTCTGATAACTGCGAGGAGAGTTCCTCGATCTCCCCGGCACCGATGAGTCCCTCGTTTGCGAGCTGCGTCAACACCTCATTCAACTGATCGCTGTAACGCATCCGCGAAAGCACTGCATGGGTATAAATCCCGTAATCCGCCTTTTCGCGGAACCAATCCGACGCCGATCTGCGGATCACGAGCTTTTCCCGCCAGGGCGACGACAGATATTCCGTCAGTTGCACGGAGGTTGTGTCGATCCTTCTCTCCATCGGCTGAATCTTCCACTCGCCAGATCGCCATATCTGTGTCGAAGGATCCAGTGCCGGACGAAGTACCTCATCCATTTCGATACTGTCATACATCAGTCCGGCGATCGTATTACCCGGTCCGCGTAGACCTGGACTTGGTGCCGATACGATCAGCCCCGACTCCGCACGTGTGAGAGCCACATACAGCAGATTGAGATTGTCGAGAGCTATTTTTGCGCGTTCCTCGACGTAATAACCGCCGAAGAAAGTTTCCTCCAATGCTTTCGTATACCGAACCGGGAGAAATCCAGCGTCGCGAAATGGAGGTTCGTCTGAGCGGACCCAGAGGTTTGGCCCTTGCCGGCCATCGTGATCGAGACTCCATGAACAAAATGGTATGATAACGTACTTAAACTGCAGCCCTTTCGCCTTGTGAACGGTCAGTATCTGGGCCGCGTCGACATCTCCTGAGAGCTGCACGCTTTTCTTTTCCTTATTCACTTCCCACCACTCGAGAAACGCACCCAGGTCATTCTTCTCGCGGTTGCCAAACTCCAGGACGAGATCCTGAAACGTCTGGATATACACCAGCTCACCGGTGCGAATACCCAACTCAAATATCCTCACCAGTGTTTCAGTTAGCTCGATCAGCGGAAGCTTCTTGAGAGAACCCTTCTCTTTCACAAACGCAGGAGGAAGGTTATTCTCAAAAATATTCTGATTGGTAATGGCGAAGACCTCCGCTAAGGCCCTTTCAGGTTCATGGATCCGCGCGTATTCGAACGCCAGTTGCGCACGCGCAATCGCATCGTTGGGATTCAACAGGTAACGCATGGCGCCCAGCAACAGGTTGACGGAGGCCGCACCGTCAATGCGGAGGGATTCGTTCGAGACCACCTCGTAGTTGCAATCCGGTTTTGCGTCGGCAGAACGTTTGTATTGCATCAGATGAGCAGCAATACGATATCCCTCGTCATTTCTTCTGACGAGAATGGCAATTTCCCTCAGCGACGCACCTGCCTCCTGGAGACGCTCGAGAACGCGTGGGATATTGTCCATCGCCTTCTCTCGCCATGACCGCACTTCACCTACGTCAGGATCGTCATCCGTCATGAACTGTACTTCAACAAATCCCACATCATCCCGCGATGCCGTCTGAACCACATCGCGATAAGCGAGCGACGCCGAGGTAACCCCGTTGTCCGACGGCAGAAGCGTGGCAGCAGTCTTGAACAGTCTGTTGTTGAAGTCCACGATTGCCGGTGCACTGCGAAAGTTATTCGTGAGCTCCGATAACTCGACACGTTCCGGACCGATCAGATCAGCGATCTTTTCCTGTAGCAGGCTCAGGTCACCCCCGCGCCACCGGTAGATTGCCTGCTTCACATCCCCGACGACCAGGCTGGGATAGCCCTGATCCAGGCTGTTAACGATTAGCGGGAAAAAATTCTGCCATTGAAGACCCGATGTGTCCTGAAATTCATCGATCAGATAGTTGCGATAGAAAGACCCGACCTTTTCGTAGATAAAAGGTGTGTCGCTGTCGTGGATCACGCCATTTAAGAGCTTAGGGGCATCAGCGAGAAGCATGATGTTGTTCTCATCCTTGTACTCCTTGAGCTTCCTTGCCGTGTCTGTGATAAGACCGAACACATACATATTCCGCAGGACTACGTCGGCGCTGCGGGCCTGATGGTACGTTGCGTCGTATTGCTCCAGTATGGCTACAAGTCGCGGCGCCAGTTCTGTATCGGCGATCGCCAGGATATCACGCGCATGTTGAGACTTCTTCGCGGGCCAATTCTCCCCGATGATAAAATGCGTGCGAACCAGTTTTCCCGGCGAAGGATATTTCCCCATGTCCCGCGCACGAACAACCTGGTTCAAAAATGAAAGCAGTCCCGCTCTGCTTCCATAGCTGAAATCGGGTGTATCCCATCCGTTGCTGCGAATAATATCCAGTAGTTCTATGGCAGGCTTCGATACGGCCTGAAGGAACGAATTGCGAGTCCTCCACAAGTCATCGCGCAATTCCCGAAAGTAGTTCGGCCGCGACGCAACCCGCGTTACCTCGTCTTCGATTGCCCTGAACTCTTCTCTGAATATCTCCCGGCCGAAATCAATCAGGCTGTAGCGAACATCCCAGGCTCGTTCGTTCTCCAGGTTCTCGCGGGCAAAATCGACGACCCATTCCGTCAATTGGCGATTGTCACCCAATTCGTCGATCAGGTTGTCGATCACCTCCTCGAGCACAGTGTCCTGGTCCACCTCCAGCCGGTAGTCTCCTACCAGGCCAGCCTCCTGGGTAAACGACCGGATGACTTTTTGAAAGAAAGCGTCGATAGTACTGATGGAAAAACTGTCGTACCGATGGAGGATTGCAGAGAGAATATCCTGGCTGCGCTGTTGGAAGGTCTGGCTGTCGATGTTCAGTTCACGCTGAAGTTCTCCTGCAAGTGCAGTTGTTTTTCCGTTGGCGAAATCATTGAGGTATTCCAGGATCCGATCTTTCATCTCCTGCGATGCCTTGTTCGTAAAAGTGACAGCAAGAATGTGCTGGAAATAGTCAACTTTCGACGCCAGCGCCAACTTGAGCCACACTTTTGCGAGAGTGCGTGTCTTACCGCTACCCGCCGAACTCCGGTATAGTGAAAAGGTCTTCATGCGTCCAGGAAATCCGTACGATTGATTGCAACAAGTTTAAGAACATTCGCTGACAACTCTTGTCACTTTCCACCGCTCGCACGTGACTGTTACTGCCCTTATGACGGAAACTGCGAAATCTGGCTAAATGGGCATAAAATGACTGGAAACATAGAAAGCCCGGTGACGAGGAATAGCTGGTTATTTTTTAACTTTGTTATTCCTAAAATTCCGCCTATGAAAACCTTGAGGGTATCCGTTATCGCATTGCTCATTGGATTTTTGCTGGTGCAAACATCATTTGCCCAGAGCAAGAAACTCGACAAAGCGCTGCGTAAGATCGATGACCATTACACCTCGGGCAATTTCTCAAAAGCTCTGTCGGGCCTGACCAAGTTCCGCAAAGGCGCTACGAAAATCCCTGGACCCAACAACTATATGCTAGCCTATCACATTCGCGAAGCGCGAATAAACCTGGCATTGGGCATGGTCGAGGGGTTCGATAACAGCATCAGCAATGCACTTAACACCAGCAGAGCTGTGTTTGGAGAAACCAGCGCGGGTTACGCGAGCACCATGCTCGATGTAGCTGCCCTCTACAACCAGTTCGGCAACTACCGGGTGGCACGTGAGTACACAGAACAAGCTGAAACGCTGCTGATTAAGACTGATCAGACCGATGACGCCTTCAATGGTCGCATCGCGTTGATCAAAGGAGAAGCGATGATCGGGCAGGGCTTTGCCAACGACGCATTAGAAGTGCTGATGAATGCAGAGAAGTACTTCGCCGCTCGCGCGATAGACAAAGAGACACGGGTTGAAAACGGTCAGATCAAGACGACGCGACTCAGCGACGAAGAGATCCTCACCCGACACAGCGAATATGCCCGACTCAAAACGCTCATCGGGTCGGCATACGGCAAGAAAGGACGGATCTCGATCATCGGGAAGGACCAGGATAACCCCGACATCGACATGGTGTACGCCGAACTGGCCTCATGGATCCGGTCGAAACGCAAATTTCTGGGTAAGACCAGCCTGGCCGATGTCGAGTACCGGTACCGGTGGTCTCGTTCGCTCGAAGAAAATGGTATGCGGAAGAACCCGGAGTACGACAAGATCCTCAATGATTTGAAGAGTGTCACCGCCCCGACAAATGCCCTCGCACACGATATATACCTCAGCTATATCGCTTACCTCCTCGACCAGAACCATCGACCCCGCTACCTGAACACCAAGCTCGAGTACGAAAAAATGATTGAGAAGAACTACCCTAAGGCGAGCTTGCACCGGATTAACCTCCGTGCAGTTGAGTTCAGTTCGAAACTTGCCCGGGACAGGACTCGGAATCTCGAAAACGACGCTGTAAATGTCCTGGCTTCCAAATCACTTCCGAAATTCTATCGCACCCGGGTGCGAATTCTTGAATTTCTCTATCAGGTAGCGCTCACGGAAAGGCGTTATGGAAATGCCGAGGCGTATCTCAATCAACTCGTAGAGATCAAAAAGGAACTATGCGGAGAGAGCTCTCCCGAATACCACCTGGCAAAGCTGGCTCTGGCGAATTTCTATATCAGCTACACAAACAAAATCGAAGACGCTGGTAAGATATACGAAGAGAGCTTCCGCGGATTTGTAGCAAACGAGATCGACGTACAACACAAAGATCTCTTCAATATCCTCACGCACATGGCTCAGTACTACGAAATGGCTGATAACTATTCTCTGGCCACGGCAACTCTGGATCAGGCGGAAAACGCCGTCAGAGCCAAATTCGATCCAACGGATATCCTGTATGGCATCGGACTGACGAATGTTGCCAAGCTCCAGATCCAACTGGGTGACTATGACGATGCCACCGTCAATATCGATAAAGCGATCGAGGTGATCACGATGAAAAAGAACCGGGACTATGCTGAGTCATCACCGGCCTACATCGACGCGTTGGAAACCCAGGCTCGGATGTATGGGATCAAAGGTCTTTTTGACGAGGCCGAATCCAACCTGTCGCGAACGCGAAGAGAGATATCGCGGGCGCAGGTTCCGATAGATGAATACTCTGCTGCGCAAGAACTTTCAACTTTGTTTATCCAACTCGGTCAATACTCGCAGACGGAAAAGCTGCTCAACAAGCTGCTCGACGAATACCAAAAGCTGTACGGACCCAATTCCCTGCGACTGATCGAGCCGCTCGTGAACCGCGGTCGTATCCTCCTGGCAAAAGGCGATTATACAGAAGCTGACCGTGTCGCGCGCCGTGCGAACGACATTGCGGTAAAGACGTATGGCGAGAATTCGACCAAGACTGCCCCTACGTTAAAACTTCTCGCGGACATAAACTACACGCTGGGCGATTACGAGAAAGCGGAGGATAACCTCAAGAAAGCAGTCGCGAGTCAGGAAAAACAATTCGGCCGCGGACACATTGAGGTGGCGAAATCCATTTCTCAACTGGCGTTGATCAAGTTCCACAAAGGCGGTGATCGCCAGGAGGTGGAAAAACTCATGCTCGAGGCCCGTGACGTTATGGCGGATAAACTCGGAAAAGATAATCCACAGTATGCGGAGATACTTAAGAACGTCGCCGTGCTCTACATATCAGAGGGCAAGTACGACATCGCCTTCAACTCGCTTACAGTAGCGGAGAATATCTGGCGTACAAAAACAGGAACCAAGAATAACATCAATGCAGCGAGTATTTACACCCTAACGGGCGACGTGTATTACCAGCTCAAGAACTATGGAAAGGCCGAGGAGTTCTACAATAAGGCTAAGAAGCTTTACGAGAGTTTCTTCAGTGCGAACCATCCCGAATATGTAAAGGTCCTGAGCAAGCTGAGCAAAGTCTATTACATGGGGAAGAACTACAAGCAATCCAAACGGTTCATCGACCAGGCCCTCGCCAACTACGAGGAGTATATCAAAAAATTCTTCCCGGCGCTAAGCGAACGCGAGAAAGCCAAATACTGGAATACGATCAAAGGCGACTTTGAGTTCTACAATACCCTTGCATTCAGTAACCTCGACGACTTCAAAGATTTGACCGGGCGAATTTACAATGCTCAATTGATGACAAAAGCGCTTCTCCTGAGCAACTCGATCAAAATGAGGGAACGTATCCTGAACAGCACGGACGAACCGTTGAAGAACCAGTACAATGATTGGATACAGAAAAAAGAACTGCTGACGGTCGCGCTGTCAATGAGTCCGGCGCAACTGCTGGAGAATGAGATCAACCCCGGTGCGCTCACACAAGAGGTCGAGCACCTGGAACGCGAGCTCAGTCAGAAATCAGAACTCTTCAGTCAGAATTTCGACACAAAACGAATTGTGTTCGAGGACGTCAAGAAATCGCTACAACCCAACGAAGTCGCGGTCGAAATTGTGCGCTACCGGCATTTCAATCATAGCTTCACCGATTCTGTCATTTATGCCGCACTGTATCTTACCAGTAAACTCGACAAGCCGAAAGCGATCATCATGAAGGATGGCAGCAATCTGGAGACACGGTACTTCCGGTATTATCGAAACTCAATCATCGGTCGAGTGGCAGACCAATACTCCTATTCCGTGTATTGGAAGCCGATCATCGATGAAGTCGGCCAGACATCAACCATCTATCTATCCGCCGACGGAGTTTACAATCAGATCAACCTCGAAGCAATCCCGTCACCCGATGGACGATTCGTCATTGACAATGCCAATATTGTGCTGGTCAGCAACACAAAAGACATCTATTTGCGGAAGGTAAAGTCGCGTCCTGCGGCGAATAAGAATACCGCTTCCGTTTTTGGAAATCCAACATTCTATCTCACCGCGACAGCGACAAACCGAAGGGATATAACGCCATTGCCCGGCACTGAAAAAGAAGTTTCACAACTCCAGCAAATTTTGTCGCAAAAAGGCTGGAGTACTGACGAGTACGTCGAGAAACTGGCAGCGGAGGAACACATCAAGGAACTCAATAGCCCGCGTGTTTTGCACATCGCTACTCACGGGTTGTACAAACCGGCAGAAGAGATCTCCCTGTCAAAACAGATAGAGGGCGCCGAAGCATACCTGACGCAGAACCCCTTGATGCGCAGCGGGCTGCTGTTAAAAGGTGCCGGCGACATACTTGCCAAAACTGACTTTAACTACAATATCGATAATGGAATTCTGACCGCGCAGGAAGCGATGAGTCTCAATCTCGATGGAACCGACTTTGTTGTGTTAAGCGCCTGTGAGACCGGTCTTGGAGATCTCGAATGGGGCGAAGGTGTCTATGGTTTGCAGCGGGCTTTCCTTACCGCTGGTGCCAAGGTCCTTATCATGAGTATGTTCAAAGTCGATGATGAGGCGACTCAGAAGTTGATGTCCAAGTTCTATCTCAAATGGAGCAATACCAACAATCTGCGTGAAAGCTTCATCGATGCCAAGAAGGAATTGCGTGTGGACTACCCCGACCCGATATTCTGGGGAGCCTTTATGATGATCGGCCTGGAGTAGGCATCGCAGTAAACATTCACCAACAAAATCCCCGGATGTGGTCGTCTATCCACATCCGGAATCCCTCCGCCTGCCAACTATTCAGGGCATAGTTTTGGTCCCATGCTGCTTTCTAAAGCATGCATTGAAAGTCACAACATCAATTAAAACCAAAAAGAGTCATGGCAGATAACAATCGCACTCGCCGGGAGTCCTCCTGGCGGCAGCAGTACGGAGATTGGAATGACGACTACGGTCGTCAACAACAAAGTTACAACGAAGAGGAACCCAACTACACTGTCTCGGAGAACCGAGGTTTCAGAGATAGTGGGAACTACGGCGAAGGCGGATGGCAAAGTCGCTACGAACGGCAGATGAATACTGGCCGGGAAGGTGACTATGACAACCAAAGGCGATTCTCGCGTCAGAGCGACGAATGGTCTTCCCCGCGCAGTCAGTCATCCGGGTATTCAGACTTCGGAGGAGACTATCGTTCCCGGAGTTCACGGAACTTGTACGATAGCGGTAACCAGGGAATGGGAAGACGTGATTTTGAGAATCGCGAAAATCGCATCGGCGGAGCCAACTATGATCGCTACGGTGAACACGGGCGCTATGGTCACGGGCGGTCCGGCTATTCGAATTCATCTTTTGGTTACCCTGATTATCGCGGCGCGGGCAGCCGCGACTTCGAAAGGCAAGGTCATGGAGGATGGGGGAACCCCCGCTCCCGTGATTACGGATACGGCGATTCAGGCGAGCGCTCCTGGTGGGACCGCACCAGCGACGAAGTATCATCGTGGTTTGGTGACGAAGATGCAGAACGCAGAAGGGACCGCGACCGCGAGATGCAGGGATCATTCCGGGGAAAAGGTCCGAAGAACTACTCGCGTTCCGATCAGCGGATTACGGAAGACATCAACGACAGACTTAGCGATGATCCGTTCATCGACGCTTCGGACGTCGACGTATCCGTAAGCAACGGAGAGGTTACGCTAACCGGAACCGTCAACCACCGCAACGCGAAGAGGCGCGCGGAAGACATGGCCGAAGCTATCTCCGGTGTCAGGAACGTTGAGAACCGCTTGCGCGTGACGGCGACGTCGGATACTCACTCTTCATCATTACCGGGTGCACACACGACAGCATCGACCAGCAGCAACGCTATAACCACCGATCGAAGCCGCAAGGAAACGTCGACGAACAAATAGAATCGTCGCACAGTATCAGCAGAAGAGACGTCCCGCATATGCGGGGCGTTTTTTTATGCCAGATCGCGGAACAGGATCAGCATTCCACTGAAACCGGTGATCAGCCCCAGTACCGCCCCCCACATCACCTCACGGTAGCTATGGGCGCCCGTCAGAATTCTTGCCGACATGATAAAACCAGCGATGACGATAACTGCTATCGTGCCGTAAAACACAGAATCGATCTCGGTGATCTTGTTAAGCGGGACGAGGATCCCGATGAGACCCCAGGCTGCCAGCGTGTGAACACTTACCTTGAAGAAAAAGGTCATCACCGTCGCGACCACAACAAGCATATCAATGATGACAATAAATTTCAAGAAGCCGTCGTCCAATGTCATCTTACCATACAGCGCGAACATCGCAGTTACAGCCACATATATCACCGATATAATAGCGAACGGTAACAGGCGTTCACGTCGGGTAGGCATTTCAAATGTTCGAAATCCACCAAGCGACCGAACCATCCCGAGATTCAGAATAGGGATCACACAGGTGAACAGGAATACGAAACCAATCACTTTGTATTGGACATCCACTGCCACCGGCTCAAGCGCCGTAGGCACTGTCAGGGCAAGGAATACAAAAAAATATGTCGGAATGAATAATGGATGAAAACCAATAGAAACGACCCGCGCCCACATACACTATATCTCCTTGCGCAGACGGGCTACCGGAATATTGAGTTGTTCGCGGTACTTGGCAACAGTACGTCGCGCAATGTTGTAGCCCTTTTCATTGAGAATTTTTTCGAGTTTATCATCCGAATAAGGTTTATTCTTGTCTTCGCCCTCAATAATATCCTTGATGATCTGCTTAACCTCCCGACTACTCACCTCCTCACCCGAATCCGTCGAGATACCTTCGGAGAAAAAATATTTCAGCGGATAAATACCGAAGTCAGTCTGAACCGCCTTACTGCTTGCTACCCTTGAGACCGTGGAAATATCCATCCCGATCATAGTTGCAATATCTTTCAGGATCATCGGCTTGAGTTTCGTTTCGTCACCTTCGAGGAAAAAATCGTATTGAAAATCGACAATCGCTCGCATCGTTCGGAGCAATGTCTGTTGCCGTTGCTTGATGGCGTCGATAAACCACTTGGCAGCGTCGAGTTTCTGCTTGACAAATGTGACCGCCTCCTTCAACTTCTTGTCCCGCTTGTCGCTTTTGTCATACGCCTTGAACATATCAGTGTATGAACGACTCACGCGCAACTCCGGTGCATTCCGGCTGTTGAGCGCCAGCTCCAGCCTGCCGTTATTATTTGTCAAAATGAAATCGGGGATGATGTATTGATTTTTCACCATCGACGTCGTCGTCCCGCCACCGGGCTTGGGATTGAGCTTTACGATTAGTTCAATAGCATCCTTGACGAACTCCTCGTCTTCGGTCTCAAGTTTTTTCTGGATCTTTTGATAATGCTTTTTCGTGAACTCTTCAAAGCAGTCGGTGATGATCTTCTTGGCGACAACCACATCGATATTGTGACCATTATCCATTCGATCCAGCTGCAGCAGCAAGCATTCCTGAAGATCACGAGCCGCGATCCCCGGGGGATCGAAGGTCTGTATCCTTTTCAACACCTCTTCGATCTCGTCTACCTCTACCTCGATACCCTGTGAAAATGCCAGGTCATTCGCAATGGCCTCGAGGTCACGACGGATGTAACCATCGCTTTCAATGCTGCCGATCAGCTGCTTGCCGATCAGGTACTGTTTATCATCCAAGCCGATGTAATCCAGTTGATTCATCAGCAACTCGTGAAGAGACGTCGACATAGGAATCGGCATTTCGCGATCTTCCTCGCCATCGCCATCGCCCTGCATTTTATAACCGCTGTAGTCGTCGTCCTGAAGGTAGTCTTTGATGTCGATCTCCTCCTCTGCCGAAGAGGCGTCCTGGTCGTCATCAGCGGGTGCGTCCTCGGGAGTGTCTTTCTCCTCCCCTTCTTCAAGTGCAGGATTGCTCTCCAACTCCTCTTCAATTCTGCTCTCCAGTTCCGCCGTAGGAACCTGCAACAGTTTGATGAACTGTATCTGCTGGGGAGACAGCTTCTGTTGTAGAGATTGGTTTAGACCCAGTTTCTGCATCTTCGGTTTAAAGAATTTAATTCAACGCGATTACAAAGTTATCAATTCAAGCCGGTTCTGAAACCTTTGCCTCGCGGGGTACTGAGGGTAAGGTTAAAATACTATAAATCGATCAAACACACATCACATGCCGGCCTGCGGCTATGAAAATCCGGGACTTTTTTCGTTTTTTGCGGATTACCGGCTAATGGCACCGGCCTTGACGCAGAAAGTATGGAACGAACGAAGATCAAGCAATTATTGTCGACTACCCCGGCGAACCAGGAAGTCACGGTGAAGGGTTGGGTGCGCACATTCAGGAACAACCAGTTCATTGCCATCAACGACGGTTCAACTATTCAGAACATTCAGGCTGTTGTCGACTTCGCCAATACACCGGAGGCAACACTCAAGCGGATCGCCACCGGCGCATGCATTTCGGTGAAGGGAAATCTGGTGTCTTCGCCTGCCAAGGGGCAGCCCGTGGAGGTCAGAGTGACCGCTATTGAAATACTCGGAGACAGCGATCCGGAAAAATATCCGTTACAACCAAAGAAGCATTCCCTGGAATTTCTTCGGGAGATCGCTCACTTGCGAGGAAGAACAAACACATTCAGCGCAGTCATGAGAGTGCGCCATGCGATGGCGTTCGCCGTGCACAAGTTCTTCAATGACCGGGGATTTTATTACATCCACACACCTATTATAACCGCCTCCGATGCCGAGGGAGCCGGGGCCATGTTCCGAGTCACGACGCTGGATGCGAGCAACCCGCCCCGGGATGAACATGGTAACGTCGATTTCAGCGAGGATTTCTTCGGACGTGATACCAACCTGACGGTTTCGGGCCAACTCGAGGGAGAGACCTACGCCCTGGCGCTCGGTGATATTTACACATTCGGACCGACATTCCGCGCAGAGAACTCGAACACGACACGGCACCTCGCCGAGTTCTGGATGATTGAACCGGAGATGGCGTTCTACGACATCGAAGATACGATGGCACTCGCGCAGGAATTCCTGCAGTATCTTGTGAGGTATGCTTTGGAGAACTGCGGCGAAGACCTTGAATTCCTTCACAAGCGTTCGCAGGAAGAGGAGCAATCCCGGCCTCTGGCACAACGGAGTGAACTAGGACTGATCGAACGTCTGAAGTTTGTGTCTGAAAATGAATTCCAACGGCTGACCTACACGGAAGCAATCGATATCCTGAGGTCATCGGCCCCCAACAAAAAGAAGAAATTCCAGTTCCTGATCGACGAATGGGGTGTTGACCTTCAGTCGGAACATGAACGGTACCTGGTCGAAAAACACTTCCGGAAGCCGGTCGTATTGTATAACTATCCAGCCGCGATCAAGTCGTTCTATATGCGACAGAACGAAGACGGGAAAACAGTAGGAGCAATGGATGTGCTGTTCCCTGGTATCGGCGAGATTATCGGCGGGTCGCAGCGCGAGGAACGATATGACCGACTGCTCCAGCGAGTCAAGGAATTGAACCTTCCCGAGAAGGATCTATGGTGGTACCTGGAATTGCGGAAATTCGGATCGGCACCGCACAGTGGATTCGGCCTGGGCTTCGAGCGAATGATCCAGTTTGTTACTGGTATGACCAATATCCGCGACGTGATCCCATTCCCGCGGTATCCCGGCAACGCTGAGTTCTGACATATCCACGTGCTACAAACCTTTCTCGGATCGGATCTGGCGGAACGCTAACAACGGTACCTTGCTGTGAAATGCCATCTTGCGCGTCATGCTGCGGTCGAAGACCTTTTCGACAAAGCTGATCTCATGGGTAAACATCGCTAACGCATCTGCTCGCGAAACCTGAACGTAGTTCTCCAGGGCGGTGCCAACGTTATGATCCACAAGTACCAGGTTAACAATATTCTTGTATTTGTAGCCGTTTAGTACGTTCTGAATTCTTTCTTCAATTAGGTCGATGCTGTCGCCTGGCGGGACAATGTGAATCAAATGGATCGTTGAGCCGAATTTTTCGATATAGCGGATGAGAATATCCAGCTCCTCTTCGAGATTCTGAAGATCTGCCGCATAGACCACGTTGCGAAATCCTTTGAAATCGGCTTTCTCGGGGACGGCAAGGACAGGAATGTGGCTGACTTCGATTACTGAGTTAGTATTACTTCCGAGCATAGCCTTTGTCAGTCCGCTAGCTCCCCTGGTTCCCATCACAATCAAGCCGGAACGCAGCCTCCTCGCCTCGCGCAACAAGGTGGAAGGAAAGTAGGCACCCCGAACGACGTCATATCGGATCGGATTCAAGACCTTGTATTGTTCCGACAGGGTCCTGATCATCACTTCAAGCTCATGTTCAGCCGATTCTACTGCGTTATAGTCGAGTGACCGTATTTTCTCCAGCATGGAGATACGAATCTCGCGGGTTGTCGTCATCACATGCAGTACCGTGACATTCCCACCCAATCGGTTGGCGATCTTGATGGCATATTTTAAAGCGGATTTTGAAAGCTGGGAAAAGTCGGTCGGGACAAGAATATTTACCATGCAGACAATTAATTACCATCGAAGCATTTAGTAACCAAAATAGGGATTTTAATTTGCTTACTGCTAATTTCAGCCCATCTTATCCTGAAGGCAAGCAAATTCGGGATCGACGGTTACACGATTTTACAATGCACACCAAGACTTTCGCAAGTGACAACTACGCCGGCGTTCATCCCGCTGTCTTTGATGCCCTCGCCAGGGCTAACTCAGACCACGCCACGTCCTATGGGGACGATCCGTACACCCGCGATGCCGTCGACAAGTTCCGCGGGTTCTTCGGCGGCGACATCGAAGTCTTCTTCGTTTACAACGGAACAGGCGCGAACGTCCTCGGACTCCAGGCGATGACCCGATCACATCATTCGGTTCTGTGTGCGGAACTCGCGCATATCAATGTCGATGAGTCGACTGCCCCGGAGAAATTCCTGGGCTGCAAGCTTGTGCCGATACCTGCACCAGACGGGAAACTCACCGCCGACCGCGTAGAAGAACACATCCGACGATCAGGTGATCAACACCATCCCCAGGCCAAAGTGGTCTCCTTGTCCCAAAGCACGGAGTATGCCACGGTCTATACCACTGATGAAATACGAAGTATTGCCTCTGTGGCGAAGAAACATAAACTCTACGTGCATATGGATGGCGCCCGGATCTCCAACGCCGCCGTAGCTCTCGGGGAAGACTTCGTATCCTTCACTCGCAACGCCGGTATCGATGTCCTTTCTTTCGGCGGTACTAAGAACGGGATGATGTTCGGCGAAGCCGTGATCTTCTTTAATACCCAACTGGCGGAAGAATTCCGGTACATACGCAAACAAGGAATGCAACTCCATTCAAAGATGCGGTTCATCAGTGCACAGTTCTCCACCCTGTTGTCGGACGACCTTTGGAAAAAGAATGCCTTGCATGCAAACGGAATGGCGAAGCTGTTAGAACAGGAGTTGCGCTCCGTAGAAGGCGTTACCATAACCCAACCCGTTCAAGCCAATGGCGTTTTCGCCATCCTGCCCGAGCGAATCATTGCGCCTTTGCAGGCAGAGAACTTCTTTTATATATGGAACGACCGGACGATGGAAGTGCGGTTGATGTGTGCATTCGATACGACAGAAGAGGAAGTCAGGAACTTCGGAGGGAAATTGAGGAGCCTGATGGTTAACGCTTGAGAAACTTGTACGTGCCGCGGAACTTGGACTCTTCATCCTTGATCGCCAGTAAATAATACCCGGATGCAAGATCCTTGACCCGGACTCGGATGACATTTTCATCCATGATCTCCTTCTCCACCGGTAGTTCGTTACCGATAATCGTATGTACCGTTACAATTACATTCGCCGCAGGAAAGCGTTCGAGCTCGACGTAAACATCCTCAGTCGCCGGATTGGGGAAAATATGCACCGACTTTGACAGGTCAACCTCCTGCACGACGGCCTGCAATTCAGGGTAGGATTGCGCTACACCCAGCTGAGCAGCTGTGAGAGCACCGATCAAGAAAATCAACCCATATAAACGCATGCGAGCAGTAGTTATTACTTCTGTATACGACAAATTTCAGTCCAGAGTTCCGTAAAAAATTGCGGAATCAATGGTTAGATGCAGAAAATCTCCAGAAAGTTTGAATTGAGTGCAATATTATTTCCGGTGGACCCTCCGGTACGCCAGTGGTAGCTTGTCAATGAGATCGGAAGCGATCATCGCCTCCGGGCCGAAATCGTTTACGGCCAGATCGCCGGCGAGTCCGTGAAGGAATACCCCTGCCAAAGCGGCATCGAGAGACAAATAACCTTGCGCGAGCAACCCGGTAAGGATACCCGTGAGCGCGTCCCCACTACCCGCAGTTGCCATGCCGGGATTACCTGTGGAATTAAAGTAGACGTTTCCCCTATCGCTGGCAATGGAGGTGTGCGCTCCTTTCAAAACGATTATCGACTTCAGGGAAACCGCGAGTTGCTTCTGCATTTCCAATCGTTGGAAGTCATCCGTCCACCGGCCAGTCAGTCGCTCAAACTCCATCGGATGAGGCGTCAGAATACTCCCGGGTGGCACGAGGCCAAACAAATGGCGGTCAGATGCGAGGATATTGAGGGCATCGGCGTCGAGTACGACCGGCTTTCCGAACTCCTCGAGCGTGCGGGCAAGGGCCTTTTTTGTTCGAGCGTCCTGACCCAACCCAGGGCCTATACCCAGCACGTCATAAGCAACCGTCGATGGTGGGGAGGATAAAATGCGGTCATCGCCATCAGCCAGACACATAGCCTCCGGCACAGCGGTTTGCAGCACTGTATAGCCACACGCCGGCACATGGACGGAAAGTAACCCGATGCCTGCACGCATCGCTGCGCGCGCAGCAAGCACCGCGGCTCCCATTTTGCCGTAGCTCCCGGCGATGAGGAGTCCATTACCATACGTCCCCTTATGATCGAATTTTGCGCGCGTCCGAAGGATCTTACGGATCACGCCGATCTTTGTGTAATAGTACGATGTCTCGGTGTTTCGGATAAAGTTCTTATCCAACCCGATGTCCGCCACAACCCATTCTCCGATATGAGAAAATGTCTCCGGCATGAAAAACGCGAGCTTCGGAAGTTGAAAAGTGACAGTAAAGTGCGCACGAACAATTGCGCCTGTCGAGTGGCTATCGGCCATTAGCCCGGATGGTATGTCAACGGCCACGCGTACCCACCCGGCCTCGTTGATCCTGTTGATAACGTGTGCATACAGCCCCTCCGGCGGCCGGGAAAGGCCTGAGCCAAAGATGGCATCGACAAGAACGTCGCTGTCGCCGAACTCGGTCGTGTCGTTCGCCTCCCTGACTTCCGTCACGCGAACCTTCGCCGGCAACCGCCGACGGTTTACGGCAAAATCCTCAGACTCGGCAGCTCCCCCCAGCACGATCCACACGCGCACCGAATAGCCCCACTCACACAGTAATCGCGCGATCGCCAGTCCGTCTCCCCCGTTGTTCCCCGTTCCGCATACGACTCCCACTTTGTTATCGGAATGAATCTGTAGTGTAAACCATTCGACAAATGCACGGGACGCGCGCTCCATCAGGTCTATGGATGCAATAGGTTCATGCCTGATCGTATAGGCGTCTAGTTCTCTGATCTGCCGGGTCGTCAGTATTCTCATACAACTTCTGAAATATCCCTCGTGAATTTATCACAAACAGTTCAACGCACCCAGTAGCAACCGGGATATCATCGATCAACCTCGCCCATCACAACATCAATACTACCAATGATGGCAATCAGGTCGCCGATCAATATGCCCCTGGAGATTTCGGGTAAGAGGGATAAGTTTACAAAACTGCACGATCGGCACTTGCAGCGATACGGTATATCACTGCGTCCGTCAGCGCGGAAATAAAATCCCAATTCCCCCTTGGGGGTCTCGCCACGGACGTAAAATTCCTGCGCCGCAGGTCGTATTTTCTTCGGTACCACCGCTTGCGGATCAAAATCACGCGTCCGCTTGTGGTCAGTTGTCAGCTTCTCGAGGCATTGCTCCACTATCTTCACACTTTCGTGGATCTCTTGCATGCGAACCCAGGTTCGATCCCAGCAATCGCCAACCGTCCCCATGGCACCTTCGCCGATCGGCACCTCAAAATCCAGCTCGGGATACACTGAGTACCCATCAACCCGCCGCAGGTCAAAACGCAAACCAGACCCGCGCAGCACGGGACCGGTGGCACCACAGTTAATTGCCAGATCGAGGGGCAATACACCGACCTTCGCGGTGCGGTCGATAAATATCTTGTTGTCAATTAGAATGCGTTCAAGCTCGCGCAGCTTAGGTCTGATGTACGTGATAAACTCCCGGCAGCGATCCTCGAAGCCGACCGGGAGATCGTAAAACAGACCACCGATCCAGATGTAATTGTATAACATCCTCGCTCCGCTGACCCATTCGAGCATCCGGAGGATGTGCTCACGGTCGCGCATCACCCAAAAGAACGGCGTAAACGCACCCATGTCCATCCCATACGTTCCGATCGCAACAAAATGAGAACTGATCCTGTTCAACTCGGCAACGAGCACGCGGATGTACTCAACACGCTTCGGGATCTGCTCTTCGATACCTAGCATTCGCTCCACACCCAATGCGTAAACATGCTCACAGTTCATCGCTGCAACGTAGTCGAGCCGATCAACAAAGGGGATGATCTGATTGTACGGGAGACGCTCGGCGTGCTTCTCAAAACAACGATGCAGGTAACCGATGTGCGGAACAACGTCACGGATGATCTCGCCATCGAGCAGTACCTCCAGGCGCAGCACTCCGTGTGTTGACGGGTGCTGGGGTCCGAGGTTGATGATCATCTCCTCCGCACGGAGGTCTTCCGCCCGAAACTTATTAGGCTCGGACAACTTCAGTCCATCGGGATTATATACGTATTGAACTTTGTCGTTCGACATCGATTCGCTAATCTACCTTTACGCCGCGATAATACTCCTGCTGCTGATAATCTTTCCGCAATGGATGTCCCTCCCAGTCAGCTGGCAGCAAGATCCGTCGAAGGTCTGGGTGGCCGGCAAAACTGATACCGAACAAATCCCACGCTTCGCGCTCATGCCAGTTCGCGGTCTTCCACACATCGTTCACCGACATCACTTCCGGAGCCTCGCGCGGGAGTACGACCTTGATCGAAACATGATGATCAAACGGTATCGAATAAAGATTGTACACAACGTCAAAGGTGCCAGCGTCGAGACCATTATCCAGCGCCGTGATACACGACAGCATATCGAAATACATACCGGGATCATCGCGCAACGCGAAGCATACCGGCACGAGGTCCCGCGAATCGATCAACATACCCGCTGGCTTTATCGACTGTAGTTCGGTCGCACCGTGCTGGCACCGCTGTTGCACGAAGTCTGCTATTTCCAAAAAAGTTCTCATGATTGTTTCTGCGCAGGTTCGTTTACCAAAAGTCGCTCAATGGCCTTCGGTGCGACGACGCTTTCTCCCCGTATCTTTTCCTGCAATTGGAGGAATCCTCCGATCAGCGCCTCTGGACGTGGGGGACATCCGGGAACATACACATCTACCGGAATGATCCTTTGTACTCCTTTGACAACATGATAGCCGTGCTGCCAATAGGGACCGCCGCAATTTGAACAAGATCCCATGGATATGACATACCGAGGCTCGGCCATCTGCTCATACAGACGCTTGATCCGCTCAGCCATCTTAAAGGTCACAGTTCCCGCAACGATCATCACATCCGACTGCCTCGGTGTAGCGCGGGGCGCCATACCAAATCGGTCCATATCGTAAACGGTTGTTCCTGTGCTCATGAACTCAATCGCACAACACGCGATCCCAAACGTCATCGGAAACATAGACGACAGCCTGGCCCAGTTGATGAGATCCTCAAGCTTGGTGATTATGAATCCTCCGTTTTCAAATCGTTGATCCAAAAAGCCCTTCATGTCAACTTTCCTTTTTGTAAGTACCCGCGTAGCGTTCGTTAATCCTCTCGTAGAGCTCCGGCGGAACACTGGACTTCATCGGTGTAGGCGCGGGTTCCGGCTTGATCCAATCAAGGTGGCCGTTGACCCACGCATAGGCAAGCCCCAGCGCGAGAACGAGAATAAAGAACACGACCTCAACAACTGAAAACCATCCCCACAGACCACCGCTAGCCGCGAGTAAGTCATCCTGCACAAAGATCGTCGTCCAGGGGAAGAGAAAAACGATCTCCACTTCAAACAATAAAAAGATCAATGCTACAATATAGAAGCGGGCGTTGTACTGAGTCCACGCTGAACTGATAGCATCCTCACCACTTTCATAAGTACTGAGCTTCTGTGGATTCGGTCTATTCGGCCGAAGTAATGATGATGTAACAAATGCGAGGACGATAAACAGGATTCCGCCGACAATGTACAGCAGCACTTCTCCGACAGCTGAAAGATAGATCTCACTGTTATTCACAGGTTCAAAGATAAGAGAAACCTTGGTTTGAGGGTCGCGGAGTTACCCGACATTCTGTCCGGCTTTTTACGGTCCTACCCTGACCGTTTTGGTCGGTAACCTTGGGCCTGTAGAACCAGCATAACCTTTTCCCGGTGATCTCCCTGAATAAGGATGTCCCCGTCCTTGACAGCGCCGCCGACACCGCACTTTGCCTTCAGTAACTTTGCAAGTGCCGCCAGGTCGTCCGTCTGGCCAATAAAACCCGTCACAAGCGTCACCTGCTTTCCGGCGCGACCACTCTTGTCGAGCATGATACGAAGGCTCTGCTGCTGCGGAGGAAGTGTATCGGCCTCCGACTGCTCCTCGTACTTGTAGGAGAAATCCGTTTCGGTGGAATAGACGATCCCGTCTCTCTTCTTCCAGTCATTCTTCTTTGCCATCTCAGATCAGAGCTAAATTCAGAATCAGCAACACAAAACCCGTTACATTCAGGTTGAAACAAAACTCCACTCGCTTCCTGTAGACAAGGGCCAGCAGTGAATTTACAAAAAGCAATATCGGAAAGAAAACATGGGTCGTATACATATAGCCAACCCAGGCGCTGTACACTCCATCGCGAATAGAAATACTCATAACCGATCCGAAGATGCGGCTGACGTTGAGACGGATACTGCCGTCAGCCGGAAGGACTGAAGGGTCGAAGTTGTCCACCTGGATCTTTTCACCTGAGTGGGTGATCAGCAGAAACGAAGTCTGTTGGCCTTTGTTGGAAAATATCTGACGGACATGATCCTCATTCTGGCTATACGGAAGCCAGAAATCGATAAAGAACAGCAGCGTGAACAAGATGGAAACCCGGCTTATCCACAGCATGTACGGCAACGACTTGCGCATGAGGATATAAGACTGTGGAGGCCCGGGACGACCGGGCGGTCGCGTACGTTTCCGCCGGTAAGCCGGATCGGGATGTCTCTGTGGTGGCGACTCCAGGATGACTCCGGAACGCAACGCATCATAACCCGCTCGTTTGTTAGCGTCTCCCAGCACATCATACGCCTCGTTGATCTCCTGGAAATGAGCAGGGGCATCCCGCCCCGGATTCTTGTCGGGGTGATAACGGAAAGCCAGCTTCCTGAATGCTCTTTTCACTTCAGTTGCCGAAGCTGAAGCGTGTACACCCAGAATAGCGTAATAGTCTTTCACATCTTACACGCGGGATTAGCAAGACCACGCTCCATATGAGGTGTGCAATCTCAGATCATTTCTGGCGATGCCTAGCGTGGCTTGGTGACAAAGGTCAGTACAGGACGCTTTGAGTGCGACACCACCTCTTCTGCAATGCTGCCCGCGAGTACGTGAGCAAATCCAGTGCGGCCGCGCGTCGCCATCGCGATAAGATCCGCATTGATGCTGTCAGCAAAATAGATGATGCCCTCTTCTTCTGTGAGGTCGTTGAAAATATTGATCGTATAATTCTTCAGTTGCAGCTTCTTGGCAAAGTCCTGCATATACTTCTCTGCAACCGCGTCGCGCTGAAAATTGCCCGGCGTATTCACCCGCACGAGATGTATAGTTGACCCGTAGATCTGCTGAGCGTTCCGAACAACACGCGAAAACACCTCTTCCTCCTTGCTCATTGAGGTGGCGTATACAATATTTTTGAAATCGGTCGTTCTGGGCTTCTTCTGAACCGTCAAGACCGGACATTTCGCATGCCGGACCACCTTCTCCGTATTGGTTCCGATGATCATCTCATTGAGCTTCTTCCGGCCAGCAGTTCCCATGACCACCAGGTCAACCTTTTGCTCGGTGATGATATCGCGCATCCCGTGAAATGCCGTTCCAACCCTCAATTCCTGCTTCACCTTTACCCCCGTTGCCTTGACTTCGTCAAAAACCTTCGCCATCTGCTTCTTGCTTCGCTCAATCAGTTTCATGGTGAAAAACTTCTCCTCCCATCCCCCTGAGACATTGACCTCTCCGGTGATGTTGAATGAAGTTCCGGAAGCCTCTTCAATCACGTGCAGCAGGATGAGTGTCGAGTTTGCTTTCTTGGCGATATCCACGGCAACGTCGATCGCGTTTTCAGCAGGCTTTGAGAAATCAGTGGGGACAAGAATTCTTTTCATGTTCGGCAGATTTATATTTTACTCAAATAAAGCCAAAAAAATTCAAGATTTTTAGCGCTTGCGCCGCAATTTGCATCCATATAGCTAGCGGATCGCAGCTTGAACGAAATACCAGCCCATCACTATACATACGACCAACTTCAGAAGCGTCCCGAGCAAAAAGCCGAGAAATGAACCAAATGCAGCACGCAACGCATTTTGCGCGCCGGAGTTGCCGATCAGCTCACCAACAAAAGCACCTACGAAAGGTCCGATGATCAAGCCGAATGGCATCAGCCACAAACCCGCGACAAGCCCCACAACGCATCCCCACACACCATATCGACTCCCTCCATAGCGTTTAGTGCCGAAGATCGGAATGACGTAATCCAATGCGACCACTAGCAAGGTCACCCCGGCCCAAATCACCAGAAACCGGGTAGTGAAGAACGGCTCCGATTGCAATTGCTGAAGCAGTAGGGCCAGGTAGCAAAGTGGAGGACCTGGAAGAAACGGAAGAATGCAGCCCACGAACCCGACGGCCATTAAGATGATTCCCAAAGAGAGCCATAATACATCCATAATTTAAAATGCCACAAAAAATCTGAAATTGAAAATGCGAACGAAAGCAGTCTGATCTGCAAGAGACTACCATGTACATGCAGCAACGCTAAACAAAAAAGCCCTCCATCATGAAGGGCTCGTTTGGTAGAGATTCGTGTTATCAGAAGTTAACAACCTTTGCATATACAAACGATTCCGCATCAATTCACTATACTATTCGAGTGTCCTTTGTCGTCTGTCACGTGAATCATGTGATATCCGCGGATCTTGTTCAGGTTGTACATTCTTGCAAAATCGCCATTTACTCTCTCCGTCGTCTCATACACCATCTTGTTATTCCGGTCGTAAATACGAACAACAAGTGATTCGGCCCCTTGATCCGGGACAGATAACACATACTTATGCTCATTCTTGCTCAAGCGCGTGAGTTTCACGACCATCGAATTGTCGCGTAACCCGTGCTCCACGCTTCGACTCTTCGTTCCAAACTTGTCAGTGAGTTCGATGGTGTACTTGCCTGATGGCAAAGCCGAAAAATTGTAAGGCCGCATGAAATCTTCTGTGTCCTCCAACACCTCACGGTAAACAACGTGCCCCTTCTGATTATAGATCGCAACCTTCACGGTTCCGCATTCCTCGCCGCGATAGAAAAGTTTGACAACCGATCCGGACTTCAGTACAGAAACTCCGACCGGTGACTCCGGCGCCACATGAGCAGCCGACACTTGAATAGCAGCCGCCAGCACCAGTGCTAAGGAAAATATTTTTTTCATATGGTTTGTTTTTGATTACAGCAATTAGACGTCAGCTTGTAATCGATTGTTGCAACCACTCTGAAAATAAATATGAAATAAAGGTGTAACCTTTTTCAAGCACCCCAAAAAGGGGTAGAGAATTCTGTGGGAAGGTCAGTTCCTTTCAAATGTTTCAACCTTGTCATCCAGGCTACTTCCAAATACAGGGAAACTGATCCTTAGTAGTGCGAAAAAGGATCTTCCTTCGATGCTGGGTCTGTAGCCTATCTCCCCTCCGTACGACCAACTGAATGAGCGGTTGAATCGCCCGTCGATACCGAGACGCGCTCCGAATGATTGAAGTTTGACGGGACTGACGGAATATGTGCGCGTCTCCGCCGTCGGCGAGTTCAATGGCGTCGTAGTATAGACGATGTCGTCGACGGTCATGGAAGGTGAGTAGATAAGGTCAAAGAATACAGTAAGCATCAAGTCATCGACACCCTCCTCGTAGGTGTCAAAATTGATTGCGATGTTTCGTCCCCACGACATCGACCCCCCGAGGTATACGTTAGTCGACGCAATATTGGAGTACACATTAAGTGGACGTTCTCGTCCCGCCGCATCGTACGTCAGTGGGAGACCATTGCCTTCAGCGTCTTTCAGATCATTGTTCGTCAATCCCTGAGCACTCATGGCCCGTGTCAGGTCTGTAGAGCTCTTCCATAGCATTGTCCCTCCGCGGAGTCCGTATACCTTCCTCACCTTGGAAGGCACTTCGGCGGTGAGGGGCACGCGCGATGCCCATCGGTTGCCTTTGTAACTCTTTCTATAAAGCACCATTCTCGTTTTCGAGTTCTCCTCAAAGTCTTTGATGTGGTACGTGGCTCCGAACTCAAAGTAATTAAACACCTGAGCACGGTTGTCAAGCTGGCTGTTGTCAAGTGCGACATCCCGGTTGAAGTCGAAGAACTTCCGACTGTAAGATTTTCGAAGCTGGGCGCGGAAATCAACCTTATCCTGGTAATAATACAGCGCCTCCAGGCCGAAACCCGCATTGACATTGGCAACAAAAAGTTCTCCGTAAAGCGGTTGCAGACCAATAAAAAGCTTGTTTACAGCATACGGGTCGTCGTAGATCTGCTCATAGGTAACAGCCGTTTTGTCGGGCCGCTGCTGTGCAAAAAGGCAGCTTTGCCCGGCTGCAGACACAGTCAGCAGGACGAAAAAAAATCGCTTCATAAGTCCAGGTATGGTGGCATTATTACAGTAAAATTAGCAAAATATGCGGAAATAAAGCCTGTGAAAATGAACGGGTTAACGACAGATGTAATAGCTCAGGCCGCAATCAAGTTTCCCAGGGGTCGAAATAGGCCGGGGAGTGCGACCACTCATAAAAATTGCATTTTCATCTGCACCGGAGTAGCTTTTTTGGCTTACCTTGCCCACTTTGCGGAATCAGGTTCGCCAGGAAATCCCGATCCCGATCCGGTTCCCTCACCTATGGGATCGGCGTCGGACAGTTCGCTCACGTGAGATGACGGTGATCATTGGTGCAATCTTTATTAAGCATAGGCTCCATTACTAACCGAAAATCATGTTTGCAGACGTTCAATTCGTTAACATCATTGCCATCTTTGACACCTTCAATCCAGAGACAATCATTCAGTTCGGAGGGCTGGGACTTCTGCTGTTGATAATCTTCGCAGAGACAGGTGTATTCTTCGGGTTCTTTCTCCCGGGTGACTCCCTGCTCTTTGTAGCCGGCCTCCTCGCCGAATCGGAATACCTCGACATAAATGTTTATGTCCTTATTATACTGTTGATCATCGCGGCGATCTCCGGGTCATTTGTCGGGTATCTGACGGGACGTTGGGCGGGAGCTTATCTCATGAACCGGAAAGACAGTTTCTTCTTCAAGAAGAAGTACATCAACATCACACAAGCGTTCTACGAGAAGCACGGGATGATGGCCTTCATCCTCGGACGATTCCTGCCGGTGGTTCGCACGTTCGTGACGATCCTCGCCGGAATGGCCCGCATAGACTTTACTAAATTTATGATTTTCAACCTTTTAGGTGCAACAATCTGGATAGTCACAATGGTTTTGGCAGGACATTTCCTCGGCAGGCTCTTCCCCAACATCACCTCCTATCTGGAGTTGATCGTAATCACCATGATCCTTGTCTCGGCAATACCCGTGGTGATCACCTGGTTCAAGAACCGGAATCTCCTGGCAAAGGATGAACAATAACAGTGAGAAAACCGACGTATTAAACGCAAGAGAACAATACAGAGTTAGCCGGCAGGCCAAAGAAAATTAAGAATTATTTTGCAGTTCATGCGAAAAACAGGATTTTTAACCCTCTTTGATTACTTTTACCAACTAACATCAACTTAGAAACCTAAATTACTATTAACATGGCACAAAAACGTGGTGGCTCACTTGGAGAAAGCCTCAGATCAACTTTTACAGCAATTGTTATTCCATTAGAAATTGTCATTGCGGTTCTTATTTACCTATATGTTCTCGGTAACCCGGCCAATTTCGAGGGTGGCGATCCAAGCAATCACCCGCTTCCCGGCAACTGGTTAGGCATTATTTACAAAGGTCGGATCGTCGTTGCTGCGCTGATCGCCCTGTTGTTGATCCTTCTGACATTTGCTATTGAACGTTTCGTTACTATCTCCAGCGCTACTGGTCGCGGTAGCGTCAGAAGGTTCGTATCGAAGGTTCGCGGGCTGATTTCAGACGGTAAGATCACACAGGCAATCCAGGAATGCGATCGCCAGCGCGGATCCGTGGCGAACGTCGTCAAAGCCGGTTTGCTGAAATACGATGAGCTCTCCCGGAACAATGAACTAGAGCCGGAGAAAAAAGTGTTGTTAGTTCAGAAGGATATCGAAGAGACCACGCAGCTGGAGATGCCGATGCTGGAACGGAACCTTGTGATCATCGCAACGATCGCATCAGTCGCGACTCTGTTGGGACTCTTGGGAACGGTAACCGGTATGATCGCGGCCTTTACGGCGATGGCAACATCAGGTGCTCCTGACGCGGTCGCCCTTGCAAACGGTATCTCCGAGGCCCTTATTAATACGGCGCTTGGTGTAGGTACGTCTGCTCTTGCGATCATCTTCTATAACTACTTTACGAACAAGATCGATTCATTGACATATGGCATCGATGAAGCATCGTATAGCATCATTCAGAACTTCACTGCTCGCGCAGGTCGCGAAGTGAAAGCATAACTGAACCAATATTATGGGAAAGATTAAAGTACAACGGAATCCTCCATCCCTGGATATGACCCCAATGGTCGACCTGGCGTTCTTGCTCGTTACCTTCTTTATGTTGACGACAACGTTCGCGCCAGATGAACCAGTGGTGGTGGATATTCCCAAGTCGGTTTCGGAAATTATACTTCCAGACAGAGATCGGATCATTATCAGTATCGCCGACGACGGACGGGTGTTCTTTGATATGGATAACAAGAACCACCGTGCGCAAATGCTGCGGCTGATGGGAGATAAGTACGGCATCGCCTTCAGCGGTGAACAGCTCAACACATTTTCGATCATGACGGGCTTCGGTGTGCCGCTCGCGACACTTCCGCAATTTCTCGACATGGCTCCCGAGGAGCGAAAAATGGTTCAGCAGCCGGGCATTCCTTCGGATTCGGTACAAAACGAACTCGCCGACTGGATTGTCTTTGCTCGCATTAGTAATCCCGGCGTGCGCATAGCGGTGAAAGGCGATCGCGACACCAATTATAAGATAGTTCAGCGCGTTATCAGCACGCTGATCGACCGCAAAGTGTTGCGTTTCAATCTGATCACGACACTGGAACAAGAAGTTTAACTTATTAAGTTATAAAGTTATGGCAGAAGTACAGCAAGGTGGCGGCGGCGGTAAGGGCAAAGGCGGTAAGGTTCGCGCGAAGAAAATGTCAACGAAGATTGACATGACGCCGATGGTCGATTTGGCGTTTCTTTTGTTGACGTTCTTCCTTCTGACTACGACGTTCAATAAGCCCAAGACCATGGAGGTTAACATGCCGGACAAAGTGGACGATGAAACCCAGCAGACCAAGATCAACGAGCGGGATATCCTGAATCTCGTCTTGGCCGAGGGGGACAAAATCTACTGGTGGATCGGTCTTGATCCGCCCGTCAGCGAGACAAATTACTCGAAAGACGGTGTTCGGAAGATAATCCTTCAAAATACGCAGGCGAATCCAAAGATGATGGTCCTTATTAAGCCGAAGGATGATTCGCGCTACGAGAACATGGTGACTATCCTTGATGAAATGGATATCACCGACACGAAACGGTATGCAATCGTTGATTACACACCGGACGATACGGCAATTATTACGGGAAATATTCCGGTTGAAGAAGTTACTCAGGAACCCTGATTTTCCTTATGGAATTTCGGTGCTCCGAGCATCTTTGTAGAAGAAACGTAAGAAACTATGAAAGCAGCAAATAATCCAATGGCGCCCAGGTGGGAAGACATCGTCTTCGAAAACCGCAACAAGGCATATGGTGCCTATGTGCTCCGCACCATCTACTCCAAGAACGTGGTGCTTGGCGTTGTGGTAACCCTGGTGGTCATGGCCCTGGTGTTTTATTCGCCTGATATTATGGCTCTGTTCAAGAAAGAGGAGATCGTAGAAAAGGCTCCTCCGAGGAAACTCGTGTATACCGAATTGTCGGCGCCGCCGCCAATCGACAAACCCAAACCACCGCCACCGCAAGTGCAGTTACCAAAACTGCAAAAGGTGATCAAATTCGTTCCGCCGAAAGTCGTGAAGGAAGAGGTGGTCGAAGAGATCCCGACGATCGAGGAGATCAAGCAGCACGAAGTAGCAGCTGTGGCGATCGAAGGTCCAACGGAGATCGTGTTTGAAGAGCCAGTAGCCGAAGTCGTTGTGGAGGAAGATGAGAACAAGATCTTCACCGTAGTTGAACAACAGCCTGAATTCGAAGGCGGCTATGCAGCAATGATGGCCTTTATCAAGAAAAACATGAGATATCCGGCGAGCGCACGGCGGATGGGTGTTGATGGAACGGTCTATGTGAGCTTCGTCGTAAGCAAAGACGGTAGCATCAGCGAAGTAAAAACGATCCGTGGGATCAGCGCTGACTGTGATAAGGAAGCAATGCGCGTGGTATCAATGATGCCGCCGTGGAAGCCTGGAAGACAAAATGGTAAGCCCGTGTTCGTACGATTTGTTCTGCCGATCAAGTTCCAATTGAACTAGACTTGGAGGACGAAAGCGAAGATCGGAAACTCGATTTGGCGAAAGCCGTCGGACGGGTCTTTGGAATAATAATGGTTGTACTGTATTTCATACTCGGTACAACCTTTATTTTTTATATACCCGACGAGAGAGTACCGGAACACTACAGAATTCCCTTCGGAATTATCTTATTCCTCTTCGGAGCCTATCGCGGATACAAGTACTATAAGAAATACTGGACATGAGAACGATCGTGAAAATGCCGTTAGTGCTGGCGCTCCTAATCCTGCTGCTTGCCGGATGTGGCCGCGACCGCGATAAACATGGACGCCCGCTCGACTCCCCTACCCAGGGGTTTATCAAGATTGCAGCAGATGAATCACTTCGACCTCTCGTCGAGGCCGAGGTAAGCATGTTCGAAGCTTTGTACAAGCGAGCCGATATCGAAACGGTCTACTTGCCCGAAGCAGAAGCTTTAAATGCGCTGCTCGACGATAGCGCACGCCTCGCCATCGTTACGCGAAAATTTACCGAAGAGGAAAAGGATTATTTCAGATCACTCAAGATCACGCCGACTGAACTCGATGTGGCCCTCAGCGCCGTGGCTCTGATCGTCCACCGCAACAACCGCGATACGCTCATTACTATGGAGCAGCTCCGCGCTGTTTTGCAGGGAAAAATCGGCAAATGGAGCGATCTGGGCGGGAATAACAACGCTGGCATAGAGATTGTGTTTGATAACCCGAACTCGGGTCTTATCCGGCATTTGAAAGACTCTGTCGCGCAAGTGGACGAACTCCCGGATAATACCTTCGCAGTGAAGAATAACGAGGGTGTGATCGACTATGTGTCGGCGAATGAGAATGCACTCGGACTTATCGGATTGGAATGGATCAGCGATAAAGACGACTCTACCTCGAATTCCTTCCTGCAAAGAGTACGGGTAATGAGCGTCGCCGGTGACAGTACGCACTTCAAACCTTATCAGGCGTACCTGGCCCTAAAACACTACCCGCTCGCACGGCGAATCACAATCCTGAGTCGCGAAGCGCGCGCGGGACTGGGAAGCGGCTTCATGGCGTTCGTTGCCAGCGAGAGAGGTCAGCGGATCGTGCTAAGGGCCGGACTCGTACCGGTGACGATGCCCCTGAGGGTTGTCGAAGTGAACCGCAGGCCACTTGAAATCGAGTAATTGTCTGTCATGAACACAGTTTATTTGTAAATTGGACCCTTGAATTTTAAAGCAATTATTGTCAACAAAATA
Organism: uncultured Roseivirgaceae bacterium; assembly: GCA_964438975.1. Taxonomy (GTDB): domain Bacteria; phylum Bacteroidota; class Bacteroidia; order Cytophagales; family Cyclobacteriaceae; genus Chryseosolibacter. Next base: position 25,460 of record CAYTMU010000010.1, on the reverse strand, counting down.
GATGTAGACCATGAGATATCAAGGAAGCCCTGACCACCCAAGCACCAAGTTGTTGCGCCCCCTGACGCTGGTATTGCTTGTCCTGGCGTCAGTTACTACGGCTTTTTCTCAAACTCCGGAGATCCGGAAGGCCTTTCGCTACTATGAGATCGAGCAGCCTTCCAAAATGATCCCGGCACTTGAACAAGCAACACAGGAATCCCCGGAACACCAATACTATCTCGGACTTGGCTATATAATCGCGGGCGACCTCGATAAGGCCCTAGCAACATTCGAGAAGGGCATCAGCAACGACAGCAAAGACCCCCTGCCCGTCGCCGGAAAAGGACATGTCAAGATACTGCAGAAGAATACTGCCGAAGGGAAGGCTCTGCTCACGCAGGCTGCTGATATGAATCGCCGGAAAACCGCGCCTCAGTGGGAGGCAGTTGGACGAGGATATCTCGCGGATTCCAAGTTCCTCCTCGACGCGATTTCTGCGCTCGACAAGGCAAAGGCACTTGACAATGCCGACCGTGAAATACACCTGCTGCTCGGTGAAGCATACCTGCAGCAGAACCAGGGTGGCCCTGCCGTGAGCAGTTATGAACGCGCTGCGAGCGCTGACTCCAAATGGGCGCTGCCTCTGTATAAAATTGCAAAGGTCTATCAACGCTCGCGCAATGAGCCGGTCGTGCTCGAATACCTCAACAAGGCGGTCACGGTAGATCCCGAGTTTGCCCCGGCATGGAAAGAACTCGCCGAGATCCACTATCTGAAGAAGGAAGCTCCGATGGCCGTTTCCTCGATGGAGAAGTATCTCAGCATCACTGAAAAACCAGGTGAAGGAAGATTCCAACTCGCGTTTTTCCACGTGATGAACAAAGATTACGAAAAGGCGAATGCCGTCTTCAAGGAAGTACTCAGCGACAGAAATGCGTCCGCTACCGCATGGAAATTTTACGGTCGATCGCTGCTCGAGCAAAAGAAGTACGACGAGGCTAAGCCGGTCTTCGAAAAATTCTTCGAGATCGCAAAACCAACGGAAGTTCAATCGTCCGACTACGGCGCGTATGGTAAACTCCTTATTGAGTTGAAACAAGACTCACTTGCGAATGACGCCTTTGCGAAGGGGATCGAGTTGGACACTGCTCGCCAGGACTTTGACCTGATGGAATTACAGGCAGAGACTTATCGCAAACGCCAGGAGTTTGAACAGGCGGCCGAGTCGTATAAGACACTCGTGAGTGCCAAGCGTGCAGCTGAAGTGACACCGTCGCCTTACGACTTGTTCTGGATGGGATGGTCGAGCTACTACGCGCAGGACTTTCACAAAGCTGATACCGCCTTTACAAACCTGGCGGAGGAACAACCACAGAGTTCTCTCGGATTCCTTTGGGCAGCCAAGGCCAGGGTACAGGTCGACTCTACCGGGACCGAAGGGCTAGCCGTGCCGATGTATGAGAAATACCTTGAACTCGCGCTTGCAAACCCGGAGAACCTTCAGAAGGCCAGCGAGAAAAAGAACATCATAGAGGCTTATGACTACCTCGGACAATATGCGCTTCACCACAAGAACAACGTGGCAGCGGCAACCGACTACTTCAAACGAATACTTCAACTCGATCCCAAGAACCCGAGAGCCCAGGAGTTCATGCAGGCGCTCAGGGAGCAGTGATGATGGGGTAATGTCGGAATATGCAGTCTGACTTCAAGCCAGGAATAACAGAAGTTTATTCCTGGCTTTTTCATTTACAGTTCCTTTAGCGAATCTTCGCTCGCCGTAAGCACCCGGTCGGCAATCGCGCGGGTGATTGCTCGCGAAACAAATAACGCCTCGAACTGTGAAGGGGCAAGATAGATACCCCGATTCAACATAGCGTGGAAGTACTTTCCGTACAGTTTCGTATCCGACTTTCGGGCTGTGTCAAAATCGGTCACAACCGCATCGGTAAAAAACAAGGTGAACATCGATCCGACCTGATTCACCGTAAACGATAATCCTTTGTCAGCAACCTGTTTCTTCAAAGTCTCAGCAAGGTAGGTGGACGTCTCGTTCAACTCCTGGTATATCGCAGGATCTGCATTCAATTCATTCAGCAATGCCAGCCCCGCAGCCATCGCGATCGGATTTCCTGAAAGTGTTCCTGCCTGGTACACCGGTCCCGCTGGTGAAACGAAGTCCATGATCTCCTTCCGGCCACCATAGGCGCCAACCGGAAGTCCGCCTCCGATGATCTTCCCAAGTGTCGTCAGGTCTGGCAGTATGCCGAACAACTCCTGGGCACCGCCCCGAGCCAATCGGAATCCCGTCATAACCTCGTCAAAAATCAGAAGTATTTCATGCCTGGTGCAAAGCTCACGAAGCCCCGTGAGATATCCTGGAAGTGGCGGGACACATCCCATGTTGCCGACCACTGGTTCGAGAATGATCGCGGCTATTTCGTCAGGATTGCTTTGCACCAACGCGGCGACAGCATCGAGATCATTGAACGGTGCTGTGAGTGTATCCTGCGCTGTGCCTCTGGTTACACCCGGGCTATCAGGAGATCCAAATGTCATTGCCCCACTACCTGCAGCGATGAGGAACGAATCTCCATGACCGTGATAGCATCCCTCCATTTTGATGATCTTGTCGCGTCCTGTAAACCCTCTCGCAACACGAATGGCCGACATGGTCGCCTCGGTGCCCGAGTTAACCATCCTGACTCTTTCAACCGAAGGAACCATGGTGCAGATCAGTTCGGCCATTTCAACTTCGCGCGCAGTGGGAGCTCCAAACGAAGGAGAATCCGCCAATGCCTCCCTGACCGCATTCTCGACTCCCTCATGGCCGTGTCCAAGTACCATTGGCCCCCATGAGTTGATCATGTCAACGTACTCATTGTCGTCCTCGTCGTAGAGAAATGGCCCCTGAGCTCTCTTGATGAATAGCGGGGTTCCGCCCACAGCGCGAAATGCGCGCACGGGAGAATTCACTCCGCCGGGAATAAACTTCTGTGCCCTTTCAAAAAGGCTCTTGCTTCGACTGTTCTGCTTCATAATATTATTTACCTGCCAGGCGAAGGACGGCGCCCGGCGTCTTCATACTCAAAGATCACTTTGTCTCAACGAGGGTCAAAACGCCACCTCTGAACCGCACGAAAGGAATTGCCTGGTTGTCTCGGCTGAATTGATACCGGAATCCCTGGAACAGATGGCCGGGAACAAACTCCGTGTTGTTGAGAGCATCCTGAAAATACACTCCATTCTTCTGAAGCTGACTTCCAAAAAAGAGCATCATTTCGTATCCCCGGAGCGCGAGGTTAGTTGCTGCCTTGCCGTATCGTCGCAGGTAGAGTTCGTCGAAACGCTTGCGGCGCGGATTATTTGTCGCCACGAAATTCGGTGCAGTAAAGTTCACTCCCAGGAGCTGGTATTTTTCGAATGCAACCGCCGTGTCATCGATCCAGTTCTCGGACCCGACGATCATTACTGAGTCGCCGCGGGTTTCTACAGCGCTGATTACTTTGGTATAGATCAAGGGGTCGTCGGTCGCGACGAAGATGCTGCCGATACTATCTTTCTTCAGCGTGAACTGCGTGGGGAACTTGAACTCGTCGAACTCTGTTGCAGTCGCGAGAATATTCATGATGTCAGTTGCATTCTCCTTTTCAAACGCGCGGTTAATAACGACCTGAACGCCCATCTCCTGCGCCTTCTCTACAAAGCTTGCTGCCAATGCGGAATCCCGTGTACTCATCCCCGAGAATACAACACACACAGGTTTCCGCGAACGTTCCGCGATGTACTCAGCGGCCTTCTTACCCAGCGTCTCGGAGGAGGGCTGGAACATATACGCATAGGGATTGTTCCCAATCAATTCCTTGTTGTTGGTAAAAGGGTTGACAACATTCACCTGGTTATTCAATGAAAATTGCTGGACTATCTGGTTCTCGTTGGGATAAAGCGGACCGATCACAAGATCAGCGTTCTTGAATTCTTCCGTCTGCAACAATCGCCGAAGGTTATCAAGCCCCGGCTGGGTGTCGTAGGCCCGCAAAGTTATGGGTGTTCCCCGTCTGTTCAGGGAGTCAAGCGCCAGCCGGATACCTTCGTAAAAATCGAGTACAATCTGGTTGCGTTTCTTTCCCGGGCTGGGGTCCAATTCGTTCAACATAAACGGCAGCAACACAGCCACCGCATAACGGTCTTTGTGAAATGTCTTTGGTGCCTCCGGAATAAAATCGGCGCGTTCGAATTTGAACTGGTCGATCAGACGCTCCAGCATCTGTTTATCCTCCGGGTCTGAAAGGTCTTCCCTCAACGCCTTCGCAAGCAATCGCGCTATCACGTCATCTTTCGGGTACTCTTCGTTTAGCATCCGAAGCGTTTCGTTGTCCTCGATCGCCGATAGATGTTGGTGTTTGATACCTTCAATCGATTCCGCCATCCGCTTATTCTGAATCCCATTGAGGATCTTGACCGCCTGAAAGTAATCGGCATCGTCCAGATAGGTCTGGGCAAGCCATAGGTTCACCTCATCGATCTTATCCCACTTAGGATGCACCGTGCGAATCTGAAGGAACATATCCTTAGCCACCGTTGTATACCCCTGCCGGTAGGCAGAAAGCGCGTAGTAGAATGATGCGTACGCGGAATAGGGATTGCCCTGGTCGTAAGCAATCAGTGGTTTGAAAGTCTCCATAGCGAGACTGTATTTTCCCTGGCGGAAAAGATCTTTGCCGTTCTGATATTGTCGTGCGTAGTCAATCTGGCTCCATCCCGCAACGGACACCGCCGCAAGCACAACGGAAAGTACAAACCTCTTCATGATATGATTTCGTCTATTCCCATTCAATAGTAGCAGGTGGCTTCGAACTGATGTCATATACCACTCTGTTCACGCCTTTCACCCTGTTGATGATCTCGTTTGACATTTCGGCCAGGAACTCGTAAGGCAAATGCGCCCAGTCGGCGGTCATTCCATCCGTGCTCGTCACTGCCCGGAGGCTGACCACGCGTTCATACGTGCGTTCGTCGCCCATAACCCCAACAGACTGCAAAGGTGTAAGTATTGCACCGGCCTGCCAGACCTGGTCGTACAGACCGTACTTCTTCAGTCCGCTGATAAAGATGTGATCGACCTCCTGCAGTACCGCCACCTTGTCGGCCGTGATCTCACCCAAAATCCGAATGCCCAGCCCTGGACCGGGGAACGGATGGCGTCCCAATATAGCAGGATCGATACGCAATGCTTTTCCCACCACCCGTACTTCATCTTTAAACAGCGTATTTAGCGGCTCAACGACCTTCAGTTTCATCTTTTCGGGCAGTCCACCGACGTTGTGATGGGATTTGATGGTGGCGGAGGGGCCCTTGACCGACACTGATTCGATCACATCCGGGTAAATGGTACCCTGGCCCAGCCACTTGACATCTTCGATGGCATGAGCTTCGATATCAAACACCTCGATAAAGGTCTTGCCGATGGCTTTCCGCTTGGCTTCCGGCTCGCTAAGCCCCATGAGCGACCGATAGAACGCCGCCTTCGCATCAACGCCCTTGATGTTGAGTCCCATATGCTGATATGAGTCGAGCACTTGCTGAAACTCGTCCTTTCGGAGCAAACCATTATCCACAAAGATACAGTGCAGGTTGGGGCCGATCGCACGGTGGATCAGTGTCGCTGCCACCGTTGAGTCGACTCCCCCTGACAAGGCCATGACGACCTTGTCATTACCCAACTGCTGCGCGAGCGCTGACACGGTTGATTCGACAAACTGGTCGGCCGTCCAATCCTGGGCACAGCCGCAGATATGTACGACGAAGTTTCTCAACAGATTCTTGCCCTCCGTCGTGTGTGTCACCTCCGGATGGAACTGGATGCCGTACTTGTCCTGGCCACTGATCCGAAACGCTGCTATCGGTACCGTCGAGGTGCTGGCGATCACTTCAAAGCTAGCTGGAACAGAGGCGATCGTATCAGCGTGTGACATCCACACCTGAGTGTCCACCGACACCTCCTTCAAAAGGCTGTTGTGGTGATCCACCCGGCTTAACCGGACCCTTCCGTACTCACGGATATGAGACGGGAGTACTTCGCCACCGTGCGCATGAGCCATCAACTGGGCGCCGTAGCAAATACCCAATAGCGGCATCTTATCAAAAAGCGAAAGGTCGACAACCGGCGCCCCTGCGTCTCGGACGGAGCACGGACTACCCGAAAGTATGACACCCTTGATTTCGGGTGTAAGAGCAGGAATCTTATTGAAGGGGTGGATCTCACAGTAGACATTGAGTTCCCGCACCCTGCGTGCAATCAATTGCGTGTATTGGGATCCAAAGTCGAGGATCAGAATCTGTTGCGGCATGCTGCAAAGATAGCAGAAGCCCTGAATTGACAGGTGAATTTTGCAGCTCTGTCAGCTCGCGAAGGTCAGAAACTCATGGACAGGAGACCGATCTGAACACCGATGCTTGAGAAGTTCTTGTTGGCGAACTTCTCGCTTTTGTTCGTCGTGAAATCATAGTGAACAGCGGCCATGATCCCCAGCGAACCGTGCGGCGTAAAGCGGAACAGTACCCCCAATTCGGGACGGGCAAGGAAGCCCCAGGAGCGTTCCGCATCTTCGTAGATATTATAATACAGGACGTATTCGTTTGTACTGGCTCCCAGGCCCAGGCCGGCATACGGGAAAAGCCGGTCTTCGCCCTCATCCTTCAAGTAATACTGCGCGCTGGCGACAGCTGAGTAACTGTAGATGTAGTGGAAGTAGTCGCTGGTGATCGCGCCGGATCCGGTCTGCTTTGTGTTTAGGGGTTCATACTGATCAAAGTTCGCCCAGCCAATATCAAGACCTGCTGAAAAATTCGGGCGAATGAAGCCTCTGTAACCGACCTTTCCTCCAGCAAAACTGAAATCCTCAATCCACTCGGCGTTCGAGAGGGGCTTGCTGCCATTGAGATTCAGATATATGTATCGCTCCTGCGCAAGAACGCATGTCGACATCAACACTCCGAAAAATATGAGAATGCAACGTATCATCATTTGTCAAGATAAGGTGATTGAACGAAGGCCTGATCGATAGCCTCAAGCGACTGGGCGGCGCGGTCGATCGTGCTGTACACGTCGCCCATATAGGCATCCCATACAACCTTCACTTTGTTATCGGGCGTCCGGTTCTTCAGATCGACCATTTCGATGATCAGCACACCCGTGTTATAGGCATAGGTGTTCACATAGGGATAATAGTAATAGGACCCGTATCCCCAGTATCCCGGATAGTAGTGACCGGGATACCCATACCCGGGATATCCGTACCCGGGATAGACAATATCCTGGAAGATGTTAAAATCGTTTACCACCAGGACATTGATTCCAATGTCGGGGTCTTCGGTACGCGCGACGCGGGAATATCCCCGTGCATCCATATTTTGCCGGACGGCGTTCAACACGTGACGTGGATATGTGCTCTCCGGTGATGTGATGATCGTGTCATTAGATCGGTTCGAGATGAATCCGATCGTGTCGATCGGGATCGCATACGTGACATAATCATCAAAGACCGCGTCAGGATCGAAGTTCGTCGAGACGACCATCTGGTCGATCAGTTTTGCGGCGTCAGGCTCCGTCTGACAACCGGCAAGAAAGAGCGAACAAATGCCCGCTAAAACAAAACCTATCCTCTTCATGCCCCTATAACGATTGATTAATTCCATAATTGCCTTCCGATAATTAGACCCGCTTTGAGAAGAAAAAGTTTAAAGTCAGGCAGGCAAAATTCATTCCTGAAACCGCCGGCTGGATGAAGATCAAACGAGCATACCGGTGCCGAATGCAACCACAAACAACAACGTCGAAATCGCCAGCTGACGAAGCCATGGATCCAGCGCGTGCGAAGGTTTGGTTGCGACGGCCATTCCGTTCCGCACCAATAGCGGCGTGACAAGCAGAAAGAGGAACTGCCAGGGGGATTCATACGTAGCAAAGGTGTACGCGATGGCGAGCAACGGCGCACTCATCAGCAGGACCCAATGGTAGGCAACTGCGCGGCTACGGCCGATCCGCACCGGTATCGAGTATTTGCCGGCGAGCTTGTCGGAATCAATGTCCCGAATGTTGTTAACGTTCAACACCCCCACCGAAAGCAGCCCCAGACCGCTGGCAGGCAACACATCCACCCACGCAACAGATCGCGTAAAGAGGTAAAACGACCCCAGCACACCGACCAGCCCAAAAAAGATAAGTACGGAAAGATCACCAAGCCCTGCATACCCATACGGCCGACGGCCGACTGTATACGTGATAGCGGCACCAATACAGAGCAACCCCAGCGCGAGAAAGAAAAAAAGTGCTCTCCACTCCGCCCCAAATGACACGAGAAGCAATACTACCCCGGTAACAAGACTCAGCCCTGCAAAAAGAATGATCGCCTGTCGCATATGCCCGGAAGTAATGACTCCTGACTGCACAACACGAGCTGGCCCGGTGCGCACCTCGCTGTCGGCGCCGTGGACGGAATCTCCGTAGTCGTTAGCGAGGTTCGACAATATCTGAAGGAAGATGGTTGTCAGAACACATAGAAGAAAAATATCCCAACGGAATGCGGCGGCGCGCGAGGCCAGGAAGGCACCCATCGTTACCGACGAAAGCGCAAGTGGAAGTGTTCGGAGTCGAAAAGCGCGTAGCCAGTGCGTTCGAGTACTCAATTGTTGATGCGTTTGATGATCGATTCGTCCAACGGACTGACGTCTGATCCGTAGAAGGCAACCACTTCACCGTTCTGGTCAAGAAGATACTTGCAGAAATTCCAACTCGGTTTCTTTCCCGTTTTCGCAGACAGCCACTGATAGAGGGGATGTTGCTTGCGTCCGCGAACAGATATCTTTTCAAACATCTGGAACGTTACGCCGTAATTCTTTTCACAAAAAGCCGCGATATCCTCATTACTACCTGGCTCCTGCCACAGGAAATTATTGGCAGGAAAGCCCAATATCGTCACGCGGTCTCCGTACTGCTCATGAAGCTGTTGGAGTGTCTTGTATTGGGGGGTGTGGCCACATTTCGACGCAGTGTTGACGATCAAAAGTTTCTGCCCGCGATAACGGGCAAAATCAACAGGAGTGCCGTCCAGGGCATTGATCCTGAAATCATAGATCGACTCCGCAGTGTTGCGGGGTGCTGAGGAAAAAAAACCAAAAAACCAGCCAGCGATACCCATAACAGTCAATGCCCCTGCAATGTAAACACTATAGCGCATTGACGATCTCGGCATCAAGAGGTTTTACTTTCGACGGAAAGAATTGCACAGTACCGTCGGGTTTGACCAGGTATTTGCAAAAGTTCCAACTCGGTTCCTCACCCGTCTTTTCCTTGAGCCATTGATAGAGCGGGTGCTGGTCCGCTCCTTTCACCGATATCTTCTCGAACATCTGAAACTCGACACCGTAGTTCTTCTGGCAGAATCGGGCAATATCCAGATTTGAGCCAGGCTCCTGACCCCCGAAATTGTTCGCGGGAAATCCCATCACGATCACCTTATTTCCGAATTGTTCGTGCAATTCCTGGAGGTCAGCGTATTGGGGCGTAAACCCGCATTCCGATGCCACATTTACGAGAAGCAGCGTTTTTCCCCGATACTTCGAAAAGTCGATTTCCTTTCCGTCCAGCGACGTCATTTTGAAATCATAGATAGAGCGTTCGGCTATTGTCGTCATGAGTAGTAAAGCAAGGATGAACATTTTCATTGTCGAAATTGATTAGTCGCTCCGGAATGGTTCGGATACGACACGTATGTTGACAGTCAATTTCCGCGATTCGCTGGCAACAACCAACAAAGTACCTACATTTTTTCAGGTACCTCGATTCCCAGCAGCTTCATGCCCTTCCTGAGAACAGTCGCCACGCATTCGGAGAGTGCGACACGCATATGCAGTTTTGCCGTATCCGATTCACTGAAGATCGGAATGCTCTGATAAAACTGGTTGTACTCTTTTGCGAGATCGTAAACGTAATTGGCGATAACTGCCGGCGAGTGCTCCCGCAGCGACTCGCGGATCTTATTCTCAAAGCCGGCCAGTACCTGAATCACCTCCCGCTCCGCCGGTTCCAACGAGTCGATACCCACCGCGGAGGATGTATCAACTGCGATACCCGAAGCAGACGCCTTTCTCAGTATCGCCCGGATGCGCGCGTGTGTGTATTGTATGAAAGGTCCGGTAAATCCCTGGAGTTGGATGGATTCGTTCGGGTCAAACAGCATTCGCTTCCGGGGATCAACCTTCAACAAGAAGAATTTGAGCGCGCCGATCCCGATCATTCGGAAGAGCCTGTTGGCCTCTTCCTCCGTGGTATCCTCAAGCTTTCCCATCTCGCGCGTTTGCTTCTCCGCTTCACCGACCATTTCAGCTATGAGATCGTCGGCGTCGACGACAGTACCTTCACGTGACTTCATCTTTCCCGTCGGCAAATCCACCATTCCGTAGGACAGGTGATAGCATTGCCGCGCCCACTCATAACCCAGCTTGTCGAGAATGAGGAACAATACCTTGAAGTGATACTCCTGTTCGTTGCCGACAGTGTACACCTGCCCGGTGATGTTAGGGAAATCGCGGAAGCGAAGAATAGCTGTCCCGATATCCTGCGTCATGTATACTGATGTCCCATCCGAGCGCAGCAGCAATTTTTGGTCGAGTCCGTCGGAAGTAAGATCAACCCACACCGATCCGTCGTCTTTCCGAAAGAATATTCCCCGATCAAGTCCCTTCATCACCTCGTCTTTCCCGAGGAGGTAGGTATCGGATTCATAATAGAGCTTGTCGAAATCCACGCCCATCTCGCGGTAGGTTTCGTCGAACCCTGTGTACACCCATCCGTTCATGGTATTCCACAATTCAACTACCTCGGGATCCTTCTGTTCCCAACGCTGAAGCATGTCCACGGCAAGCTTCATGATCGGAGCAAGACGCGAAGCTTCTTCTTCCGTAGATCCCTTTTCTATGAGTGCCTTTACCTGCGCCTTGAATACCTTGTCAAACATGACGTAATACTTCCCGACGAGGTGATCACCCTTCATACCACTTGTATCAGGATTCTCCTCTTCCCCGTAGAGGTGCCATGCGGCCATGGATTTGCAAATGTGAATACCCCGGTCATTGATGATCTGGACTTTGTGGACATTGTAACCATTCGCCTTGTAGATCTCGGCGACGCTCCATCCGAGGAAATTATTCCGAAGGTGGCCGAGGTGAAGCGGCTTGTTGGTATTCGGCGAAGAGTATTCGACCATGATCTCCTCACCCGTAGGAGGCAGCATTCCAAAGTCGCCGTTTGCCTGAATATCCAGCAGTGCCTTCATCCAGACGTTGTCGCGCAGGCTGAGATTGAGGAATCCCTTCACGACGTTGAATTCCCGCACCAGCGTTGAATGCTCGACGAGATATGCACCAATTTCGTTTCCGGTATCCTCGGGTTTTCGACGGGTGACCTTCGTCAATGGAAAGCATACCAAAGTATGCGAACCGGGAAACTCCTTGTTGGTGGGTTGAATCTGCAGTTGATCGGTCTGAACCCCGAAGAGCGCGGAGACCGCGTTCTGTATCTCGGAGCGAAGGGTAATTTCAATATTCATTAGTAACCAATTTGGTCAGGTGTACGGAGATATCTTCGTACCCTACCATCCGAGCACGTACGCGAAAACCAGTGGAGCGACGATCGTGGCGTCGGATTCGATGATGAACTTCGGCGTGTCGATGCTAAGTTTTCCCCAGGTGATCTTTTCATTCGGGACAGCCCCTGAATACGAACCATAACTTGTCGTGGAGTCGCTTATCTGACAGAAGTAATTCCAGTACGGCGTATTCTCGCGTTCCAGATCCTGATGAAGCATAGGCACCACGCAGATCGGAAAGTCGCCTGCAATACCTCCGCCGATCTGGAAGAATCCCACGCCTTCTCCCCCTGCCTCGCGCGTATACCAGTCAGCCAGGAATATCATGTACTCGATTCCGCTGCGCACGGTTGTCGGTTTCAACTCACCGGTAACGCAATACGAAGCGAAGATATTTCCCATGGTCGAATCTTCCCATCCAGGCACTATCAGTGGCAGATTCTTCTCCGCCGCGGCCACCACCCAGCTGTCTTTTGGATCGATCTGATAGTACTGTTTCAAAACGCCGCTGTTGATCATCTTGTACATGAACTCGTGCGGAAGATAGCGCTCACCCTTGTCGTTGGCGTCTTTCCAAAGCTCAAAGATGTGTTTTTGCAATCTGCGAAAAGCTTCTTCCTCCGGGATGCAGGTATCAGTGACACGGTTCATACCTTTCTCGAGTAATTCCCATTCTTCCTGTGGTGTAAGGTCGCGGTAATGAGGAATGCGCTGGTAGTAATCATGCGCCACGAGGTTCATGATATCCTCCTCGAGGTTGGCGCCCGTACACGAGATGATCTGAACTTTGTCTTGTCGGATCATTTCCGCAAGACTGATTCCCAACTCACCCGTACTCATGGCACCCGCCAGTGTGATCATCATCTTCTTGCCATCAGCGATGTGCTTGCGATATGCTTTCGCCGCATCGACAAGTGTCGCGGCATTAAAATGGCGATAGTGGTGCTCGATAAAGGTTGAAATTGGTGTGTTCTTGCTCATGATACCTCTTTTCAAATTTCTTGCGAAAATACATAAAAACGATCATTCCCGGCACCGGGTTCTCTGAAATGTGCCAGCAGACGGCGCGCAGCCGCAACGTATACACTACACGCGATTGGTATTACTCGGCCAACACGGGTCGGTCAACCAGCGACTTGACGGTCGCCTCCAGGATTTCAAACGCACCCTCGGCCATACGGTTCTCGGTATCCAGCGTCGGATTCACCTCCGCTATCTCCCATGCGCAGACTTTCGGGCTCCGGGCCAACGTGGCGTTCAGATCCCGCGCTTCATCAACGGTCAGTCCATTAGGAACCGGTGTGCCGGTACCGCTTGAGATACGGGAATCCAGGCTATCCACATCGAACGAGACGTAGATGAGGTCGCAATGGTCCAGCATCTGCAACGCCTTATGGGCGACGGCCGCAGGACCCGCTTTTTTAACTTCCTCCGTCTCGATAAAATTCACATTATACTTGTTGAGAAGATAATTCTCAGGTTTTTCGAGGTCGCGAACGGCGATATAGACAATATCCTCGGGATAGACTTTTGCACCCGGGATACCCACGTCTTTGATCTGTTCCCAATACTCCACCGTCTCGATGCGCGGGTCGTTGACCTTGCACTCCAGGTTATCGATATCGCAGGCCATGGCCAGCGCCATACCGTGCATATTGCCGGATGGCGTTGTGTAAGGCGTGTGAATATCGGCGTGTGCGTCGATCCAGATCACCCCCAGGCGATTTTTCGGATAGGCCTTTTTGATTCCTGCGATAGTCCCATACGAGGTGCTGTGGTCGCCCGCGATAACCACCGGCGTACGGTCGTTCCAGATCGTTTCATAGACCTCCAGACACACTCTTTCCTCCATCATCATCACCCCTTCGATGAACTTGGCATGAGCGTGTTTGGCGCCGTCGAACAGCAGCTCATTGACGTTCTCCACCTCCACCGACTCATATTGCTTGAAGAAGTCAGAGTTCAGGTCCAGACTTGCGATCTTCATGGCCTCGACACCCAGGCTCGCGCCGCGTGTCCCGGCACCTATCTCGGACTTCACTTCAATGATCCTTATGTCTTTCATGTTGCTAAGCAATTTATTTCTCCCTGGCCGGCGAGTGCCGGAATCGGCCCCAGCATCTTTACCGTTCTCGCGGTTTCCAGGCTATCCTGTCTATACCACTTGTGTGCTAACGTTTCAATTTGCGCCGGGTATAAACAGAAATACAGATTATTGTTTTAAAAAGTGGCGAATCGAACGCAGCCTACCACAGCCCTTAGAGATCGGGCAAGGGGTGCTCGATGGAGAAAAAGAAGGTGGTCAACAGATTCGCCATACGTTGTGCTCACTTATTGCAAAGATGGCAAATTTATACCAATATTGCACTTCTTTTAGGGGTTATCGTAGGTTTCAGGAAGCCCGGGGTCGTGGTGACGAAAGATCCGGAACAAAGTGACCGGAACGATATTTTTTCACCTCTGTGATTGAACGTACCAAACACCACTTAGGGCTACATGAAGAGCTACCGGGAGCTGATTGAACAAACTTTCGAATTCCCCCAAAAAGAATTTAAGGTCAGAGATCACGAGTTGTTGTTCAACGACGTTCCGTTGATGGATATCATCCGGCAGTACGGGACTCCCCTCAAACTCACCTATCTTCCCCGGATCAGCGAAAACATCCGGTTCGTCCAGGCTACCTTCAATAACGCCATCCAGCGTTTCCGGTACGACGGGAAATACACGTATTGCTATTGCACCAAATCTTCGCACTTCGCATTCGTGCTGGAGGAGGCCATTAATAATAAGGACGTCCACATTGAGACTTCCTCGGCGTATGATATTCCCATCGTCAGAGCGCTCTATAACCGGGGCAAGATCACAAAAGACACATACATCATCTGCAACGGCTTCAAGATGCCGCTCTACACGCAGTACATCACCGATCTGTTAAACGAGGGATTTCATAACTGTATCCCTATCCTGGACAAAATGGGTGAGATCGATGCCTACGAACAAAGCGTGAACCAGCCTTACCAGGTGGGAATTCGCGTGGCAGCTGATGAAGAGCCCAAGTTCGAATTCTATACTTCGCGTCTCGGAATCCGCTACAGCGACATCACACCGTTCTACCGCGAGAAGATCGAGAAAAGCGAAAAGGTATCGCTGAAGATGCTTCACTTCTTCATCAACACCGGTATCAAAGACACTGCGTATTACTGGAGCGAACTGAGCCGGTTCATCTTTAAGTACTGCGAACTCAAAAAAATATGTCCAACGCTCGATTCGATTGATATCGGAGGTGGATTCCCGATCAAAACCTCCCTGACATTCCAATACGACTACAAATACATGATCGAGCAGATCGTTGAAAATCTGAAATGGATCTGCGATAAGAACAACGTTCCTGTTCCGCACATTTTCACTGAATTCGGCAGCTACACGGTTGGCGAGAGCGGTGCGGTTCTGTATAATGTGATCGACCAGAAACTCCAGAACGACAAAGAGTTGTGGTACATGATCGACGGCTCGTTCATCACACACCTGCCAGACGCCTGGGGAATGAATCAAAAATACATTCTCCTCGCCCTTAACAAGTGGGACGATCCTTATCACAAGGTGAACATGGGGGGTCTCACGTGCGACAGCATGGATTACTACAACTCAGAAGCTCACTCGGGCGAGGTGTTTCTCCCGATGATCAACGACGAGGAACCTCTGTATATCGGCTTCTTCCACACAGGCGCATACCAGGAATCACTCGGTGGCTACGGCGGCATTCAGCACTGCCTGATACCCGCTCCTAAGCACGTCCTCATTAATCGCAACGAAGACGGCGAGATCACCACGGAGCTTTTCGCGCCCGAACAAAGCAGCGAGAGCATGCTGCAGGTGTTGGGGTACTAGTTGGTCGACGGTCGACGGTCCACAGGCCACGGTTGGTCCACGGTCCACGGTCCACAGTCCACGGTCGATGGTCGATGGTGGCGGAAATAGATTCCGGAAAAATTCCCTATATTCAGGCTACCGCTTCTATTCCTAAAAATTCCGCTAATGACCCATAACTGTGGATGCATTTGCGAGTTCTTTTCTCTCCCCGCGGCAATCTATCGCGAGTTTCTCGATCGTACAATCAAACCAAACAACTATGAAAGTCTACGACGACAAGCACATCAAGAACATAGTTCTGTTAGGCGCGCCTAAGGCCGGCAAGACTCTGCTGGCCGAAGACATGGCATTCGAAGCCGGTATCACACACCGGAGAGGTACTATTGAAGGCAAGAACACGGTATCAGACTACCACGACATCGAACACGAACGTGGTAATTCTGTTTTTGCAACACCCCTTCACACCGAGTGGAAGGACTATAAGATCAACATCATTGATACTCCGGGATTCGACGACTTCATCGGTGAGATCATTTCATCCACACGGGTAGCGGATACCTGCGTAATGGTCATCAACGCTCAACACGGAGTGGAGGTCGCCACCGAGCTGATCTGGAACTACATCGACCGGTTCAACAAACCGACCATCTTCGCCATCAATCAGGTCGATCACCCGAAAGCGGATTTTGACACTGCTCTCGCCTCACTAAAAGAGCGTTTCGGAAGTGCGGTCACACAAATGCAATACCCCTATAACGCCGGAGAAGATTTCAACGCCATCATCGATCTTCTCAAGATGGTTATGTACAAATTCCCGGTCGACGGCGGCAAACCCCGGAAGATTGCCATCCCCGAGTCGGAGAAGGAACGAGCCGATCGTCTCCACAACGAACTTGTCGAGAAAGCCGCCGAGAATGACGAGGCACTCATGGAAAAGTATTTTGAGAAGGGCACACTCGACGAAGACGAAATGCGCGAAGGGCTGAAGCTCGGCATGATCCAACACGCGATCTTTCCGGTATTCTGCATGTCTGCGCGAAAAAATATGGGTAGCGGACGGATGATGGGATTCATCGACAACGTCGCACCTTCCCCGCGCGAAGCCAAGCCCGAACGCACCGTCGAAGGAAAGGAACTGCGTTATGATCCCGACAAACCAACAGCGCTATTTATATTCAAATCACACCACGAGCAAAACCTGGGGAAACTCTCCTTCTTCAAGGTCATTTCCGGTCGCGTGAGCACCGCGTCAGAACTGGTGAATAGTCAAACAGGAACCACTGAACGAATTCATCAGCTCTTCATCATGGACGGAAAAACACGTACACCGGTCGATGAACTCGTTGCGGGCGACATCGGCGCAACGTTGAAGCTTAAAGACACCTACTCCAACCAGACACTTCGAACCAAAGATTACGAGGTGACAATTCAGCCCATCGAGTTCCCGGAACCGCGTATCCGGACTGCCGTAGTCGCCCAAAGCAAAACAGACGACGACAAAATCGGGGAAGTCCTACACAAGATCCATCAGGAAGACCCGACTCTGGAGGTGCACTACTCAAAAGAATTACGACAACTTATCATTTCCGCTCAAGGGGAGTTGCATCTCGCCATCTGCAAATGGTACCTGGAGAACATCTACAAGTTAGGGGTAACATTCGAGTCGCCGCGGATATCGTACCGCGAAACGATCCGGACCTCAGCGATCGCCGTCCATCGTCACAAGAAGCAGTCGGGTGGTGCAGGGCAGTTTGGGGAAGTGCATTTGAAGGTTGAACCGTATACCGAAGGAATGCCTGAACCATCCGAATACACTGTAAGAGGCAGGGAAGTCATTGACCTTCCGTGGGGTGGAAAACTGGCATTCTATAACTGCATCGTAGGCGGCGTGATCGACATGCGCTTCATTCCTTCCATACTGAAAGGCATCATGGAAAAAATGGAACAGGGGCCGATCACAGGCTCGTACGTGAGAGACGTCAGGGTATGCGTCTTCGACGGAAAGATGCACCCGGTTGACTCAAACGACATCTCCTTCAAGATCGCCGGAATGATGGCGTTCAAGGCAGCATTTATGAAGTCGGAACCTCAGCTACTCGAACCCGTATGCGAACTGAGAGTACTGATACCGGAAGATGTAATGGGCGACGTCATGAGCGATTTACAAACCCGCCGCACGATCATCCAGGGTATGGGTACGCAGGGAAATCTACAGATGTTAAACGTGCGTACACCACTCGCCGAACTCGACAGGTATTCGACAACCCTGCGGTCGCTGTCGCAAGGCCGTGCCAGCTTTAGCCAACGGCTGTCGGATTACGCTCCCGTCCCGTTCGACGTACAGGAACGGATCGCACGGAAATTCCAGGAACTCGAATTTGCCTGACAAACCTTAAACCTTGAACCGAAACCCGTCTGAAAACGATTGTATAAAATTTATCTTTTGATAGATTTGTTATACACACGACCTAAAGCCCACAGCGTGAGTAAAGCAATTGTCATCATTCCCACCTACAATGAGCGGGAGAATATCCAGCCTATCATAGAGGCGGTATTCAAACTTCCAATCAATTTCCACATTCTCGTCGTCGACGATAACTCACCCGACGGAACCGGCAATATCGTTCAGGAACTCCAAGGCACCTTCAATTCCGAAGAACAGCGTCTGCACCTGATGAGAAGGACTGGCAAGCTCGGTTTGGGAACAGCTTATATCGCTGGTTTTCAGTATGCTATTTCGCACAACTATGAGTATATCCTCGAGATGGATGCCGATTTTTCACATGATCCGCAAGACCTCGTCAGGCTTTACAACGCCTGCTACCGCGATGGGGCAGACCTGTCGATCGGCTCCCGCTATGCAACGGGCGTGAATGTCGTAAACTGGCCGATTGGCAGGGTATTACTGTCGTATTTTGCCAGCAGCTATGTTCGTGTCATCACGAGCATGCCGATCAACGACACAACAGCAGGATTTGTCTGTTATAAACGCAAGGTTCTTGAAACGATCCCACTAAACGAAATCCGGTTCATTGGATATGCTTTTCAAATCGAAATGAAATTCCTCGCGTGGAAATACGGATTCAAACTGGTTGAAGTTCCGATCATCTTTACTGATCGCACACGAGGCGAATCCAAGATGTCTCCAGGCATCTTCAAGGAAGCATTTTTCGGCGTATTGCACATGACCATCAGCAGCTGGTTCCGGAAGTACATTCCCGCGCCTTACGAGAAAGCTGTGGCAGAAGCAATGTAATGGTCAGCTTCGCAGACCAGCTCGAAGCATGATGAACGACGTATAGATCACAACTGCCACGACAACCCATCGAAGGACGTCGACCGGCAGCGATTTCACGATCAGGGCAGCAACGAGTACGGCGATCGTCCCCGGGATAGCCATCCCGATAGCTGCTTTACGGTTATAGGCGCGCTCTTTGATGAACCTTGCAGAGGCAGGCGGCATCAGAAACGCGCAGGACCCCATCATAATCGGAAACGCGACTTTTGGCGACATCCCCAAAGCAAACACAAGTGCCATACATGGGGCGTACAATCCGATCCCCGCGGTCATCAACGCACCCAACACGAAGTTGACCACAACAGCAAGAACAAGCTTACCACCCGTTAATCCGATTGCCTCACCCCCACCGGGAATCCAGCCAATTTTCCCTGCCACCATAAAGGTTGCCGTCACCAGTAACGCACCTCCCATCGTCAATCTGATGACCTTCTCTGACATTCTTGAAACGATACCGGCACCGAGGATAGCCCCTCCGCTCGCCGCAAGAAGCATCAGCACAAGTGTCAGTGCATCCACTTCGATAATCGTTATGAAGATGATAGCTTGTAACAACACGGGGACCGTATTGGCAACATTCATCGTTCCAGGAATAAAACGATCCGATGTTTGTCTGGTGAACTTCAGGAGAGCCGTCTGCGGAGCAAAGGCACCGATACCCAGTACATCGAAGAAGTTGACGACGAATCCGATCAGGGAAGTCTTAAGCCAGCTGACGTCTTCCAGGTTGTCTTTGTGTCTCAGGTAGTCTCTCGTGAGTACGGTAATAAACCAAACCGCGAGTAAGACCAGCGCGCACCAAATTATCTTGACGATCATAGGTAATCAGTATCCGCCAGGTTCAGCGATTCCTCGTCGGCGGCTTTTGGAAGTCCATCTTGTCGGTGACCCCGTCCTTCTTCATCAGCTTTTCGATTTCTTCGATCTCAAACGGTACGAATGATGAAAAATTCTCAAAACCGGTTTCGGTAACGACTCCCACGTCCTCCACGCGGACGTACAATTTCTCTTCCGGCACCCAGATCATAGGATCTACCGCGAACACCATCCCCGGCTTCAAGACGCCCTTCCAGTAGTTACCCACATCATGCACAGCCATACCGACCGGGTGAGACAAACCACCGCGGAAGGATAACGCGCCCTCAGCAGCTTTCCGGTAAATAGGTTTCGAGAATGACATCTTTGCGATGATCGGGCGAAGCGCTTCGATTGCTTCGTCGGTGATCTGGCTTGCGGAAACCCCCGGCCGTATCCTTTTCAACAGCTCTTTGTGAAAGGCGACGATAACACCGTACAACTCCCGTTGGCCCTGCGTGAACTTTCCATTGACCGGCCACATTCGGGATACGTCCGATGTATAATACCGGTAGTCCGGAGCAAAGTCCATCAACACCAGGTCTCCGCTTCTCAAGGTATCTGTGTTCTGAAAGTAGTGACCGAACCATGCGTTCGTCCCACCACCGACGATAGCACTGTATCCTTCAAACCGCGACCCACTCATGAGATAGTGGAACCTCGATATTGCCGCAAGTTGGTACTCAAGCATACCCGGTTTGGTTGACTTGATCACCTCGATAAGACCAACGCCGGCGATTTCACTCGCCTTTCTCACCAGGTCGATCTCTGCGGGGCTTTTGATGAGTCGCATTTCGTCGAGTAAAGGCGAAAGGTCGCGGGTCTCGAGTTGCGGATAGCGCAGTCGCAGGAGATTGATGAAATTAGCTTCCTTGGACCGAACATCAGTCCAAGGGTCGGCAGTTATCCTGGCTACCCCGGCGAGCAGTTCGTCGCGGCTGCACGCCTTTCCCTCACCGGGACTATGTGGCGTATAAACAACCGGAACAGGATAGTACGTCGTCAATCGGGCTAATGTCAGCGAAAGATTTTCCAGTGGTAAGACATCGTCGATCCCCGTCGCGCTGATAATCAGCGCGGCATCCTCAGCTGACAATGTCTTGCCCTCGCTTCTTTCCCTGACCTCGTCTCTGTGAGGAAGATATATTGTAGTACGGCGATTTCGACCGTTCATAAGTATATATGCGTGCGGGATCTCGAGTCCCGTGAGATAGTAGAATTCGTTGGTCTGCCTGAAAACTTCGAAACCAGTAACGGAAAGGCCACCCTGGACCAACGCGATGCCGTTCGCTCCAATCGAGTCCATGATCCGGTTACGCCTTTCCTCGAACTCCGTCCATTCAAAATCTTTTTGAAATAGTGCGGTTTGGGCACTGGAAGGAACCGCGCTAAACAGGATGCCGACACTAACCAGTATCAGCATCAGGAATTTTCTAAACAATAATGTCATCATATCACTTGACGTTTCTCAGTTCCCATTCGCCTAACAGTTTGGTATCCGGGTCTATTGCCACCGAGGTCGGACGCTCTTTGACAGGAATGACGAACTCATTCTGACGGGTATTGGTAAGTTGAAACGAAAACACTTCAGGCAACACGCTATTCTCTCCGAACACTCCTATCTCGATCGGCATATCGAACACGTAAGCCTTCTCCTGTACCTGTGCCAGTTTTACCACGATCTGCTTCTTGCGCTGGTCGTATTTCCACGTGGCTTCCAACTTCAGGTTTCCACCCTGACGCAACCATTGATCGAAAAACCTGTTGAGATCCTTTCCAGATGCCCGCTCCATTTCACGTCTGAAATCCTCAGTCGTAGCAATGCCGTTGAAGTATTTTTGATAGTAAGCACGAATACCCCGCCTAAAAGCTTCATCACCCACAACGTTGCGCAACATATGGAGAATCCACGCCCCTTTCTGGTAAGTCATAAGATTGGTCACCGGGCCTTCCTCGGCAGAACGATCATCGACAATCCTGTAACCCGGATCCTTCGCATAATACTTCGCAATGTCCGTCTTTGCCTTGCGTAGCTCATTGACAAGATCGTCGCGACCGTATGCATGTTCTCTGAACAGCATCGTAAAATAGGTAGCAAATCCCTCGCTAAGCCACGCGTCATCCCACGTTGATTCCGTTACGCAGTTGCCAAACCAATGATGCGCCCACTCATGAATGATCGCGTTGTTCAGCCAGAAAGATCTTGAACCCGTGACAGCATCCTCCTGATAAAAAACAGCAGAAGCGGTCTCCATCGCGCCTTTCACGCTCGGCGACTGAATATTGGCGGCTTTCTCATAGGCATAAGGTCCGACGTAATCGCTGAAAAATTGCAGTACCTGTTTCGTCGGCTCCGCGAAGTCGCTGAAACCTTCTTCGCGATCCTGGGGATAGACCCACGTCTCGACGGACTTCCCTTCGAATGTATCTACGTACTGAACAGCGAACTCGGCAACCGCGAGGACATAAAGCCAGGATGAAACCGGAGTTGATTGCTTCCAATGGGTGAGCTTTGTCTTCTCGTTGAGGATCGTTCGTTCCAACAGCAAGCCGTTTGAAACCACATCATACTTGATGGGAGCAGTTACCACGAACTCAGACGTCGCTTTCTCATAAGGATGGTCGACCACCGAAAGCCAATGCCTCGCCGTATTAGGCCAGTGATGGCTGAAGAAGCTTCTGCTTCCAAACTTCGTCGGGCCAATGATGAGACCGTCGGCGGGAATTCCTCCGTACCGGATGCTGATCTCCATCTCAGAATCAGCAGCGGACGGGCTGGCGAAATACACCATTAACTCATCTTCAGCATGCGTGAACCTGATATCCTTCCCGCCTGATTGCACCGATGTCACCACCATTCCACGACCGTTAAGAGCATCTGACTTGTTGATAAGATCCAATCGCAAATGGCGTACGCCATCCGTCTTGAATCTGAGGATGATTTGTGACTCTACCTCTACCCGGTCTGATTCGTCTGACAGGAGAACCGAAAAGGCGTAGTGCTGGACGTCGATCCCGAGGTTCTTGGGATACTTGTCGGCACTTACCAAGTGAAAAGACAGAAGAAGAAATATTTGGATCGAAACGATTTTACCCATAAGAAGCAGCGATTTAAATACACTTTGTGGGGGGACAAGTTAACGGGATCGTGTCTTATCCTCGCTGTCTTATATTTTCTATAAAGTGTACTATGTTAGCTTTAACCACCAGCCCGAAGGGATGGAATAAATCCCTATCCCACGGAGAGAGATTTAGGGTGAGGTAAAAAAACTCCTGCCTTTCAGCACAGACTTACAAAAAAAAGGAAGGTTGCTGAAACAGCAACCTTCCTCGTCTTTTCCGCTCCTCCTCTAGGGCTTGAACCTATCCCGCACGGCGGGACTGATTAACAGCGAATTCAATAAGCCCAAAAGAAGGCCCATCCGGCACTTTCTTTACAAAATTTTGGACAAAAGTAGCGTTTTCACGCCATACGCCTTTTAACTGGCCGATCTTTTCCCGGTAGCCTACTTCTCTGAATCCAAGCGCTTCATGTATCCTGATACTGGAAACATTCTCTGGAAAAATTCCAGCTTGTAATGTCCATAAATTATTGTTTTCACTTTCCTGGTGTCATGTCACCTTTTTACTTGTGAGAATGCATAGAGAATCTCAGTGCCTATCTCTTCTACTCTTTCTTTATATTTTTCAGCTTCCTGTGATGTGCCGTCAAACTCCTTCGGATCATCATACGTTAATGCGATCCGCAAAGTAGCACCGAATACGAGCGGGCAATTCTCATCGGCATGAGAACAGGTCATTACTGCTGCGAAATCCTTGTTATGATTAAAAGGGTCGTTGTAAACTTTTGAGAAAGCCGTAACCGGGTTAATACCTTCAGCAAACCGAACCTCGTACATGGGGTTTTCCCCTTCCTTGATCTTGACAATTTCAAACCCTGCTTCGCTCATTGCTTTAACGGCACGTGGATTAAAGGCTGTCGCTTCCGTTCCGCCTGAGTAAGACTGAACATTCGGGATTCCGTAGTAATGCGCAGCAGCTTGCGCCCACAGTTGAGAAAGATGGCTCCGCCTTGAATTATGCGTACAGATAAAATTCAGATAAACAGTTTGTCCAGCCTGCACTCGCTTCTCAACAAATGAGGTCAGCTGCCGCAGCAATTCTCTGCGCTCAGCGGAAATGCTTCCAAACCGTGTAACCAGACTTTCAGTTGTGGTTTGTAGTGTGGGAAGTAATTGATTAATGGCTTTTGTCATGTCTCTTAAAAATTAATCGCAGCAACCTGGGGCGCAACAGTTCTCTGGTTTCTCGGCATAAACTGTAATGCTGAAGATGCCGGTCTTTACGGTCTTAAACTCCTGAAGCTGATCTTCTAATAAATAGTCTTTTAGAATATCATCTGGCAACGTAATCCGCTTTTCCTTTTGAATGGTGATTGCCGAGAATCCGGTTTGCTGAATGATCGCCAGGTATTCATCCTTCTGTATTGCCCCGGCAACACATCCGGCATACATCTCAGCTGATTTCTGCAAACCTTCCGGAAGATCTCCAACCAGCACAATGTCTGACACGCTGAAATGTCCACCTTTTTTGAGGATGCGGAATGTTTCCGCAAATGCCTGTTGTTTGTTCGGCACAAGATTTAATACGCAATTGCTAACCACAACATCTGCGATGTTTCCAGCCAATGGCATGTTCTCAATATCTCCCTGACGGAACTCAACATTCGTGTAGCCAAGCTTCTCTGCGTTGATCTTTGCTTTCTCAACCATTTTCTCAGTGAAGTCAATGCCGATCACTTTTCCCTTATCTCCTGTTATCGATCTCGCTACAAATGCATCATTTCCTGCACCTGAGCCTAGATCAATAACGGTATCGCCTTCTTTGATCTTTGCAAACTCAGTTGGCAATCCGCAGCCTAATCCAAGGTCGGCATCTGCTACATATCCTTCAAGCTTAGTGTAGTCGTCCGCCATCACAGTGTAATCAATCGTACTACAGCAGGTTGCGCCACAGCAACTGGATGAATTATCATCTTTGCTTTGCAAAGCGATCTGGCCGTACTTCTCTTTTACGAGCTGTTTGAGTTGTTCTGAGGTTTGATTTTCCATCTATTTGTGTTTAATTATCGTAATATTGCGATCAGTTAAGTCAAAAAAAAGGGTTAGCAGCACCCTGCGCCCTTGTATGTTTCAAATAAGTCACCAATCATTTTCTTTGTTCTGTTCCAGGCTTTATTATCAATGCAATAGCAGACACTTGAGCCATCAATATCTCCTTTGATAAGGCCAGCATTCTTTAGTTCTTTGAGATGTTGGGAAACGGTTGATTGAGACAATGGCAATTCATCCACGATGTCACCGCAAACACATGACTTTCTTTTAATCAGGAATTGAAGGATTGCAATTCGAGCCGGATGACCTAATGCTTTGGTCAGCACAGCTAACTCGTTTTGTGTTTTGGTAAATTCTTCGGTCTTGGTAAGTCCCATATCCTTGTAATCGTACAATTACGATAAATGTTTCATGTTTCAAAAAAAATTGGTTTTATTAAGATTCGTCCTGATGCGGATTGTCATAAAGATGTAATATACAAACGCTCGAACTCTGGAGTAGACAAAATCGATTCTACATAACACCAACTCCATAACACTAATAATTACACTGAACGTGTAATTGCCTCATTCTAAGCTTTCCTCTAAGGTTTTTATCAAAGGGACCCCTTGACGAATAAAAAAAGGCAGCTACACTTTAAAATGTAACTGCCTGATAATTAAGCTCCTCCTCTAGGGCTTGAACCTATCCCGC
>CAYTMU010000009.1:0-91062 GCA_964438975.1 uncultured Roseivirgaceae bacterium | reverse complement strand
CGGAAAGCCCTCGCCGACGGCCGTATATCGGAGCGGCTTGAAGAACAACAACCGGCCTACAGGCAGTATCGGGACTTGCGACAGGCCCTGGAGAAACTGATCGGACGAGCAGACTCCTCTGTCCGCAGTCAACTGATGCAAGGACATGTGGTAGATTCAATTCCCGTACACCGCCAGGTTCAGATCGTTGAGCTCAACCTCGAGCGCTGGCGGCAAGAAAAAGGGTTTTCCGCGAGTCGTTACGTCTATGTAAACATTCCATCGTTTCAACTTGAGGTGATTGATGGTGATACTGTGGTATTGGAGTCCCGGGCCATCGTCGGGAAACCGAGTCAGGCGACTCCGGAATTCAACAGCACGATCCAATGTTTTGTCACCTACCCGTATTGGCATGTGCCACGCCGCATTGCTGTAGAAGAGTTTCTGCCCGCCATTCAACGCGACACGAGCTTTATTACCCGAAACAATTTTGATGTATTGGATCGTGGAGGTCGAGTTTTGCATCCCGACAGCATCGCTTGGAAACAATTCAACAGAAACAATTTTCCCATCCTTCTTCGCCAGCGCGAAGGTCCGGATAATTCCATGGGCATCTTGAAGTTTGTCTTCGACAATCCGTACGCCGTTTTTGTGCACGACACAAATGCACCTCGGTTGTTTCGACTGAAATCGAGAGCGTTAAGTCATGGATGCATCCGGATCGAAAAGGCTGAGTTGTTTGCCCATTATCTCGTTACCGGCTCGGTGAGCAAGAAGTCAGCGTTGCTGGAAAATTACCTCGCCCAACGCCTGATGCATACTGTCGATATTCCGCGTCCTATACCGATCTATATCCGGTACCTGACAGCCGCCGCCGACACGAAGGGGGATATCGTATTTTATGACGATATCTATAAAAAGGACTCCGGGTTGATCAGCAAGTTGTATTCGACTGCCAGGGTCGTGACCGTCAAGCCGCCTCGACCTTTTCCGCCGGCACGATGACGAAAGGAAGCTGGAGGGATTTGATCATCTGCTGAAGGTTGAAGCTACGTATGTCATTTGCTGCTTCCGCTTGCTCCTGACCAATGACGATCATATCGACCCCATTCCGGGTAACGTTGGCATAGATCCGGTCCGATATGAAACCGATCTCAGTCTGGAAGCTGTAGCCCATCCGGTAGTTATCCTGGCATTCGCTGATCAGTTTTTCGAACTTTTCTTTTGCGGTCGATTCAATTTTTCGTTTAAGTGCAGTTAAATCGCCGGTATGTTCGTCGCTGATCAGGCGGTACGTGTATAGGACGGTGAGGTGCAGTCCGCAGGCGTGCGCAATCCTCGCCGCTACGTCCAGAACCCTTCCCGATGACGCCGTCAAATCGACCAAACACAATAGTTGTCTCATTTCAGGTAATTATTTTCGAAACTACGTCCCTGTACGGCTGTAATTTCAGGACTTGAATCAATTGTTGAACTGATTTTTGTCAGCTTTTGTTTATATTGCTTTTTTTCTGCACCATGCCATTCTCTTCGAATGAAACCTTCAGACAGATCTTTCAGAGTTCAGTGGAAGCCATCATTATGGTGGATCAGCACGGAAAGATCCTTTTAGCGAATCCAATAAGTGAAAGAATGTTCGGCTATGAAGCCGGCGCCTTGATCGGTGTGCTAATCGAGGATCTTTTGCCGGAGCAACTGCGCCACAGGCACATCGCATATCGCCAGGAGTTCAACAGAAATCCGGAACCCCGTCCGATGGGCATGGGACGCGACCTGGTCGCGAAACGCAAAGATGGAAGTGAGTTCCCTGTAGCGGTCAGTCTGAGTTATACCCGTATCGAAGGTGAACTCATGGTCATGGCGTTTGTCAGTGATGTGACGGAGCCAAAACGGGCCGAGGAAGCGCTGCGAAGGAGCGAGGAGCAACTTCTGGTCTATGCTTCGGAATTAGAGAAGAAGGTTCAGGCGCGAACGGAAGATCTCAATTCGACTATCAAGGCCCTTGAGAAGGAAATATATGTCAGGAAGAAGGCGGAAGAAGAGGCGCAAAAGGCGCTGGGACGGGAGCGGGAAGTCAATGAATTGAAAACCAAATTCGTGTCCATTGCATCGCATGAGTTCAGGACACCCCTCAGTACAGTACTCAGCTCGGCATCGTTAATCGACCAATACAACAATCGGGGGGAAGTTGATAAAGTCGGAAAGCATGTACAGCGGATCAAGTTATCTGTCAATCATTTGACCTCTATTCTAAACGATTTCCTGTCGCTGGGAAAACTTGAGGAAGGGAAGATCGACGTGGTAAATGATCTTATCAATGTGAGTGATTTCCTCAAAGAAGTTGAAGAGGAAATGGTGCTTACGTTGAAAGAAGGTCAGCGTTTGATCATCGACTGCCGGGAGAGCCCGAAAGAGATCGATTCCGATGCGCGTATCCTCCGGCATATCCTCTTCAACTTGATTTCGAATGCGAGTAAGTATTCGGAAGCCGACAAGCCGATTGAAATCAGATGTACAACGGAACAGCACGGATTACTCCTGTCTGTACGTGATCAGGGCATCGGGATTCCATCGGAAGATCATAAGCACATGTTTGCACGATTCTTCCGAGCCAGTAATGCGGGGAATGTACAAGGCACCGGTCTGGGACTCAATATCGTAAGGAGGTACGTTGAATTATTGGGAGGCACGATCACCTTTACGAGCGAATACGGAAAAGGAAGTATCTTTAGTGTATGGATTCCACGATACGATAAAGACCGTGTATGAAGAAGATACTATTGATTGAGGATAACCCGGAGGTCAGGGAAAATACGAGTGAGATACTGTCACTTGCAAACTATGAAGTGGTCGTCGCGGAGAATGGCCGTATCGGCCTGGAACTTGCCCAACAAGAGAAACCCGACCTCATCATCTGTGACATCATGATGCCTGAACTGGATGGCTACGGAGTGTTGCACATCCTGAGTAAGAATGAGTTGACAGCAGGTATCCCGTTTATTTTTCTGACAGCCAAGACGGAAAGAGCCGATATCCGCAAGGGAATGAACATGGGCGCTGATGACTATCTGACCAAACCATTTGACGACACCGATCTGCTCAACGCCATCGAAACGCGTTTGAGAAAGAATGCGATGCAGTTCAAGCAATACGACCTCTCTTCAGAAGGCCTGGATAGCTTCTTCCGGGATGCTCAGGCTATCCTTAACTTCAAGGATCTTGGAAAAGATCGGAAGGTCAAGGTCGTGAAGAAGAAGACTGAAATTTACTCAGAAGGTGATGTACCGGTGCAGGTTTTTTTCATCAAGTCCGGGAATATCAAAACATTCAAATCTCATCCGGATGGGAAAGAGTTAATCATGAACCTGTACACGACTAACGATTTCTTCGGCTTTGAGCCGATCCTGGACAACACCAGTTATACCGAGTCAGCGGTTGCACTACAGGAGACCGAGTTGATCAGCATTCCTCGGCATGATTTTCTCATGATGATTCAGAGCCATCCTGACGTTTCCAGGAGTTTCATTCACCTTCTTTGCAAGAAGGTCGCTGAACGCGAAGCCCAGTTGCTCAATCTTGCTTACAACTCTGTCCGTCAGCGCACGGCCGAGGCACTGCTCAAGACAGATAGCCTGAAGGACTCTCAGTCTGCGATTTCGATTTCCCGCGACGATCTCGCCAAGATGGTAGGGACGGCTTCTGAGTCCGTCATCCGTGTGCTATCAGACTTCAAAGATGAGGGACTGATCGAAATAGAAAGTGGTAAGATATGGATTAAAGAACCGAATAAGCTTGAGAAAGTGATTCGGTGGAACGTCGCGCGGTAAGCTCCTGATAATTACTGGCAGAGAATAACGTCTATGAGGCTTGCGTGATCTGCGTGCGGAGCGTGGACGAAGAAGACGCGGGCGATCAGGATACAACCTGACGCAACGAGCATCGAAGTCGTTAGTGTTTGAGCACTCCACTTCAGCTTTCTGACAAGGAAAGGTAAGATCCCAGTGAACCCCAGCATGGCAGGAAGTGTACCTACGCCGAATAGCAACATGAAGTAGAGGCCGTCAATCGGTCCGCGCAGGGTGATACACCATGTGAGAGCCAGCAATGAAAGCCCGCACGGCAATAGTCCGTTCAACGCACCCATGGCGAATACAGCACCCCGGGTATTGCGTGCCAGCTGCTTGCTGAACATCGACTTGATCCACGCTGTCAGGCGTTGAGATGCCGGCGTCAGTCCCGGGATGCGGACATGCTTGATACCACCCAAAGCGATGAGTAGCAAGGATGCGCCGAGTACGATTGAGATGATATTCTGATAGCGATGGATCGGAAGTACGACTCCGGCACTGGCGATGATTGCTCCCAATATGCCGTAGGTTGACACTCTTCCGATGTTGTACGCGACTCGGTTTAGCGCCGCGGAGCGCCTCATACTGGTGACTGCTATTGCCAGGGGTGCGCACATTCCGATGCAGTGAATGCTACCGGCGAAGCCCAATATCAACGCGGTGGCCCACATGTCATAGGGTGACTTGTTGTTCCACAAAGAACTCCGTGCCCATCATGGTCCATTTCATTCTCGCCTTGTACATTCCTTTTTGCATGCCCTCCGTTGAAAAGAACTGCACACCTGTATTGCTGGCGTTCATGCTGAATTTCTTATCCTGAAGAGGGTCGGATGGCCTGAATAGTTCCAGCACGCCGCCTTCCACTTTTTGAAAATCCGCGTAGTCGACTCGGACCATTCCGTTTTCGATCGCAATAGACGGTTTCGATATCAGTGCGGCTGTCTGATCGATGCGATCGATCTGCTTTTGATATTGCAACTCCTGGTTGTAGTAGTCTTTGGCTACCAGGTTCACATCCTGACGTATACAGATGATCACGAGCGCCGTGATGAAGGCTGCGAACAGCACAAACGCGACAACAATCGATTTTCCCCAGTCCATTTTGTTTCTATTGCTTTTTATTTTTCCGCGCTCATGGCGTCTTCTCCAATGTATTGGTGATCGGACCTATGAACTTGACTTTTAGTGTTTCGACTTTTTTATCTCCCTGGTAGACGCCGATATGCACTACCGTTCGCACCTGCGTAATCTCCTTTTCGGGAATCTTAATGAAATACACAGATTTAATGAGACCCTCAGCAGGCACTACCACCGGCTTTCTATCGACCTTGTAAAGTTCGGCGAATTCGGGTGACTCAACTTTTAATTCCAAATCAATATCTTCGAAGGTCTTGTTAACAAATTCCGCGTTGTAAAGATTGGTAATGAGGCCCTCTTCCCGCTGATAGAGCGTTCCCGAGACTTTCAGGAAAGTTGTCTCTACATCAGACCGCGTGGCCAGCGAGAACCCGAGGATCCCGAAGAGCACAACCAATACACATGTATAACCAATTACCCTTCCATTCCAGAGTTTTTGGACACCATCCCGAATCGAATTGTAGGAAGCAAAGCGGATGAGTCCTTTAGGTTTGCCGATTTTGATCATGACGTCATCACATGCGTCGATACAAGCTGTACAATTCACGCATTCAAGTTGTGTTCCGTTCCGGATGTCGATTCCGGTTGGACACACCTGAACGCAAAGACTGCAATCAATGCAATCGCCATTTTCCACTGCCGGTGCGGTCACCTGTTTTTTCAGATGGCCACGTGGCTCTCCCCGTATCCAGTCATAGGCAACGACAATGGAGTCGCGTACAAGCAATACTCCTTGTAGTCGTCCGTAAGGACACACCGCGATGCACGCCTGCTCGCGGAAGAATGCGAATAGCCAGTAGAATACCCCTGTGAAACCGACGATACCGATGAAACCAGTCACATGTTCGCGGGGCGAGCTACTGATGATAGCCAGGGTATTGTCAGTACCGATCAGATACGCCATGAGTGTGTGCGAAATGAGGATAGCGATCAGCAGGAAGATCACATGCTTGGAGGTCTTCTTTGCAATCTTACTGAATGTCCAGGGTGCTCTTGCCAGCCTGCGTTGTGCAGCCATATCTCCTTCAATGAGATATTCTATCTTGCGAAAGACCATCTCCATGAAGAGCGTTTGAGGACACATCCACCCGCACCAGATGCGACCGAAGACCACGGTGAACAGGATGATGAAAACGAAAAAAGTGATCAGGGTGATCGCCAGGAGTATGAAGTCCTGCGGCCAGAAAGCCTGGCCGAAGATGATGAACCTTCGCTCAAAGACATTGAGAAGTAAGAGTGGTTGTCCGTTGATATTGATAAACGGACCTGCGAAAAGCAGTCCGAGCAACAGGGCCGTCACAACGATGCGTGCCCGGTGGTAGTTGCCCGATGGTTTCTTGGGGTATACCCAGACGCGCTTACCACTGGCATCCACAGTCGAAATGGTTTCACGGAACTCATCGTCTATGGGGGCGCCGGCGCTTTGCCCGGTCCTGTCTTTCAGTATATCAATTTTTCCGTTTCCCTCCATGATCTAATTTAACGCTGCCTGTATACTCAGGGAATCGCCTGCCGTTTCGGGTTGAACATAGCGCTCACCCTGTGGTCCCTTTGCATCTATTAGCTGAGTACCTTGCATGCTCATAACAAAGAAGGTTACTGCCTGTACATCCTGTGCACTCATGGCCTTACCCCACGCGGGCATCCCTTTTTCGACTACCCCGTTCTTGATAGTGAGGAAGATATCCCTTATTTGACCACCGTGCAACCAGTATTCGTCAGCGAGGTTCGGACCGATCGTGTTTCCGCCTCCATCGTCACGGTGGCATCCAGCGCAGGCGTTATTGATATAGACAGTTTTTCCCTTTTCGATAATGTCAGGATCAGCTGTATAGATAAGTGCGTTTTCATCAATGACGGCTGTGGGTTGAGAAGCCATATGTTTTCGGACTGCTTCATCTGCCATGGCCAGTTCCCGCTTATATTCATCGATCGAAAGCGGGAAAGTATCTGTCACGTGATATACAACAAGGTAACCGACGGAGAAGACTATTGTCGCGTAGAAAAGCCATTTCCACCAGGGTGGAAGGTGGTTGTCGAGCTCGCGGATCCCGTCGTAGCTGTGCTCCATTTCGATTTCTTTTTCCTGTTCGACCGGTACCGATGCGTTCATTTGTTCCATCACACGTGTCCACCATCCCTTGCGCTCCTTGTATTTGGCACCGGTTTTTGCGGCGTTTTCCCGCAGCGCTTGTTCAGTGAGGATGTTGAGCACTCGAACAGTGTAGGCCGCGACGATCAACACGAGGAATAGCAGGAGCAGTATGGCTGCGAATGCAACATAGACCGGTAAGGCGGGGTTGTTCAGCAGCCCTCCGGAACCGGAAGGTTCTGCGACCTGGGAAAAGGCTTCAGAACTAAAGGCGCAAGCTGCGACGATTGTTAATATGCGTTTCATAACGTAGCATCGTTTGAATTCGAGGATGTGGTTTCGTCGTTAGGGGTGTCCTCTTTTAATGGGAGAGATCTCATTTCGTCTATGAATTTCCGGTCAGTCGTGAATACCCACCAAAGCAGGCACAAGAAGAACAGGAAGAAGATCACGAACGAGATCACCGGCCAGACCGCGATGTTCTCAATGGCTTGCAAGACGTTCTTATACATAACGGATCGATTACGGGTTGCTAATGGTTGCTGATGCGCCTTTGATATCTCTTCCCAGGCGCTGTAGATACGCGATCAGTGCGATGATTTCAGCTTCCGGTGTTATTTCAATTCCGTCCGCCGCCAGGCTCCTGGCGATGTCTCCCGCCTGTTTGTCGAGGTCGCTGTTTGCATTTGCTTCGTAACCATCTGCGTAAGGGACGCCGATGGTTCGCAACGCTTTGATCTTTGCGGCGGTGGATCTCTTGTCTATTGCTTGTTCGAACAGCCACGGATACGCGGGCATAATTGATCCTGTGGAGACGGCATCCGGTGTCAGCATATGGTTGTAATGCCAGCTATTTGAGTATTTCTCGCCGATGCGATGCAGGTCGGGGCCCGTGCGTTTGGAACCCCACAGGAAGGGGTGGTCATAGACGAATTCGCCGGCTTTCGAGTACTCCCCATAGCGTTCCGTTTCGGAGCGGAAAGGCCGCACCATTTGTGTATGGCAGCCTACGCATCCTTCACGTATATAGATGTCGCGACCGTGTAACTCAAGTGGCGTGTACGGGGTTACGCTTGTGATCGTTGGAACGTTTGATCGGATCAGGAACGTAGGAACCATTTCGATGACACCTCCGATAAGGATGGCGACCAGGGTCAGTACCGTGAAAAGTACCGGTTTGTGTTCGAGAACCCGGTGATGCCATCCCGCAGACCGCGAGGGTGTATACACCTTCGTCAGAGGTGCGGCCTCTGCGTCTTCGTTAGCGACAAAACTACCGGAGTAGGCGGTCTTTATAAGGTTGTAGGTCATGATGATCGC
Source organism: uncultured Roseivirgaceae bacterium (assembly GCA_964438975.1). GTDB lineage: Bacteria > Bacteroidota > Bacteroidia > Cytophagales > Cyclobacteriaceae > Chryseosolibacter. The sequence continues at coordinate 82,686 of CAYTMU010000009.1, read as the reverse complement.
ACCGGCGAGATACAGTGCGCCACCGATAGCTCGCAATCCATACAGCGGGAGGATCTGAACCGTTGTTTCCAGGAAGTTCTTGTAGACGAGGAATCCTTCCGGATTGAATTCCTTCCACATCAGACTTTGCACGACGCCTGATACATACATTGGGAGCGCGTAGAAGATGATGCCCAGTGTTCCAAGCCAGAAGTGAGTGTTCGCCAGTCTGGTCGAGTACAGGGTTGTTTTCCACATGCGTGGCACCGCCCAGTAAAGGATTGCGAACGTCAGGAACCCATTCCATCCAAGTCCTCCTACGTGTACGTGTGCGATAATCCAGTCGGTGAAGTGTGCGATCGCATTCACGTTCTTCAACGACAACAGCGGACCTTCTAGTGTAGCCATACCGTACGCAGTGATAGCAACGACCATGAATTTGAGAACGGGATCTTCCCGGACCCGGTCCCAGGCTCCGCGGAGTGTGAGCAATCCGTTGAGCATTCCTCCCCACGAAGGAGCGATCAGCATGATCGAAAATACAACGCCAAGCGACTGCGCCCAGTCGGGTAGTGAAGTGTAAAGCAAGTGGTGAGGACCTGCCCATATGTAGATAAAGATCAGCGACCAGAAATGTATGATCGAAAGCCGATAGGAATACACGGGTCGGTTAGCGGCCTTTGGAAGGAAATAATACATCAGCCCGAGAAAAGGTGTGGTCAGGAAGAATGCGACGGCATTGTGCCCGTACCACCATTGAACAAGTGCATCCTGCACGCCCGCATACCACGAATAGCTTTTGAAAAAACTTACCGGCACGGCGAACGAGTTCACGATATGAAGAACCGCTACCGTCACAAACGTGGCGATATAGAACCAGATAGCGACGTACATGTGGCGCTCGCGGCGTTTGATGATCGTGCCGATCATATTCCATCCGAATACGACCCAGATGACTGCGATGGCGATATCGATGGGCCACTCCAGTTCCGCGTATTCCTTAGATGTTGACATTCCCAGAGGCAACGTGATGGCTGCAGCAAGGATAATCAACTGCCAGCCCCAGAAGTGAACCCAGCTTAACAAGTCGCTGAACATGCGGGCTTTCAGCAATCGCTGCATTGAATAGTAGATCCCGGCGAACATAGCATTGCCGACGAATGCAAAAACGATCGCATTGGTGTGTAATGGCCGGATGCGGCCGAAAGTTGTGTATTGTGAATCAAAATTGAAGATCGGATACACTAGTTGGAGTGCCGCAGTGAGCCCGACCAACATACCGACGAGTCCAAAGACAACGGTAGCGATGGTAAATGCCTTGACAATCTTGTTGTCATAACTGAATCTCTCTAATTCCATATGGTTAGCGTGGGGTTGACCAACTTACATTATCGGGGATAAAAGTAGAAGGAGGCCACGGCGCCGGATATGATTGTGGTTAGGGGACGAACTGATTTTTGTCATGATCAATTCTCAGCAATCTTGCCCGGGCGTTGTTTTGATAATAACAATGGATATTTCTTTATGGTATGATCTGAATCATACCACGTCGAACGCGCAAGGGATAAGTTTGACGTGAACCAATAAATTCTATTACTATGCAGAACACACTAGACCGCAGCAGCGTCACCGTCGCCGAGCTTGCTGTATCGAATCCCGGAGCGTTGGCCGTATTCAACAAATACAATATCGATTTCTGCTGTGGCGGCGACCGCAGTCTCGAAGATGCGTGTATTCGGATGGGCCTGAATCCCGAAAAGATCAAGTATGAGATATTCAACGCACCGATGCAACAATCCACAATACCGGCAAGAATTGAGATGTGGAGTGCATCGCTGTTGGCTGACTACATTGTACAGAATCACCATGGATATGTGCGGGCGGCTATTCCGGAGATCAGCGCGCTTCTTGAAAAAGTATGTGCGGCTCACGGTGAAGACAATATAGAGTTGCTAAATATTCAGCAAGATTTCCTTGACCTGGCTGATGAACTACTCAGTCATATGGACAAAGAGGAATTGGCGCTGTTTCCGGCATTAAAACGATTGGAGGCAAGTAGTACCGGGGACCACCCGTTGGCTGAGAGTGTCAAGGCACCCATTTCGATGATGGAGCACGAACACACAATCGCGGGCGACCTCATGAAGTCAATCCGTGGCCTCTCCCGCAATTACGCTGTTCCTGAGTTCGCCTGTCCGACCTATCGTGTAACTTATCAGAAATTGAAGGATTTCGATGATGATCTCATGACGCATGTCCATCTTGAGAACAACATTCTGTTCAAGAAGCTACCCGAGGGGAAAATATAGGTCTGAACCCGCGTCGTGGTGTACGAACCGACGCGGGTTTTTAATTGTTTACAAGTAGAGAATTGAATTATGGAGTTGAACCAACGCATTCTAAGCGACCTAATCATTCATATGAAGTATGCCCGCTATGTTCCCGAATTGCAACGCAGGGAGTTATGGCCGGAAATATGCGAACGTTATGCCCGTATGATGGTAGACCGTTATCCGCACATGGAAGCCGAGATCTACGAGAATCTGGCGTTTGTGTTGAATAAAAAGGTGCTACCGTCGATGCGCGCGATGCAATTCGCCGGGCCGGCGATTTCGCGGAATAACAGTCGGATCTACAACTGTGCTTACCTGCCGGTGGATGATATCCGCGCTTTCTCAGAGGCGATGTTTCTCCTGCTGGGCGGTACGGGTGTCGGCTATTCGGTGCAATTCCACCACGTTGAGGAACTCCCGCCGGTGCAGAAAGCGGTGAAGCGCAAGAGATTCCTGGTAGGCGATAGCCTCGAAGGATGGGCGGATGCAGTAAAGGTCCTCTTGAAGGGTTACTTTGGAGAAAGTGAATATCTTCCCGACTTTGACTATTCGGATATCAGGCATAAAGGCGCCAGGTTGGTAACAGCGGGGGGAAAGGCGCCGGGGCCTGAACCATTGAAGATATGTATTGCCCACCTGTCAGCCATATTGGACCGAAAGGAGGACGGACAGAAGCTCACCTCTCTGGAATGCCATGACATGATGTGCCATATCGCGAATGCTGTCCTGGCCGGAGGTATTCGGCGGTCTGCGATGATCTCCCTTTTTTCGTACGAAGATGAGGACATGCTTACCTGTAAGTTTGGCAACTGGTGGGAGCTCAACGAGCAACGCGGCCGGGCAAATAACTCGGTCGTGCTTCCACGCGAGACAACCACCCGTGAAGACTTCTTCGCGCTTTGGAAGAAAATTCAACTCTCAGGGTCCGGTGAACCAGGATTCTACTTTACCAACAATGTTGATTGGGGAACCAATCCCTGTTGCGAGATCGCGCTAAAACCGTTTCAGTTCTGTAACCTCTGCGAGGTGAATGTGTCAGACGTGGTGGACCAGGAAGATCTGAACGCGCGGGCCCGGGCCGCGGCATTCTTCGGCACACTCCAGGCGGGCTTCACTAATTTTCACTACCTCCGTGAGATATGGAAGACGACTACCGAATACGAGGCGTTGATCGGAGTCGGGATGACAGGCATTGCGAGCGGACGAGTGCAGCCTCTCGATTTGCAAGAGGCGGCTGGGGAAGTAAGAAAGACAAACCTTCACGTCTCTGCGAAGATCAATATCGAGTTTGCCGCGCGGTGCACGACCATCAAGCCATCGGGAACATCTTCGATAGTCCTGGGAACATCTTCTGGTATTCACGCCTGGCATAACGACTATTATCTAAGGCGCATTCGCATCGGAAAGAATGAGGCGTTGTACGATTACCTGGCAACATCGCACCCTGAGTTGCTGGAGGAAGACATGCTGAACAGCAAGCAGGCGATCATCCGCATTCCACAGCAGGCACCCGAAGGGTCGATCCTGCGCACGGAAGACGTGATGGACCTGCTCGAACGCATCAGGAAATTCAATGAAGAGTGGGTAAAAAATGGATATCGGAATGGTTGTAATGCCAACAATGTCTCTGCGACCGTTAGTATCCGGGACGAAGACTGGCAGCGTGTAGGGGAGTGGATGTGGGAGAACAAAGCGTCCTACAATGGCCTGAGTGTGCTGCCATTCGACAACGGTAATTACAAACAGGCTCCCTTTGAAGAGATTTCTCAGGAAACGTTCCAAGAACTGGCGGGTACGCTGAACGAGCTTGATTTGTCACAGGTTTTTGAGCCGGATGATACCACGGATCTGCAGGCGGAAGCAGCATGTGCTGGCGGCGCGTGTACCGTCGTCTAGAATCGCGTGAATCCGTGCGCTTGTCCGCCGGAGCTTTAGCGAAGGCGGAATTTTTTTTATGTCTCGGCGGTGCGTAATTTTCGGGCAAAAACCGAGACGTGTTTCCGCCAAAATTACTCGAACAATACCGTGCCCGTCTGGTGTCTCTTCGGAAAGATCAGGTACTCTTTCACGAAGGAGATAACGCGACGGACTACTACCAGGTGGAGGATGGGTCGGTAAAGATGTATATCGTCAGTCCGGACGGACAAGAGTTCATTCAGGGCTTGTTCACAGCTGGAGAGAGTTTCGGAGAGCCTGCGTTGATCGGCAAGTTCCCATATCCGGGCAGTGTGAGGGCTATCGAGCCCTCTCGGGTGTGGAAACTCTCGGAGGACTACTTTTTCGCGATGCTGCGTGACAATTTTGACCTGCATCTCAAGCTGAGCCAGGTGCTTTGCCAGCGCCTTCGCTATAAATCCATGGTCTTGTCGGAGATCTCCAGCCATGACCCTAGCCATCGTATTTTCACCCTTCTGACATATTACAAAGAGAAAAATGCCACGCCAGGCGATAATTCGCGGATTCGCATACCTTTTACCCGGCAACAAATAGCTGATATGAGCGGCTTACGAGTAGAAACCGTGATCCGGGCGGTAAAACGGATGGAGAAGGAGGGAAAACTTGTTTTGGAAGGGCATAAGATCGTATTTTGATCCGCTTTTTCTCCTGCGTATTAAACCACTTTGGCCGCGTATTTGTTTTGGTGGCAAATGGATAGAGAAAGGCTGGTTAAGAAATCAATTGGAATGGATATACTAGTTCCCGATCGGCAGACACTGCAAGACGAGATTCGACGGGTGAAACGCGAAAAGAATATCGTTTTACTGGCTCATTATTATCAGCAGCCAGAGATCCAGGATCTTGCGGACTACGTCGGGGATAGCCTCGGACTTTCCCAACGCGCGGCCTCGGTGAAAGCCGAAACCATTGTATTCGCCGGGGTACATTTCATGGCGCAGGTTGCCAAGATCCTCAATCCTGGTGCAAAAGTTCTTTTGCCAGACCTCGAAGCTGGTTGTTCCCTCGCAGAATCATGCGAGCCTTCCGATTTTGCGAAATTCCTGGAAGCACATCCCGGTCATCGTGTGGTAACATACATCAACTGCTCGGCTGAGATAAAGGCAATGAGCGACATCATCTGTACTTCATCGAACGCCGAAAAGATCATCCGAACAATTCCCGAGGATGAGCCGATCATCTTTGCACCGGATAAGAACCTCGGTAAATACGTCATGAAAAAGACGGGGCGGGACATGGTGCTGTGGGACGGTGCATGCATTGTCCACGAAGCTTTCGCCATCGATAAACTGTTGAACTTGCACAAGGAGTTTCCCGACGCAAAGATTGTAGCACATCCGGAATCGGAAATGCACCTTCTTCAGGTCGCCCACTACGTGGGCTCCACGACGGGCATGATCAATTACGTGAAGATGACGGACGCTGAACGGTTCATCGTCGCTACGGAAGCGGGGATACTTCACGCCATGCAGAAGGAAGTGCCGTTAAAGACAGTGATTCCCGCACCTTCGCATGAGGATAACACCTGCGCGTGCAGTGAATGCTTCTACATGAAGATGAACACATTGCCAAAGCTTCTGGCATGCATGGTGAATGAGACTCCGGTGATCGAGATCGAGGAGTCACTCCGCCTGAAAGCTTTGCTACCTATCGAGCGTATGCTGGAAATCTCAAAAAAATGATATGCCACGAACGGATGTTCTGATCATCGGTTCAGGAATTGCCGGACTCTCGGTCGCAATAAAAGTGGCCCAGCGATTTCCCGAACGCCAATGTGTGCTCATCACCAAGCAGGAGTCCGCAGAGTCAAACACGAGGTATGCCCAGGGCGGAATTGCCGTTGTCTCCGATTTTGTCAATGACTCTTTTGAAGATCATGTCCGCGATACCCTGGAGGCCGGAGACGGCTTGTGTGACCGCGCGGTTGTTGAGCACGTTATCCAGCAAGCTCCCGAACGATTACTTGAACTGATCTCCCTCGGAGCGGACTTCGACCGCAGTTCTACCGGTGAACTTATGCTCGGCCGCGAGGGCGGACATCGGGCGAACCGCATTATCCACTTTCAGGACGCTACTGGTCTTAACATATCTACGGCACTCTTGAGAAAGGCGACCTCGCTGCCAAACGTTACGATACTCTCACATCATCTGGCGATCGATCTGATCACAGAACAAGGGAGTGCTGGCGACGGCGAAGGGAAGGTATGCCTTGGTGTCCAGGTTCTGAGCCTGGAATCGGGGACGATTGAGCCTTATCTGGCGAATGTGACGGTATTGGCAACCGGCGGTGCTGGTCAGGTCTATCACACAACGACCAATCCACTTATTGCGACCGGAGATGGAATTGCCATGGCGGCACGAGCGGGGGCCAGTGTTACAAACATGGAGTTTGTCCAGTTTCATCCCACCGCCTTGTATGACACGCAATCGAGTCCGGCGTTCCTCATCTCGGAGGCCGTCAGGGGACAGGGCGCGTATCTTAAAGATCACGCGGGTGAACGATTTATGTTCCGATATCACATAGATGGTGAACTGGCGTGTCGGGATGTTGTTTCCCGTGCGATCGCATCGGAAATTGAGTCATCGGGAGAACCATTCGTTTACCTCGACTGTACGCACCTTTCATTAGAAATTCTGTGTAAGCATTTCCCGAACATTTATCAGACATGTCTCTCGAAAGGCATTGATATTACCAAGCAGTATATCCCGGTTGCTCCGGCGGCGCACTACGTTTGCGGGGGAGTGGATGTCGATCTCAAGAGCCGCAGCAGTATTCGAAATTTGTATGCTTGTGGGGAATGTTCAAATACGGGATTGCATGGTGCGAATCGTCTTGCATCGAACTCGCTCCTGGAAGCTACTGTTTTTGCGCACAACTGCTTTGAGGATATAAAGCGGATGTTTCTCTCAGATTCGATGAATCTGCCTGCCTTCGACGAACTTGCCATTACCGACCGGGTATTGGATAATGCGGAGCAACTGGTAAGGGAGAAAGCGAAACTTCGGGAAATGATGAGCCGCCAGGTCGGTATCGTCAGAAGTCGCCTTGGGTTGGAAAATTCTCTTGCGGAGCTACAACAGTTAAACCAGGGCTTTACGGAAGACGTCGCGGTCGTTCATACCCCGGCATGGTATGAGCTCCGAAATATGGTCATTTGCTCCCTGCTGATCGTTCAGCACTCACTCGCGCGCAAGGAGAACAGAGGCGGCTTCTACAACCGCGATCTGGAAGTCAACGAGGTAGTGGGGTGAGTTCGTCAGCCGCGGCGATCCGAAGATTCGACATCACATTTCTCAATATTCCCTCACACGTGCTTAGTTGAGCCAGGAATATGTCGTGGCCGCGCCTGACTATTTGCGTCGCAATGCTGCGGTAATAGCCGATCCCTTCCATCAGGTTCTTGCCAAATGTTGCTGCTTCTCGCCGGGCTTTCTCATTTTCCGCACCTGCCTCTTGAATCTGTTCGCGCAGGTATTCGATATTCAGGGTGAGTTCCTTGATGAACATGTGCGGTCTTTTTGTAGAAGATAGCAGGTTCATTCGGCCGTAGATGTGATCGATCATCTCGCGAAGTGATACGACTTTGTCAAAGTATGCGATATTGGGACCGGGGCAGATCGTGACAGCTTCGAGTTTCTTCACCGGAGGAAGGGCGTATTCGTGAACCACTGCATTCATCAGTCCGATACACAGGCATTCCTTGCTGACGACATCTTCATACCTCCTGCGATACTCGGGCTCAGGGAGTGCCATTTCGTTCAGTTGAGCTATCTTCTGCTTCTGATACGTGCGGGATGCGGTGCAGATAGGCTCTTTCGTAAACTCAGTGTTTGAGACCAGATGTTTCTCCGTACACGGGCTCCCCGGGCGCCCTTTCTTGATACGGTCGAGCTTTTCTTTTTCAGATGTTGTACCTTTCAGGTAATTGAAGCGAATTCCCAGCGGTGAGTTTCGGCTTAAGATGATATCGTCCTCGCCCGCTTTGGCGAGTAGGCCTAGCGTGGTTTGGTCGACCGTCGTCGCTTCCGGGCACAGAAGGAATGGCGTGCCCCAGCCTGTGCTGTAAACATCATAATGGGATTTCAGGAACTCGGACTCTTCGAACGTTCCGATGCCTCCCTGGACAGATACTCTGATCAGAGGAGGTTCGTCAAACACCGTGATACCCCTTTCCCGGGCCGCCGGTTGATAAAGCGCGAATAAAGATTCGGTGAGTTCCGTTCTTCGCGCTTTGAATTCTTCGAGGATAGGACCCAGCAGAGCACCATCCGTAGCAAATGCGTGACCGCCGCAGTTCAGGCCCGATTCGATCCGGAACTCGCTGACCCATATTCCCTTCTTTGCGAGATATTTCCCCTGGATCAACGCAGATCTGAAGTCACTTACCTTGATCGTGATCTTCTTGTCGAAGACCCCGAGGTTGTTTGGGTGAAAGGCTGTTGTGCGTTCCAGGTAATTGAACAACCGGGGGTTCAGGCCGGCGGAGAATACCATCGACGATCCCGTCAGATTGCTGTTGGCGTATCCGCGCAAGGCGGCAACGGCGTCAGACGAATCAGCCAGGAGACTACCATTTCTGTCGTAATTATTCCTGTCGACTTTTGTCATGATGTTTACATCGATTGCGCCGGGTTGTACGTGTTGACGCAGTGCCTCTTGCAGGTGGTGCCTGGTAATGGCGTCTGCTGACCGTTGCATTTCTTCAAACAAACGTTTGACAGGACTTGCACCCGGCAGCATTTCAAAGTACTTGACGAGTTCAGACCCAGCCTCAAAGGCGCTCGCTCTCAACTTAGCGACCTGAGATGAGACGATGTCATTTACCAGGTTCAGATAGTCGGTTATCCGGCGTGCGCGATAGTCCTGCTCCTTGTCCGAGATCATCTGGTATGGCTTACCTACATGCGCGTAATAGTGGCGTCTCATCAGTTCGATAAGCTTGTCTTCAATGATAGAGATCACGGACGCAACGCCGAAACGCGCCACTTTTACGGGAGTGTCGACGGTAAATGCAAGTCCCATGACGGGAATGTGGAAACTGTGAGGTTCGTGCTGATACATGGTACTGATTTTCGAACTCAATATCCACGTCTCCGGACAGAGAATCTATGACCAGGATCATACATCCCGATTAGTCGATTTCTTACTTTGGTGAAATTTTTTGAGCCAGTATTACGTTAAGCACCAAGAATCCATTTTGCATATGAGTCAACACCTGCGGTCTAACGATCACAAACTCGGCGAGGAGATTGCGAACTCGATCACCCACGGAATCGGCGCCCTGCTGGCAATAGCCGGTCTCGTCATTCTGATCGTGTTTGCCGACCAGAACAGTATATTAAGCTTCTCTGTGTATGGAGTGACGCTGGTGCTGTTGTACCTGGCCTCAACGCTTTATCACAGTCTGATCTTTACACGGGCGAGGGACCTTTTTCGCAAATTCGATCACATGGCAATATTCCTGTTGATTGCGGGGACTTACACCCCATTCTGCCTGCTTGCGTTGCAGGATTGGGTTGGATGGTTACTCCTCGGAGTGGTGTGGACGTTTGCTGCGCTCGGGATTGTCATGAAATCTTTCTTTACGGGGCGCTTTGAGTGGGTATCCATCGTGGTATACATCGCGATGGGATGGATGGTCGTTCCCGTAATGGGGTCGATTTATGATTTCTTATCAGTTGAGGGGTTTGCCTTGTTGGTCGCTGGCGGAGTTTCTTATACGGTGGGTACAGTCTTCTACATGAACCGCAGAATCCCCTACAATCACAGCATCTGGCACCTCTGGGTTCTTGGCGGCAGCGTTCTTCACTTTTTCTCAGTGCTCACGTTGACTACGACTTGATCAGTCCCATTCGCATCTGGAAAATACCCGCGATTGACTCCGCCCGCATGAGTATCTCATCGGCGCGTTCTCCGGCGAAATTGTTCTCGACTGTTTCGCGGAACAACTTTAGCCATTGGCTGAAATGCTGGGTTTCGATAGGAAGCGGAAGGTGCTTCTGGAAAGGATTGCCGCGATAGGATTGGTCGCCTAGCATCATCGAACTCCAGAAATTGTACATGATGGGTAAGTGATGTGGCCAGTCTACGTGGCTGAAAACAGGGGCAAGGAGTTCATCCGCCTGTACTTTTTCATAGAACTTGTCGACCAGCGTCTTGATGTCGTCTCGTGTTGTGATGTCAGTCTTCATATCAAAATTCATATATGACCGATAGATGACAGGAAAACGAATTTCAGTATCATCCGGTTCGGCGACATTCATTTCAAAGGTCTTTTTTCGCAAATATCCGCATGGCAGCTCCGAGCGGAAGCGAGACCCACATGAGGAGCACTGCGGTTGCGAAGATGATACCGATGGAACTTCCGAAGAAATTCTTATAGAAGGCCCCTGTATATCCCATCAATGCGGAGATGTCGAGTTTCAGGAGCATAACGATCCTGGCGAGATCGACTGGGTTGAGTGCGATCAGCGCGAGCGTTAGCTTTTCAAGCGGGTAATCGCTGAATGCGAATATTATCCACAGCAGGATTCCGTCATAGATCAGCGAAAAATAGAACCAGAATAGAAGCGCGAGACCGATAGCCTTTGCTTTGTCACGTGTAAGCACTGACGCCAGAAAGGCAAGGGCCACGAATACAAGTGTCAGCATCAATCCTGAATAGAGCAGCGTGAATCCTGCGGAAAAGGCGCCGTAGATTATGATCGGAACTCCGACACCGATGAGATAGGCCATGCACAGCGACAAGGCCAGGGCGACGAATTCGCTGAAAAAGATGATGCGCCGGTTGACTGGCTGGGCCAGCATCAGCTCAATGAATTCGTACGAGTTAAAGAAGTGAATAGTAGTGAATACGACGCTGACGAGTGGAACGACCATCAACACCACGTTGAGGAGACTCAGGACGATCTTGTCGGGGTCGCTGTCGAATTGGAACAGGACTATCGTGCTTACGAGCAGCAGCGCTGCATACAGGAGGATGAACCGCGTTCTAAGCAGATCGTAGAGGATATATTTAATGATACGGGGCATCAGCTCAGGTTTGTCTTGAGTTTCTTTTCTGTAATCAGTGTAGCGATCGCTTTCGAGAGGCGGGTCTCTCCGGTTTGAGTTCTCAAGGCCGCGAGCGTGTCTTGGAACTGAATTTTGCCTTCGAAGATGTAGACCACATCAGATGATAATTCCTCCAGGTCGCTGAGGATGTGTGAACTGATAATGAAGAGCTTTCCGGCAGTCTGTTCTTTTTTGATCTTATCCTTCAAGATTTCAACGGATACAGGGTCAAGGCCCGCGGTCGGTTCGTCAAGGATCAACACGGGAGGTCGAAAAAGAAATGCCAGCGCAGCGCTGACTTTCTGGCGAGTGCCGCCTGACATCGCGTGCATTCGTTTGTCGTAGATGTCTCGCAAGCTAAAGGCGTCAACCAGTTCTTCATCGATCCCGGTGGACTTGTGGCGGATGTTCTTCATCATGTCCATCAGCTGGCCTATCGTCATGTTCTGCGGGAAGTGGCCGATCTGTGGCATATAGCCGATCTTTTCACGATACCGCCAGTCGTTCCTGATCGAGCTTCCGTCGACGATGATAGTCCCCGATGTAGGGATAACCATCCCGAGAACGGACTTGATCATCGTCGTTTTTCCCGAACCGTTTGGACCTATCAGTGCGTACGATTTGCCGGCCTGGAAGGTGATGTCGACGTGATCGAGTGCCTGAAGTCTTCCGAATTTCTTACTAACTGCTTCAAGTTCGATCATAAGGTTTCATTGAAGGGCTGTTATCTTTCAGGTTCTCGGGTGTAACAACCGGGATCACTTTTTCCGCCTGGTCCAGAAGGAGGACAAGGAAACTTCGCCATAACAAGACGGCGGCGGGTATTCTTTCTACGATCATGGAGTAAATATTTACCGGTCGATATGGGACGTCGCCGATCCCATCGCGATCGAGGTCATACCCCTCATAACGATCCCAGTAGTTGTTGTCGATCGTGTTCAGCACCATCGTTCCATTGGTTGACAAGTCGAATGTATTGCCGGAGAAATTATTGTAGCTGAAGACGTTGTCGTCACAGCTGGCTTGTAGCCGAATAGCGTAACCGTTGCGAATATAGTCATTATTTTCGAAGCGGGTGCGACTTACACCTTCCATATGAATGGCGATGGTGTTTTCGATAAATCGGTTGCCGACGACTTCGCTGTCCTGGATGTCTTTTAGAAGCAACCCATAGGCGGCGCCGCCCCAGTTTTTCTCAAAAGTGTTTCCACGCATTTTCACATGTTTCGTGTACATAACCGCAACACCAGCGCCGTTTCCTATGAACGAATTGCCGTGATACTCGTCGTTGTGCGAAAACATGAAATGCAGACCATAGCGTATATTATTTTCACTGATGTTTCCCGTGATCGTCGAGTGTGTGACGAACTCGAAGTAGATACCATCACGATGTCCCCTGATCTCGTTATGGCGGATCATAACGTCATGACATTTCCACATATGGATACCGTTTCCGATCTGATGTTCGCCTTTGGCACTTGCGAGAAACGTATTTCCTTCGACAAGAGATTCGGAGGAATTGGCAAAATATACGCCGAAGAACGCATTGATCACCTGGTTGTTCTGTATCGTCACGTGTTTGGAATCGATCACTTTGATGGCAGCGATGTCATTGAGGCTGGCGCTTCCGGTGTTCTGAATGACAAGTCCCGCTAGCGTGACGTTGTCGGATGTGATCGTGAAGACCTCGTGCTTGTTTTCGCCGTCAAACACTGGCTTCCCATCACCGATGATCACAAGTGGTTTTGCTACGGATATGTTCCCTTCGCGATATGTCCCGGAAGAGACGACAATGGTATCTCCCTCGGAGGCTGCCCGGATTGCCGAAGTCAATGTCTGGAATTGCCCGTTTGACTTTACCGTGAGGGTCTGTGCTTCAAGTAGTACTGGACAGATACAAAAGATCAGAAAGTAGAATGCCCTGCAAATCATTATTTAAACTGAGTCACCAACTCGCCCCATACCATGTAAATACCATCCAGACTTTTTCTCGTTTCCTCCATTTTTTCCTTTGAGCTGAAGGCGGCGATCTGACTTGCCATTGGACTCTTGATCTCGGCCGACTTCAGGTAGAAAGCATTGGTAGCATCAATTAACTTTGTCGGTTCTGAGAAATCCGCGACGAGTTTGTGTGCAAAGGAAACGGATTCCTTTTCTGCTGTGCCGTAATAGTTGAGCATGCAATTGACATCGTCGAATTTGTAGATTTTGCCTTTGTCTGTTACGAGTTCGGCACCAAAACGTTCATCCATCAATGTCATTTTACAAGTATGGCAGGCATCCTGTCCGTAGACGATCGGTTCAGGCTGTGTGCTGCAGGAGGCAGCGACGACGATGAGAATGATCCCTAATGCTCTCATATTGTTTTTTTTGACTGTATGATTTCGTAGACCAATGCACCGATCGCGAGTGCACCGGCGGCAAAGAAGATCCAACCTCCGATGTCGGGGCCGGAAAAAGCGGTGAAATTGAGGAGTTGCTTGGTTCCGATGAGCGGTGGCTGGTAGGCCATGCCGGGCACAACGATGGCTGCACTTGGATCGAGGTTATGACCGTAGTCGTATCCCCACAGGTAGAAATCTACCAGCGCGGCAATTCCGCAGGCTGCGATCAGAACGGCGTAAAGTATCAATGCCCAACGCCGGTTGATCAGCGCGGCCAGGAATCCCGTGGCGATCACAACGCCCAGAATATAGATCATATATTCGAATTCCGGAAACATGCTGACCTCGATATGACGCATTCCGATGTAGTGGTTCAATGCGCTGATGATCTTGACGTCGCCGGTAATATTGTTGATCCATATTTGCATACCCAGGCCCTCAGGGTATTGCGGAGCCCACATCAGGATCCGCCAAAGCGGAACGAAGTAAGCGGATACCATTAGTGCTGCTGACAATAGGAGTGCGATTCGCGATAATGGCCGGAGTTTCTTCATGGTCTTTCTTAAGTAAGTAAGCCCCGTTCCGATTGCCAGCTGGCAACGGAACGGGGGCAATTAACCTGCAAACTATGAAACGTTAGTTGCCACCAGCGACCGGCGCCTCTTTGAGTTCGCCTGTTCCATATCTGATGGGTGTTTTGCTTCCTGCGGGAGACACACGGATGTAACCTGACATTTCCTGGTGCAGTGCGGAGCAAAAGTCGGTGCAGTAATAAGGAACCACTCCCGGTTTGGATGGTGTCCATTTCAGCGTTTGCGTTTCACCGGGCATGACCAGGATTTCCGCATTGTTCGCACCTTTGATGGCAAATCCGTGCGGCACATCCCAATCTTGTTCGAGGTTCGTCAGGTGAAAGTAAACATCATCACCGACCTGTACACCTTCGATATTGTCAGGCGTCAGGTGAGAGCGTATGGCTGTCATCCAGACGTGTACCTCTTTACCTTTTCGCTCGACTTTCGTCTGGTTTTCACCTTTGGCGACGTATGGATGCTGGTTGTCTTCCAGTCTGTAGAACTTAACTGAGTTATCCTTGATCATGCTGGCGGGTAGCGCTTCAGCATAGTGCGGCTCACCTACAGTGGGGAAGTCAAGCAACAATTGCATCTTGTCGCCGGATATGTCGTATAGTTGAGCAGAGTGAGCCAGTTCCGGCCCGGTGGGCAGGTAGCGGTCTTTCGTGATCTTGTTGTAGGCAACCATGTACTTGCCATGTGGCTTTCTCGTCGGACCGCCCATGACACTGAGGTGACCTATGGAGTAGTAAGTCGGAACGCGGTCGAGTATTTCGAGTGTTTTCAGGTTCCACTTCACGATCTCGGAAGATACGAACATCGAAGTGTAAGCGTTGCCCTTTTCATCGAATTCGGTATGCAGCGGCCCCAGTCCTGGCTTCTCGACTTCTCCATGCAGGACTGATTCGTATTTAAGAACAGGAACGCCTTCATAGTCACCTTCAAAATCCTTATTCGCGATCGCGTTCTGCATTTTTGTGAATGAGAAGACCGGCATCGTTGCGGCGAGCTTTCCACTTCCCACGATATATTCACCCGTCGGGTCAACATCGGTGCCGTGGGGTGACTTCGGACATGGGATAAAGTAGACGATATCCGGATGCTGTGTGATGTCCAGTACTTTCACCTCGTTGAGAATCGTCGATGACGCAGTATGGGTGTTGTGATCGTACAAGTTGTGCGCATATTCCGCTTTTTCGATCGTCCCTTTACCTTGCGCGATATATTCTTCAGCTTTTTTCCAGTTCACTGCCATGATAAAGTCCTTGTCGCGTTGAGACGCGTTGACTTCCAGCAGGGTGTGAGCCAGTTCGGTGTTGTACGTGGAAAAGAAGAACCAATCATGTGATGGACCTTTTCCGCCGCGGCTCAGGTCGAAGTTGAAACCAGGGGTGCGCAGTTGGAATGCAATGCTCATGCGTCCGGATTCCGGATCGACTTTGATGAAGCTGATGGATCCTTTAAAGTTGTCCTTGTACGTATCGATAGCGACGTCCTGGTTATGCATGGGAATGCTGAATCGAGTCCCGGCAATAACATACTCCGTGTTCTCTGTAATAAAAGGAGATGAGTGATTACCTCCGCTGTTTGGTATTTCCAGTATTTCGTCCGTCCGGAACGTTGAGAGATTGACACGCGCTACGCGGGGCGTATTGTTACCATTTGCAAACACCCAACGTCCGTCGTGTTCTCCGTTTGTAGTGGATATCGCAACGTGGTGAAGGTCATCCCAGGGAACGAAGCCATGGGAGGTGTTAAGCATAGCTTTGGTTTCCTCGCTGTAGCCGTAGCCATTTTCGGGATGAACAGAAAATACAGGAAGAATTTTGAGTAGACGGCCGGAAGGTATTCCATAGACACTGAGTTGTCCGTTGAATCCTCCGGAAACGATGTTGTAAAATTCGTCGTATTGTCCGGGAGCGACATACACGCGGGCAGCTGCATCCCCAGTGGCCGCGCTCTGCGGACCTTGCGGTTTGCAACTCTGGAGGGCGACTACTGCCACCAATACTGCGATGGCTGCGAATGATCTATTTTTGCTCATGTTATCAAAAGTTAAGTGGAGGTTATTCCTATTGTTCGCCATCGTTCTGACGCATAAATTCGAGAATGTCGCGTGCATCTCCGATGCTCACGTTCTGATTCGGCATGCGCACGAGACAGAGTTCAAGCAGCTTGCGAGCTTCCGGATCCTGATCCAGCATCACATCGATGTTAGTGATCATGTTCATGATCCATTCGGGTTTTCGGGTTTTGGTAATATCCTTCCAGCCCGGTCCCACTACACGCGCATCGTCAAGTTTGTGACAGGCGCTGCATTTCATTTCGTAGATGGCCACCCCGCGCTTGACACGATCTTGATCAAGTGGTGTATCGAGAGTGACGTTTTTGACTTCACCGATACCCTTGCCTTCCAAAATGTTGGCAGCCACCGCATCATCAAGACCCTTGGCCGACCCGTTCCGATTATCGAGTGGCCTGTCGGGTGCACAGGATGCGAAAAGGATGCTGAGAACGAGGAGGGAAAGTAGCTTTTTCATATTTGCGTTTTTTTGGTTTTTTGGTTTCCGGTGAAACACTTGTTCTTCTCTTCAGGCGCTAAATTACTGTGCGCAAATTCAACACCTTATGATCCGAATCATAGTGCCCGCACATCACAACCCTGGGGGCACCTGTTTGAAGATGATGTAATTTAATCATCCATGCGCCAATGCAAAAATATTTCAATGGTTTATTTGGGTGTTTGTTCTCTTTTTCGGAAGCGTACCGGACAAAAAAAGTGTGCCCGTTAAATTGATCTGCTGAAAAGGGATGTGCTTGGTTCATATCCGGTCGACTTTACATGTAACGTTCGATCAAATGTTGCGCAGATATTCCGGATGAATGGTCGTCCTGTTTCGGTGATGATATATCTCTGTTCGGTATCTGCCAGTATTCCTTCGAGCTGAAATTGTTCAAGTGCTTTTTGTGTCCTTAGGTCGGAGAATCCGGCGAGTGTCGTCTTGTCTATCTGACCCTGGCAAGCGACCTGCAGAATGGTGCTCCGCGATTGTATGTCCGCCTCTGTCAGGATGTGTCCTTTTGTGATCGCGAGCTTTCCTGATGAAATAGCGTCTGAATAACTTTCCACTTTCTTCAGGTTTTGTGCATACGCATATTTGGCATCGCTGATAGCGGATGCACCCAGACCGATGAGAAGATCGGTTTCTGTGTGCGTGTAGCCCATAAAGTTGCGGTGGAGTTGCCCCGCTTGTTGCGCCTGGTACAATGTGTCATGTGGAAGTGCGAAGTGATCCATACCTATTTCATGGTAGCCCCCCAGTTGTAGCAACCGCCGCCCGACTTCATAAAGGTTTCGTTTTTCACCGGCGGTCGGAAGATCTTCTTCTCCATATCCGCGTTGACCGGGACTTACCCAGGGAACGTGTGCGTAGCTGTAAAAGGAGATTCGATCAGGTCGTAGACTCAGTACCCGACGGATCGTTTTTTCGATCGATCCTGCTGTCTGGAAGGGTAGGCCGTAAATGAGATCGAAACTGATCGATTGGTATCCGATTTCCCGACTTTGTCCAGTTACCCGCTGAAGGTTTTCGAACGGCTGAATTCGGTTAATGGTCTTCTGGACTTTCATATCCAGGTCCTGCACACCGAAGCTCACACGTCGAAACCCGAGTTCATGAAGTGTCCGCAGGTGTTCGTCCGTTGTGTTGTTCGGATGTCCTTCGAAGCTGAATTCGGACGCCGGATGTACGGCCCCTTCCTCCAATAGCCATGAGATCAACCACTTCAGATTTTCGGGGCTGAAGAAAGTTGGTGTTCCGCCGCCAAGGTGGAGTTCGCGAATATTCGGTTTACTGCCGAAAATGGTTAAGTAATCATTCCATTCTTTCAAAAGCGACCGAATGTAACTGATTTCAACCGCGTGATTCTTCGTTATCCTCTTGTTGCACGCGCAGTAAGTGCACAGGCTTTCACAAAAGGGAAGGTGCAGGTAAAGACTTATGCCGCGTTGTTCGTTAGATTCCTTAAATACACGCTGCACTACCCGTATCCATTCGTCGTTGGTGAACTCTTCTGTCTTCCAAAAAGGCACTGTGGGATAGCTGGTGTATCGGGGTGTCGGTACATCGTATTTTGCTATCAGCTCCGCCAAAGTGGGGGACTTAATCATACTGCAATGTATCAGACTAACAGGGCATGTGATATGACTCGTGTCAAAGCCCAGGATGATTTTTGTCAGTCCGTGTTCGGGTCATTCCGGCAACCAGTACTCCTGAAAATCCTGCGAACATCAGCGCGGAAAACAAGAAAATCCACAGTGAAGGTGAGGTCATGATCCTTAGATAGCTCCACCAGGGTAGGAGGACGAGACATAATTCTGACGCAATAAATCCGCCGACGATCCAATAGATCGCTGCCTTTGCGCGATGGTAGTGAAGGAGTTGGCGGTCGATGTACCAGGCAAGCAGGAAAAATGTTATAACACCCACGAGTGCGAGATGCAGGTAAGCAATGACGACCGGGCGCATGGAGTTGGCCATGGCGGCGATATAGGGGTGCGCGGAGATGAGTTGCAGGATGCATTTGATTACGAGTGAAACACCGGCCAATTTGAACAGTGCCATGACGAATGGACTGAAATGCCGGATTAGTTCCGTCCTGATCCGGAGTATTTCCCGGAGGTAGTACCCTATGGCAACGATCTGTATAAATGCGGCCAGAAATCCGATCCAGTTAAACAATATCCCCGGACGCGCAAACAGAATGCTTAATGCATACATCGGAATACATGCTAACGCCATCCACTTACCGAATCGGATAGCGCCACGCCGCGAGAAAGAAATCTGCCGCGATTCGAGGAGGCGAAAGAACAGGCTGAAGACTCCGAAAAGAAAGAAACCGTTGTATTGAAAATGCAGATAATAGTAGATTGAGTAGTTGTACCACACGGACTGTCCCATCCCGTTTGCCATGAGAGCGCCCAACGAAAACGGGCCAGCCGTGGAGAGGAAGAAGAACACCCATGCCGCGCGAGCGAACCATGCCGAAACGCTGGTATCGCCCTTTGCACGTTTAAAGAAGACGGGGATGAACGCCATGATGGCGAGCGTATGGAATGTTGAGAAGATTATCGACCAGACCCCGTATCCCTGGATCGGAAATGAAATCCCCATCGCCACCACCAGGATCTGGAGAGACAGGAAGAATAGTTGGTATTGCCGACTGTCTCGCGTGGGAAGGTGATGTTCCGTGAATGCCAGGAACAGGACGTTGCACACCCACCCCAGGAACATCAGATGTGAGTGTGCGTGGAGAAAATAGGTGTAGCGGATGCCGGCGGTAGGCATCAGGAATTGCCATCGTAGAAAGAGCCCGATTCCCGCGGCAAGAAACAGGAAGACTAATGGCACACTATAGTATTTTTTCTGGTACACGCTGGCTTCTTATCGTTAACGACGCAAGGGTTACAAAGTAGCCCAAGATAGCGATTGAACTCGCCCATCCTGTGATCCTTCGGATGTCGAGATAAATGGTAAGGTCAGCGACTACCCGGGCAGCCAGCGAGATGTGAAGCGTAGCCAGCCACACGTACAGGATCGGATGCCAGGGCTTGGCCGAGATACCCAACACGCCTGGAAGGATCACCGGACCATGCGCGAAGATCATGGAGAAGGTGAAACCGAGAAAGAAGGTGTGTACAACGGCGTCATAGGCGAAGATGAGATCTCTCAATGCAATGACGAATACTCCGGTGAGCAGCATCGCGATATATCCGCAGAGCAGCGACGTGGCGATGAATCGCGGCAATCCGGACTTTTTGATGGATATGCCGATGATGTCGTACTTCATTAGCCAAACGGATACAGTGATGAGTGCCACTCCGCACACTATTCGCCCCCAGCCGTGAAAAGACCAGACGAGTCCTCCCAGGAAAACGAACAGTATCGCAATAAGCACCTGTTTCGCCCAAGTCGGTACCGGGAGGAATTGCGTCAACTCCATACGTTCCGCGGTGATAATGAAAAGGATGAATCCCATCCACCAGGGGAAGGCTATCGGGTAGAAATTGCGATCCATCAACGTCAGATTCCCCACTAGCCAACAGAGACCGCCACACAACATGAGGAAATAGATCCGATCGCGGGTTTGCACCAGGTAGTAAAGGAAAACAGCTGATAACCCTGCCGATGCCGTTACAAGTAAAGCCAGGGAAATTTCGGGTTGATCGAGAAAGAATGCCAGTACACTCATACCGCTCAATAACGGTATCAATACTGGGAATTTATGTTTGAGCGGAATTACCTTTTCAAGTGAGATCAGCGTTCCGAGAAAGCCACCCACCATGATCGCACCATGGTGCAGGCTAAGCGGCAAGATGCCCAGATCCCAACCCATACGACTCAGGCCTGTAGCCATCCCGGTAATTAGTCCGATGAAGGCCAGCAGCAGGAAGGGAACTCGGGATAGCTTGATCAAGTTTTTTGCGTCTGGTCTGGATCAGATATTTCCTTTTTATTGCCTGCCTTTTCCCCAGCCTTTTGGGATGCAGGCTTGTCGTCAAACAGCATTCTGACTGATGGCGTGTAGGTGTCGTCGTACTGGCCGGAGGTCATATTCCACCGAAATATGACGAGGAAGATGACCGCGATTGCGAGACTGATGCCAATGAGAAGGACGATGATTTGCATGTTTCTAATAAATAGTTCGGTCAAACTCAAAGCTGTGGAATCGGTCGAATGCTTCTCGCTCGAGTTGTTCCCGGTGATTAGGGTGTGCTATGTCAATTAGTGCTTTGGCGCGTTGGCGCATATTCTTTCCGTAGAGATAGGCGATGCCGTACTCGGTGACAATGTAATGAGCATGCGCGCGCGTTGTCACAACACCTGCTCCGGGCTTTAGATGCGCGCATATTCTTGATGCTCCTTTACGTGTAGTCGAAGGCAGTGCGATGATAGGCTTACCGTCCTCGGAAAGTGCCGCACCGCGCACGAAGTCCATTTGACCTCCCACACCCGAGTAGTGATAGGTGCCGATCGAGTCGGAACAAACCTGTCCGGTGATGTCAACCTCGATTGCGCTATTAATAGCAGTAACCCTGGGATTTGTGCGGATAACGGATGTGTCGTTGACGTAGTTGATGTTGAGCACCACTACGGAAGGGTTGTCGTCCACGAAGTCGTATAACTTGCGGGTTCCCAAAAGGAAAGATGTGACGGTCTTACCTCTGTGCTTTCGCTTGTGCTCGTTGGTAACAATGCCTTTTTCAATCAACGGAATGATTCCATCTGAAAACATCTCCGTGTGAATACCGAGTTCTCGGTGATTTGTCAGGCTTGCTAATACTGCATCGGGTACCGCGCCGATCCCCATCTGCAGTGTTGCGCCATCTTCGATGAGTTCCGCGCAATAGTTTCCAATCCTCGCCGACACTTCAGGTCGCGACGTTTCACTTGTTACTTCGGGTAATTCGTTATTTACCTCCACCATCGCAGCGAACTCGTTGACGTGTACGAGGCCGTCGCCCAGCGTACGGGGCATTCGTGGATTTACCTGCGCGAT
Organism: uncultured Roseivirgaceae bacterium; assembly: GCA_964438975.1. Taxonomy (GTDB): domain Bacteria; phylum Bacteroidota; class Bacteroidia; order Cytophagales; family Cyclobacteriaceae; genus Chryseosolibacter. The sequence goes on along the minus strand of CAYTMU010000009.1, from coordinate 60,845 downwards.
CACTTTCCGGGCTGTCTTGACCGCGGTCTGCGCTATGTCGACAGAGACGCCGAGAGAACAGAAGCCGTGCTTGTCAGGCGGCGATACATGCACGATGGCGACATCGAGCGGCAATATTCCCTTGCGGAACAAGATCGGGATCTCGCTCAGGAAAATCGGTACATAGTCGCCCCGCCCGCTGTTGACCGCTTCGCGGATATTTCCGGAAACAAACAGCGAATTAATTCGAAAACTGTCTTTGAATTGCCTATCGGCGATTACCGCGTCGCCCTGGAGACTGATACTGACAACTTCGACGTTCCACAGCTCCGGGGCCCGGTCGGCTAGCTTGCCAAGCAGGTAGTGAGGTGTCGCGGCACCACCGTGAACAAAAACCCGGTTTCCCGGTTCCACCAGTTTTACAGCCTCTTCACCTGTAACATACTTCATAGGAGCGCTTGTTTGGTAATCTTCAATTTTCTTTTTGTCGTTAGGTTTACCGCAGTTGTCGTGAAACCGACGACACTGATACTACTGAGCGGCATCAGTATCGCCGCAACCAACGGGGTAAGGTTTCCGCTTGCGGCGAAACTGAGTGCGACGGCGTTGTAAAAGAAGGATATGCAAAATCCCGTCCTCAAAATATAAGCTGAGGACTTCGACAGAGCAAGAAATCTGTCGAGTATTCGCAGGTTACCACCGTATAGTATGCCGTCGCTGGCGGGTGTAAAGATGCCGCTGTCGTCAGTGACGGCGATCCCAACGTCGCTTTGCTTCAGCGCGCCAGCGTCATTGAGGCCGTCGCCGACCATCAAGACTTTCTTACCGTCATGTTGAAGTTTTTTGACAAAGTCCAGCTTGTCGTACGGAGTCTGATTGAAGAGCATCACGGTGTCTTTTCCAAACAATGCCTTCATGTTTTCGCGGTCGGTTTCGTTGTCGCCTGAGGTTAACGCAAGTGTTTTTCCCTGAAGACGTATCAGCATTTCGTCGATGCCATTTCGGATTGACGTACGGATCGAAAAATCGCCGCGGTATGTTCCGTCAATGGATACATAGACATGTGACGCTTTACTATCGTGTTTTCCAATTGCACCGGTAAAAGAGGAAGATCCGATCTGGTAGCGCCTTCCACCAACGATTCCCTCAATACCCTTTCCCGGAATTTCCTTGAATACCTCCGGACGACCGCCGGAGTCGCCTTCGATGCTACGTGTGATCAGCTTGCTGAGAGGATGAGTCGAGTATCCGGTAAGCAACTTAATACTGCCACGTTCCTGATCGGAGAGTATGCCGTCAAAGGAAACGTCGGGGATTTGCCCATGAGTAACGGTACCGGTTTTGTCAAACACAATGGTGTCGACGGCAGCCATTCGTTCAATGACCTCGGCATTTTTCAGATAAAGATTGTGTTTCCCAAAAACACGAAGCATGCTGCCGAATGTGAATGGACCTGCGAGTGCAAGTGCGCACGGACAGGCCACCATCAGGACGGACGTAAGCACCAACCACATCTCAGACGGAACTGTCAAATGCCAGTAAACGGCCGTCCCTATGGCTATTCCCAGAACGACCCAGGTGAAGATCCTGGCTGCCCGGTCGATGACTTTTTGAAACTTGCTCTCATCGATCTTTTTGAATGCATCATTATTCCAGAGACTGGTGAGCTGGCTTTGGGAGGTCTTCTTTTGAACATGCAGTCGCACGGGTACGCCGACGAGTCGGCCGCCGGCGTAAACGCGATCGCCTTGTTTTATCCTGACAGGTCTTGATTCGCCTGTCACGAAGCTGTAGTCGATGAAGGCAGCGTCATCGAGCAGTATGCTGTCGGCTGGCACGATCTCCATGTTGCGGATGCGGATAATATCGTTTGATGCCAACTCGTAGATCACTGTTGGTTTCCATTCAGAACCGTTCAATCGGTTGACGGCCAGGGGAAGATATGCAGTGTAGTCGCGGTCAAAAGCAAGGCTCTCGTACGTTTTACTCTGGAACCACCTTCCGATCAACAGGAAGAAGACGAGCCCTGTAAATGAATCGAGATAGCCCGGGCCTGTTGCCGTGATGATGTCATAACTACTCCTGAAGAATAGTGCGAGGAGGCCGGCTGCAATAGGTACGTCCAGGTTGATTTGTCGCTGTCGGAAACTCCGGGCGGCAGATCGAATATAGTCCCAACCGCTGTAGACAAACACCGGTATCGACAACCCGAGATTCAACCACGAGAAGATTCGAATCAGCCGTTGTTCAGACTGGTCGATACCCAGGTACTCTGGAAAGCTAAATAACATCACATTCCCAAAGCAGAATCCGGCGATAGCGATTTTAAGCACGAGGGAGCGGTCAACTTTCGGACGTTGAGGTGCTTCTGCATCGAGTGCTATTCTCGGCGGATATCCAACTGAGTGCAATAAGCTCGCGATGATGCTGAGTTCTACTTTGCCCGGGTGAAAGTCGATCGATATCTTTTTCTGGCCAAAGTTCACTTCACTGTGAATGATCCCGGGCTCTATCTTGTGTAGATTTTCGAGCAGCCAGATACATGATACGCAGTGAATTGCCGGAAGGTAGAACGCGATCTTTGAAAGATTGTCAGAATCGAAATCCAGAATTTTTTCACGAATGTCTTGTTCATCAAGATATACATAGGTGTCATCCGCAACATTCTTCAGCGGTAAGCCTGGATGTTTTTCCAGGCTGTAATATTCGCAGAGTTGGTTCGCGCTGAGGATTTCAAATACTGTCTGACAGCCATAGCAGCAGAATGATTTCTCATCCAGCCAGTGTGTTTCTTCACACGGCTGGCCGCAGTGAAAGCACTGGAGTTGTGTTTCATGTCTGATTTCTGCAAGTATGGACATTGCGCTTCAGGTTTTGTCGTCTAAGTTACAACGTCCACACGAATCAGGGCTAAGCAGACGATGTTCACCGTCCAAATCTAGGTTTAGATTCGTAGGACGATTTTGAGGTTAGTCACTAAAAAAGATGACTTTCGTCAGGATTAACATGCGTTATTTCGCCATCTTGGCGGCATGAATGTTTCGGTCAAGTTCCTCGGTGCTACCGGTACAGTTACCGGGTCACGTTTCCTGTTGAACATCGGTGACTTCAGGGTATTATTCGACTGCGGACTGTTTCAGGGTATGAAAGAACTTCGCCGTCGCAACTGGGAGCAGTTTCCGGTAGACCCTGCGTCGATCGATGTCGTCATCCTCAGTCATGCTCATATTGATCACACCGGCTACTTGCCAAAGCTTGTGCGCGAGGGGTTCAACGGTCCGATCTATTGTACTAAGCCTACTGCTGACCTTGTCGAGTTATTGCTGTTAGATTCAGCAAAACTTCAGGAAGAGGAGGCTTCGTACGCGGCTTCCAAAGGCTATTCGAAACACGAGAAGCCAGAGCCCCTGTACACGACCCTGGATGCTCAGCGCGTTTTTCCGCTCATCAGGACGCTGGGATTTGACCAGGAGACCAGGGTTGGTGACCGACTGACGATCGTTTACCGCGAGGCCGGACATTTATTGGGAGCTGCGATCACCGAGCTTTTTGTCGAAGGTGATCATCATCGAAAGAAGATCGTGTTCTCCGGTGATCTGGGTAGAAATCATGACATCATGCTGCGTCCTCCCGCGGTCATCACGGAAGCAGACATACTGTTCATCGAATCAACCTACGGAGACCGAACGCACCCTGATGCCGATCCGGCGGCGGACCTCGAGCGCATTGTCAACGAGACCTTTGAGGATCACGGGGTCGTGCTTATCCCCGCATTTGCCGTTGGACGTACGCAGAGCTTGCTATACTATCTTCATCAACTGATGGAGGCAGACAGAATCCCCGATGTACCGGTATATGTTGACAGTCCGATGGCGACGTCGGCGACGTATCTGTACTACCGGTATCCGACGTATCACAAAGCGAAGTTCAATCAAACCGAGTTTGCCAGGCAACTGGAAACCAATATGCTGGTATTTGTGAAGTCGCCTCGGCATTCGAAGGAATTGAACATGATCCGTTCCCGCGCCGTTATCATATCGTCGAGCGGCATGATGACCGGGGGAAGGATATTGCATCATTTGTATCACAGGCTTCGCAATCAGTACGATACGCTGGTTATCGCGGGACACCAGGCTGCAGGAACACGGGGCAGGCGACTTGTAGACGGAGAGCGCGAGATCTCGATCTTCGGTGAGTCGGTGCCGGTTAACTGCCGGGTGGAGAATATCATGTCGTTCTCCGGACACGCAGATAGCCAGGACCTTTTCGCCTGGATGCGAAACTTCTCGAGCAAGCCGAAGATGACCTTTGTAGTTCACGGGGAAAACCCGGGTATGGCTCGATACGCAGAGCGAATCCGGACGGAACTTGGCTGGCATGTGACCGAACCGGAGTATATGGAGTCCGTTAGTTTGTTCGAGGGGATCTGATGTGAGACGATCGCGCTCTTTGATGAATTGGAAAGTTACTTTATATTAGAAAAACTGTCAGAATGATTGGTTCGCTAAACGATGCTCAAATCGACCACGTGCTCTTGAGCCAGGTCGTCGGTCGGATCGGATGCCATGTCTCCGGGAAGACGTATGTTGTTCCGGTCGCCTATGCGTTCGATGGCACATACATCTATGGACATTCCCGCCTGGGCCAGAAGATACAGATGATGCGGAAGAATTCCCGCGTCTGCTTTCAGGTAGACCAGATCGATAACCTCGCCAATTGGCGCTGTGTGGTAATTGACTGCGAGTACGAGGAACTCACAACGGTTCGTCAACAGAACCATGCGTTTGCATTACTGAAGGATCGCCTGGGGCCGATCATAACCAGCACGGCGGCCAAACCGACCCAGCATATTGGCGAGAAGAAGATGCGACCCGTTCTATTCCGATTCAAGATCCTCGAAAAGTCGGGAAGATTTGAGCGGCAGTGATGGGCCCAATGTTTTGTGCGTAAGCGCACTTTCATTAACGTGTCAACACAACATAATCTCTGAGAATCGTTTCAAGGAATTTCCGGCTGTCCTCGATCCCTGGATCCAGGTCGAGTATGTGAGCTACCTGCTTCGCGAGACTGGTTACCGCTTGCTGATGTGCTTCGTTCCTGAATTGTCGCGAACGATCCAGCGTGTTCTTGATGAGGATGACGTCTTCTTCTATGAGTTTCCGGGCCTGCGAAAAGACTGGTGTGTAGGCGTTTTGTGAATGCATTACCAGAATATCACCGAGCGTGAGATTCATTCGCGGTGAAAGTCTGACGACCGCAGTGTTTGCCACGATATCACCGATCCGCTGGCCCCGCGAGGAGGATGTGATCATGATGGTTGCGATACCTCCAAGGGAAAGGTATATGTCTATCAACCGGAATACCCATCGCGCTGCATAATCCACAAAGACAGGGCGACCGCTCGTCGACTTGATCACCTGAATGCGCAACGCCATTTTCCCAGGAGTCTGCCCGTTATTCAAGAGTTCAAAGGCAAGGGAATAGAACATAAAGGCACAAAGTATAAGGGTGTCGATGACTGTGTGCACGGTTTTGGGGAAGATGCTGCTTGTAATTGACAATAACACCAGAAGACTTGCAAAGATGATAGAAATGTCGATCAGAAAGGCTAGCACCCGATCGCGCAACTCCGCGACCTCATACTGTAAAACCACATTCTGAGTCGTTCTGATTTCTATTATTTTCATTATTATTAACGCGAATGGAATTCTGGTGACCTTGCATGAAAGAGACACGATTCATTGCTCAAAATAAGGAAAAATGGCAGGAATCCGAAAGCCTGCTCCGGGAGCCCCAAAAGGATCCCGAAAAGCTGAGCGATCTCTTTACACAGGTGATTGACGATCTTTCTTACTCGAGGACGTACTACCCGAACCGCTCGGTCAGAGTGTACCTCAACAAGATCGCGCGGGAATACTTTTCGATCATTTACAGTCAACATCGGCACAAGAAAAACAGTTTTAGCCACTTCTGGCTCGACGAGCTACCACAAATCGTTTACCAGGGCCGACGTCCGTTGTTGATCTCGTTGTTTGTGTTTATTCTTTCAATGGGAATAGGAGTGTTCTCATCAATGAAGGATCCTGAGTTTGCGACGTCCATTCTCGGGGAAAGGTACGTCAGCATGACCAAAGCCAATATCGAGAAGGGAGATCCTATGGCTGTATACAAGGAGGCGCATCAGGCCGAAATGTTTCTCGGTATTACGCTGAATAATCTGATGGTAGCTTTTCGTACATACGTTTTTGGTGTGTTTTTCTCCATAGGGACTTTGGCGATCTTGCTGTCGAATGGAATCATGGTGGGATGCTTTCAGTTCTTTTTTATTGAACGCGGTCTTTTTGCTGAGTCGGCACTGACCATCTGGTTACACGGCACCCTGGAGATATCATCTATCATCCTGGCGGGAGGGGCAGGTTTGATACTTGGAAGCGGCCTGTTATTTCCGGGTAGTTACTCCCGAATGCAGGCGTTTCAATTGAGCGCCGTACGATCGCTCAAGCTGATGATCGGGATAGTGCCAATTTTTGTGCTGGCTGCAATCATTGAGAGCTTCTTGACCCGCTATACTGAAATGCCTGATTTCCTGAGGCTTTTGCTGATAGTGGTTTCAGCCCTTTGTATCATTGGTTACTTTGTTGTCTATCCGTGGCGGAAATCCCGGACCGGCTTCTCCCAGCCTCTCGAAGAGACACGTCTTCCTCCGGATAAGGAGGAACGTGTGTCCTACACGCGCATTAAGAACAACGGCGAGATCATCAAGGATTCGTTTACTTTTTACAGGCAGAATTTCAGCAGATTCTTTGGGTGGGTTTGCGCAGTAACGGTGATGATGACGGTGGCTGAGTTCTTCCTGGACGATGAACGCGCGTATTTTCTTGGCATCAATCCGTTTTCCGAGTTTCTGGATAGCCTGTACTATGCCGTGAAGACGCCGAGTCTGGCGTATGTTGCTATTAACGCCGCCTGTACTTCCCTCATCCTGCACCGTGTATTTGCGTGGGTGGATACGGAGCTGAATTCCAGGCCTGGTATAGCGGCTCAGCTTGCTCAGTGGTTTCAAACGCTGCTGGTAGTTGCGTTTTGCTATTGGATCATCTTTCGTCTGGAAGAGTGGGGCGTGCTTCTTGTGATCTGCTTTTGGTCACTCGTGATGTTACTTTGCTTTGCGCAACATTCTGCCCGGGTGTCATTGCCGTCGGCGCTTCGTATTGTATGGGGAACTGCAACATGGTCGGCAGTTGGATTGGGGATGGTTCTGCTATTACTGTCTTTTTCGTTCCTCGTGATCGTTTCGGCACCCGGCGTCTATCTCAATTTCACAATCCTCCAATGGAATTTTGCGGAGACGGATGAATGGTCGAGGGGGGTAATTCGCTTTGTCAGTATTTTTCTGAGGCTTTTTGCATTTAACTTGATTTTACCTGTGTTCGGAAGTGCAGTGGCATATCTTTATTATTCGCTGCGGGAGACGCATACCGCGGATCATTTGCAAAAAGCCATTGAAGAGATGCCATCGAAGTATTTGAGAAAGGATTCATTCCGATGAGAATCAGCTTGTTTATGTGTACGGTCTTGTTGCTGATAGTGCTTCCGGCATTGTCTGCGCAGACGGAGTATCCGCTTGGACCGGTTGACGACGAAGAACCCAGGAGTGTTGGGTATGAGCCGGTCAGGCCGGCTGATTTGCAAACGACGCGTGATTACCAAAATGGCGACCTGGTGGTCCGGAGTTTTGATCGTGAGAAGTGGCAGGAACTGGTGAAGGATGTCGACTATACCGAGGAGTCCGTCGAGGCAACCCCGACTGAAATTCCTTCCGTTCCTCCATGGGCGGAGACTCTGTTGAAAATTTTCTCGTATATCATTGTCGGAGTGGCAATTAGTGCCCTGTTGTATTTCATTATCAGGGCCATTCCTTTTCGCGCGAGAAGTGCTCGTCAGTCGGTGGAACCCGGCGAGGAGACGCCGGTCGAGAGCCTGGCTGAGTTGGAAATTCAGACTTTGTTACAGAATGCTATCCGGGATGGAAACTTTAAGCTGGCGGTGAGGTTGTACTTTCTCAGTCTTCTGAAGCACCTTGATGAAAAGGGGATGGTCAGTTGGAAGAAGGACAAGACGAATCGCGATTATTTGGATGAGTTGTTCTTTCGTGACTTCCTGTTCGATGACATCAGCAAGCTGACGCTGTTGTATGAGTCAGTCTGGTATGGTGATCGCGAGGTGAAACCTCAGGCGTTTGACGTTATGAGAACGAATTTTGAAAGTATTCTCGAAAAGATAAGCAAAACGGGAGCAGTGTGAAGGAAAACAAACTCGTCATCGTCGGTGTGCTGGCTGTCGTGTGCGTGAGCATCCTGTTACTCTTCACCATGGGAAACGGGAAGAAGCGCTTTTCCTGGTTTGAGAACTACCGTGCGGAAAATGACCAGCCTTATGGCACAATATTGCTGCGGAAGTTGCTCGAAGACTATCGCCGGGACCATCGCTTCATACTAAATACAAAGAAGCCCCTGCGGAATCTCCTGACGGACGTCGACGATGCAGACCGCACGGATTATGTATTTATCGGACAGAATATCTTTCTTGATACGGCAAGCACCCAGGCACTTGCCAGGTTTCTCATGGATGGTGGCAATGCGTTTATTGCGTCTTTTGTTGCTCCCGAGGGGCTCCTGGAGGCGGTGTATAATGTTGAGTGCGATGAGCCGCTGGAGTATGGATACGAGTCGTTGAAGTCCGTGAAGCTAAATTTCTATCACCAGGAAATCGGTCGTGCGAACGGATTATCGTATAGCTATCGCTTACGGGATATCGAGTCGAGCTACCCCTGGAGATATGTTGAGGCCGGGGTGTTCTGTGATTCGACGAAGGCACTTATACCGTTGGGATTCTATGATGATCATCGCGTGAACTTTCTGAAGGTTCCGGTTGGAAAAGGAAACCTGTTTCTCCACACAAATCCACTTGTTTTTACGAACTTCTTTTTGGTAGATCGGGAAAAGCTGGATTATGCATCCGCCGTTTTTTCGCATCTCGATGGTGACGACATTATATGGGACGAGTTCAGCAAGGTTCCCGTAGGAGACAGCGCGTATAACAGTCCACTGTACTACCTGCTTGCTCAACCAAGTCTTAAATATGCGTGGTGGTTGCTATTGGGCACAGCGCTGATATACGCGTTCTTTGCCGCCCGACGAAAGCAGCGCATAATTCCGCTGATGGAAACCAAGGCGAACACGTCTTTGGAGTATGTCAACACGATTGCGCGGCTTCATTATAATAATGGCAATCACCTCGATATGGCTCACAAAAAGATGAAATATTTTCTCTATTTTGTCCGGTCGAAGTATGGAGTTCAAGCTGAGCGATTCGGTGACGAACAGGTGAGACGGCTCGCGGAAAAGGCTCGAGTGGATCTCGCGGATGTTGAGATAATATTCTCAAGGTATCATCTCATTGAAGATCGCTTTCGGAACAGCATTGAAGCGAGTCGCCTGGTGGCATTGTGTGATTCCATTGACAACTTTTACAGACGAGCTAAATAAAAAAACCTGAGTTATGGAGGAAATATCCGGAAGCACCGAGGATGAGAGTCCGTTGCGAGATGAGATCACTGCGCTGCGTGATCGCATACTCCGGATAAGGCGCGAGGTTGGAAAGGTCGTCGTGGGTCAGGATACAACCGTCGAACTGATCCTTGCCGCCGTATTTACGGGAGGTCATATCCTTCTCGAAGGGGTTCCAGGCATTGCTAAAACCCTTACGGCGAAAACGATCGCTCGCTCTTTGTCGATAGACTTTTCGCGCATTCAGTTTACTCCCGACCTGATGCCGACGGACGTCACAGGGACTTCGGTCTTTAATCTCAAGACCTCTGAGTTTAGTTTTGTCCGCGGCCCTATTTTCGCCAACCTCGTGCTTATTGATGAGATCAACCGGGCGCCGGCGAAGACCCAGTCGTCTTTGTTTGAAGTGATGGAAGAGAAACAGATTACCGTCGACGGCCATACCTATGCGATGGAGTATCCGTTTCTCGTGATTGCGACGCAGAACCCGATCGAGCAGGAGGGGACTTACCGGCTGCCGGAAGCACAGCTGGACAGGTTCTTGTTCCGTATCCGGTTGAAGTATCCTACTTACGAGCAGGAGGCCGATATCCTGCGGAAGTACGAGGGTGACTTCGCGTTGCGGGCTCTTGATGGGGTGACAGCTGTGGTCTCTGCGGAGGAGATTCGCCAGACACAGAATCTTATTGAAAAGATCCATATCAAGGATGATATTATCCGGTACATCGCGAAGTTGGTAGACAGTACACGTAACAACGGTGATATTGCATTGGGCGCTTCACCGCGTGCGTCTTTATCGTTGTTGCGGGCGTCTAAAGCAATAGCCGCCATGAGCGGGCGGGATTTCGTGACGCCGGATGACGTAAGATTTGTGGCCTATCCCGTGTTGAATCACCGGATCATTCTGACCGCAGAACGGGAAATGGAGGGCGCGGAGCCCGAAGATGTCATCCGCGAGATTGCTGAAGGTGTTGAAGTACCTCGCTAATGCGTGTTTTTAACGACCTTTTCATTTCCAATCGGTTTTTTTACATCATGGCAGTGCTCATTCTGCTCATGATCTTTTCCTACGCGCAACCGTTCCTGTTGCCGATCGCTCAGACGGGCTTGATAGTATTTGCTGTCTTCGTAGTCGCGGACGTGGTGCTGATCTTCAACAAGCGCGTAAAGGTGGCTGCAGAACGCGAGGCGCCTGCGATCTTCTCGTTGGGCGATGATAACGACGTCCGATTGAAGGTAGTGAATCGCTGTGGTTTACGGCTGAAAGTCTCCATTATTGACGAGTTACCGGAACAATTTCAGGTTCGGGACTTCTTGATATCTGCCAGCCTGCCTGCGTATCAAACATTTTCTCATATCTATCAGCTTCGGCCGGTAACACGTGGTGAGTACTGCTTTGGAGATATCCACCTTTACGTAAGCTCCCCGCTGGCGATTGTTCGTAGACGTATCACGCATCGGGGCAGCGAGTCGGTTCCCGTGTACCCGTCGATCCTGCAGATGAAGAAGTATGAGTTGAAGACGATCGCCCGGGCCGCGTGGGAACACGGTGTAAAGAAAGTACGGAGAATCGGCCACAGCTACGAGTTCGAGCATATCAGGACATATGCCCATGGCGACGACTACCGCAGTATTAACTGGAAGGCCACCGGTCGTCGCGCGCAGTTGATGGTCAACCAGTATGAAGACGAGCGCTCCCAGCAGGTCTACTGTATTATTGATAAGAGCCGTGTTATGCATATGCCGTTCAATGGACTCAGTCTCTTCGATTATGCGGTCAATGCCTCGCTGGTCATTTCCAACATCGTACTGGGAAAACAGGACAAAGCGGGGTTGATCACGTTTGCCGATAAACCTGCTACTATGATCAAAGCCAGCCGTAGCAAGATGCAACTGCGGATTATTATGGACGCACTCTATCGCGATGGAGAGGGGCTGGTCGAAGCTGATTATGAAGGTCTGTACACCGCTGTCAGAAGGCTCATCAGCGGCCGAAGCCTGCTGTTCCTCTATACAAATTTTGAGAGTTCATATGCACTGCGCCGCGTACTGCCACAGTTACGGAGGTTAAATGACCAACATTTGCTGGTAGTTGTGTTCTTCGAAAATACGGAGATTACTGCCGCGCGGTCCGCACACGCGGGTAGTCTGGAGGACGTGTACGCGCAAGTCACGGCGGAACACTATACCCTGACAAAGGTTCAGATGGCGCAGCAACTCCGGCAGCACGGAATTCTGACGGTGCTGACAAAGCCGGAGAATCTTACGGTCAGCAGTATCAATCAATACCTCGAACTGAAATCACGTGGACTGATCTAGGTAGTGTTGCTTATGCGAGACTTACTCTACTTCCGTCTTTCACGGCCTGGTATATCGCATCCATAATCTTCAGGTCTCGCAATCCTTCTTCTCCGTCGACGGGAACGACAGGCTTCTTGTTATCGAGAATGATTGCGGCCATTTCGTCCATTTGTACGGTTTGATGTGTAATGTGAGGATTCTTTAGTTCGCCTTTATTTGTGCTTCCTTTGATCGGACCGTATCCGGTGGCTGGATGTAATTCGCCAAAACCTTTGTCGCCATTAAGGAAGAAGCGGTCCAGATTGCTCATCGCATAGGTCGAGAGACAAGAAGCTACCGCGCCCCCCGGGAATCCCATCTGAAACGTAATGGTCTCATCGACTCCCTGTTTGAATTTCTGAGGATCCGTCTTGACCTCCTGTGCGGTCACCCATTCCGGTTCTTCGCCGATCATGTAGCGTGCTCCGTTGATCGAGTAGATCCCGATATCCATCATGGCGCCACCACCCGCAAGCCCCTTGTCAAGACGCCACTGATTGGGGTTGCCAATGCGGAATCCGCTAAGCCCTTGGAAATACAGAACTTTTCCAAACTCCCCTTCGTTTCGCATGCGTATGATCTCAAGTGTGTTCGCCTCGAAGTGCATCCGGTATCCAACGAGCAGTTTTACATTTGCCGTCTTTGCTGCGTCGACCATTTGCTTGCCTTCTGCAGCATTAATCGCCATCGGTTTTTCACATATTATGTGTTTACCAGCCTTCGCCACGCGAATGGCTTGTTCCTTGTGCAATGCATTCGGCGTGATGATATACACGGCGTCGATGTCGGGGTTGTTCCTGATCGCGTCAAAATTCTCGTAGTCATAGCAATTCTTTTCAGGAATGCTGTATTTCTTTTGCCAGTCTTTTACCTTTTCGGGAGTACCACTTATGACGCCTGTGAGCTTCGCGCGCTTGCAATCCCGCATGGCTTCCGCCACTCGCGTACCGTAACTGCCCAATCCCATGATGGCCACACGCAGAGTCGGACCCTGATTGAACAGGTCATGTGCTGTTTGAGGAACTCCCGCCTTACTGGATGTAATCAGGGGAATGGCCAGTGCCGATGCCGTTATTTGTTGGAGGAAAACGCGCCGAGTCTTCATACACTCACTTTTTTGGTTGAACAAGGGTTGTTTGTTGGTAACCAAAGCTAGCAAAAACTTTCGTTATCGAAGCGGGCGACGGGTGATGGCGGTCGGCGTTTTTTTTCTTACAATAAATGTCTGAAATACACTTAAAGTTTCGCATGTTTGCTTAAATTTAAGCTTGATCATGAATGATGGTAACCAGTAATTATGTTATCGGCGTGGACTTCGGTACTGATTCAGTCCGGTCGATTATTGCAGATGCGCGGAATGGAGAGGAAGTAGCAACGGCGGTGTTTCAATATCCAAGGTGGCGCGATGGACAATTCTGTAATCCGGCGAAGAATCAGTTTCGCCAACATCCGTTGGACTATATCGAGGGACTTGAGCAAACGATCACCAGGTGCCTCACGGAAGCTGGCGATAAAGTTCGCGGCAATATTCGTGGTATCAGCGTTGATACCACGGGGTCTACACCAGTCGCCGTCGACAGGAAAGGGGTGCCGTTGGCTCTCACGCCGGGCTTCGAATCCAACCCCAATGCTATGTTCGTTCTTTGGAAGGATCACACCGCGACGCGCGAGGCTCGTGAAATCAATGAGCTTGCTACACAATTTGATGTGAACTTTCTGAAATACGTCGGTGGAATATATTCTTCCGAGTGGTTCTGGGCAAAATTGCTGCACGTGTTGCGCGAAGACGAAAGTATCCGCTCTGCATGCTATTCCTGGGTTGAGCATTGTGACTGGATACCGTTTCTTTTGACGGGTCAGGAAGACGCGGTGAAATTGAAACGCGGAGTGTGCGCCGCCGGTCACAAAGCATTGTGGTCTGACGAGTTTGGCGGACTTCCTCCAGATTCATTCTTTAGCGCGCTGGACTCGAAGCTAAAAGGATTTACAACCCGTATCGGTGGAGATACATATACATCAGATCAGGCGGCCGGTACCCTTAGTGTCGAGTGGGCCAGACGTCTCGGTCTTTCGACGGATGTTACGGTGGGCATCGGTGCCTTCGATTGTCACATGGGCGCCGTTGGCGGTCAGATTGAACCGTATTACCTCTCGAAAGTAATGGGCACTTCGACTTGTGACATGATGGTCGTGCCACGGGAGGACATGCGCGACAAACTTGTCCGCGGGATCTGCGGCCAGGTGGATGGTTCTGTAATTCCCGGCATGATCGGACTGGAGGCAGGGCAATCCGCATTCGGCGATACCTATGCGTGGTTCAGGAATCTGATCTCGTGGCCCTTGTCACTACTGCAGGAGAATGGTGTCGGACAGGAAGTGATCGAGGAGCTGCGCGAGAAAATACTTCCGGCTTTGAGTGAGGCAGCGTCAAGGCTTCCCGTGGAAGAAGATTCCGAGTTGGCTGTTGACTGGCTCAACGGCAGACGAACGCCCGACGCGGACCAACTTCTTAAAGGTGCGCTGACGGGATTGAGTCTGAGTAGCGACGCACCCTTGCTATTCCGTGCATGGGTAGAGGCTACGTGCTTCGGCGCGCGTGCCATTGTCGATCGCATCAACGAAGAAGGCGTTCCGGTGAAGGGACTTATCGGACTCGGAGGGGTTGCGCGAAAGTCGCCCTATATCATGCAGGTGATGGCAGACGTGATGAACCGCCCGATCCGGATTCATCGATCGGAACAGACCTGCGCGCTCGGAGCTGCGATGTTTGCCGCCACCGCGGCGGGTTTGTATCCAAAGGTTGAAGATGCCATGAATGCGATGGGTCAAGGTTTCGATATGGAGTATCACCCGGATCCTTCGCGTGTATCCTTATACGAGCGCCGGTACGAAAGGTATCGGGCTGCGGGTTCCATGATCGAGAACCTGACGACATCGAATATGTTAGTGAGCACACCAGATATCGAAAGGTCATGACGATGGCAGCAGCGCACGATCCTTACCGCGCCATCCGCGAATCGGCATGTCGCGCAAATCTTCAGCTTCCGAAATTAGGTCTGGTTGTTTTTACCTTTGGTAACGTAAGTGTCGCAGATCACCAGGCAGGTGTGTTCGCGATCAAACCCAGTGGTATTGACTACGCCGACCTCACGCCTGACAAGATCGTGATTGTTGATTTCGACGGACGAACGGTCGACGGATCATTGCGGCCATCCTCGGATACAAAGACCCATGCGGTACTCTACCGGCATTGGTCCGACGTGGGAAGTATCGTTCATACCCACTCAACGTATGCGACGGCTTGGGCACAGACGCAACTCGATATTCCTGTTTTCGGTACTACGCATGCCGACCACCTCACCGTCGATATTCCCTGCGCTCCGCCGATGGATGATCAAATGATCGCGGGCGATTACGAGCATCAGACAGGATTTCAAATAATCAACTGTCTTAAGGAGCGCAACCTGGACTATCGTGAAGTCGGAATGATCCTCGTCGGAAATCACGCGCCGTTTACTTGGGCAGCGACGGCGGATAAAGCCGTTTACAACAGCGCTGTACTTGAATCAATAGCCGAGATGGCCTACCTCACGCGGCAGATCAGATCTGACGCGCCGCGCTTGAAGGACTCGCTTATCAGGAAACACTACGAACGCAAGCACGGGCCAGATGCTTACTATGGACAGTGACTAATAGCTATCGGCGACATTACAACGTCGAATGATGAATAACAACACGCTTCCCAATCTGGAGAAATTTGAAGTCTGGTTTATCACCGGAAGTCAGTCGCTCTACGGCCGGGATGCGCTCGACGCGGTAGAAAAACACGCGCAGGAAATCGCGAGAGAACTCGACGTTGCGGCTGAGATCCCGGTACGAGTTGTTGTCAAGCCGGTACCGACTACTCCTGAGAATATCCTGGAAGTGTTTGAACAGGCGGGAAGTGCGCTGACATGCATCGGACTGATCGCATGGATGCATACATTTTCACCGGCGAAGATGTGGATCCGCGGACTGAAGGCACTTCGGAAACCTTTACTCCACCTGCACACTCAGTTTAACCGCGATATCCCGTGGGATAACATCGACATGAACTTCATGAACCTCAATCAGAGTGCACATGGAGATCGCGAGTTTGGTCATATCATGTCGCGGATGCGTCTGAATAGAAAAGTGGTGGTGGGGCATTGGAGAGACAAATCGGTGGTCGACCGCATCGCTGTTTGGATGCGGGCCGCTGCGGCATGGCATGACTGGCAGGGCACCCGGATCTGCAGGTTCGGTGACAACATGCGTCAGGTTGCGGTAACGGAGGGTGACAAAGTAGAAGCGGAAATCCAATTCGGGTATACTGTTGAAGGCTATGGTGTCGGTGATCTTGCCGCTGTGGTGAACTCGATCTCAGATGCTGCGGTGACGGGTCTCGTGAATGAGTATGCAGAACGGTACCAGGTTGTTCCCGTACTGAGAAGAGGCGGCGACCGTCACGCGGCGTTGCGCGAAGCTGCCCGCATCGAGCTCGGGCTGCGGACCTTTCTTCAGGATGGTAGGTTCACCGGTTTCACAGACACTTTTGAAGACCTTCACGGACTGGAACAACTCCCCGGTATATCGGTCCAACGGTTAATGACAGAGGGCTATGGCTTCGGAGGGGAAGGTGACTGGAAGACTGCCGCGCTCGTCCGTGCAATGAAGGTGATGGGGTATGGACTCCCGGGCGGGAGCTCATTCATGGAAGACTATACCTATCATTTCAATCCAGATGATCCGATGGTACTGGGTGCTCATATGCTGGAGGTTTGTGAAAGCATCACGGAAGAAACACCCACTTGTGAAGTTCACCCGTTAGGGATAGGAGGAAAATCAGACCCTGTGCGTCTTGTGTTTAACGGGTCTGCGGGTTCGGCGGTCAATGCTTCCATGGTCGATATGGGCAATCGCTTCAGGCTTGTTGTCAATACCGTTACCGCCTCGAAACCTACTCGCGATCTACCCAAACTACCCGTGGCCAGAGTACTTTGGAGACCTGACCCGGATATCTATACGGCATGTGCAGCATGGATATATGCCGGCGGCGGTCATCATACGGGATATAGCCAAAGTCTTACGGCGGAATATCTGGAAGATTTTGCGGAAATTGCAGGCGTGGAATTTGTCGTGATCGATCGCGATACGAAATTGCACAGTTTCAAGAATATGCTACGGATCAATGATGAGGTACGCCGTTGAACGACCTCGTTACGTTACCGCCGTCGATGGTGACTGAATTCCTGCACACTTATGGAGATAGCCCGTTATAAGAATTACCAAAAAATCCTCGTAGCTGTAGACTGTATAATATTCGGCTTTGATGGTAAGCAACTCAAAGCTCTGCTGATCAAGAGAGGATTTGAACCCGAGATGGGCAAGTGGTCGCTGATGGGGGGCTTTGTTGGGAAAGACGAAAATGCAGATGAAGCGGCGGCTCGTGTTCTTCAGCAGTTGACCGGCCTTAAGGATGTTTACATGGAGCAGCTCTATGCCTTCAGTGATGTCCAGCGCGATACGGCAGGTCGTGTTATTTCTATTGCCTATTCGGCGCTGATCAACATCGCCGATTATAGTGAACAACTCCAACTCGAGCATGAAGCCAAGTGGTTTCCTCTTCACCGGATCCCGCCTCTGATCTTTGATCATCGCGAGATGGTAGCGAAAGCCCGCGATCGTCTCCGCGAGAAAGTCGTCGCGCACCCGGTGGGATTCGAACTGCTGCCTGACAAGTTTACGCTGCCCCAGCTTCAGACGCTCTACGAAGCGATCTTTGACACGCCTTTTGACAAGCGGAACTTCTCCAAGAAGATCCTGTCACTCGGCGTCCTCAACAAACTGGATGAAAAAGAGAAGCAATCGTCGCGGAAGGGTGCTTTCTACTATGTCTTTGATAGCAGTAAGTACCGGAAGCTGCAATCGAATGGTGTTAAATTCATCTGATTCTTCGCCGAAACTATGGCGGCCCCATTTTTTCCGTTGGCTCCGAATCAAAAGAAGTATCGTTTCAAGGTTCATAGCCCTCAATGTGCTAACTTGAGGCATGGGCTCACGATTGGATTCTTATGCTTGATATTGTCATTGAAGCGCGCAAGGCGTCTATTGCTCCCGGCATGAACGTACGTAGGATTCTTCCGTTTCGCATGCGGCGGATGGTAGGTCCATTCATCTTTATGGATCACGCCGGCCCGGTTGAGATAGCAACCGGCGTGGAATCCTCGATGGATGTTCTGCCGCACCCTCATATCGGTCTGTCAACAGTCAGCTACCTGTTCGGGGGAATGGTTACTCATCGCGATAGTCTTGGTGTTGAACAGGTGATTCGTCCGGGCGAAGTGAACTGGATGACAGCTGGGAAGGGGATCTCGCATTCCGAGCGTTTCGAGGATCCGGCTTCGCTTGCGGGCGGCAACCTGGAAATGATTCAGACATGGGTTGCGCTCCCTGAAAAGGATGAGGAATCAGAACCCGCTTTTGAAAATTACAAATCCGATGTCCTTCCGGTCTATACGGACAAAGGGATATGGATGCGATTGATCGCCGGCGATGCATTCGGACTGCGGAACGACGTCAAGACGCATTCTCCGTTGTTCTACGTCCATACGCTGCTGGACGCAGGTGCCCGCTTTACATTGCCCACAGGGCGTTCCGAGCGCGCTGTCTACGTGGCCAAAGGAAGCATCGAGGTCTCGGGTCGGATGTATGAACCCGGGCAGCTACTGGTGTTCAACACAACCGCTGAACCGGTTCTTTTCGCCCGTACAAAAGCGACATTGATGCTGCTCGGTGGCGAACCCCTGGGAGAGCGATTCATTTGGTGGAATTTTGTGTCCTCGCGGAGGGAACGTATCGAGCAGGCGAAAGCGGATTGGCAGGAGGGAAGGATTGTGCTGCCACCCAATGACAACCTTGAATTTATCCCACTGCCGAAAGACCGGTCCCGACTCGCAGGTACACCACCTCCTCCGGAACCTTTGTCCTGACGAAATAATAAAGAGTAGTTCCGATGCAGCGTATGCGTTGCAGTGCTATTTTTGTGGCGCCAATGTTGCCAATCGCGAATGAATAGACGTTTGGCCCGGCCAACGTAAATAAACGCGATGCGGTCTGCGACACAGATGCCAGTCGATTCCAGCACGGCGGGAGCGATCAATAAGACGGTCTTCCCCGTGTTGTTCACCATAAGTTTTTGTCATCTTCTGAATGATATGATGCAGTCGGTGATACCGGCTGTGTATCCCTTGATCAAGGAGCACTTCAGTCTCTCGTTCACCGAAATCGGTTTGATCACTCTCACGTTCCAACTTACAGCGTCATTGCTGCAGCCTGTTGTCGGCTTTTATACAGACCGAACGCCCCGTCCGATGTCACTGGCTGTAGGGATGGGCTTCACGTTTGTCGGACTCCTTCTGTTCGCAAATGCGCCGAGCTTTCCGGCTTTACTTCTTGCTGTTGCTCTTGTAGGGGTTGGATCATCCGTATTTCATCCTGAGTCATCTCGGGTAGCCTACCTGGCATCCGGCGGAAAGAAAGGGCTCGCACAATCCATCTTTCAGGTCGGCGGAAATGCCGGAAGTGCTATCGGTCCCTTGCTCGCTGCTCTGATTGTGATGCCCTTTGGCGTAAGGGGTGTCGCCTGGGTATCGGTGGCTGCGTTGATCGCCATGACCTTGTTGTGGAGGGTTGGTAAATGGTATGCGCAGCACCTGCAGTTCAAGCGCCACACGAATGTTCCCGGTATAAATGCCACACCGGGGCCAGGCAGAAGAAAAGTGATTTTTGCGCTGTTCATTCTGCTGGTACTCATCTTCTCCAAGTACTTCTATCTGGCGAGTATGACGAGCTACTTTACATTCTTCCTCATCGATAAGTTCCATGTTACTGCGCAGCAGTCGCAGCTGTATTTGTTCGCCTTCCTCGCAGCGGTTGCAGCAGGAACGATCATAGGGGGACCGTTAGGCGATCGGTTTGGTCGAAAGTATGTCATCTGGTTATCGATCCTCGGTGCAGCGCCGTTCACGCTTGCCTTGCCGCACGTTGGATTGTTCTGGACGATCGTCCTGGCCGTTATCATCGGTGTCATTATCGCTTCTGCATTTTCTGCGATCCTCGTGTACGCAACTGACCTTGTACCGGGAAAAGTAGGCACCATCGCGGGTTTGTTTTTCGGACTTGCTTTTGGGCTCGGAGGACTCGGGTCAGCTGTTCTGGGAAATCTCGCAGATTACACAAGTATCGGCTTCGTGTTCCGGCTGTGTGCGTTTCTTCCGTTGCTGGGAATTGTCACTGGCCTCCTCCCAAATGTCGCGCACCGGAGATCATAACCAACTGCGTTGAACTGCATCTTTTTCGATGATGGTAGTCGCTTTCATGTTTTTTCATGCCAACTTTGCAGGGTTTAAACGGAGCCCGCCTTGAAAGTACAACTGGAAAAGATACTCCCCGCCAGCCGGGTTCGCACCAGATACATCGATCTCGTCTCGTTTGCGTCTGACGCCGGTTTCTATTACCTGTTGCCGAAAGCAATCGTTCAGCCAGTTGATGACCAGGAGATCATTTCTCTCTTTGCACTTTCGTCGGAGCTTAACATTCCACTGGTATTCCGCGCGGGCGGGACGAGTCTTTCCGGTCAATCCATCACGGACGGAATACTGGTAGATCTCAGCCAGTATTGGAATCGGGTCCGCGTGGAGGATGAAGGCAGGGCGGTGAGGGTGCAGCCCGGCATCACCGGAGCGATGGTCAATGCGCACCTACGGCGATTTCGCACAAAGATAGGACCGGATCCCTCCAGCATCAGCGCGGCGATGATGGGTGGTATCCTGTCGAACAACGCAAGCGGTATGTGCTGCGGTGTCAGGCTGAACTCGTACCACACGCTGAAATCCGTTCGGTTCATCTTGCCGAACGGGAAAATGTTCGATACCGAAGACCGGGGTGACTATGCGCGGTTCCGGACA
The DNA here is from genome assembly GCA_964438975.1 of uncultured Roseivirgaceae bacterium. Classification (GTDB taxonomy): domain Bacteria; phylum Bacteroidota; class Bacteroidia; order Cytophagales; family Cyclobacteriaceae; genus Chryseosolibacter. The sequence goes on along the minus strand of CAYTMU010000009.1, from coordinate 39,970 downwards.
GAGTGCAGTGACTTGTATGCTACGCTCAGTGAGATACGCGCGCAAATACTGGCGGATGCCAACCTGTACTCCCGCATACGTAGCAAGTACCAGACAAAGACGACTATCGGCTATTCGCTCAACGCATTTGTTGATTTTGAGGATCCGCTGGATATTCTCGCACATGTCCTGATCGGCGCGGAGGGGACACTTGCCTTTATTTCGGAGGCGGTTTTGCACACAGTGCCTGACTACTTGTGCAAATCGACCGCGCTGCTCTATTTCCCGACGATCTACGACGCATGCCAGGCGATTGTTCCACTGACGAACTGCGGAGCGATGATGGTGGAGTTGATGGACCGCGCTTCCCTGCGTGCCATTGAAAATATGGAGGGAATGCCAGCGGTGGTCAGAACACTGCCTTTCGAGGCAGCCGCGTTGTTGATTGAATTCCAGGAAAATACACCCGAAAGACTTGATGCCCGTGTGAATGAGTTTCTGGCACGCGCCGGCAATCTGTCGATGTTGAACCTGCCCGTGTTCACAACCGATCCGGCGGAACAGGACTTCCTGTGGAAAGTACGGAAGGGGCTGTTCCCGGCCGTAGGTGCTGTGCGAAAGAGTGGCACGACTGTTATCCTTGAAGATATTGCATTTCCCGTAGAAATGCTCGGCGATGCTATCACAGATCTTCAAGGCTTGTTCCTGAAGCACGAGTATGACAATGCCATTATATTTGGCCATGCGAAGGACGGCAATATCCACTTCGTTGTAACACAAACTTTCAACGTCGAGTCAGAAGTCTTACGCTATGATCGTTTTATGAGAGAGGTCATCGCACTTGTCGTTGAGAAGTACGACGGGACTCTGAAGGCTGAGCACGGCACCGGACGGAACATGGCTCCTTTTGTCGAAACTGAATGGGGAGGGGAGGCGTATGAAATTTTTCGTCGGATAAAATATGCGGTCGACCCCGAGGAGCTACTGAATCCAGGCGTGATTATCAACGACGACAAGGAGGCACACATCAAGTTCCTCAAAGAGTTGCCGACTGTTGAAGAAGAGGTCGATCGGTGCATCGAATGCGGCTACTGTGAGCATAAATGTCCCAGTCGCGACCTTACGACGACGCCCCGGAGAAGAATTGTTATCCGACGAATCCTCAAGAGCCTTGAACAGCAGGGGGACCGTAAAAAGCACCGCCAGCTTCTCAATGAATATCGATATGACGGCGACGACACATGTGCGGTGGATGGACTTTGCGCGATCGCATGTCCGGTGGATATCGACACCGGAGATCTTACGAAACGACTTCGGGCTGAGAATCATTCCAGGTTCGGGAACAGGGCCGCACGGTGGGCCGCTCGAAACTTTGGGCTTGTCCTGGGTACGGCGCGGTTCGTGTTGAACGCGGGTTCGGTACTGAACAGAGCTTTTGGCCGGAATGCGATGACGGGACTGACGCGCACTATCCGCCGATTGATTCCCGCGTTCCCACTTTGGTCAAACGAATTGCATCGACCGCCAGACATTAAGGTCTTACGTGACATTGGATCTACGCCTGCGTCTTCTGAACACCAGCGAATCGTCTACTTTCCCGCGTGCATCACAAGAATGATGGGCACTTACCACGGTATGGAAAAAAGTGGAATAGATGTGTTCCTGAGTATCTGTCGTAAGACAGGGATCTCCGTGCGCATACCGGACGGATTGGGTAGCGCGTGCTGTGGTCAGACGTTTTCCTCAAAGGGCTTTCGCGACGCGTATACGTTTTCCGCAAACAGTATAACCGATATTCTCTGGAGGGCCAGTGATGATGGCAGGTATCCCATTGTTACTGATGTTACATCATGTGCGTTCACGTTGCATCGAATGAGACCTGCACTGAGTGAGGAAAATCGCCAGCGCTTTGACCGTTTGACCATACTCGACAGCGTTGATTTCCTGCATGATCTGGTGCTGCCTGTAACACCTCCACGACATACGAAGGATGAAATCCTGTTACACCCCGTCTGTTCCTCGCAGAAGATGAAGACGCAACACAAGTTGGTTGCCGTCGCAGGTCACTTCAGTAAACGCGTGGTAGTTCCTCGAAACCTCGGGTGCTGCGGAATGGCGGGCGATCGCGGCTTTCTTTTCCCGGAGCTCACAGACTCTGCGACGTCAGGCGAGGCAGCGGAGGTGATGCAGCGAAGGTACGATGGCTACTATTCATCAACCCGTACCTGCGAGATCGCGATGTCGGAAGCGGTCGGCGAGAATTACCGGTCCATACTTTACCTTGTGGATGAATCACTATCCTGATCGGGATTGCCAAACTTTTCTGTCTTCTGCGAATAGCCGGTTCGGGGATTTTTTTATCTTGGCGGTAGCAAATCTTTATGTCGATGGATCAGATTCTTGACCAAGGGCTCACTCGCGATACGAATGAGGCTGTTAGATACGCAGGGTTCCTGCCTCGCCTGGCCGCGCTAATTATTGACGGGATTGTACTTGCGCCACTCACGCTGGGTGTCATGTGGCTCAACATCGCAACCTGGAAAAGCCCAGTGGTCTTTATCCTCGCATCTCTGATTTCGCTGGCCTACAAACCGGCCATGGAATCGCTGTATGGTGCGACAGTCGGAAAGATGGCCCTGGACCTACGCGTCGTTAACCTGGAACACGGAAGAGCTGATATTCGGGCTGTGCTGTTGCGAAATGTCTTCCACATCGGGCAGTCGCTAATGACATTCTTTTTGAGCCTCACGGTGTTCACATCGCAGGCAATTGAGTCCGTATCAGGCTATCTTGAGTTCAGTATTGCGTCTCAGTCGTCGTTATCGACGATTGTCAATTTGGTAACGTTTGTCATCGTGATCATTGATCTGGTCGTCATGCTGTCAGATCAACGTAATCGCTCCTGGCACGACAAGATCGGCGGAACGTATGTGGTCGAAAGAAAGTCGCTCGATCGGCCGCAGTAACAGATTGTTAATAATCTGAATTCGATTGGTTATTATAATTATTACTTCGTAGCTTACGACCTTTAACTTAATTGCGGACATCTTTATTTTTCTCTGTGTCCAACTTTCCAGGAACAGCGTTAACTAATCCTTTCCTCAATAACCCGCATCAAGACGGAGCGGCAGCGGTTAGTGGCCGAATTATATCCAAATGATAATGCAACCTTCAAAGCCTGTAACATTCGCGAAGTCGAACAGGGAATTTTCTGTCACGCTGAACAAGCGTGTGAATGACTATTTCAAGAACAATAAAATTAACCGACATGGGAATGCTGAGATGTTCGTCAAGACCGTTGTCATGTTCGCCCTCTATTTCGTTCCATATGCGCTGATCATTTCAGGGGTCGTTACAGGACTCGTACCGATGCTGGTCCTGGTGGTCGTTATGGGACTCGGCCTCGCCGGTATCGGCTTGTCTGTGATGCATGATGCCAATCACGGTGCATACTCCAAAAAGCCGTGGGTCAACACGGTGGTGGGATATTCTTTAAATCTGCTCGGCGGCAATGCATTCAATTGGAGAATGCAACACAATGTCCTTCATCACACCTTCACCAATGTGCACGAAGAAGACGAAGATATCAGTCCCCGGGGTGCGTTGCGCCTCACACCGCACTCTCCATGGAAGAAGATGCATCAGTACCAGTTCATCTATGCGTGGTTCCTGTACGGTCTCATGACCATCGTATGGTTGTTCTTTAAGGACTTTGTCAGGATTGTTCGATATCATCGGTCCGGCCTGGCCAAGCGCCAGAATGCCAACATCGTTCATGAGTCATTCATACTTGCTGGAACCAAGATTATATACCTTGGGTATATCCTCGTATTGCCCATAGTGCTTACGTCTCTGTTATGGTGGCAAGTAGTAATAGGTATCCTGATCATGCACTATATTGCAGGTTTTATTCTGGCGATCATCTTTCAACCGGCGCACGTGATTGAAGGGTCCGAGTTTCCGCTACCGGATAGCGACAATGCGTTGGCCAATAACTGGTCGATACATCAACTGTTGACTACGACAAATTTTGGAAATGACAGCAAGTGGTTTTCGTGGTTTGTGGGAGGCTTGAACTATCAGATCGAACACCACCTTTTTCCTGGCGTCTGCCACGTGCATTATCGCAGGATATCTCCGATTGTGAAAGAAACCGCTCGTGAGTTTGGTCTGCCTTACAAGAGCACGCCCACATTCCTTCAGGCACTCATCAAACACGGTCGCCTTCTGAAGGAGCTCGGACAGCGCCCGGAACGACAAGTGGCCTTATAGGTATGCGCCAGCTCTATTGCTTGCCGGCTGGCTCCTGGCCCAGGTCGAAATTTCCTTCAGTCCTTGTTAATTCAAAGAAACCATCGAGGTCTACGCCCAATGCCTCCTCGAAGGCGGCTTGCATGTCGGCCGGTTGGGGGTGCTTGTGTTTCCACTTGGTGAAGTAGTGTTGTACGGCGGCGTCTACCCGCTCGCGGCCCAGAGAGGCTTCCAGTATGTACATCCAAAGGGCCGTTTTAATGTAGGAGACAATCCCATACTCGTTACTGTCCGGGAACTGATCCGCGGGAATATCCATGGGATAGGTCATCGGAAGATTCTCGTGTACAGCTGTATAGATCACGTTGAGGAACTGGTCGGAGGGGAGTTGCCGGATCTCTTGCGGGACACTCTCGCCAAAGACACTGTTCCAGCGGTACTTTTCAGCCTCATAACGGAACTGATAATAGGTATTCAGGCCCTCATCCATCCAGGTATGTGCGCGTTCGTTACTGCCAAGCATACTCATGAACCAATTGTGACCGATCTCATGTGTGATCACACCGTCTAGTTCTTCTACCGTTGCATCCGGGCTGGTGATCAGCGTGATCATTGGATACTCCATTCCGCCACTGGCGCTGTTCGCAGGTCCTTCCACAACCTGCACGGTAGGATACTCGTAGTCACCGATCCAGCCACTGTATTTCTTGACTGCGTCCTTGATATAACTGATGCTGTTTGTCCAGATGGTCTCCTTCTGGTTGTGGTAGTAAGAGAATGCGTCGATGACTGCACCGCTTCGAAGCATGATGGTGTCGTACTGGATGACGAAGTCGATGTCGGCGAACCAGGCGAAATCGGGGACATTCGTGGCGTGCCACGTCAAGGTCTTTTTAGACTTCTTCTTAGGGGCACGGTACAGTGCCACTTTCTTCTTTTGTCCTGAAAAATTTGACTTGCCCAATTTCTTGTAGCGCTGTAGCTCGTCTTCTGTCTGCAGCACGCCGGTAGCGCCCACCACGTATTCGGCTGGTACTGTTAGCGTAACCGTAAAATCCCCGAACTCACTGTAGAACTCTCCCATATCGAGATAAGGGAATTCGTGCCACCCAGCCTGGTCGTACACAGCTGGTTTGGGATACCACTGACAGGCCATGATCTGCGTGCCGGCATAGCCGGAACGGGAAAAGTAGGGAGGAAGCAATACCTTGAATGGTGTTGTGATCGCAACCGAGTCTCCAGGTAGCAACGGTTCCGGTAGCAGTACCTTGATGACGTCCACGTACTGAGGATTTGGATGTGTTTCAGTTGCGGCCGCTCGCCCATCGACTTTGAAGTCGAGTCTTTCGATTGATCCCGTGCCTGCATTGATTGCCTTCTCGGCGCGCGCAGAATCGCTGCGGATCTGGAGTCTCAATGCGGTCGAATCATGAAGGTATGCATTCGGCCAGATGTGGAACCAGATGAAACTCAGCTCGTCGGGGGAGTTATTCTTATAGTGGATCGTCTCGAAACCCGTAATTGACTTTTCAGTCGTGTTCAATTCGGCGTCGATGGTATATCGCACTTCTTGTTGCCAATAGGAAGTCTGAGCAGTGGCATTGCCGCTGGCACAGATGAGAAGGGTCAGGAAAAATAATCTCATGGGACTGATTTGCAGCCAAAGATAAGGAATCGACTGCATACGCCCGGAAATTTGAAAAGGAGCGCGCCGATAATCGATATGTTTTGTACATTCACTCAAAGGACATTCGAGAACCACCCTAACCCCGTCAGTATGGATCTGATCAGAAAGGAAGACATCAAACAGGAAGTCTTTGATCTCTACGATGATTATGCGCATAACCGTATAGATAGGCGTTTGTTTGCCGAACGGCTCTCAGCCTACGCGGTTGGTGGCTTGACAGTCGCATCGCTGATGAGTTTTCTCACGCCCGACTATCGAGCCGGTATGCAGGTCGCTCAGCAGTCCGCGGAATTGAAGTCGGAGTATATTAACTACTCTTCGCCCAAAGGAGCCGGCACTATGAAGGCACTGCTTTCCCGACCCCGCGATGGCAAAAAGAAGTTGGGTGGTGTTGTTGTGGTGCATGAGAATCGCGGGCTCAATCCCTATATCGAGGATGTGGGTCGACGAGCCGCGCTTGCTGGATTTATCTTGCTCGCTCCGGATGCGCTGACCCCTCTGGGAGGATATCCTGGAACAGACGATGAGGGACGGGAGATGCAAAGCAAGCGCGATCGCAACGAGATCCTTGAGGATTTCATCGCGGCATACGAGTATCTTCGAAACCACGACGAGTGCAGTGGCAAGGTTGGGGTCGTCGGCTTTTGTTTCGGTGGATGGGTTTCCAACATGATGGCTGCCAGAGTTCCGACGCTGGCTGCGGCGGTCCCGTTTTACGGTGGACAAGCACCGCTTGATGAGGTTAGTAGGATCCAGGCACCGCTTCAATTACATTTCGCGGAACTGGATACGCGGGTCAATGCGGGATGGCCTGATTACGAAAAGGCGCTGAAAGAGCAGGGAAAAAAGTATGAAGTTCATATGTACCCCGGCACAAATCACGGTTTTCACAACGGCACGACACCAAGATACGATCAGGCCGCGGCGGATCTCGCGTGGAAACGCACCATCGAATTCTTCAAGAAGCATCTGAAATAGTGATGCTCTCGGTTAGTGCGTGCGAGTATGGGTCGTCGCGCCGAGACCCAGCACTCATCAAAAGTTGAGGATAAATTCCTGCAGGTTCTTACTCCGCTGTAACTGAAGTTTCTTTCGCAGCCGGTAACGGCTGATCTCCACGCCTCTCACAGAAACGTTGAGCAGTTGGGCGATCTCTTTGGTCGACAGGTTCATGCGCAAGTAAGCGCTGAGTTTGATCTCCTGCGGACTCAACGTCGGGAAGGCTGCCTTAAAACGATTGGAGAAGTCGCCGTGAACACGGTCGAAATACAGTTGAAAGTGCTCCCAGTCGTCGTCGGCAGAGATATTCTGTTCGATCTGTCGTGAGATCTGGTGCAGATCCTTTCGCAGGTCGTCCTGCTGTGTCTTCTTGATCAGGTGGTCAACGCTGCCTTTGATGCTCGTTATGAATTCGTTCTTATTCAGGAGGTGCATCGTGGAGGTAGCCAGTTCACTGTTCATGTGCCGCAGCTCTTGCTCGAGTTTTTCATTTCGCAGTCTGTTAATTTCCTCCTGAGATTGCAGCGATAATTCTTCCAGCTGCGTTTCCTTGTGGTCAAGTTCCTGCCGTTGCTTTTCTTCCAGGAGTTCCTGTTCTTTCTGATACTTCCGGTCGATCGTCGTAAATCCGAGGAACATCAGGGAAAGAAATGACACTCCGTAAAAGAGGTAGGCCCACAGAGATCGATACCACGGTGGATCTATCGTAAAGGAGTACCGCGCGGCTGAGCTGACCTCGCCTTTGATATTGCGCGCACGCACGATGAACGTGTAGTTGCCTTCTTTGAGGTTGGTGTATTCCTTGTATGTCTGTGGTGTCCACGCAAGCCATCCTTTGTCGTAGTTTTCGAGATGGTATTGATACTGGATATCATTTCCACTTTCGAATGAATTTGCCGAGAAAGTAAAGGAAAGGGAATTCGACGCATAGGGAAGAACGGGTATCTCAGACTTTAACTGGGTATGAACGACGGAGTCGCCGGATGTATAACTGCCGGAGAAGATCGTGGTGTCAGTAGAAACGCGACGTATCCAGGTGTGAAAATCTGATCGCTGGGGAATTGGCACAAGCGGATTATAAAGAATGAACCCGTCTTTTCCCCCGTACAACACCTGGTTGTCCTGTAATACGCTGATGCTTGGAAGGTCGTCATTCAGAAATTTCATAACCTTGCCAAATGCGCTGGTAATCATCTCATAGGCTCCGGCGGAGGTTCTCTTTAGTACGCCTATGTGGTCCTGACTGATGAAATAGATATTACCAAGTGTATCTTCTTCGAGAAACCACACCACATTATTCTCACCCAGGTATTTGTTCAGGAAGGTATGGGGAACGAAGCGGTTACTCGCTTCGTCGAATTTGAAAAGTCCGTTTTGCGACGTGAAGACTAACTCGTTCCGTATACGGAATACGTTGATCAACAGATTGGTAGGAAATCCGCTACTGCTTCCGTAGAAGTCAACGGAGTCGATAGCAGTGTAATCTTCATTCATGCGAATTCTGAACGCCCCTTTGTAACCATGCGTGACCCAGATGCAGCCGCTGTCATCCTGTTCCATGATGCGCGATGATTCCTCAAACCCGGCTAGCCGATTGCCTTCCCGCCAGTGTCCGTCTACGTAGTGGAACATCTGCAGGCCGGAATAGTTGCCGCCGACGAGTTTGCCCGGATCACGTGATAATTGCAGAAAGGTCCACGAGCCAGGCTCATCGGATATGGTGATGGATGTATCCTCCTCGATCCGCAGACTGCCGTTATGGTGTCCGGCCAGGATATCATTTTGATAGGAACGGAGCGAATACACCTGTCCTCGACTGTTGCCGATCAGCTGATATCCACCGTCCGCCTGCTGGACGTAAAGGCCTGTGTTCGTTCCCAGGTAGAAGCGATCGTTCGCGAGCAGAGCTGTATACCCGGATCCCGGAAGGCCGATCTGTTCATTGATGAATGTGAATGGGGAGCCTGTTTCAACATATGCGATCCCATTGTTCTGACCGACCCATAGATTGTTGAGATCGTCTTCATATATGCTGAGGACGGTACGCGTATCAATACCGCGGCCACGCGTCAGTTGCTGTTGGATATTGCCTTGCGCATCTGTGATGAAGAGTCCGTTGTATTGAGTTCCGATCGCAATGCTTCCATTTCGCAGTCGTACCATGCAGTTTACGGTTGACTGTTTCAGGAGTTCCTGAATCGCTGGGTTCCAGGGTCGGACCTGGCCGGAGGCATACTCAAAAATGCCATGTGAGAACGTAGCGACCAACAATTCGTCTCGGTGAAGGGATAAGACCGAGGCAATGCTCTTGCCCGCGAAAGTATCACCGCCGGGGATGATATTGATGACGTCACCCTGCAATTTTCCAAGACCGTAAAGGGGCTGGTTCACAAATAACTCACGGTTGACAAGAAAGGAGTGATCGATGCCGTTTGTGGGGCGGATGATGGTGAAGTCGCGGTGGTCGTAGACATAGATATTTGAGAAGGTACAGAAGTAGACTTTTTCGGGATCGACGTATACACTCCACGCCTCGTCGAAGTTGCGATCGGCAGGGGGTAAGCTGTCAGCCAATGAGATGAATTGCAAACGCCCGGTCCGGTCCGGGAAAAAGTATCCAAAGTCTCCCTGGCCTCCTACATAGATCCGGCCGCGGCCATCGCATGCTACGCTGCGTACCTTGGTTCCGTTGCTGACGGGATATGTCTTCCATTCGTTTCCATCGTATTCCAGAAGCCCGAAATTGTTAGCGACGTACAATAATCCGCGACCGTCCTGGGTGACGTCCCAGTTCTGAATTCCGGCCTGGTAGTCCAGGGTATTGAAATTTGAAACCAGGGGAAGACCAGCTTTTATCCCTTGACCACGTGATACCGCAATCGAGAGCAGGAGAAAGAGGCTCAATACATAGATCTTCGGCATTGGTATACGGAATTTGAACATCATCGATGAACCGGCTTTGATGCTACGATGTATTCTAATTTTTGTAAATATAGCTTTTCTGGCACGATTAGCGTATTTTATTATAGTGTGATGTATTTTTGATGTAGTCGGTTTTTGCCGGCGATGAAGTAATGATGTGTTTATTTCTTTGACGTTCTCGGATCATTGGACCATGTTTGTCTTGACGGAGCAATCGTTGCCGGTAATCGGCCGATGCCCGAATCTTAATCCTAAACCAAGTTAACATGAAAAGAAATCTACTGGTATTTCTCATGTTCCTGTCCATTGCGGCGTCTGCTCAGAACCCGCTGACTGGACGGGTGACAGACGACGGAAACGATCCGCTGCCCGGGGTGAGCCTTTTGATCAAAGGCACTAATCAAGGGACCGTGACGGATGTCAACGGAGAGTTCCGGTTCCCGAACGTGGAGCCGAACGCCATCATTCAGATTAGCTTTATTGGCTTTGCGTCGCAGGATGTCGCAGTGTCGGGGCGTTCACACGTCGAGGTAAAGATGCAGTTGGATGTCGTATCACTGGAGGAAGTGGTGGTCGTTGGTTACGGTGAACAGAAAAAGAGTGTTGTTACGGGGGCGATCTCCAGTGTCCGGGCGCAAGAATTGGAAAACATGCCATTGACACGCCTGGAGCAATCGCTACAAGGGCGGACCTCGGGCCTCACCATTACATCAAATTCCGGTCAACCCGGAGCGGCGGCCACCGTCCGGGTTCGTGGGACCACGACCATTGGCGACAGTGATCCGCTCTATATTGTCGACGGGGTTCAGATCAATGGAGGAATTGAGTACTTGAACCAGGCAGACATTGAATCGATCGAGGTACTGAAGGACGCCGCCTCTGCTGCGATCTACGGTGCCCGCGCAGCCAATGGTGTCATTATTGTCACCACGAAGCGAGGAAAGGACGGCCAGATGGCGGTCAATTACAATGGATATGTCGGGTTTCAACAACCTTGGCGCCGGCTTGATCTGCTGAATGCTACTGAATATGCGACGTTGCTGAATGAGGCCACCGTAGCAGGCGGAGGTGGCCTCCGCTTTCCGGATCCCGCCGCTTTCGGCAACGGTACGGACTGGCAGGACGCGGTCTTCAGCAACCGGGCGGGTGTTATGAATCATGAGTTAAGCCTCTCGGCAGGTACTGAGAAATCAAGCTACTTTGCATCTCTTGGGTACTTTGACCAGGAGGGTATCGTAGCACCGTCAAACTCTCAGTTCAATCGTCTAACGATGCGCCTCAATTCCAATCACAAGATATCCCGCCACGTGACCTTCGGGAATAACATCGGGTACACGCGTATCAAGTCAAAAGGAGTCGATCCTAACAGCGAGTGGGGCACACCGCTGAACCGGGCCATCAACATCGATCCTATCACGCCAGTTGTCGTCACTGACCCCGCACTTTGGAATACGAGCCCCTATACAATGGACAATGTTGTGCGCGACGCTCAGGGTAGACCGTACGGTATTTCTGACCTCGTTACTTCGGAGATACTCAACCCGGTTGCTGCTCTGCAGGTAGCTCAGGCCAACAGTTGGTCGGATAAGATCGTAGGTAATATGTTCCTCGAGGTAGAGCCTGTCGAGGGATTGAAAGCAAGATCCAGTGTCGGTGTCGATCTCGCATTCTGGGGCGACGAGAACTTCTCACCGCTGTTCTATCTCAATGCCGTCAATCAAAATACACTGAATGATTACACCGCAACGTGAATCGCGGACTATTCTGGCTTTGGGAGAATACACTTTCGTACTCCAAAAGTGTTGACCACCACAATTTCAGTGCGTTGGCAGGGATATCCGCACAGCGCAACTATGGCGAACAGCAAGGGGGCACCAAGACCGGCATCCCTGTAGATCATATTGACGACGCATCTCTGGGCTTTCCTGTGTCGCAGGAGCATCAGTATTTTTCCGGGAGTGAATATCAAGAGACGCTGGCCTCCGTGTTTGGAAGGATCAATTATGATTTCAATGAGAAATACATGTTGACCGCGATCGTCCGGCGCGATGGATCCTCGCGGTTCGGAAGCAATAATAAATACGGTGTATTTCCTTCCGTTTCGGCAGGATGGATTGCTTCGAGCGAAACATTCTGGCCTCAGAATGACGTCGTAAACTTTTTGAAACTGCGCGGTTCCTGGGGTGTAAACGGAAATAACAGGATCGGCGATTTCAGGTACCTGTCTACTGTCGGAGGTGGACGTAACTACACGATTGGCGGTACGCTGGTGAACGGAGTAAGCCCCAATGCTATCTCGAATCCGGATCTTCGCTGGGAAGAGACAACACAGGTTGATATCGGGATCGAAGCAACTCTCTTTAATGATCTCACGCTGGTATTCGATGTGTACCAGAAAAAGACTTCCGGGATGCTACTCGATATTGACGTGCCGTGGTATGTGGGAAACAACGGACCTGTTGGAAACATCGCAGACATGGAGAATCGCGGGTATGAGATAGAACTCGGCTACCGACGTAACATCAGGGGTGTAGCAATTCATCTGAATGCCAATGCCTCGTATCTCGACAATGAGGTTACGTTCCTCGGCGATGATAAAGATTTTCTCGGTGGACAGGTATTCGGACCACAAGGTGTTCCGATCACCCGGACAGAGCCGGGAAGGCCGGTGGGCTTCTTCTATGGTTTTAAAACAGACGGAATATTCCAGAATGCGGAACAGGTAGCGGCCTACGTAAACGACGAGGGTGATCTGCTTCTGCCGAGTGCAGCTCCTGGCGACATTCGTTTCGTTGATCACAATAAAGATGGTGTGATCAACAATGATGATCGGACGATGATCGGTGACCCTACACCTGACTGGACCTTTGGGTTTACAGCATCTGCGACCTGGAGGAATTTTGATCTGGTGATCTTCGGGCAAGGTGTATACGGGAACGATGTATTCCAGGCCATACGCCGGTTTGACCTTCCGACTGCCAACTGGACAACAGCGGCAATCGGTCGCTGGACAGGCGAGGGCACCAGTAACGATTTTCCGCGTCTGATCCTGAACGATCCGAATCAGAACTTCAGCCGTAGTTCCGATTTCTACATCCAGGATGGGTCGTACTTCCGGGTCAAGACGCTGCAGCTTGGTTATACGATCCCCAAGGCCATAACATCCAAAGCAGGTTTGCACAAGTTGCGCGTATACGTGATGAGCAATAATCTCGTGACCTTCACCCGGTACACCGGATTCGATCCGGAAATCGGCGGCGGAAGTCTTGGCGTAGATCGGGGAATTTATCCGCAACCCAGGTCGTACATGGCTGGTCTCAACATCGGTTTTTAAAATACCATAACGATGAAAACGAAAATCAAGAAATATCTATACGCGGTAGCGGTGCTTCTAAGTGTGCAATGGCTCGCTGCCTGTGACGATTTCCTGGAACTGCAACCGTTAGGTACGCAGTTGGAGGGGAACTTCTACAAGAATCAGGATGAAGTTTTTCAGGCATTGGTCGCCGTTTACGATGTGTTGCAATGGGGAACATCCGGCGGATATACGATGAAGATGCCATTGCTGACGACCGCGTCTGATGAGGCGCATGCCGGTGGTAGCGATGCTTCGGATCAGCCGAGTTGGGTCGCCTGGGATAATTTTACGCTCGATCCGTTCAGAGGCCCGCAGGTCGGCCTTTGGCAGAAGAACTACACGGGTGTATACCGGGCGAATGTCGTCCTCGAGAAGATCGAAACTGTAGCGGGGCTCGATGATGCGTTCAAGCAACGCACGATCGCTGAGGCAAAAGCATTGCGGGCTTACTTTTACTTCGATTTGATTCGCTTCTTTGGAAATATTCCGCTGATCACTGGCGCTATTCCAACCGATGAATTGTATTCGCAACCTCAGGCGACTCCCGGAGACGTATATGGTCAGATCGAACGCGATCTCCAGGATGCGAGAGGGTCGCTGCCGTCGCAGACCAACTTTACAATCGATGTTGCAGAGAAAGGCAGACTTACGCGCAGTGCAGCCACGGCGCTGCTTGGCAAGGTAATCCTGTTTCAAAATGATGACTCCAGGATGGCGGAGGCCGCCGCGTTGTTCAACGAAGTGAACACAACGCCCGGGTACATGTTGCTGACTTCGTTTGGAGATATTTTCCGTCCCGACAATTCGTTTAACGAAGAGTCTATCCTTGAGATACCGCATTCGAACCTGGCTGCCTGGGGTGATTGGGGCTGGGTTAACGGAGGAGAAGGAAATGTCGGTGCTCAATTCGTCGGGCCAGCAGACTACAACGGTCCGGAGTTCTCCAACGGATGGGGTTTTTGTCCGATCTCCCTGGATCTGGTCAATGCGATGAGCGGCGATCCGCGATTTGAGCATACCATCATCGACGGAAATGCGATGAAGGCTGCCGGCGCGACGTATAACACACGATATCAGAATACCGATTACTTCATCCGGAAATATGCGCCGTTGAAGGATTTCCGTTCAGAAGTCGGCACACCGGAGTTGAACTGGCCGATCAACGAGATTGAAATTCGTCTTGCTGATACGTATTTGATGGAAGCTGAAGCCCTGGTTCGCGGCAATGGAGATGGTGGTCGTGCGAAGGCCTTACTCGATGCCGTACGAGCTCGCGTATCACTGGGTTCGGTGCCGGCAACTTTGGAGAACATCTACGCCGAACGCCGCCTGGAGCTTGCAACGGAGGGACACCGCTATTTCGATCTCGTCAGGACTGGTCGGGCAGCCGCCGTTCTTGGACCGCTGGGCTTCGTCGCCGGAAAACATGAGGTGCTTCCGATCCCGCAACAGGAAATCGACGTGACGAAGGGTGTGTTGAAACAAAATAACTACTAAGCCAATGAAGACCGTATTCACTCTGAAATATTTGATGCTGGCCTGCGTGCCTGCCGTCATGCTAGCAGCCTGCAGCCCTGATGAGTCGGATGCTGACCTCGGCCCCGCGCCGTCGAGCAGTGATGTGACGTTCACGATGACTCCTGATGAGTCAAATCCAAATATCATTCATTTCACGAATACTTCGCCCGGGTTTCTCGGCGTGTGGGACTTCGGTAATGGTATGACTGCACGCGGAAACGAAGCACAGGCATCGTATCCAGTGAAAGGCGATTATACCGTGAAGCTGATGATCATGACCCGCGGAGGAACAGTGGCGTCCGAAAAGGTCCTCACGATCGCAGAGACGAACCCGTTGATGCTTGATATACCTGCCTACAATTTTCTGACGGGCGGACCCGATGCACTCGAAGGCAAAACATGGATCATCGACAAAGATACCCCGGGTCACATGGGGATCGGTCCGTCGGATGGAACAGATCCAGCGTGGTGGTCGGCGCCTCCCGGAGACAAGGAAGGGAAGGGTATCTATGACGATGAATTCACATTCAAACTTGCTGGATTTGCGTATACACATGTTACGAATGGTAATGTCTATTCCAACGCGGACTTCGGTCCGAGTGTGTTTCCCGGCGCGATTCAGGAAGCCGGCGGAAGCGATTGGTTAGCGCCGTACGACGCTCCGGCCGGGGGCAACTGGTCCCTGACTGAAACGTCACCTGACAAATGGACGCTGACGATCGGCAATCAAGGCTTCCTGGGTTACTACGTCGGAACCAGCACATACGAGGTGACTTTTCTAAATGATGATGAAATGCATCTGCGTTTCATTCAGGGGAACAATCCCGCCAATGCCTGGTATCACAAACTGATACGGAAGGGCTATACGCGTCCGGTCGATCCCCCGGACTACAAAATCGAAGATATGTTCGAAGACTTTGACGGGAATAGTAGTGTCGTGTTTCACGATGATGGTGGCGGAACACTCACAGAAGGATATGATAACCCCGCGCCGGTCGGAATAAACACGTCGGCAAAGGTTGGCAAGTACGTGAAGGGAGATGGAGCCGGTGCTGCGTTTGCGAACATTCAGGTACGCACGGATTACAAATTGGATCTGCGCGACCGCCATGTTATCAAGTTGAAGGTCTTTATTCCGGCTTACAACGATTTTACCACCGAAGCTGGTGAAGATTGGCAGTCGTACAAGACCCTGCAAAAACAAGTGGCTGTCAAACTGCAGAATCGAGAATTGGGAGGAAACGCGTGGACGACTCAAACGGAACTGATCCTGCCGGTGACACAATTGAACGAGTGGGTGGAATTGACATTCGATTTCGCTTCCGCGGCAGCCGTTGAAGATTACGATCAGATCGTGATACAAATTGGCGGCGAGGCAATTCACACAGGTGGTATCTTCTTCATCGACGACTTTGAATTACTGCCTTAGCGTGAATTTTTGATAGTATATTGGTAAAGGTTGGAAGGGGTAAATGCCCCTTCCTTAACTAATTGTTTGATGACGAGATTTTTTTTGGCAATCGCGCTTCTTTCGGGTCACCTTACGTTCGCGCAGGAGAATTATGTGGAGCTCGTGTGGTCCGATGAATTCGATACTGATGGCGCACCCAACCCCGGGAACTGGGGATACGATATCGGACATGGCGACAACGGCTGGGGTAATCGAGAGGTGCAGTATTACACGAACAATAGTCAAAACATACGGGTCGAGGGCGGCCGATTGATAATCCACGCCTTGAAAGACCAGTCGAATCAATGGACGTCGGCGCGGCTGAAGTCCCAGGGGAAGCGGAGTTTTACGTACGGTCGGTTTCTCTGGCGGGCGAAGTTGCCCCCCGGATCCGGAACATGGCCCGCCCTCTGGATGCTGGGTGAAAACGCTACAACAATCGGCTGGCCTGCGAGTGGGGAGATCGATGTGATGGAGCACGTCGGAAAGTGGCCGGGACAGGTATTATCGGCACTGCATACCACTTCCAGTCATGGGGATACGCAAAACAAGGGAACAACTCAGATCAGTAACATTCATTCGGAGTTTCATATCTACGAACTTCAGTGGACACCGGACAAGCTTGTGTTCCTGGTAGATGGAACACCTCATTACACGTACAATCCCACTGTGAAAAATGCGGCGACATGGCCGTTCAATGCTCCCTTCTTCATCATTATGAATATTGCAATGGGAGGAGGTTTGGGAAGCGATCCTCAGTATGAGACAGGGGGACTGAGGAACGGCATCGATCCGGTGCTGACTCAGGCGAAGATGGAGGTGGACTATGTAAGGGTGTACCAGGCCTTCACGGGGTTGAAACTGCAGGGTCCTTCGGTCGTACAAAAGAACCAGGGTGGAATTCAGTTTCGCACGAATCACCTGGATCAGGCAACGTACGAATGGTCAGTTCCGGCGGGAGCCACTATTACGGCAGGTCAGGGCACGCCCGAAGTCAGTGTTCAATGGGGAGAAACGGAAGGCGATGTAAAGGTGATCGTCAAATTGGATGGTGAAACTTTGGAAGAGCGCTTGGCAGTCACGCACGTTGTCAAACCGCAGGGCTCGATCTTTCCCTTGCGTTCATCAGAGTTTGGCATTCAATGGGCGGATGTTGACCCCGTGAATGAATATGACATTTCGGAAGAACCGGATGCTGTCAGGATAGACTATCGTGTGACCACGCCGTCTTCAACTCCATCCGTCGCGGGTACACTCGTACGCGCGCTCGATCTTTCGGATCATCCCGTGGTCCTGTTGAGAGCGAAGTCCTTCAACCGCAGCCGAACGCTTCGAATGCGTCTTGACCTGGTCGACGAGTCAGGTCGCGCCACGAATAAGTCTCCAGTGTTTAACCTCAACCCATTGATAGACGACGGTGTGTACTATGACTATCGATTCGATTTCGATGGAACAAATCAGTGGTTGAACGAGTCGGGAAATGTGAACGCATCCAGGATAACGAAAATCAACGTCTACGTTGATTTTGGTGTTTTTGGATCGGCCGGATCGGACTCGCTTTGGATCGACAACATCTTTGTCGCTACCCGCGACCACCCGGTTGCGATGAACCGACCGTCGCATCTGTCTGGCAAAAGGGAAGGAGAATCCGTCTCGCTTAATTGGCGTGACAATTCCAACGGGGAGTCTGGCTTCCATCTCTATCAGGCTACTGAGATTGAGGGACCTTATGAGAGAGTATTGGAGATCAGTGCAAATACTACATCCACTACGATCGTTATTCCGGATGAGGAACTGGACGAATACTTCTTCAGGATTGCGGCAGTGGACGGTGACGGCGAAACTGACTTTTCCAACATCTTTCGCGTTGGACAAACGATCACATCCATTGGGGAAGGCGCCCGCGGTGTCCAGGTCTACCCAAATCCCGTTCACCACGGAGTGGTGTACGTCGAGGTGAAAAGTCACGACGACGTGGTTCGTGTGCTTGACCTGAGTGGTCGCGAACAAATTGTTGTCAGTTCCCGAACAAATCCTGTCCGCATCGATTTGAGTCAGTTTCCCCCCGGAGTGTACCTGATTGCCGTGTCGGGTATGCCGCACACCGTACGCAAGCTTTTGTTGCTGTAAGGCTAGCTCTCCTCTCGTCCTTCCCCGAACGTAGCGGAATCTCCTGAGATCAATGTTGTAGGTTTTCCATGGCAGATGAGCGTCAATTCGTGCATTGCGCGGGTACAGGCGATATACAGGATTCGCCTGTCGATCTCATTCTGATAGTCGTGCGCTGACGCGAAGGGGACAACGACAACATCGAATTCAAGGCCTTTTGCGAGATGCGCGGTCGTGATGACGATCCCGTTTCTGAATGACGTGCTGTCGGTCGTCAGGAGATGCACACCCTGTTCGGGAAACTGTTCAAATACCGATTTCGCCTGTTGCGCTGTTCGGGTGATGATCGCCATTGAGTGGTATGATGAGTCTTGGAACTTCCCGATCAGTCGCCCGAGTTCCTGCGACACTTCCCGGGGGGTAGCAAAGGATCTTATCTCCGGTGGCAGCCCGTGGCGTTCCATTGCGATCAACTCAGGGTTCGGAAGGATGCGCTGTGCGAATGTCGTGATTTCCCAGGTCGAGCGATAACTTCGGAACAGTTTGATCACATCCGCTTGCGGAAAGACCTGGTGAATTTCGTCGGAAGACGTTCCACTATACGGGTTTACCATTTGTGTAACATCGCCGAGAATGGTCTTTTTACATCGAAAGAGCCGTGAGAGGACGGAGTATTGTACGGGCGCGTAATCCTGCATCTCATCAACAAGCAGATGCTTTACATGATCGTACGAAGGAATGCCCTCGGTTCTGATCTTGCAATAGATGAGCGGAAAAACATCCGCGTATTCAAGCCTGTTCCCAGGTACCATGCGGAATAAGTCGGGTCTCCCCAGCCACGCATAAAAGTTCTTGTAAAGATCAAGAACGTTGTTGGACCTGATCATACGCGGTACAGCCTGCCATATCGCAGACTTTTCCGCGCCGGTGAGCTTTCGTTCCCGTTGCTCCCGAACGAAGTGCTGGATATCCTTCACCACCATTGGAACCCGTTTCAGCAAAGGCACGCGATGGTAGGCTTTGAACCTGTCATGAACGAAAGGAGAGGGAACGACAGTACGGCCTACGCGCAGGTCTTGTGCCTCGAAGAAGTTGTTTTCGACGAAAATCAGATAGCGGTTGAGTTGGCGGAGGAAAGCAAAGTCGGATTTATAGCGAACGCGTTCCGCATATGCGGGATCGTGTTGATCGACGAGGGTTGCTACTTGTTGAAAGAATGTCTGGAATGCAAACTTACTTTCGAGCAAGTCTTCGGCGAGTTCATCCATGCCCATCTCGGGGATCTGCTCCTCGCCGAGTTCCGGGAGAACATTGGAGATGTAGTCGGCGAATACCTTGTTCGGCGACAGGATCAGAATGTCTTTGGCCGCAATTGATTCACGGAATCGGTATAGCAGGAAGGCGATGCGGTGCAGGGCGATAGAGGTCTTTCCTGAGCCGGCGACCCCCTGGATGATCATCACCGGTGCGGACTCATTCCGGATGATGGCGTTCTGGTCGCGTTGAATAGTGGCGACGATCGTTTTCATCCGGTCGTCTGCGCTTTTGCTCAGCTCTTTCTGCAGTACTTCGTCGAGGATGCTGACATCGTTCTCGATCATGAATTCCATCTGGCCATCACGTATGCGGTACTGGCGTTTCAGTACAATTTCGCCGGAGATATGACCGGATGGTGTTTCATATGAAGCGGGCCCGAGTTCGAAATCATAGAACATCGAAGATACCGGGGCACGCCAGTCGAATATAAGATTCGTTCTGGAGAAGTCCGCGAATGTGTGGATGCCAATATAAATGGCTACAGGGGCAGTGCCGATAGTTGTGAAGTCAATTCGGGCAAAATAAGGCGACTGTTGCAACTTCAAAAGCTTTCGCCGGGAAGCGACTGCTGATTCACCGGTGAACGCCATGCGGTTGACCGATTGTTCGGCGGCTACCATGTCGGCTTCGTCCATCCCGGATTGATGCTCGTGAATGTACGCCTTGGTTTGTCGAAGTTCGTCGGAGAAACCTCGCACGCTGTTTTCTACGTCCTTCAGCGCCAACGCCAGCTTTTCCTTGATTTCTTCGAGATACTCCCGCTCGTCCGCCTCTGTTGAATGGATCATCGTTAGGACTGCAAGTTACAAAGAAATGTGCCGGGCCTGGTAAATGCAATGCTGTTGCATATAAGTAAACTTCGTTCTATCTTGCCGCCAACGATATGTCTGTTCCGACGATTTTTCGAAGACGCAATCGAGGCATCCTCCAGGTGCTTTCATTTCTGCTGTTCATTGCGTACGTAGCGGGAACGTCTCAGCCACAGGTTTTTCACTCCTTCTCGCACGACCATCGCGCTGCTGAACCACATACGCCAGAAAAGGAAGAAGACCCATGCCATCGACTCATCGTTCATGGTGACATTGAGCAAGGATGTGGACATGGTGCGCACTTGCTTGTCTCTGATCAATGTCAGATGTGTGATCTGGCTTGTCACTGGGGAGGTGGCTTGCTCGGAACGATCTGTTTTCAATATGTAAAGTTTTCCCAACCCCATTTCACCTTCTATCAGACCAACTTTGAAGGTTCGGTTTGTGTAATTTCCTCGTCGCGCGCGCCGCCTTTGCTGTCGTAACAAAGCTGCTTCAGCAGTCTTTTTTCTTCAGTGTTAATCGTCATTTCATAATGTTTTACAAAGCAATGCTGGCGTTGCTGACCTTACATTTGGGTATGGTTGGATATGCGCAAATACCCTGCACGACTTCACTGCGTGGTCAGATACTCGACGCCGATGGAGCGCTGCTCTTTGGAGCTGCGATTCTCGTGATGCCGGGAGACCGTGGACAGACAATTGGGCCTGACGGTGGGTACGCTTTTGATGGACTTTGCCCGGGTACTTATACGATAACCGTTCAATATATCGGATACCAGGCAACGTCTGTCGTAATAAAACTGGACGGCGATGTACGAAGGGATTTTGTACTTGAGGAGGAGGTCAGAGAATTGAAGGAAGTGATTATCCATCATCATGATGCGGCGCACACTGAACACGCAACGAATTTTTCGGAGATCGACGAGAGGAAGCTCGGCGAGTACGCGGGAAGGACGTTGGGTGAAACCCTGCGTGAAATCCCGGGGGTGACCACGTTGCAGTCCGGGCCGGGTGTGTTTAAGCCAGTGATCCATGGACTGCATAGCCAGCGCCTTCTTATCCTCAACAACGGCCTTCGCCATGAGGGTCAGCAATGGGGTGCGGAACACGCGCCTGAAATTGATCCGTTCGTTGCCTCGAACATGGTTGTCATTAAGGATGCGTCTGCGATCAAGTACGGCACCGACGCGCTTGGAGGTGTTGTCGTGGTCAATCCCGCCCCGCTGCCTGAGTCCAATGCGCTTGGTGGGTCCGTTGCGTCCGTGCTCCAGAGCAATGGACGGTCGGGGGCGATCTCCGGAATGCTCGAAGGTGGCATTGAAAACGGTAAGGGGTGGGGATGGAGAATTCAGGGCACGGCAAAGCGCGGGGGCGATTTCTCCGCTGCCGACTATACGCTGACTAACACAGGTGTTCGTGAACTCGCATTCTCCGCTGCGGCGGGTTACCACTCGAAACGCCTGGGGCTTGATCTTTTCTTCAGCCGATTTATGACGACGAACGGAATCCTCAGAGGCACGGTCATCGGAAACATGGAAGATCTTGTTCATGCGATGGAGCGTGAGGTACCATTATACACCAGTGATTTCTCGTACGACATCCGGGCGCCGCGTCAGAACGTCAGCCACAACCTTCTCAAAGTTAATGGCCATATCAACGGACAGTCGGGCGAATGGCGTTTTCAGTACGGCTTCCAGCGCAATGATCGCGAAGAGTACGATCTCCGTATCGGCGATCTGTCGTCTCGCCCGTCGATCGATCTCGAACTGTACACACATAGTGTCGACGCAGAGTGGGAGACCCATCATTCCGAAGTCCGGACGTTTGCGATAGGCATCAGTACATTATTTCAATCGAACCGCAACATCGCTGGCACCCAACGTATTCCGTTCATCCCGAACTTTCAGAACTTCTCCGGCGGTCTTTTTGCTACGTCGAAATTTTTTCTCGATCGATGGACGCTCGACGCCGGTGCAAGATTTGATTATCGAGACTACTCCATCAAGGGGTTTGATTTCTCGAATTCGCCCTATTCCGCGGCAATAGATTTTGGGAACATCAGCGCGACACTTGGTGTCATGCACGCGATATCGGATCCCGCTGCCGTCAAGCTCAGCATCAGCACGGCGTGGAGACCGCCGCATGTGTCGGAGCTTTATAGCATTGGCACGCATCAGAGCGCAGCAGCGATCGAATACGGACTCATGTTGAACAGGTCGACCAATGAGGTGATGGAGGCCGGCGAGATGAGCCTTCGACCTGAACAGTCTCTTAAAACCGTCGCGGGCATTGAGTTCACGAAGGAAAACGTTCACTGGGAGATCAGTCCGTTTGTGAACTATATTTTCAATTACATCTACTTGCGTCCGGAAGGGATCACCCGAAACGTCAGTGGGGTCTATCCTTACTTTCGCTACAACCGGGCAGACGCACTATTTGTCGGCGTCGATCTCAGCGCAACCGCGCGAATCGGTTCGCACCTGGAAACCGGAGCTAAGGCATCGCTTCTGAGCGCGAGAGATGTCGTCAACGACAACTTCTTTCTTTTTGTCCCGACGAGCCGGTATGCATTGGATTTCCGATATCATTTCGGAGATCTCGGCGTGCTCGGGAATGCGTATATCCACGCCGGTGGTCAGTACTTTGCGCGCCAGCGGTTGGCCCCACGCGTAGTTACGGTACAGGAATTGTATGAGGCCAGGGAAGCCGGGATCGATTTGTTCGAGAGCGACGCCTCGATCTTTGATTTTACGGAGGCGCCGGATGGATACTTTCTATTGGCTGGCGCAATGGGATTCTCCATAAAAGGAGAGCGTACGCAATATGATGTAAGGCTTTCAATTGATAATGCATTGAATCGCAGTTATCGGGAGTACACGAACCGCTTCCGCTACTTTGCCGATGATCTCGGGCGTAACGTCCTTTTGTCTGTGAAATGTATCTTCTAAAACGAATGTAATTACCTATGAAAAGCAATATTCTTAAATCGAAAAATCAGCATCTTATTTCCGTGTTCTACATTTTCGCAATGGCCTCGTCGACGTTGCTATCGTCATGCAACGGTGATGACGATCCTGTAAAGGAGGATACGCCGGAGATGATCACCCGGGTCGCGCTGACATTCAGTCCTGCCGGGGGAGGAGAAGCTGTGGTAGTTGTGGCGATCGATCCGGACGGAGCAGGAGTTCAGGACCTGGAGACTGACGGGCCGATCCTGTTGCAGGCAAATGCATCCTATACACTGTCGATCGAACTGCTCAACCATTTGGTTAATCCCTCCGATGAGGGATACAATATTACGGATGAGGTTGCCGAGGAGGGAGATGAGCACATGTTCTTTTTCGGGTGGACAGACGGCATCTTCAGCAACCCTCCGGGTAACGGCAACATCGACAATCGGGAGGATGTTGTCCTTTATGAAGACGAGGATGACAACGGTTTACCAATTGGCCTGCTCACAGCTTGGGAAACCGGTGATGTTGCCGACGGAGTGTTCAGGGTTGTTCTGAAACACCAGCCAGGATTAAAGACATCAGGTTCCAGTGCATCGGCCGGTGAAACGGATGTTGACGTCGAGTTCGAAATCCAGGTGAAGTAGTCCTCACCGCGTCCTTCCTTCAAATTTTCGAATCAGTATTCAACCACTTGTTGAGTACTGATTTTTTTTATCTCTGATGAGCTAAGACGCTGATCCACAAAGTTTCACGTCTCCGAAAAACGTGTCGTTCAAAATTTTATGCAAAATCTTGAGGTGATTTAGGAAAGCCGTTTGTCATATGCTCAATCGCTGACTTCAATCGATTCCTGTGAACTGAGTTCAGATGATCGAGGGTCCGGATGACTGGCTGACAAGTGTCGAACACGTTTTCAGCTATCGTGCCAACCTGGAGTGCGATTTTTTTTGAGTTGGAAATCCTAACCATTCACTATGCAGAAACCTATACCTAACCTGCGTTTGAAGTTCATTTTCCTGTGGCTGTTGTGTATGTCTCTCACATCTTCCCAGATCTATGCTTCGACGACGCCGAATGTGAAATCCCTTCAGGGGTTTGAAGTCAGGGGAAAAGTTACTTCCTCGGAAGACAATGCGCCTGTTCCGGGTGTAAACGTCCTGATCAAAGGAACATCGGAAGGGACCACCACGAATTTTGACGGAGAGTATGTGCTCATGGTTCCGGCCTCCGACGCTGTGCTGGTCTTTACATTTATCGGACTTATCCCCCAGGAGATCACAGTCGGGGCCCGATCGCTGATCAACGTGAGCCTTGCTCCGGACACGAAGCAGTTGGATGAAGTCGTCGTTGTTGGCTATGGTACACAAAAGAAAGCCAGCCTCGTCGGGGCGATCTCGCAGATAGATTCCGAGAACCTTCAAAAGATGGGCAGTGGTATCACGAACCTGGCGCAAGCGCTCACCGGGCAGCTTCCCGGTGTGGCGACGGTGCAACAGTCTGGCGAACCCGGGGGTGATGATCCCCGGATACTCATCCGCGGGCAGGGTACCTGGAACTCGGCCGAGCCTCTGATCCTCGTGGATGGTATCGAGCGCAGGATGAATGATATCGACATTTCAGAGGTGGAGTCAATCTCAATCCTGAAAGATGCCTCTGCCACGGCGGTATATGGTGTGAAAGGCTCGGAAGGCGTGATCCTCATTACCACGAAACGAGGAAAGGTGGGCGAGCCTGTGATCAGTGTTGACGCCAGTATGTCGACGAAGTACGTATCGCGGTTACCCGAGAAACTGAATTCGTACGATCAGCTTAGTTTCTATAACAAAGTAATCGAATATGAAATAAACAGCGGTGCAAATGACTACTGGAACAGGTACATACCTCAGGAAATGCTGGAGAATTACAGGCAGCCTCAGGCGCCGGGAATGGAGTATATATTTCCTGACGTCGATTGGGCGGATGCAATGCTCAAACAGTTTCCGATCTCTTCGCGGATGAACGTAAGCGTGTCGGGCGGAAGTGAGTTCGCCAAGTACTTTGCTTCCCTGTCGTATACCTACGATGACGACGTGGTCAAGACTGGCAGTGATCCCGCCGGCACAGGTTACAAGAGCAAGAACAGCTACGAGCGGATCAACTTCCGCACCAACCTCGATCTCGACGTAACGAAATCGACCGTGTTCTCCCTGAACATCGCTGGTTATGTCGGAAACAAGACTACAGGATATGGTTCCGAGAATGCATCACTGGATATTTTCAGAGCGTTTGCGGAAACTGCGCCAAATGAATATCCTATTCTCCACGCGGACGGCGCCTATGGCTTTAACCCCGACGATGCCCGGGCGAATCCTATGCAGGCTGCGAACAACCGCGGTCTCGGGAACCACCGCCGGACAGGTGTGACCACCGACTTTATTCTGCAACAGAAGTTGGATTTTATTACCAAAGGTTTGTCGGCCAGGGCGTCGCTGTCGTATGACAATACGTTCTATACGCGCGGCGGGATAGAAGACGGCGGGGTAAGAACGCTTTATATCGATCCCGAGATCGTCAATATCAGGGAGGGCGAAGTGCCCGCGGATTACATGTTAGGGTATATCCACAACACGAGTGCTAACCACGATTACGATTGGGTGCGCGGGGAGAATACATACAACGCCGAAACCAGTAATAAATTCAACTTGTCGTCGCGCCGGCTTTTCTACCAGGGTCAGATCAACTACGCCCGGGAATTTGGCAAGCATGCGGTTACTGGCCTGGGGTTGGTGAACCGTGAAGAGTTTACGAGTGGAAGTGGTTTTCCCCGCTACCGCGAAGACTGGGTAGGTCGCGTTACGTATGGTTATGATGCCCGCTATTTGTTCGAGTCGAACTTCGCGTACAATGGTTCGGAGAAATTTGGCCCGGGCTACCGCTTTGGTTTCTTCCCTTCGGTCGCGGTGGGGTGGGTGCTTTCCAACGAAGCATTCCTCGATTACAATTGGCTCGACATGTTTAAGATCCGCTACTCCGTGGGCAGGGTGGGGAACGACAATTTCAGCTCTGAACCCTGGGCGTACCGCACGACATGGAGCGTGGATACCGACAACACCTATTTCGGAGAGCCACAGCCGCAGCAGAGCCCTTACAATCAGTATATCGAAGTCGCGCTCGGAAACTCGGAGCTCTCGTGGGAGACTTCGCTTAAGCAGAACCTTGGCGTCGAACTCGGCTTCCTGGAGAACCGAATCAGCGCAAACGTCGATGTTTTCCGGGATTATCGCACCGATATCTTCATGAACGCAAGTCAAAGAACCGTCGCGCCATACCTGGGGACAAGCCCTGTTGCGGCGAATCTCGGAGAGGTCGAAGTGAAAGGTTACGAAGCGGAGTTGACCTTGCGGAACAGGACGGGCGGCGTCGGCTACTATATTTCTGCGAATCACACGGGTGCTTTTGACAAAGTCATCTACATGGAAGATGCTCCGCTGCTCCCGTCGTATCAGAAGAACGCGGGCTATCCGATCAATCAGCGCCGCACACAGATCGACGCAGGGTTTCTCAACAACTGGGACGATGTGTATTCCGCCGTGGGTTTTCAGAACAACGCAACCAAGCTGCCCGGTGATTTCCGTATCCTGAACTTCAGCGGGTCGGGTGTGGTCGATCCGCAGTCGGTTGCGCCGGTGTCTTTCCCGATAGACCGTCCCCAGCATACGTACAGCATTACGCTGGGCGGTGACTACAAAGGCTTCAGTGTTATGGTTCAGTTTTACGGGATGTACAACATCACGCGCGAGTACACGGCGTATCTCGCCGTCCCGTTCTACAACCAGTTAGGTGATGGTCCGGTGATGGCACATCATCTGGATATGTGGACGCCGGAGGATCCGACCGGACGCTACAGGTTCCAGCGACTCAACTTCCAGGGGACCCCGGGCTACGGAACGTCATTCATCGAAGACGGGTCGCTCTTCCGGCTAAGGAATGCTGAGATCGCCTACAAATTTGACAACCGGATCGTCAGCCGGCTGGGACTGCGCTCCCTCCAGCTATACCTGAGAGGGAACAACCTCGCGCTGTGGAGCAGGATGATCGAAGACCGCGAAGCGAGAGGTGCCGAGACCGTATCATCCGTGTATCCGCTTGTAAAGCGTTTCAACCTGGGTGTAAATGTTTCTTTCTAGTTATCAGAAAAAGAATAGGGTTATGCAAAGAGTTTTCAACTATATGAATCGGTTGGCGGTCATTATCATGCTTGGTATGGCAGTCACTGCATGTGAAGAATACCTGGATGCGGCACCTGAAGTGGAAGTCGACGACGCCGATGTGTTCGGCGACTTTATTCGCTACCAGGGGTTTGTCGAGGAGATGTATCAAAGTCTTCCCGATCTCACGCGCTCGCAGAGCGGTGGTGCTAACTGGAACTGGTCCAATGATGTGGTCGCGCGTCAGTTCCAGACCAATGGCTACCGGTTTGTACGCGGTAACTACGGGCAATGGAACGGAAATCAGTATAGTCCGTTCCGCGGTTTCCCCGAGCGACCCAATGATAATAATATTACCCAACAGGACCGGCAACGCAGGGGTATCTGGGCAGACGGATGGTATGGGATCCGCCTGGCAAATATTGCGATCGAGAACATCGATAAAATGCAGGGCACAGAAGAGGAAAAGAACCTCATCCTGGGCCAGGCGTATTTCTTTCGTGGATATTTTCACTTTGCGATCATGGCAGCCTGGGGTGGGATTCCCTATATCGATGTAGCGCTGAAGCCAACAGACAAGCTTGATTACCCGAGGCTGAGTTATGTGGAGAGCGCCGAACGCGTTGCTCAGGATATGGAAATGGCGGCCAGCCTGCTTCCTAAAACGTGGGATGAAACCTCGGCAGGGCAACGCACGCTGGGTGCGAACAAGGGACGCCTCACCAAGGGCATTGCCTGGGCATTCCTTGGCAAGAACTGGCTGTACGCTGCGAGCCCGCTCATGAACGGAGTGGTTACAGGTAGCTATACTTACAATGCGGAACTGGCAAAAAAATCAGCCGATGCGTTCAACGAATTGCTGAAGCTGGCGAACGAAGGATATTACGGGCTCGAGAACTGGCAAGACTACTCAACGCTGTTCTGGAGAATGGATGGCACCGTGCCGCATGGCAAGGAATGGATCTGGGGCAATCCCGTTTACGGTGACAGTAGGAGGCAATTCGGAGAGCACCTGATGCAGCAACTCGGTGGACAGGGCACAGACCACAACCATCCGCCAACACTGGAGCTCGTCAATAAATTCGGGATGGCCAACGGCCTGCCGATCACCGAACCTGACTCGGGCTATGATCCCAATGATCCGTGGTCAGATCGCGATCCGCGGTTTGATTACAGTATCGTCACTGACGGCGACAGGATGCTGTTTTTTTCTGCGGGACATGCGGACGAGTTCGCTCGCCTCTATGTCGGCGGAAGACACAGAGCTCAGGCAGTAACCGGGTTCCATCAGCGCAAGTTCCTGGGGCAAGGCGCAAACAACAAGGATAATCGCTGGGGTACGAATTACTACTTTCAGGTCGCTTACATGCGTCTTGCGCACGCCTATCTGATGTATGCAGAAGCTGCGAACGAAGGTTATGGCGGACCCTCCGGCGCATCTCCCGGTGGGATTACAGCGCTGCAGGCAGTCAATATCGTGCGCAACCGCGCAACCGTGCCCGACCTGGATGCGCGGTTCACCACGAGCAAGGAAGTATTCAGAGAAGCAGTCCACAACGAGATCGGTGTTGAAGTCGCGCTGGAAGGTCACCAGTGGTACGATTACCGTCGCTGGTATATCGCGCACTTGCCGGAGAACCGCACCTTATCAGGTGTCAGGTATGACGCGAACCATACCTACTTCGAACCCGAACTTATACTAACCGCGCAATTCGACATCGGACGTCATTACTGGCTCCCGTTTCTCCCCGAAGATGCAGCACTTTACAAGGAATTTTATCAGAATCCGGGTTGGTAGAAGTCAATCATTAAAGCTATCGAGAAAATGAAGAAGATATATATACTAATGATGGCTGCTAGCTGTTTCTCGGCTGCCGCAGTGGCACAGCAGAGAACAGTCGAAGTGGCATCGGCAAATTATGGTAACCCCGCGGGCACTCAGCCGCGGCTATCCGCGATGGATACGTCACCATCTGAAGTGCTCCAGGATACTACGGGTATTGCACGGCAGAACCAGCTCTTTATGCCATTTGGTAGAGCCGACAAACGCAGCTTGGTAGGTGACGTGACAGTGATCAATCCCGATGAATTTCTACATTATGACAACGTGCAGACGCTCAATGATGTCCTGTCTGGGGTGGTTCCTGGTCTGGTATTGAGGACGATTGCCAATCCCGTTGTGATCGTAGACGGCATTCCGCGTGATGCGTCCAATATCAACGTTGAAGAGATCGAGCAGATCACCATACTGAAAGATGCGAATGCGGGTGTGTTGTACGGAGTACATGCGCCGAACGGGATCATCCTTGTAACGACAAAAACGGGAAGGAACGGTGTTCGCAAGCTGAACTTCATGGTCGAGCGTGGTATCTCCACGCCACGCGCGCTTCCCAGCTACCTCGGAGCGGCAGACTATATGCGGCTCTATAACGAGGCACGGGCTAACGATGGTCTCGCACCCTCTTTCTCCGACGCTGTGATCGCTGACCATCAGAGCGGTGCTAACCCTTACCGTTACCCGGATGTTAATTATTACGGGAGCGAATTCCTGGCCGATCGGCGATCGTTCACCAAAGTTACATCCGAATTTTCCGGAGGAAACGAACGGGCGCGCTACTATGCCAATGTCGGCTGGACCAATACCGGAAGTCTCCTGAATGCTGCGAAGGACGCGGACTTTAGCCGGAACCGTTTCAATGTCAGGAGCAACGTTGATATCGATATCAGGAAGAATATCAACACCTTTCTCAGTGCGGTCGCGATCATTGACATCGATGAAGGACCGGTCGGTAATTTCTGGGCCGACGCTGCCACGCTGCATCCGCACTACTACTCACCGCTGTTGCCGCTGTCACTGCTGAAACACGATGCCGCATTGGGTGACGGGGTGAACCTGGAGAATGCGCAGCTGGTCAACGGGAAGTACCTACTCGGCGGAACGCCGATCTTTACCAACAACGTATATGGAAATCAGTCGCTCGGCAGCTACGAGACGTCGGTCAACCGTGCTATCCAGTTTAACCAGGGGTTTAACATTGACCTCAATGAAGCTGTTGAAGGGTTGAAGCTGCGGACGCAGATAAGCCTGGATGTGACGCACAGTTTTACGCAAGGCGTTTATAACGAATACGCTGTGTATGAGCCCGTGTGGGAAACGAATGCCGGCGTGGATTCGATCGCCGCCTTGTCACGGGTTGGTGTTGACGTGCGCACACTCGTTCAGACACTCGCCAACGTATCGTTCACCCGCCGTCTTGGCGCGTTTGCCACACTCGACTACAACCGGCGTTTTGGCGACAATGCGATCTCGGGTGTACTGCTCGGCTACTTTGATCAGCACAACCTGGAGTCGGTTCTTGTTCCTGCCAGGGCTGCTCATGTTGGGTTGCGTCTTGATTACAGTCACAAGGATAAATACTACGCAAATTTCAGCGGCGCGTATGTCAACGGCTACAAACTCGCCCCAGGAAACAGGGGAGGGCTGTCGCCAACCCTCGGACTAGGCTGGATCCTTAGCGAGGAGGATTTCCTGCGCGGCACTAGCGGCATCGACTTTTTGAAACTGAAAGCGAGTGCGGGGATCATCAATTATGAATCTCCCGGAACCGACTATCGCAGGTATGAGCGAACGTTCACCGGATACACGGGTAACTTCAGCTGGGATGACGGAAACCGTTCGCTGCCGTCAATTACCACCGAACGTGCTGCGAATCCGGGACTGACGTTCGAAAAGATGAAGAGTGTCAACGTCGGATTGGAAGGTAGTTTTCTGAACAAGGCCTTGTATGTCGACGTGAATTGGTTTACCACCAGGAACGCGGGGCAGGTGGTACAACGGACCAGCCTCTATCCTGCGTACATCGTGACGAGTATTCCTTTTGAAAATTACAATGAGACCAATTACAGTGGCGTCAGCCTGGGCTTGGAGTATACCTTGAGATCAGGTGATTTCCTGATGCAGGTGGGAGCTAACGGAATGTTTGCCTCTTCTAAAGAGGTTAAGAAGGACGAGTTGTGGTTGCACGATTATCAGTACCGCGCGGGGCGGCGCGTAGATGCGCTTTACGGTCTTGAAGCCCTCGGCTTTTTCGCCGACGAAGCTGATATCGCGGCGAGCCCGGAACAGATGTTCGGGGAAGTAAGACCCGGCGATATCAAGTACAAGGATCAGAACGGCGACGGCCTGATCGATGTCAATGACGAAATCGAGATCGGGAATTCATTGCCGAAAATGACCTATTCGCTTTCGCTCCTTTTCAAATATAAGAACCTCAGCCTGTTTGCGCTCGGGACTGGCGCGAACGGCGGCACGGGAATGTATGGTGGCGATTACTTCTGGGTTCAGGGGGACGAGAAATACTCCGAGGAAGTGCTGAACCGGTGGACGCCGGCTACCGCGGCAACTGCTACCTATCCGCGTTTATCGTCGGCCAACAATAACAACAACTTCAGGACTTCGACGCAGTGGACGTTTGATCACAATTTGTTCGTAGTGAACAGGGTTCAGCTGACGTATCATTTTCCTGCCAGTCCGGATCGCGGTTTCGCGGCGAATGGCGCCAGTGTGTTCCTGAGAGGTTCGAACCTTGCGCAGTTGTCGCAAGATGCTGAAAAACGCCAGCTGCGTATCGGCTCGGAGCCCACGTATCGCAATTACGCGCTCGGTGTAAGGTTAATGTTCTAATGAGAAAAGATATGAAAGTCAAAGCTATAAGAGTTCTATTGATCGCATTGCTCGCCGTCGTGGCCGGGTGTGACGAAAATATACTGGAGCCTGCGAAAGACAATCAGCAGACCATGCAGCGTGTACTGCGCGATCCTGCCTATGCGGAAGGACTCCTGCACAGTGCGTACCGGCATTTGCCTACGGGGTATTCATTCTCCGAAGTCGCGACGGATGATGCGGTGTCTAACGACAAGAACAACGCCTTCATGCGGATGGCGACAGGGCAGTGGTCGCCGATATATTCACCTGTCTCCGAATGGAACGATGCTTACGCAGCGATCTCCCACCTCAACTTCCTGCTTTCTGTCGCGGAAGACGTAGAGTGGAGTTGGCAAAGCGAAAACCGGAACCAACTCTTCTTCAACAAGAACACGGGTGAAGCGTATGCGCTGCGCGGCTACTTTTATCTTCGTCTGCTGATCACACATGGCGGAGTGGCGGAGGACGGAGAACTACTGGGCGTACCCATCGTCACGCGGCTAATCGAGGTGAATGAGGTCTACAAACTGCCCCGGGCATCGTACGGGCAAGTCCTGGAGCAGATCAATTCCGATTTTGACAAGGCACTTGAACTGCTTCCCTACACATGGCATAACAACTATGACACCAATGATTCGCTCAGGGTAATGGGTGTTCAGAGCTTGGGTAGGATCCAGGGTAAGATCGTCACAGCACTGAAGGCGAAGGCGGCGCTCATTGCCTCGAGCCCCGCGTATAACAACGGAAGCTATAACGTTTCGAAAGCTGCGGAGGCCGCCGCGCTCTCCGCTTCATTGCTCAGCGAGATCGGCGGCGTCGCCGGACTCGCCGCCGACAGGAATTTTTACAATCAGGATACCGATGTCAGTAACCCCGATATTTTCTGGCGCGCGAACTTTGTTAATAACCGAAACCTGGAAACGCAAAACTTTCCCCCTTCATTGTTCGGTAACGGACGTGTGAATCCCACGCAGAATCTGGTCGACGCATTTCCTATGAAGAACGGATATCCCATTGATCATCCTTCCAGCGGATATGACGCAGAAAATCCATATGCGGACAGAGATCCCAGACTTGAGTCAACGGTGGTGAGGCATGGTACCAACCTGCGGGGTAGTGTGATCAACGTGAGTCCTGAGAGCCCTACACTGGATGGTCTGAACCTTAACATTTATTCGACGCGTACGGGATATTATTTGAAGAAGCTGTTGCGCGAGGATGTGAATCTTGATCCTGTAGCGCCGCAAAATCGCAGGCACTTCTATACGCACATGCGTTATACGGAGATCTTCCTCAACTACGCAGAGGCGGCAAACGAAGCCTGGGGACCGGATGAGGATCCGAATGGATATGGTTTTACCCCGCGCTCAATCCTCGCGGAGATCAGGAAGCGCGCCGGCATGGATCAACCCGATCAGTATTTGACCGAGGTTACCGCGAAGGAGGATATGCGCGAGCTTATCCGCAACGAGAGAAGGCTCGAACTCAGCTTTGAAGGTCACCGCTTCTGGGATATTCGCAGATGGCGCCTGGATGTGATCGACCAACCAGTGAACGGTGTGTCCGTTACCGGTGGTCACTTCACGGAAGTTCTTGTTGAAAACAGAAGGTTCGAGACACCCAAGGCGTTCTACGGTCCGATACCGCAGAACGAGATCATCAGGAACGAAATGCTCATTCAAAACACCGGATGGTAGATGTTGTTATCTTTTACAAAAAAAACGTATTTCAATATGAAAAGAATTTTAATCAAAATCGCCGGTGCGCTGATGGTTGTTGCGATGGCGTCCTGTTATAACGAGGACGTCCATTTTGTCGACAACGAGTTTACCTCGATATTCTTTCCCTATCAAT
Source organism: uncultured Roseivirgaceae bacterium (assembly GCA_964438975.1). GTDB lineage: Bacteria > Bacteroidota > Bacteroidia > Cytophagales > Cyclobacteriaceae > Chryseosolibacter. The sequence goes on along the minus strand of CAYTMU010000009.1, from coordinate 5,869 downwards.
ACCCGGTGCGGACACTCGTGTTTGGCGACTATGTCTTTGATAACTCAAACGACGAAGCACACAGGTTTCAGATCTCCGCTACGATGGGTGGGGTGTATGAGAATAGAAAGGATATTGTCATCGACTATGTCATCGATGAATCCCTCACAGACGATCTATATCTCGGAACTACCAAGATACTACCGTTGCCTGCCAGCTTCTACTCGCTTAGCAACAATTCGCAGATCGTTATCCCCAAAGGGAAGTTGTCCGGGGCGCTCGATGTACAACTTACCGACGCGTTTTTCACCGACCCGGCCGCCATCGGACCAACCGGCACGACTTATGTGATACCCCTTCGCATCGTGAGCGTGAGCTCGGATTCGCTGCTTACGGGGAAGACAGAACTGGAAAACCCTGACAGAAGGGTGCTTACTGATTGGGTAAACCTCCCCAAAGATTTTACGCTGTTTGGCATCAACTATGTCAATGCGTATCACGGCAACTATCTCGCTCGGGGAAAATCTGACGTGTCCGATGCAGGACTGGTAATAGAAACGAATGTCTATCGGAACCGGTATGTCGAGCGTGACCAGGTGGTCAATGTCCGAACGGCTTCTATGAACACAGTGCTTTACAGCAACCGGGTCGTCAGAGACAATACATCAAGCCCCGGCAACTTTGAGATGCTGATCACTTTCGACGACCAGGGCAACGGAACAATTGAAGAGTCGACGGATTCGCCTTTCCCGGTAAGCGGTACTGCAAAGTTTTCGAAGAATACTGAGAGTTGGGGGGGTGAATCACGCCACGCTATCTACCTGGATTACGTCGTAGATGATGGTACATTCATACATAATGCGAAGGACACGCTTGTGTTTCGCGATAAGGGAGTGTCTTTTCAAGAGTATGCTCCTGAGGTGGTCGAGTAGATGATGCGATTGGGTAGCGGTGAAAAAAAGAGTTAACTGAGTATTCTGATGGAGGACGGTAATTTGATTGGTGGTCTCAGAAGTGTGTGTTGGATTTGTTTGCTGGTGGTATTGTCTGGATCTGCGGCGAACGGCCAGGAGATCAACCGCGAGGTTTTTACCACGTCTAACAAGGCGACATTGCAATGGACCTATTACGACAACGTAAAGAATCCGCTGTTTGATTTCCTTATGGATGAAGCCTACACGCTCATTGGTGAGAGAGTCGCATGGGAGGAAGATCAATCACTCGATCATTGGAAGGCGCGGCAGCAGGAAGTGAAGAACCGGTTGCGTGAGGCGATGAATCTTTTTCCTGAGAAGACCCCCCTTAATGCACGGGTAACGCGGACGATCCGGAAGGAGGGCTTTCGAGTCGAGCACATTGTGTTTGAATCGTTGCCAGGTTTCTATGTGACGTCCTCACTTTTCCTGCCATCGGGAAAGAGGCGGAACGAGAAGTTGCCGGCCGTCATCTACTGCAGTGGCCACAATCCGGCGTCATATGATAATGCGAGATATCAGCACGAGATACTCAATTTTGTAAAGAAAGGATTTGCTGTCTTCGCCTTCGACCCGATCGGGCAGGGCGAGAGACTTGAATACATCAATCCGGAAACGGGCGGCTCGACATTGCGGGGAGGATCCGTGGTTCAACACTCCTATCCTGGTTTGCAGGCGTTTGTGACTGGGAACGCGATTGCGCGGTATATGATATGGGATGGCATCCGGGCGGTCGATTACCTGATGACGCGCAAGGAGGTTGATCCAGCTCGGATCGGAATTACCGGGAGATCGGGAGGCGGGACGCAGTCTGCATTTATTGCCGCGGTTGACGACCGTATCTATTTGTCAGCGCCGGAGTGTTGGATAACCAATCGCAAGCGCCTGCTGCAGTCTATCGGTCCCCAGGATGCGGACCAGAACTTGCTTTTTGAGATCGAGCGCGGTATTGATCATTCCGACTATCTCATGGTCAGAGCACCAAAGCCGACGCTGATCGTCACGACCACGAACGACTTCTTCGCCATTCAGGGTGCGCGTGAAACTGCGAGAGACGTATCAAAGGTTTACCGTGCCTACGGTCAGGAAGAGAATCTTCAGATGATAGAAGATATTGGAATCCATGAGTCAACGAAGGCGAACCGCGAAGTAAAGTACGCGTTTTTTCAGAAGCACCTCAACAACCCGGGAAGTTCGGTTGACGAAGACGTTGAACCGTTGACGCCTGAGGAGATGCAAGTGACGCCTACCGGTCAGGCGACGACTTCGTTCCAGGGAGTAACAACGTTCAAGATGAACGGAAGAGAAGCAGACAGATTGCGTGGTGCGCTGGAGAGATCCCGGGAGGATCTCGACAAGCACATCCCCGCTGCGGTGGAGGAGGCAAAGAAAATATCCGGATTCCGGGCACCTTCGGGTGTTCATGAACCTTTCTTCACCGGGAGCTATCGAGAGGATGAACTTCTGACCGAGAAATATTTTATTGAAGGAGAAGGTGATTATGTTACGCCGTACTTGCTTCATCATTCCGCGGGAAAGGCAACGAAGGTTGTGATCTACCTGCATCCGGAAGGAAAGGCGCTTGATTCCGCGAGTGTAAATGATATTGAGTGGTTCCGCCGTCAGGGCTTCGCGGTGCTGGCGGCCGACTTGCTTGGTACCGGGGAGACAGGTCCCGGAACTTTTCGCGGTGATTCCCACATCGAAAATGTGTCTTACAACACATGGTTTGGATCCATGCTGACAAAGCGAAGCATAGCAGCAGTCCGTGCGAGTGATGTTATACGGCTTGCAACGACACTCGAAAAAGTTCATGGATTTGAAGAAGTCTATGCAGTTGCAAAAGGTAATATGACCCCCGTGTTGCAGCACGCTGCTGCGTTTTACGACGGGTTGAAGAGGATCGCTCTGATCAGTCCTCTCACATCTTATCACTCGCTTGTAACCACGCAGAAATACTCGCCCCGGTTCGCGTTGAACGCCGTTGCGGGTGCGCTTAATGGCTATGATCTTCCCGACTTGTCGGCCAGTGTCGCTCCGCGGAAGCAGCTTATCGTTAACGCTGTCGATGCCGCAAATAGTAAAGCGACCGCGGTCAAAGATTTCGCCGTTGTAACACAGCGCTATCGGGCCATGAATGCGGGTGAACAGTTGCAAGTTCGCTCGAGCGCCCAGGCTTCTCCAGCGGATGTTTTCGGTGAGTGGCTTAAACCGTAGCTTCTGATATGATTGCAAGATCACGACCATTTCGGAAAAACCTGACGAGAAGTGTTGCAATAGTCGCGATCGTGCTCGTTTTTCAATCTACCACGTTCTCCGTCGTTGCTCAACTTGCGAAGCATGTACCGAATGGCTCGCCGGTGATTCCAGGAGTTTCTGGCTTCGGCCTTGATGCAATTGGGGGAAAAGGAGGAAGAGTAATGGTGGTGAGTAATCTGAACGCGCAAGGGAGTGGTTCATTGCGGGAAGCAATCGAGGCGGATGGCCCGCGTATTGTCGTATTTGAGGTGGCGGGGGTCATCGATCTCGATAAGAGATCGCTGCGGATTCGCAACCCTTTCATTACCATTGCAGGTTACACCGCCCCTTCTCCCGGAGTGACGTTGGTCAGAGGTGGTATTGCAATTGGAACACATGAGGTCATCATTCAGCATTTGAAAATAAGACCGGGCACGGCCGGAGAATCGCTTGATGGCCCCGGCGACTGGTCGCCTGACGGAATCAGTACCGGCAGCGGTGCTTACAATGTCGTGATCGATCACTGCTCCACGACATGGGCGGTAGATGAAAACTTATCGGCTTCCGGGCCGCGTTTCGAAGGAAAAGACGTTGACGAGTGGCGAAAGAATACTTCCCATAAGGTAACGATCAGTAATTGCATCATTGCTAACGGCCTCAACCGCAATGTGTACGGAAAGTACAAACATTCAAAAGGAACCCTGATCCACGACAATGCAACCGAGATACTTCTCTACGGTAACCTGTACGCTAACAATGTAGACCGTCACCCGCTTGTAAAGGGAGGAGCACAGGTAGCTATCGTCAATAACCTGGTTTTTAATCCCGTAAAGAATGTGGTTCATTACGGGATGATCGCTGGGCAATGGCGTGGCCATGAGATCGTGAGAGGCCTCATGAGCGTGGTCGCTAACTACTATGAGCTCGGGCCCGATAGCGAGAAGGATATTCCGATCATGAAGTTTCAGGGGGAGCCCGTTGATATTTATTGGCAATCCAACTACGTTAAGGCCGCAGGCCCGGTCAACCTCTTTACCGGTCGCGGGAATTTTGTCAGTGCTCCTCCCATATGGCCTCAGGGTCTTGTGCCGATCCCGCCCGATGAAGTAAAGGGATATGTACTTGAGAACGCCGGAGCATTTCCCTGGGATCGCGATCCGATCGATAAGATGATCATTTCCGATGTCAGGCAGGGAAGAGGACGCATCATTAGCAGCGAAACTGATATGGGTGGCTATCCGGTAGTGAAGCCGGTGTACCGCAAATTCAAAGCGGAGGAGTGGAGGTTTTAAGTTAAGGTTTAAGGTTTGATGTTCAAGATTCAAGGTTGGGGGGTGATGATTGTTGTTTTGCTTGTCGCGTGCTCGCGACCGGTGCAGCAGACTCTCATTAAGCAGGATGATGCCAGTAACAGAGGAGGAGGCTTACCAGCTGATACTTCGCTGTCGGTAAGATCGGTTATTGGGTTACCGGTCTTACCAGGCGTCACCGGTTTTGGATTGGATACTAAAGGAGGTGGCGGGGGTAGAGTTATCGTGGTGACCAACCTTAACGCGGAAGGGGATGGATCGCTGCGCGAAGCGATCGAAGCCGAGGGGCCGCGCATCATTGTATTCGAAGTCGCCGGCGTTATCAACCTGAACAGGAGTTCGCTGCACATCAGGAACCCCTATGTCACCATTGCAGGACAGACAGCACCTTCACCGGGAATCACATTGATCAGAGGTGGTCTGGGAATTACCGCGCATGACGTGATCGTACAGCATATCAAGATCCGGCCGGGTGAAGCAGAGCAAGCGAAGAAAAGCGGATGGGAAGTAGACGGAATATCGACTGGGAGCGGTGCTTACAACGTAGTGATCGATCACTGTTCGACAACCTGGGCGACAGACGAGAACCTATCCGCATCAGGTCCTCGGTTCGACGGTGAAAACCCTGAGGAATGGCGCAGTAACACCTCGCACAAGGTGACGATCAGCAATTGTATCATTGCCCATGGCCTGAGCATGTCCACGCACGCCAAGGTAGAACATTCGAAAGGCACGCTGGTGCATGACAATGCGACTGAGATACTGCTCTACGGAAATCTGTATGCCAACAACGTGGACCGGCATCCGCTCTGCAAGGGGGGAAGTCGGGTTGCTGTTGTGAACAATTTCATCTACAATCCCGGCAGAGCAGTGGTCCACTACGCACTGGTACCTTCGCAATGGCGCGGACGCGAAATTCAAAACGGTATTCTGAGCGTAGCCGCTAACTGCATTGAGTATGGACATGATACATCCGACAAGATTGCCGCCGGAATCTTCCAGGGCGGCCCGGTGGATGTGTACTGGAATGACAACCGGATCGTTTCAAATTTTCCAGCCGCTCTTTTCCGGGGAGAAGCGAACTTTATTCCCGCTCCGGCCATCTGGCCTCAGGGTCTTTACGCACTTCCGTCTCAGGATGTAAAAGAGCATGTGCTCAGCAATGCCGGAGCGTTCTACTGGGACCGGGACGCCATCGACAAGAGTATCATCGATGGTGTCAGAACAGGATCAGGAAGAATTATTCACAGTGAGACGGAAGCGGGAGGATACCCGGTGGTGAGTGGTGAGTAGTGAGTAGTGAGTGGTGAGTGGTGAGTGGTGAGTAGTGAGTGGTGAGTGGTGAGTGGTGAGTGGTGAGTGGTGAGT
>CAYTMU010000008.1:0-102422 GCA_964438975.1 uncultured Roseivirgaceae bacterium | reverse complement strand
GTGGATATCGACCACGACGGGCAGTACAACGAGCGCAGCACCTCTGTCTATACTCCGGTAACGAACAGATGTCTCATTGATATCGCGCGAAAGATGCGCTATGAGCATCTATACGATATAGTCCGAAAGAATCTTGAGATGACGTTCTACCTCGTTCATGCCAATGGCGAGGTTGTTACTGAGACATCAAGAAGGCAGGACAAGTATTTACGTGCGGATATGTCGAAGTATTATTTGGCGTACAACCATATGGCAATCGTTGACGGCAACAGTCGTTACTCCGGCATGGTAAAGCAAATAACGGAGTCCGTGCCGGTTGAGCACCTTGTCTACATGTTGCCGATGTTTATCGAGGACGCGTCGCTCATGCGTTCGCTCCCCACTCCATCAGCGCCACCGTCGAACTATCACAAGCACTTCGAGCACTCCGACCTCGTACGGATCAGGGAGAGAAACGTCGATATGTCGATCATCACTGACAACACAACATTCTTTACCTTATTCAAAGGTAACGCCGCATTAGAGGCAGTTCGGGTGTCTTCCGCTTTCTTTGGAAAAGGTCAGTTTGCGAGTCAGTCGATGGTAAAAGAGGGGAATACGTACGTGATGTCCATGGTCCTTGAAGGGCCCTATTACCAGCCGTTACCTCCGGAAATGATTCCTAAGGATGCGGATACCTGGGCTACAGTACCACGTACATTACGCACAAAGTCAGAAGTGCAGCATTTGTCCACTCATGTGTATATCACACCGGAGAATGGTCGCGCTAGATTCAAAGTTGTGGTAGATGGTCCGACAAACCTGCCTGTAACGATTGAGTTCGGGTTTCGCGAGGGCGGTAAGCTGGAAAATATAGTCCCAAAGGCCGGGGTGAACAACGCATTCCTTGCAAAGGATGGTGAATATGTTGTGTACTCTTACGGTGACGACACTATCCGCGTTGGCCCGGCTGCGATCGCACACAAATGGACAAAGCTAAGAGGAGCACTTCCCAAGCTGGAAGCTGACTGTGTTTACTTCACGGGATATGCGCCGTGCACCTTTGAGTTCGTGGTCGAATAGGTCTTGCCCGGACTTTCTTTCAATATGACGGAATGTAGATGTTTGTAAAGAGGCTTCAATTTATATTAATCGCACTGCTCATATTGTCAGGCTCTTGCTCAACCAAGGAAAGACAATATGATCAACCTTTTTTGACCGGATCGCTTCTTTATAGCAATTCTTTATCGTCAGCGCGGGAGGTTGCCGACTGGGATATGGAAGGACCGGGCGAACTGGCGTTCGAAAACGGATGGATGACGATGTATGCGAAGGACCAGGCCTGGCATCATGTTTTCTGGTGTCCGGAGATTTTCCCTGCTCGCTTCATCGCTGAATGGGAAGTGCAAAACCACCACCCCGACGAGGGATTGCTAATTGTTTTTTTTGCCACGACCGGACTTAATGGAGAGGATATTTTCGACCCCGCTCTTCCTGTGAGGGATGGGACTTTCCGGTACTACACGAAAGATCAACTCAAGGGTTATCATATATCCTACTACGCGAACAATCCAAAGAACCCTGATCGGGAACTCGCTCATCTTCGGAAGAATAATATGTTTGAGCTGGTGCAGACAGGGGAGGAGGGTATTCCCAAACACTCCAAAGAGGTTCATAGATTGCGTTTGGTCAAAGACGATGGTCATATCGTTTTTTTTGTGGATGACCGTAAGATCATCGACTGGCAGGACGATGGAAAAACGCACGGGCCGGTGTATGGCGACGGCCGAATAGGATTCCGGCAGATGCAGTGGTCGCGTTTTTCTTATCGAAACTTCAAAGTTTGGGACCTGATAGCGGATAAACCAATGAAAAATGATCTTTAGGATATCGTATAATAGATGGTGGTTGTTCGGACTGAGTATGTGGGTGCTCTTGTCGGCATGTTCAGAACATCGACATGAAGAACAAGTGGTACAACCGATCGAGCCCCCTCCCTACGTGTATTTGCGGTATCTGACTTTTCCAGTTCCGTCGGCAGGAATCGAAGCAGAGTTCAATCCGCCGGTATTGCGTTGGCCATTGTCGAAAGGGAAGTCAATCACCTATGATGTGAGGTTGTCGAGCGATTCGCTGTTTTCCCGGGATGTTATTTCAGGGGAAGAGACACCATGGGCGATGTTCAATACGCATAGAAAGCTTGAAGCCGGTGAATGGTTCTGGCAATACAGGGAATCTGGTAAAGAGTGGTCTACTGTGCAACGTTTCACGATCACTGATACGGCTGTTGACCTGGTCTCACCAACTGTCGCGGAACTATTGGCAGGAGTCCCCGACGGACATCCGCGGGTGCTTGCGGGGAATTCTGAATTGCCTCGCCTTCGCGAAACGTCCCGTGTCGAAGACGTCCGGCAGATCATTGCGGAAGCAGAAGAAATTCTGTTGAGAAAGATACCCCGCGAAAAAGACGGACAGCCGAAGAGGGCTGAGAAAGATCAGGCACGAGCCAGGAAACTCAGGCAGGACGCCGGTAACAAACTGGGTGGAGTGGCATATCAGGCTGTTCGCAGATTGTGTGAGGCATGGGTCTTGTCGGGAGATATTCGGTTTCAGCAGCGTGCTATTGCTATCGCGGAAGAGGTATTGTCGTGGAATCCCGATGGGGTGACAGGTTCGGGTACCAGTGATTTTGCAGATGCGCGTTGTATGTTGTCGATGGCACTGGTCTTCGATACCTTCTTTGACGAATTGCCAGCCCGGCAGCGCGCTTCACTTGTGAAGGCGATTGGCGTGCGCGCTGAGGGATTTTATCGTTCATGGATCAACAACCAGGAGTCACGTGTACTCAGCGGCCACGTATGGCAGCATATCCTTCATTATTTCTTTCAAACCGCGATTGCGGTGCACACACATGATCCGCGTGCGGACGACTGGTTGGGATTTGCGTACGAACTCTTCCTGGCGCGAACACCGATACTTGGAGGCACGGACGGGGGATGGGTGGAAGGCGTGTCTTACTTCCGGATGAATATGGAGACTGTGATTGAGATCCCGTTATACATCCGCAAGTTCACTGGATTTGATTTCATCAAGACGCATCCCTGGTACGAAAAGAATATCGACTGGCTTGTATACAATATACCGCCGGGATCATCCTCAGATGGATTTGGCGATAACTCGGAGGAAGTCTTTTCGCCGGGAGCCGAGTACATCGCCTACGCGAAAGCGATCGCCAGCCTCACCGGAAACAACCTTGCAGCGTGGTACGCAGATGCGTGTATGCGATATGAGCGCCCCGATTTATCAGCGACAGATCTCCTTCGCTGGGTGCGTGTAACCACAGAAACGGATCAACCCCCTTCCGTCGGTACGCCGGACTTGCCGTCGGGAAAGTTATTCCGCGACATCGGATTGGCAGCCATGCATTCAAATCCGGTGGATACCGAATCGAATCTTATGATTGCATTACGCTCAAGCCCGTTCGGATGCTATGGACATTTTCTGGCTGACCAGAATGCGTTCAACATCGTCTATGGCGGTGAACGCACGTTCTTCCGCACCGGTTACAAGGTCACGATGACCGACCCGCATCGCACCGGGTGGTATCAGCACACTAAAAGCAATAACAGTGTCCTGGCTGATGATGAGGGACAGCCTTATAGCACGGAGGCTTACGGTTGGATTCCGAAGTTCGTCGCCGGAGACCAGGTCGTGTATGCCCTGGCCGATGCAAGTGAAGCGTATTCCAGTGAAGAGACCGGAGAGGATCGAGGTGTGGAGCGCTTCAACAGGCATATACTATTGCTGAAGCCTGATATTGTTGTTGTGTACGATGAACTGAAAGCCTCCCGACCCGTAGGCTGGTCGTGGCTCATTCACGCCATGTCGGAAATCGAAATTGATGCCGCTTCGCAATCCTTCCAGTCAAAGTTCGAAAAGTCCGTGGGTGCCGGACGTTTGTGGAGTTCCGCGTCCACGCGGTTTGTGTTGCGTGATACCTTTGATGTGCCTGCGATCAACTGGAGAGGATCGAAAGACGGACAAGGTAAGTTGAAGTCATACGATGAAGACCAGTGGCACCTGCGTGCTGTCACGACCGAAAAAACACCGAAGGCGCGTTTTCTGGCCGTGCTGCAAATATCGCCCTCTGCGAAATCGGAGAACATTGCCTCGGATGCTGGGCTTAACTCGCCGGTGCGGGTATCGGCCGGACGGTGGACGATAACCGCGAATCTCGCGGAAAACGAGATACCGTCCCTTCGCATCATCAACGCCGATGAAAGCGCTATATTTGAGCTTCGCGACGGAGCCATCAACCTCGTCGAGGATGGTCAGGACAAGTCGGACAATCGTGTATTGATACCTTGGCACCTGGACCAGAGTGCAAGGGTGCACAAGAACCAGAATAATTGAAACGAAGTATGCAGATACCCAGCAAACGATATTCCTTATCAGCCGCGATTTTCCTGTTGCTGTTTGTAACGTCTTTTTCGTGTCGTCAAACCGGAAATGGTGATCGCACTTCTGATCAACGCCCCAATATCCTTTTTGTGATTTCAGACGACCAGTCGTACCCCCACGCGTCGGCTTATGGCACTGCGTGGACACCCACCCCGTCATTCGACCGGGTCGCGGAGAGGGGCGTATTGTTTACACATGCGTTTGTTGCGGCTCCCCAATGCAGCCCTTCACGCGCCGCGATACTCACGGGTCGTAACATCTGGCAACTTGAAGAGGCGGGCACTCATAGCAGTACCTTTCCACGGAAGCTACAAGTGTTCACTGACGTCTTGGCGCAGGAAGGATATTCCGTTGCATATACGGGAAAACCTTGGTCGCCCGGGAACTGGGAGATCACAGGATGGCCGCATAATCCGGTGGGAAAGGAGTACAACGACATTCAATTTGACTCACTTCCAACCCAAGGATTGCGCAAGACGAACTACGCCGCAAATTTCGAGACGTTTCTCGATGCGCGTGACGAAGCCCAACCGTTTTTCTTTTGGTTCGGATCGCAGGAACCACACCGTATGTATGAGTATGGCAGTGGACGCCGCCTCCTTGGTGATCTCAACCCCGAGATTCCGGGTTTTCTGCCTGCGCACGACTCTGTCGTGAATGATCTGATAGACTACGCTTTTGAGATTTCCTGGTTTGACAGCCAATTGGGCCTGATGCTATCGACGCTCGAGCGGCGGGGATTGCTCGACAACACCATAGTCGTTGTTACGGCTGATAACGGCATGGCTTTTCCGCATGCCAAGGCAAACATGTACGATTACGGTATTCACGTACCGCTGGCGATATGTGGCCCCACGATTCCCGGTGGCCGGAAGTCAAACGACCTGGTTGGCCTGATCGATCTTGCACCCACGTTCCTGGAACTCACAGGCGCTACGCCATTGAGAGAGATCGCCGGACGTAGCCTGACTCCGATCTTACGAGGAACCAGGTTGGACACGGATACGACGCGCGCCTTTGTCCTTAGCGGTCGCGAGCGACATACACATGCTCGTCCTGACAACGCAGGCTATCCTGCAAGGGCTATCCGCACGAAGGACTTTCTTTACGTGCGGAATTTCAAGCCGGAGCGCTGGCCGATCGGCGACCCGCCCCCGGCTAAGAACACTGTACAGGTGAATTCTCCCGGTGTGAATCCGGTTGTGCAGGGATTCGAGGACATCGACGATTCACCTTCCAAACGTGTGATGATCGCGCGTCAGGAGCAGGAACACGGGAAGTTTGCGCGTTCGTTTGGGATGCGTCCCGGGGAGGAGCTTTATGATCTTCGAAACGACCCGGCATGCCTGAACAACCTGTCTGCGGATAGTGAGTATTCAGGTATCATGGAAGAACTCCGCGGGACGTTGATGGACGAATTGGCACGACAAGGAGATCCTCGCGTCACGGGCAACGGTGATGTTTTCGAAACCTATCCGAGATTCGGGAGGATGCGCGCCTTCCCTGGCTTCAACAAACAGGGTGAGTACAACACGACCAGAGTCAAACAACAGAGAGACGAAAACCAATAGAGGACATGGTGAAGTTAGCAAGTGCATTGATATTTTTTCTTTTTACGGGATGGCACTCGGCACAGGCACAGTCTTCGTCGCCGAATATCATCTTTATTCTCGCCGATGACCTGGGTTGGAGTAGTCTCTCGTGCAGTATGGACACGCGGATATCGGCCGGCAGCGACTATCACGAGACCCCGAACCTGGCGAAGCTTGCAACGGAAGGTATGCGTTTCTCCCGCTGGTATGCATCGGCGTCTATATGTTCACCTTCCCGGCGGAGTATTCTCTTCGGGCAGACGCCAGCTCGACTTGGCAGTGACAGTTTTCCACACAATTACCAGCCTGCCACGAGTCAATATCGCCCGTTACCGGTGGTGCTGAAGTCGGTTCAGGCGAATTACAAAGCTGCACATTTCGGTAAGTGGGATATGCGGGCCGGCTTCTATCCTGAAGATGCTGGATATGACGAAAGCGATGGCAATACCGGAAACAAGCACGGCGACCTGATGACGGCGCGTGACGACAAGTGGTCCACAGAATTTACTACTGACGATCCCAAGAAGATGTATTCAATCACAGGGCGCGCCATTAACTTTATGGAGCGCCAGAGCCGTGCAGGTAATCCCTTCTACCTTCAGGTATCGCATTATGCCACGCATGTCGATCTGCAGGCCAGAAGCGAAAGCTATGCACATTACAAATCAAAGCAACCTGGAGCCAAGGATAACGACTCTGCGTTCGCCGCGATGCTGGCTGATCTTGACCACAGTATTGGTCTTCTATTGGAAGCTGTAGAGCGTCTTGGAATCGCCGACAACACCTATATTTTCTTTACAACTGACAACGGTGCTACCGAGTTCTTTCCGCCCGTGAAAAATCGACTGGATCACCCGAGCGCATTCTCAGGCCCGATGAGAAATTATCCGCTCCGCGGAGGTAAATGGACTCTGTATGAAGGTGGGATACGAGTTCCGATGATCGCTCGTGGACCTGGTGTCAAGGCAGGTAGCCAGTGCGACGTTCCAGCCGTCGGATGGGACCTGGTCCCGACGATTGCGGAGCTTGCAGGTGGCCGTGTGTCGGCCGACGATATCCTCGATGGTGGAAGCTTTGTGACATTGCTTCACGGCGAGGGGCGTGGGACCGTTGACCGACCGACACGCGAATTGATTTTTCACCGCTATCACCCCGGCTATCCGCACTCTGCGATGATCGACGGTGATTTCAAGGTTATCAAATTCTGGAAGACCGGGAAGGTTGAACTTTATAATCTTGCAAAGGATACGGGGGAGAAGAACGACCTGGCTCCCAGGAATGGTCGCAAGGCCGCCGAGATGGAGAACAAGCTGTTCGCGTACCTCAACCGCGTGAACCCAGGTCTTATTGAATCGCTAACCAAATAGAATGACGGTGATCCCATCGATAAAACGGATGATGAGCACACTTGCCGGATGTGGCGATGTGCGCATCAGTAGCATACTCATGATATTGGTCGTTACCCTGGCGAATGTCAGCTGCGAACAAAAGCCTTCGCCTGTGCAGCCCAATATCGTTTACATACTCGCGGACGACATGGGATACGGCGATCTGTCTTGCTACAACCCGGATGGGAAGATTCAAACACCAAACATCGATCGCCTTGCTATGGCAGGCATGCGATTTACGGATGCACATTCCCCGTCGTCGGTGTGCACACCAACGCGCTATTCCATTCTCACCGGCGATTATCCGTGGAGAAGCCGGTTGCCGCAAGGCGTCCTTCGAGGGTATGGTCGCACACTCATTGAAGATGATACACAGACCGTCGGTGGCTTCCTGCAGGGACAAGGCTATCACACAGCGGTGGTCGGCAAGTGGCACCTTGGGCTCGACTGGCGTGTCAAAGTCGGAAGGGAATCCGCGCTTGAGGAAGGTAGCTATGGAGTTCGCGCAAATGGGGTCGTGACAGATATGGACCCGGACGATATTGACTTCACCGCGCCGCCATCAGCCGGACCGTTAACACGTGGGTTCAACTATTCATTTATTCTCCCGGCTTCGCTTGATATGGATCCGTACTGTTACCTGGAGAATGATACGCTGACGGAAATACCTTCAGCTGACACGCCTGGGAACGACCTGAACACGGGCTATACCGGCGCATTCTGGCGCCCCGGAAAAATGGCCCCTTCGTTCCGGTTTGAGCAGGTGCTCACCAATTTCAGGGACAAGGCCATTGAATATCTGATTTCCCGAAAACAGGAAAGCAAACCGTTCTTCCTCTATCTGCCGCTAGCGGCACCGCATACGCCCTGGGTTCCGACGGATCAATTCAAGGGGACTTCTGCGGCCGGATCCTACGGCGATTTTGTGCACATGGTAGATCATACCGTTGGGCGTGTACTGGCGGCGCTCGACAGCCTTGATCTTACGGAAAATACACTCGTCGTATTCGCGAGCGACAACGGACCTTACTGGCGTCCGGCGTCTATCGAGACCTATGACCATCGCGCCGCAGGGCCGTGGCGCGGTATGAAAGCAGATGCGTTCGAGGGAGGCCATCGCGTACCCTTTATCGTCAGGTTGCCGGGAACTGTTCCCGGCGGTACGGTGAGCAATGCCATGACCACTCTGACAAATTTGTCGGCAACCTGTGCCGATATACTCGGTGTCTCGCTTCCGGCGGAAAGTGCCCGTGATAGCTATAGCATTCTGTCGGTACTCAAGCAAGAGTCGGACACGGTCCCGAACCAACGGGCGATTATTCACCACTCCTCTATGGGACATTTTGCGGTCCGGCAGGGGAGGTGGAAGTTGATCGAGCGATTGGGTTCCGGCGGTTTCTCGGAGCCGGCGATCGCTGAAGCGTTGCCCGGTGAGCCTAGCGGTCAATTGTATGACCTTCTCGAAGACCCGGCTGAGACCACGAACCTTTACAACGAATTGCCTGAGCGCGTGCAACACTTGCAGGCACTGCTCGACAGTGTGCGAAATGGCGACGCTGCCGTTACGCGATAGCCTTCTGTTCAGACAGTGAATCCTGAGCAACTCGATCCACTCCCGGCTGTGCAGCCGTAGCAGTGCTGGTTGACACGAATCATTCGGGCATCGAGGCGGTCTGCGTCGAATGTACGGATGTGCTTCGCATCGCAGTCGACTGTCATGTCAAGCATCTGGTTGAAATCACAGTCATAAAGAGATCCGTCCCATCCGACGGAAAGTGTATTGCGACACATCACATTCTGCGCTGCCACCGGATTGAATGCGCTGACCAGGCGTTTCATGTAGTGTTCGAAGTTTCCGCTGTTGAGCAGATAGTCCAGGTAACGGCTGATCGGCATGTTCGTTATACAAAACAATTGGTTGAAGTGGATGCCGTAGTCCTTCGCCAGTTCGCTTTTGAAATCCCGCTCAAGCAGCTTCTGGTTTGCTGGAAGAAATGCCCCTGCGGGATTGTATACAAGGTTGAGGATAAGCTCCCTGTTTTCCATGCCATAGCCGACGGCATTCAGCATTTTCAGCGCTTCAATTGAGTCGACGAAAACTCCTTCTCCGCGCTGGCGATCCGTGCGGTCGGCGCGGTAGAATGGCAATGAAGAAACAACTTCGACCTGGTGACGTCGATAGAAATCGGGGAGGTGTCTGAAGCGCGGATTGGCGACGATGATCGTAAGATTGCATCGGACCATCACCGATTTACCCAATGCGCGTAATTGCTCGACGAACCACTCGAAATGCGGATTGAGTTCTGGTGCGCCCCCCGTGATATCGACGACTTTGACTTCCAGTTCGCGCAGGACCTCCAGGCACGTCTCCATTGTTTCCCGACTCATGATTTCCTTACGGTCAGGGCCGGCATCGACATGGCAGTGATGGCACGCCTGGTTACACATCTTACCAATATTCACTTGGAACACTTCTATTCCGGTCGGCCGCAATGGATAGAGTCCCTCGTGCGAGAGTTTCTCCTCGAACGGTATCAACTCTGCCTGGTGCTTTAAGATATGGAGTTGCTGCTCAGGGGACGCGAGCGGACTTCGGCGGAAGGCGAGCGTTTTCTGAACCATCTTACATCGTAATATCGTCGACCTTGTTCATCATTTGAACGCCGTGAACCAATGATGAACCCCCGCGGATAGCGGCGGCCACGTGTATAGCCTCCATCATTTGCTTGTCGGAGCACCCTTTTTCGGTTGCATCGGTCGCGTATGCATCGATACAGTACGGACACTGGACAGTGTGCGCCACGGCCAGTGCGATGAGGGATTTTTCCCGTGCCGTCAGGGCCCCGTCGGTAAAAACAGAATTGTAATAAGCAAAAAACTTATCGGCCAGTTCCTTTCCGAATCTGCCGATGTCGCCGAACTTTTTGAGATCGTCGGCGTGGTAGTAGTGTTCACGTTGCGTAGCCATTAGATAATCCATTTTTGTGGAAGGTAGCAATTTTTACCAGATCATTCATATTCGGATCCGGTAGCGCTCCCCGATGCCGTAATGTCCATGAAATTTCATTATTTCACGTTGTGAAAGATACATTCGGTAACCTGAGAGTACACGGCAATATCTATTCGGCGCTGCTCCTGAGACTCTTGCTCGCCATGCTTTTGTTTACTCTTTGCCGGATCGGTTTCTATTTCTATAATATGTCCTTTTTCCCTGACATGACTGCCGGGAACTTTATGCGGCTTTTGTGGGGTGGATTGAAGTTCGACCTGACGGCCGTACTCTACGTCAACCTTTTGTTTATAGTCTTGATGATCATACCGTTTGATTTCCGTTTTCGCAACGGATACCAGCGAACGCTTAAGTATCTTTTTTTTGTGATGAACGGCCTGGCCCTTCTGACGAATGTGGCGGACTTTATCTACTACAAGTTCACGTTGCGGCGAACGTCTGCGGATGTGTTCCGGCAGTTTGAGAACGAGCAAAATCTCGTGCCGTTGCTTCTGCGGTTTCTCCTCGACTACTGGTATGCCGTTCTTTTTTGGGTATTGCTCGTAGTGGTCATGGTGAAACTGTACGATCGAACGCGGATATGGGGCCCACAGGTGCGAAATAAATTGCTTTACTACGGAGGGGGACTACTGGCAATCCCTCTCATCGCATATCTGATAATCGGTGGGATCCGCGGCGGATTCCGGCATAGTACCAGACCCATCACATTGAGCAATGCAGGGGAGTATGTATCGCAGCCCCGGGATATCAGTATTGTGTTGAATACGCCTTTTTCACTAATTCGTACATACGGCAAAACGAGCATACAACACGTGCGTCATTTTGATCAGGACACACTGAATGCGCTGTACAACCCTGTCCATATTCCCGCTGACACCAGTGAGTTTCGCAATCTGAATGTAGTGGTCATCATACTGGAAAGCTTCTCGCGCGAATTCTCGGGGTTACTCAGTCGGGGGATCAAGGGTGCCGAATACAGGGGTTATACGCCATTTCTGGACTCACTCATGCTGCACAGCCGGACTTTTGGCAACGGATTTGCGAATGGAAGGAAATCGATCGATGGACTACCATCTGTGATCAGTGCCATACCGTCGCTGGGTGTTCCGTACTTTCTTTCGCCGTATTCGGGTAACAGGATCAACAGTCTTGCATCGCTATTGCGCGAGGAAGGATACCACACTTCTTTTTTTCACGGGGCGCCTAATGGTTCGATGGGATTCAATGCATTCATGAACATCGCCGGTGTGCAGAACTATTTCGGGATGGACGAATATGGCAACGACGACGACTTCGACGGATTGTGGGGCATTTGGGATGAACCATTTCTACAGTTCTATGCACGCAAGCTGAACGAGTTTCCAGAGCCATTTGTTTCTTCGTTCTTTTCCGTTTCGTCACACCATCCGTTCAAGGTTCCGGAACAGTATGACGGGAAATTTCCTGGTGGTACGCTCCCTATCCATCAGTGCATTGGATATACGGACTACGCGCTTCGTCGCTTCTTTTCGACGGTGTCCGGGATGCCTTGGTATCAGAACACATTGTTTGTAATCACCGCGGATCACACTTCATCCAATATTGAGTCAGCCGAGTTCCGTACGGGTTGGGGTGTTTACTCAATCCCGATCCTGTTCTTCCGACCAGACAACAGCTTGACGGCACGTGACAGTCAGGTTGCGCAGCAAACCGATATCATGCCCAGTGTGCTGGGGTACCTCGGTTATAGCAAACCGTATCTGGCCTTTGGCCGCGATATCTTTCGCGAGACCACAACACCAATTGCTTTTAACTACACAGACAATACGTATCAGATTTTTCGGGATAACTACATGCTGATCTTCGATGGAGCACAGTCCATAGCGTTGTACGATTACCAGCGCGATCCGCTCATGCAAGAGAATCTTCTTGAGCACCGTCCGGATGTTGTGTTGCTCATGGAACGCGAGATCAAAGCTGTTGTGCAGCAGTACAATAACAGGATGATCGAAGATCGATTGACAATAGAGGATGTCGCATCGTCGTCGCAGTAACACACTCTGCCAGGAGGATCAGGCGAGGTTGTGATAAACGCTCTGGACGTCTTCGTCTGATTCGAGTACTTCTACAAGCTTCAATACCTCGTCCTGCTGATCCTCATTGAGTTCCTTTGTTGTAGCAGGGACATAATGCAATTCGGAACTCTTGGCTTCTAGTTGCGCGGACTCGAGGAACTTTTGCATATGACCGAACTCGGTGAATTTCGTGTATATCGCAATTTCCCCATCCTGAGTCTCGATCTCCTCGGCACCTGCGTCAATGAGTGCGAGCTCGTGCTCGTCCAGATTCAGTTTGTCCGCGTCGAACTTGAACACCCCTTTTCTTTCAAACATAAATGCTACGGATCCGGAGTTTCCCATGCTCCCCCCGTTTTTTGAAAAGTGGAGACGGATATTTGCTACCGTACGCGTCGGGTTATCGGTTGCGCATTCAACTACGATGGGTATACCGTGTGGGCCGTAGCCCTCGTAGATCACCTCCTGGTAGTCTTTTTCTTCCTTCGACGAGGCGCGCTTGATCGCAGCTTCCACCCGATCCTTAGGCATATTGGCACCTTTTGCGTTTTGGATAGCCATACGCAATTTCGGGTTGTGCTCAGGATGCGGCCCCCCGTGCTTTACAGCGATCGAGATATCCTTGCCGATTCGGGTAAATGCCTTGGCCATCCGGTCAAAGCGAGCAAACATTTTGTGCTTTCGTTTTTCAAAAATACGCCCCATGGTCGCAGCAGTTAGGTTGCAAAATAATATTACTGAACTAATTAGGCAAAGGAATCACGCTGTGCAGTCCACTTCAGGCCGCTACGGCATGAATTTTTCTCAACCTCCGGCAAAGCGAGTCCTCCGATATGTACCGCAATCTCCTGATAACCGTTTGCTTGCAGATCGTATTCACAGTTATCACGTGTATGCCGATGCACGCACAGTACGTGCCCGGCACCGCCCAGAGCTTCCAGCAAATGCCTTTGTATAATCCATCCTTCACCGGGATTGAACCGTTCGGTGATCTGAAATTCAGCTACCGCTACCAGTGGAGTGGTTTCGGAACATATTCGCCTAAATTTATCCACCTCGGGTTGTCGACGCGCCTGGTCAAGCCATTGGAACTTGCGCACAATTCCCCGAGGATCAGCCAACCTTCCGCACTCCGGGCCGAGAACATTCCCCGCGCAAAGAGGATGATACACGGGCTCGGCGGAACCGTATTTCATTCCAAAGTCGGGGCTTTTGAGTCGATTGGCGGAGGTGTCAGTTACGCGGTTCACTATCCGTTGCGAGGATCATCGCATCTTGCAGTCGGCGCCGCTATGCTGATAGAGAATCGCAAGCTCGATGTCAGCGAGGTGAGTGTACGGGATCCGGATACATACTATGACCAGTTGCTCAACGGTTCAACATCGCAAACTGAAATGAACGTTCGCGCTGGCGCGCTGTTGTACGGTGAACATTACTACATCGGAGTTACGTACTTTCCATTGCTATACGATCCGGTTGGTACGTCCGAACTTTCCGCTGCTGAACAGTTTTATCGCACCTCATTCCAGGTGGGAGTAGCATTCCAGCTGGGTGGGAATGTAGCACTGAAGCCCAGCGTGCTGGCGCTTATTCTGACCGATGACGTCGTGATCGATTATCACATCAAAGCATATTTCCGGCAGAACATCTGGATGGGGGTTTCCTATCGCGATGTTGAGAGCGGGATCGCCCTGGTTGGATGGAATTTCAACGATGCACTGAGTGCGTCATATTCATACGAGATGTCACTTGGCCCACTCAAGCAATTCAATGACGGAAGTCATGAGCTTGTATTGTCATTTCGACTTGGCAATTTCAGGAAGTACTCCCAATACACGTGGTGATGAGGGTAAAAATGTTCTTGATATCCTGGTTTTTTCCCTTTGCCGTCGCTGCGCAACTGCACGAGTTTCAGCAGGTCAAGAGGCTTTCGTCCGCCATTAACACAGCGGGAGAGGAGGGGATGCCGTTGCTATCCCCCGATGGTAATCTTTATTTTACCCGGGCGCTGTATGCCGGGAACTCGGGGGGCAGATTTTCGGGTGTTGATGCATGGTTTTCGGCACATCGTTCTGGTAGCTGGATGAATGCGAGCAACGCGCTGCCGGGTCGCATCAATGATGAAGGCCATACTGCGATCGTCGGCATCAGTCAGGATGGTAGACAGTTGCACTTCATCAGGGTGAAGGCCGGCCGGCAGATGAATGGTCTTTACGTCACTTCACGGCTTGGCAACCATTGGTCCTCGCCCGAGATCATCTTCATCCCCGGTATTGAGAACCGGGATTTCCTCGGAGTACATGTGTCGGCGGACGGGCAGGTGGTTCTGTTTTCAATGAATGCGCCGGACAGCAGGGGCGAAGAGGACATTTACTTCAGTACGAAGAGCGCTAATGGGGTGTGGAGTGTTCCGCGCTCCCTTGGTCCGACGATCAATACCAACGGATATGAGATATCGCCTTTTCTGTCGCTGGATAAGAAGCGCTTGTACTTCTCCAGCAACGGACATGGCGGTGAAGGCAGCGCCGACATCTTTTACAGTGAACGCTTGTACGATTCCTGGGAGACATGGTCGGCACCTGTGAACCTTGGCAAGGAAGTGAATTCCGCGAAGTTTGATGCATACTTTTCGGTTTACGGTGATTCGGTCGCGTATCTTGCAAGTAACCGGGAAAGTCAATACGCGGACATCTATGAGCTGCGTATCGTCCATCGACAAACAGTTCTGGCTGCCGGTCAGCAATATCTGTCGGAGACGGAGTGGAGGCGAGCATTGGGTGGTGCGGTGTCAAACGAACTGGTGTTTGCGCCGGATCGCGTGACTTTAACAGGAGCGCAGCAAGAACTGCTGTTTTACATTGCTAACCGCTTGCAGTTGCAGCGCTCCGTCTTATTTCATCTTATTGTACCGGAACAGGAGCGTGCAGAGGCCACGGCGCAGAGATTGAAGGTGGTGCAAGACTACCTTGTGCAGTCGGGTATTGATGAGGGCCGTATCATTGTGCGGCAAGTGGCGCCACCCGAGAATGCAAGTGGCGGAAAAATTGTCATCAGATTGATCGAGTAAGCCTGAAGTAGACCTCATCCGTCGGTCACCTCAGGACCTGAAGGGTTTGTAATGACTTTCTGTGGCGATGGCCAGCATGTCTTTGTCGCCCGAGGAGTCGCCGTAGGCGATGATATGATCGAACGATTCGAGATCGAACCGTTCTTTGATGCGGCGCACTTTTTCGACGCCGTGACAATTTTTGCCGAGGAAGTTCCCCGTGATCGACCCGCTCTCAACTTCCAGTCGTGTGGCGATGCAGATGAGGCCGTGCGCGTCGCACCACGGTTTGACCCAGTTTTCAGCTGATGCGCTCACAACAGCGATCGTCGCGCGGTTGTGGCGGTGCTGCTCGATCGCCTCGATCGCGCCAGGACGAACCAGGGAAGGGACAACGGTTTGGGCGAACTTCGCGCCTGACGCGTTAAACAACTCAGCAGGTTCGCCCCGGAAGTAGCGCGCGAGAAAATACTGTTTCGCCTTCCAGTTCGGCATCAATCGCAGGGTATACAACGCGAGTACCGGTGCCAACAAGGCCATGCCCGCCCAGTACGCAAGCGTTCCTCGATAGAATCTGGTGAACTCGATCAATGTATCACGTGTCGTGATGGTGCCGTCGAAATCGAACAGTACGAGGGTTGTAGCTGTGGTTTCCTTTACAGCATCCCAACCGGGCGCCTTATCGATGGCGGGCTGGCGAGTAGTCATATCGATTGGTTACGGTCGCGATAAGCGGGGTTGTGCGCGCAAGGTATGAATAATTGCAAAGAAAGCGATGCGATCGAGGGGCATTGGATAGTGCTCCTCACCAGATGTTTTCCATGTCTTTCGCCGTGTACACGTGGTCACGGGTGGTGTACAGGGTATCGCGCGGGACACGCTTGAGTGCGAGAGGGTCACGGGTAAACAAACGCGATAGCCACGCGACAGGCATCAGCACGAGAAAGAAGATCAGCGTGAGGAGTATCCTTGAATTGATCCAGCCGAGCACGAGGGCTATCTTAAACCATATCCACTCGATACCACTGGCGGCTTTGGGGATAAAGATCGACACCAGGCCAATTGCCAAGGCAATCTTGACCGGCAACGAAGTGTCGAATATCCATCCGATAACCAGCAAACCTGTAACAATGACCAAAATGGTCTTAAACCTGTCTTGTGGTGGAGTAACCATGGTCAGAAGAGCGTATAAATAAATGGCGCTACGGCCGAACTGCCTCCGATAACGATGACGAACCCCAGGAAGAGGAGCAAGAGTATGACTGGAGCAAGCCACCATTTTCTTCTTTCCAGCAGGAATGTGAAAAGTTCTCTGACAAAATTCATAGCAATGTGTTTAGTCCAATATCAGTTCCGCCTTCCAGTCGTCTTTCTCCTGCCATTCGGGCTGCCTTTTCTTTTCGAAAAGATAGTTGCCTGTTGCGAGGTAGTCCATATCAGTTCTCATGAAGCAGCGATACGCGTCTTCCGGTGTGCAGACGATCGGCTCGCCCCGGACGTTGAAACTGGTGTTGACAACTACCCCGTACCCGGTAAGGTCCTTAAACTCTTGTACCAGGGCATGGTAGACCGGGTTCGTATCCTTGTGAACTGTCTGAATTCGCGCGGAAAAGTCGATGTGGGTAATAGCGGGAACAACCGAACGGACGAAGTATAATTTCTCCCGAATAGGAAGCTGGTCGTAGTTGCCTGGAACCGGGTTGCGCAGATTACATCTCACGGGCTGAACGAACAGCATGTATGGCGAAATGGTGTTGTGTTCGAAATACTGTTCACAGTCTTCCGCGAGCACGGAAGGTGCGAACGGGCGGAACGATTCGCGGAACTTGATCTTGATGTTAAGTTTTCGTTGCATCTCCTCGTTTCGGGGATCGGCGAGGATGCTTCGCGCGCCGAGCGCGCGAGGACCGAACTCCATTCGTCCTTGTATCCAGCCGACGACGTTGCCTTCTGCCAGTTTTCGCGCGACTTCCCGACAGAGCTCGTCAGTGCTTTCAGCCTTTTGATAGACGGCTCCGTATTTCCGGGCAACGATTTCAACTTCTCCGTCGGAAAAATCGGGTCCCAGGTAAGAGCCCTTCATCGCATCTCGCTGTCGGGTGATATTTCGTTCCTTCGCGTAATAGATATGGTAGGCCGCCATTGCTGCACCCACTGACCCTCCCGCATCGCCTGCTGCAGGCTGCACAAAGATGTTTTCGAAGACACCTGCATTGTACAGTCTGCCGTTTGCAACGCAGTTAAGTGCCACGCCACCGGCCATGCACAGGTTTCGCGCACCGGTGATGCGCTGCGCTTCCTTCGCCATGCGAAGCACTACTTCCTCCGTGACCAACTGGATCGCTAGTCCGAGGTTGCAATGCCGTATCTCCAACTCTTCTTCCGCCTTACGCGCTTTGAACCCGAATAGCTGCTGCCATTTGCGCTCCTGCACCATCGACAGTCCCGTTGCGTAATTGAAGTAGTCCTGGTTTAGCCATAGTGAGCCGTCGTCCTTGATGTCGATGAGTGTTGAAGTAATGATCTCGACAAATCGGTTGACCTCGTCACTACCCGGAATGCCATAAGGTGCGAGGCCCATGAGCTTGTATTCACCTGAGTTTACCTTGAATCCGAGGAAGTACGTAAACGCCGAATAGAGCAGTCCGAGTGAGTGAGGAAATTTCAGTTCACGGTGGATCTTGATCTCCTTGCCTTTGCCATGGCTTATCGACGCCGTTGCCCATTCTCCGACACCATCGATCGTAAGAATCGCAGCTTCATCAAACGACGAAGGGTAGAACGCACTTGCAGCATGAGACAGGTGATGTTCGGGGAAGAGCAGTTTTGATCTTTTCCGATCAAACGAGTCTATCTTTTCAAGTTCCTCATACAACAGTCGCTTGAGGAACATCTTCTCCTTCAGCCACACTGGCATCGCGGTCATGAAGGAAGTCAATCCCTTGGGCGCGAACGCATAATATGTTTCGAGAAGTCTTTCAAATTTGAGAAGCGGCTTGTCGTAGAATGCCACGGCATCCAGATCGGCGAGTGATGTACCGGCAAACTCAAGACAGAACTTCACAGCATTTGAGGGAAAAGCTGCGTCATGTTTTTTTCGTGTAAAGCGTTCCTCCTGGGCAGCGGCAACAATTTCACCATCTGAGATAATTGCTGCTGCCGAATCATGGTAGTAGGCTGAAATTCCAAGAATTTTCACGTATCTGTGTTGGGGATTGGTTAGAAAGTGAATACCGAACCGTGCATAAATTTCTGTTCCTTGAGGTTAACCGCCTGTTGGCATTCTTTTGTTAATGATCCGGCAGTAACTGCCTTTTTCCGGCGTTGCCATGTTGGCTCGTGATTTTAGCGTGAGGCCAATGCGGGTATTAAACCATTTCGAAATCGTCCGATGGATCTATTATTCTTAGGAAAAGTCTTGTGGAGGAAACTGTGGATTCTGATCTCGGTGCCACTCATTGCGGCTTTTGCCGCGTATCTTTTTACGATGGATATGCCGGATACGTACGTATCAAAGGCACAGCTTGCTACTGGATTTACAATTCGCGACCAAGTCTCCTTGACTGAGGAGACTTTTAATAGTCGGGAGGCGGATATCAAGTTCAGCAATCTGATGAGTTCGATGAACTCTGGTCTGGCCATCAATCTCACTTCATTTCGATTGCTGCTTCACGATCTGGATTCTGGCAACGTTCCGTTTCACCGGCCCGATCGAAGTGTATTTGATCCGACTGTTCAGGAAGTCGAGAAGGTTCGCGAGGTTGTTACTCGGAAATTGAAGACGTTTTCTCCTCTGACCTCGACCGATCCCGATTTCAGCCTTATTAATGATTTCCTGACCGCATACCGGTATAATTACAATGATATCAAAGACAATCTCCGGTTTGACCGCATTCCGAACACCGATTATATCGACGTGTTTATTTCGGCGGACGATGCGCGTTTATCCGCGCAGACCGTGAATGCATTTTGTGAGGAGTTCATACGGTATCACGAATCGCTGAAGGTCGAGCGTACCAGTGAATCGGTAGAATTTCTCCATGACCTTGTGCAGAAGAAGAAGCTCGAGTTAGACAGGATATTGGAGACCCAGAAGGCATTCAAGACTGATAACAGCGTTTTCAATCTCGAAGGTGAAAGTGGCATGAAGATGGGCCAACTGTCCGTGTTGGAGGCGCAGGCGGCCTCGATCCGTAGCAATGTCCGCCGTTTGGAATTGCAGATCAGACAGCTGAATGAGGACCTTGCCCGAATGGCCGCGCCTGTAACATCTGCCGGTAACCAGCGTATTCTTGAACTCCGCACGCGGATCAATGAAATGAATTCGCGGTACATTACTCAGGGTAGCGACGACCAGCGGTTGCTCGATTCACTTGAGTTTTTGCGGGAAGAGCTTCGGGTCGCTCAGGAGAATTCCTCACGCCAGGGTGCCCTTTCTACACCCGGCCATACCGTTGCGGACCTTCAATACCAGAGAAAGGAAAAGGAGATCGAACTGGAGGTTCAGCGTGATGACCTGCGAAGCACTGAATCCAAGATCCGGGCGATTAATTACAGTTTTTCCGGCTATGCGAACAAAGAGGCCGAACTCTCGACAATTCATAAGGAGGTCGAACTTGCGACACAGGAGTATAATCTGGCACTCGATAAATACAACGAGGCGCGAAACCGCCAGCTTATGTCCAGTAACCTGCGTTTTGTGGTAGTGGCGACGCCGCCCGTGCATCCGGAGCCTGGAATTCGACTGATCATCATTGCATTGGCAGCCTTTGCAAGCTTTGTTTTCTGCATCATGTTCATCGCGGCGCTTGAGTTCATGGATACCTCGATCCGGACCCCCGAGCGATTCAAGCGGATGGCCAACCTTCCGATGGCAGGGATCCTCAGCAAAATTGACGGCCGCAACTTTAACATCCGAGCGTATTTCAACCAGCAAGACGCAGGCGAGGAAATTGAGACGTTTAAGTCGCTGTTGAGGAAATTTCGCCACGAAGTTGAGTCTATGAACGGCAAGGTGATTCTTTTCACCAGCCCCAAGCGACGCGACGGGAAGACGTTCGTCATGTTCACCCTTTCGTACGTTCTGAGTCTTTTGGACAAGCGGGTTTTGATTCTCGACACGAACTTCAGGAACAACTCATTGTCACAGATCCTGGGTCGCGGTCAAAGCGACCTCAAGGTCCTGGATACCCGGCGACACAAGTTGCTGGTGGGGGCACCGGAGGCCGACAGGAAGCTTGAGGTGGAGTTTGAACGGGAGAATTCGTATGACCTGATCAATCCCACCAAATTCCGGAACATTTATATCGTTGGCAATTCCGGTGGTGGAACAGAGTCGCCGGCAGAGATTCTTTCAGGGCGGGATTTTGCCAACCTCATCTCGGCACTTGCTGACAGCTTCGACTATGTTTTGATGGAAGGTGCTGCAATGAACGACTATTCGGATACGAAGGAACTTGTCAAGTATGCTGACAAGGTGGTGGCTGTATTTTCAGCGGATACTTCGATACGTCAGTTGGATCGGGAGGCAATTCAGTACTTCAAGCTTATGGGAAAGAAGTTCGGAGGTTGCGTTCTCAACCGGGTCGAGTCAAAAGATCTCAAGTTGTAATTTAACGGATTGGCAGTCCTTCAATTTCCTTGTTCTTCTCGATGACGACCTTCTTCATGACAGCCTTGACGGTTCCGATCTCGAGATCCCTGACATTGCGGTTTAACTTACCATAGACAACCGCGCCATTGAATTTGTCGTACGGAAAGTGATCGTTGAACGGCTTGCGGAATACCTCCGGGTCGAACTTCGTGGGGAAGTGCTTTTTCATCAGGTCAAAGACCTTATCGGATGACCCCGGCCGGCGGTCATGCACTTCGTCGAGGAAAGCATATATCTGCTCCTTAGTGAGTGCATCTATCGCCGCCAGAATGTCGTCCAGTGGTATTCTGGCATCATGCATAGTTCGAAGAAGGGCTTCTGCTCCCTTGTTGAATGGTACCCGCACATCTTCCAGTTTCCGCTGGTAACGTTCTGGAACAAAGTCGGGCACATTTCCGGAGACGATTGCCTCAGCAATTGTCGAAGGAACAAGAGACTTGTAGATATAATATCCCCCGGCAAATACCAGGAGGAGGACTACCAGCGTAATGATGACTCGCTTCTTCATGAGGGCAATTTATGATGAATCAGGCACATAATTGTTTCCGGGTAACCGTCCGGGAATGGTTTTTTGAACTGACGTTTGAAAGAAAACAGATGATTCGAGACAGTGATTTGATCATTTTTAGCTTTTCCCGATGGGATGCGCAGTACACATCTCCAGCATTTTCAATGGCAAAGGAGTTCGCGAAAACAAATCGCGTTTTTTATATCGACCATCCGTTCACGCTGAAAAATCTGTTTCTGGAGATCCATCAACCGCGCATCCGCCGGCGGCTGAAGGCGCTGTTGTTGGGACAGAACATATATACCCATTCAACCAGATATCCCGATAAGCTGACAATGGTGACCCCCCGCGTCTCCATTCCGATCAATTTTCTTCCGGAGGGGAAGCTGTACGATCGACTTTCCCAGTTTAACGACAAGTTAGCTTTTGATCTTATCCGACAGGTTATCCGAGACCACGATATTAAGAAGTTTGTCTTTTTTAACGCGTTTGACCCGTATTTCTGCCGTGATTTCCCCGACGATATCCAGCCACTCAGGAAGGTGTATCTTTCGATGGACGATCTCACGCAGGCGCCCTATACCGCGCGTCATGGAACCCGTCTCGAGGCGGACATCGTGCGTAAATTCGATGTAACGCTGACCACTTCCCGAGAACTAAGACGTCTAAAGCTGCGTCACTCGGATCGCGTTTACCTTCATCCCAATGCGGCGGATTTCAGTAGCTTTCAGCGTGCCCTGCACGAGACCTTCGAACGCCCGAAGGAGTTAGCTCCCGCAGAAGGAAAGAAAGTCATCGGATACGCGGGTAATATCGATACGCGGATCGACTATGCGCTTTTGAAAGCGGTCATTGACTATCACCCCGATAAGATGATCGTCATGGTCGGACCCGTGAATACTTCGGAGGCCCGTGCTATCGGATTGGCAAATCATCCGAACGTGATCATGGTAGGTTCTCGGAGGATCGAGGAACTACCGGCGTATCTTCGGTACTTCGATTGTGCTTTGATCCCTTTCAAGAAAAACACACTGACGAGAAGTATCTATCCGCTCAAAATAAACGAATACCTCGCTGCCGGTCGACCGGTTGTTGCTACCGACTTCTCGGAGGATATCAAGAGTTTTTCGGATGTAATTTATATCGGTCGTGAGACAGGGGAATTCGTTCAAGCTATCGACCAGGCGATTCAGGAAAACAATTCCGACAGGATTCACGCGCGTGCCGCTGTCGCTAATACAAATACATGGACAGCAAGGGTAGGGCAGTTCTGGGACATTCTGGAACGGGAACATGCTGAGCACGAGAAAGAGTCGTCTCCGATCAGCAGTTAAATATTTGCTGGTATGGTCATTTTATAGAAAAAAAGTGATGCTTCCAGGAACGCGGTTTTATTGTTTACTACACAATCAATTCGATAATGGTAGAGGAAGATGACAGCCATGACGATTCCAGGTCGTTTACAGGAACCAAGCTCAACCGGATAATCGCCCTTCTGTTTGTGTTGGGTATTTACCTGATCATGTTCCTGAAGATCCTGGTCCTCCCTTGATCACACTCTCCAAGTATGATATCAAACAGAACGGTTAGGATTCCGGCGCTTGCCATTTTCGCGCTTTTACTGCTCTTCTCGATCGGTGTAACCTATCTGATGGTCGAGTACGGTGTGATGATTGGTTTTGTTGTGGCAGGGGTCTCCGTCGGGATGCTCTTCGTCGCAGCTGTGCTAAGGGACTACCGCGTGGGGTTCTACACAGTATTTTTTCTGGGTGTCTTCATGTTTTACATTGATCGTATTGCGGATTTGACATTTCCTGTGGGGACAGTCTATGACGCGCTGATCGGTCTTACGTTCTTCGCTCTTTTCCTCAACAACCGGACACGCGACTGGACTTCTTTCAAGAACCCGGTGACGATCATATTACTCGTGCTGATTGCTTATCAGGTATTGCAGCTGTTCAATCCCAGTGCAACTTCCCCGATAGCCTGGCTTGTCTCGCTGCGGAACAATATTTCTTTTCTTATCTATATCATTTGCTTCCACATGTTCTCCTCCATCAGGGAAGTAAAGAAATTCACCGCCGTTTGGCTCAGCATAGCAGTTGTAGCTGCGCTCTACGGGATATTCCAGAAACTTGTGGGATTGACCGGATTCGAGATGGCATGGATGAAAGAGAACCCGGATCGGATCGATCTGTATATTATCTGGGGTGAACTTCGTGTCTTCTCCTTCCTTTCGGACCCTTCATCATTCGGACTATTCGTCGGAGCAAGTGCGCTGGCAGCAATGGTACTCGCAATGGGACCGTTTCGCACCAGCTTCCGGATCTTATGTGCTGCCGCGTTGGCGATCTTGTTGATCGCAATGTCGTATTCGGGTACTCGTACTGCTATTGCCCTCATTGCGGTAGGGGTGGCCTTCTATATCATTATCATGTTGCATAACAGGAAGGCGCTGCTAGCATCGATTGTGCTGGTTGCAATCGGTGTGATGGTATTGATGGGACCCTTTCACGGAAGTACTATGAGCAGGCTGCGTTCTACGTTCAAGGTGTCGGAGGATCCGTCGATGGCCGTTCGCGATTACAAACGACTCAGCTTTCAGAGGTATATCCAGGCACATCCGATCGGCGGTGGGTTGTACACCGTGGGTAATAATGGCGAACGCTACTCCCGCGGTCACGAACTGGCCGGGAAATGGGATCCCGACAGCGGATATCTTCTCACTGCGCTGGAAACGGGATGGATCGGCCTTTTGATATTTATGGCGCTTTTCTTTATAGTGATCCAACAAGGGATCAATCATTTTTTTGCGATGAAAGACGGGGAACTGCGCACCTATATCCTCGTATACCTGGTTCCTTTTATGGCCCTTTCCGTGGCACACTTTACACAGGACGCAATGTTCGCCAAGCCCATTAATCTTATTGTGTATGCCACTTACGCATTGATGGTTAAAATACCGACGCTGGAAAGAAAGCTGTTTTCAGTTGATATGGTATGATTATTTGGAACCAACTGTAGGCACCACATATCCGGCAGCCGACCAACTGCAATCAATCAACTTCGTTAATATATGAGACTCGTTGTTCTTTTCCTTACGGCAAGTGTACCGCTATTGGCCCAGTCGGTCGATTATAATAAGGTCATTTTGCCGGAAAGCCTACAAGTGACCGACTTTGGAGAGAAGTTAGTACAACTCGCCTGGCGAAACTACCCGGAAAATGAGGTGTTGAGACGGGAGGTCAGCATCGCTGGTTACAATGTGAAGCAAAGTAACGCCAGCTGGCTCGAGAACATTCGGATCACCGGAAATATCAATCAGTTCAATATTGACAAACGCGCAGATGAAATGTCAGATTACCGGTCCACATTTTACCCGCTGTACAACTTTGGTGTTTCGATAACCCTTGGCACGTTCTTCACGACCCCGTACGAGATCAGGAAGAGACGTGAGGAACAGGTTATAGCGCAAGCGAATGTCAATACGCAAAAGCTGATGATCCGAAATAACGTTTTACGGCTTTATAACGGATACATCATGATGGAGAAAGTCTATAAGCTGCAATCACAGACGCTCCTCGATACTGAGACAGCACACAAGCTTGCCGAGCAGCAGTTTCGACGGGGCGAAATCACGTTTGAGACGTATTCGATCAGTCTGAAGAGCTACAACGACGCGATGATGCTACAACTCCAGTCAGAGCGCGATTTCCGGAATGCGAAGCTGGACCTGGAACAATGGATCGGTATGCGCCTGGAGGATGTCCGTTAATTGGCTGCGTCACATCTCACGGACATGTTCAAGAGTTCTTTTCTGAGTCCACAGCTTGCGCTGAAGAAGTCGATCAAGGGTAGTTGGGTTCCCGTTTGGATAGTATTCCTGATCGCGGTCGCGATTGGTTTTTTGGGTGTGCTGTACCTATTCGAGAAGGACGTGACGGCGCTCTTGATGGTGCTGGCTCCGCCTTCTATCCGCCAGGGTGTCACTTTCTATCAGGACCTCGTCTTCCTTGCTCGCGTAGAGTTACTGGCAGTGGCACTTTTCTTTGTTCTGACGCTGATCTTCTACAGATACCCTCCTTTCCGTGTATTGGAGTTTCAACGGGTGGAGACTGTTACATGGGCAGTTGTCCTGGTCGGAGTAGTATCTTTTTTTTTATCGATATTTGTTGCGCTCGTAATCCTTGAGGCATTCCCGAATTCATCTGATGAATACGCCTACCTGTTTCAGGCTGAAATGTTCAGCGACGGAAAATGGTGGGAGCGTGCGCATGAGCTGCCTGCATTTTTCTATATCAATAACATTCCACAACAGGAAGGTATCCTTTTAAGCCGCTTTCCTCCGGGATGGCCACTATTGCTTAGCAGTGCTTTCGAAGCAGGGTTTTCACCTGCGTTGGTCAACCCGGTGCTGGCAGTGACAGCGCTGGCGGTATTATACCACTTCGCCAGGATCTACTACGGTCAGTCGACAGCATTGTGGAGCGTGACACTTGTAGCGCTCAGCGGTTACTATCTATTTAATGCAGGTTCATTTTTTTCACATGTTTCGTGCGCGCTATTCTCATTGGTATTTGTATTTTGCATTTACGGATACCGGAATGCGCGCAACCCTGCTCTCGCGATATTGGCTGGGTTTTCTATCGGGATGGTGGTTGCTACACGCTACTACACTGG
This sequence comes from uncultured Roseivirgaceae bacterium, assembly GCA_964438975.1. GTDB lineage: Bacteria > Bacteroidota > Bacteroidia > Cytophagales > Cyclobacteriaceae > Chryseosolibacter. Next base: position 76,051 of record CAYTMU010000008.1, on the reverse strand, counting down.
TGTGTTGATCTTCCTCCCTTTCCTGGTCATGCTTTTGAAAGAGTACCGATGGAAATCCTTTCGGCTGTTCTTGTGGATGGCCGTTGGTGCTACTCCGTGCATTGCCTATCTCCTTTGGTATAACTATTCGATTACGGGCAATGCGCTGCTCCCGGTGACTCTCTGGGCGTATCCGAACGAGGGCCTTGGGTTTGTTAAGGGATATACTTTCATGACCGCAGTCGAACATTTCGTCCGTTGGATAATAATGTTCGTCTATTGGACGTCGCCAGGCCTTCTGATCTTGTATTTGATTTTTTTATGGCGAAAGATCAAACGCCCTGCAGAAAGGCTCGCCGACCCTGGAGACTATGCGTTCCTGATGCTTGCCGCCGGCTACTTTTTTTATTACCAGATCGGGGGAAATCAATACGGGCCGCGGTTTATGTTTGAAGGATTCCCTTTTCTCGTCTTGTTTGTAGTTAGCAAAACCCTCCAATCCGGTTCTCGATGGGCAGTTGCTATCCTCGTCGCGTGCGCTGTATACCCAGTCTTGAAATTTCCGTTTATTGCCCACCGGGAGGCACTGATCGTTGACCAGCGTCAGGATCTGTACGAGCTCATACGAAAGGAGAAGATTACTCACGCAGTAATTTTTGTATGCTCACCGACTAGTCCATTGAGACCAATGCCTGCGGACGATCTCACTCGCAACGATGCGATGTTCGCAAATGATGTCGTCTATATTCTCCCGGTTCCCGGAATCAATGAGCAGATCATGGAATACTACGACGGCAGGGCATTCTATCAGTATGTCCGCGAAGTCGATGAACCCGAGGGCGCATTGGTGCGCATCCGGTAGGTATTATTATCACTGATGTCTGCCGTCTGTTCTTTCCTGCCTTTCGGGCAAGGTGAACACTTCTATGAAGGAGTTCTCGGGGTGCCTGGGAGCAAGAAAAGTAAACTCGTACGTATAGTGTTCCCGGAGACAGTCGCGGACATCCATCGGAAAGAAGTTGATTACCTCAGCGGGTGATACAACTTCAAATATCACTAAGTCGTATTCTTTTCTTCTGATCTTTTCGCAGAACTCGTCGACCTCTTTCTGCCAGAGCGATACGCTTTGGTGGTACCAGAGGGGCTGGTTCACGGGAGGAGTAAAGGGAATTTCCCACGCGAGGGAGGTGAGCTCGCTCATGTTCAGGACCCGGAGGTCACCCTGGTGATTCCTTACAATGTCCAGGTTCTTGATCTTTTTGATCCCACCCAATGTTGATTCAGCCAGGAAGAGTCGCTCCATCGACTTGTAATCTTTTGCGAGATGATATTGGTGTTGATGTCGTTTCTCCGTGCGTTCTACGACAACGGGTTTGTCGGAGATAAGACGTTCAATGTTTCGCCAGTAGATACCGCTCCACCAGAATCCTGTGAGAGCAATACAAATAATCAGGTAGCCAGGACGTTGCAAGTCGATATGCAGTCTGAGGTTGTTCAGAATATATGCGACTGCAAACCCGTAGAAGAACACCTCGTTCTTATCCGGGACAGGACTTGTAACAGGAATTATCCACGCCTGCACGATGATTGAGATACAGAGATACGCGAACAGAAACTCTCGTTTGTCAGCGAGAAACCTCCGTCCGTCGCGCGCTTTGTCCAGAACCATCACAACGATGATGAGCAGAAAGAATTTCTCCCAATATGCCCAGCCGAGTACCTGACCGAGCAGGTCATTCAGCGCGAGTCGTGACCGGTGGGGATCTTGCCCGTAGTTGAACCAGTACAGGAAGTCGTATTTGAGGAGGGGGAGCACAAAGGCCATTGCGAATGCGACGACGAATCCAATGAACAGGAGTAACTTTGTTGCAGATTTTTCTACCCATGCATTGTACGCCAGCATTCCGCCTACGATCAGAAGGCCCATCCCCCCGGCGTCCTGTTTCGTCCATAACGCGAAGAACGCGAAGAACGCGGCGGACGCGGCGTACAGCCACAACTTTTGACCGCGATCGGTGAAGGCCAGGCGCAACGCCAGCCACATGGCGAGAAACTCGAAAGCGATCACAGTGTTGTTGTACCAGGGCCAAAAGTTGAATGAAACGAATGAAAGGCAGTACACGAGTACCGCGAGGAAGATGACTACCGGCTTCGCATCAAGGGTCTTCAGGATTGCTCGAAAACTGAAGGCTGAAATGAGGTTGATCAGCACCTGCGCCTTGATAAGAGTGTAGAAGTAGGGTCCGAAGACCTTGAAGAAAAGCGCAGGGATCACCCAGTAACCGTAACCCATTGGCAGAGAGAAATCGCGGAAAGGAACTTGCCCGAGAGACATACGATAGGCACCTTCCCAGGACAGAAATATGTTGATCCGATAGGGGTTGTTGAAGAAGAGCGGGATGACGCAGAAAAAGACGATAACGGCGAATTCGATTATCCGTAATTGTCGTTCCGAAAGTCGCATATTTGGCTTAATGATTGAAAAAACGGTCTAAAATTGTGTTCTTAGCGTGTCAAACCGCGTTGGTGCATATTTTTTATCATAGCGCTCCATGAAGAAGTTAATCACCAACTGGAATAACTATCCAGTCGTTGAAGCCCGCGAGATTTCTTTCGATTATGAGAAAGAAATTGCCTCTAAACTTGCGCAGTCATCGATTGCACATGGCAATGGGCGGTGCTATGGGGATGCATCCCTGTCGACGGAAGTGGTCAATACCCTCCGGTATGACAAAGTCCTCGCCTTTGACGAACTGAATGGTATAATTACGTGCCAAAGCGGCTTGTTGCTATCCGACCTCCTGAAGATTATTGTGCCCCGGGGTTGGTTCCTACCTGTAACACCGGGGACCAAATTCATTACAGTGGGAGGGGCGATCGCCTCCGATGTGCATGGCAAGAACCATCATGTGGATGGGTCATTTTCACGACATGTCATTTCCATGTCTGTACTCGCGGGTACAGGAGAAACGTTTGTCTGCGGCCCTCAGCAGCATGAAGACCTTTTCTGGGCTACTTGTGGCGGAATGGGGCTTACAGGGATCATCCTGGATGTGAAGTTCAGTCTGAAGCGCATCAGTACTGCCTTCATCCGTCAACGTCAGATAAAGGCTCGCAATCTCGATGAGGTGATGGGGCTGTTTGAGGAAAATAGTGATCAGACCTATTCGGTAGCGTGGATCGACTGTCTGAAGCAAGGCCGGAATTTCGGCCGGAGCATACTTATAACCGGCGAACATGCCAACACAGACGAGGTGCGTCATGATCGTGTACTTGTGGCACGGGAAAAAGCCCTCGTTACCGTTCCATTTTATTTTCCGTCTTTCGCATTGAACGGAGTTACCGTCAAAGCCTTCAATGCACTTTACTATGCCAAGAATTACCGCAGGGTAATGGACAGTGTCGTCCACTACGATAGCTTCTATTATCCCCTTGACTCAGTTCTCCAGTGGAACAAGATCTACGGCAAGAGAGGCTTTGTTCAGTATCAGTTTGTGCTGCCACTCTCTTCCAGCAGGCAAGGACTCGTGGATATACTGACGCGCATCAACAAACACGGCACAGGATCATTCCTGGCGGTGTTGAAGTTGTTTGGCGAACAGAATGATTTGATATCCTTTCCTATGAAAGGATATACGCTGGCACTGGACTTCCCGATTCAGGATGGGTTGTTCGGATTTCTCGATGAGTTGGATATTATCGTCGCCGACTATGGCGGGCGGATCTATTTGTCAAAGGACGCGCGGATGAAGAAGGAGATATTCTGGCGGACATATGCTAATGCTGATACGTTCCGGAAAATTTTGATGAAGTACGATCCTGAGTGCAGGTTCGTCTCCGGCTTATCAGAAAGACTAACGTTAAAACCTTAATGGAGGAAAATGTACTGATCCTCGGCGCTACTTCGGACATGGCAGTAGCGATTGCCCGACAACTAGCCATGGAAGGATTTTCTATCACGTTGGCGGCCCGAAACACGGAGAGGCTATTCGCGCTGGAGAGCGACTTGCGTGTCCGCTTCAAAGCCACCGTGACCACGGCTCAGTTCGATGCACTTGATTTCAGCAGTCATGGGGAATTCTATAATTCGCTTACGGACAAGCCCGATATCGTGATCTGTGTCTTTGGACTGTTGGGCGATCAACCGGTAGCCGAGCACGAATGGACGCACTGCCATACCATAATCGATTCGAACTTCACGGGTGCCGTATCCGTTCTCAACGTTGTTGCCAACGATTTTGAGCGGCGTAAGAAAGGCACGATCATCGGCATCAGTTCCGTCGCGGGTGAACGTGGCCGGCAAAGCAACTATATCTACGGCAGCGCCAAGGCGGGATTTACTGCCTATCTGTCGGGGTTGCGCAATCGTATGTTCCGGCACGGCGTTCATGTCATGACAGTTAAACCAGGTTTTGTCAAGACGAAGATGCTTGATGGAATGACCACTCCCGGCCCGCTGACAGCATCTCCCATGAAGGTGGCTCAAAAGATCTCGAAAGCTATCCGGCGCAAACCGGATGTCTTGTATGTGCTGCCGGTCTGGAGCCTGGTGATGCGAGTGATCCGATCTATTCCGGAGGGAATATTCAAGAGGCTGAAGCTCTAGCCCGCCCAACTTGTGTCTGCGACGATCAACTGACAAATCCACAGGCCCAACGGTTACGCGCTTGCGACAGGTATAGTTTTTTAACCGATGAGGGTTCAACCAGAAACCTCATGCAATACAAAGCGCTACTGATTACGGAAACTCCTGAAGGCAAGTTCGAGAGAGAGATTGTTCAGCGGGAAACAGACGAATTACCTCCCGGCGATGTCCTTGTTCGCGTACATTACTCCGCCCTGAATTACAAAGACGGGCTTTCAGCAACAGGTCACAAAGGCATCACCCGGTATTTTCCACACACGCCCGGAATTGAAGCGGCCGGCGAGGTGGTTTCCAGTACTTCGGAAAAATTCCCGGAAGGATCGGAGGTATTTGTGACAGGGTATGATCTGGGTATGAACACGTCGGGGGCATTTGCGGAGTATATACGCGTTCCGGCTGATTGGCTGATCGTCAAACCGTCCATTCTGTCTTGCAAAGATTGTATGACCATCGGAACGGCCGGGTTTACAGCTGCATATGCTCTCCACAAGATGGAGTCCATGGGTCAAGCGCCCGGCGATGGACCGATCGTGGTAACGGGGTCTACGGGTGGCGTGGGCAGCCTTGCTGTAGCAATTCTCGCGCGGGCCGGGTACGAAGTCATCGCAGTAACAGGCAAGCCGGAGGCATATGATTATCTGAGATTTCTGGGAGCCTCGCGCATTGAACCGCGTGAATTTCTCAATGACTCGATCGGGAAGCCCTTGTCGCGGGCGATGTGGGCGGGCGCGATCGATACTGTAAGCGGAACAATGCTCACAACATTGCTGAAGCGCTGTCGCAGAGATGGGAATGTAGTAGCCACCGGGTTGCTTTCATCGATTCATTTCTCGACAACCATTTATCCGTTCATTCTCAACGGTGTCAACTTATTGGGCATCGGGGCAGGTCAGACACCGATGGCCTTGCGGCTAAGTCTCTGGAACAGGTTGGTCAATGAATGGAATGTAAGCGACAAGCTTCCTGCTATTGCCAACGAGATCGGTTTAGACGAATTGAAGGATACCTACATCGATGCGATACTGTCTGGTCGTACAAGGGGACGGGTCGTGGTAAAGCTCAAGGACGATTGTTGCCAGCAAGTTGGTCAGGTGTCTACCGCCGAGCTCGGGGTCGCGTGATGGCAAAGGGATGGGACATATATTTCGGTTGCTGTTTGCTCGCGATCCTTCTGACGAGTCACGCTGAGGCACAAAATCGTCTAGCAACAACGGAGGAACAGCGTGTTTATGGCTCCTACATTCATCCGGGGGACCTGATCATCGACACGCCAACCCGGGAGGAGAAGGGAAAGCGGGTGGTGATCTACTATTTCATGCCAAAGCAATGGCCCGGATTGCGGGAAGGGGCGACGATTTGGATCGACGGCGATAAACTTGGTCCGGTAGACGAGATCAAGTTTTGCAATACAGCAAAGTCGTTGACTCCCTGGCATATCGAATCAGTGCGCGTAAGGAACATCCCGCACACCCGCGTGGTGGCCGGAGGGTTCGTCTGTCAGGGTATCCGTAACTTTGAACTCGATGGCGAGAGTGCATCGTTCCCTGGTCTTGCTGCATGGCCGTCGTCCCGCCGGTTCGTTACGGGAAGTTTTGGTTTTCACGTTGTGGGAAATTTAGAGGGTGGTCATGCGTATACGATCAACGTGAGGGATGGTGGGACGATCCGGTTGAATGGCTTTGAAGCCCAACACGGATTCTCCGGTGTTCGTATCAACGGAGGGAAGGAGGATATCACTCTGGAGTCGGTCGAGATCAGCAACTTCTACATTCACGACACAGGGAATGGCGAGGGACAATATCTTGGTGCTACCCATCGAGGGCCGGTTGCAAAACTGAAGAATTTGAAAGTTCATCACGGGATCATCGCCCGGACCGCTGCCGAGGCTCTGCAGATCCAACACGTTGCGGGAGGAGCGGATATCCATCACCTGACCCTTTACGCTGCTGATGTTCGATGGATGAATGAGTTCATGCCGGGTCAGGACACCGGGATACAATGGGTAGTCCACTCTGGTGATAACAGAATTCGAAATGTTATTCTCGACGGGTACGGAAGTATCGGCCTGATGCCGTTTGGTTCGGGGACGCGGGGGCCAGGAGGGATGAGCAGGGTGTCCAACATCTTGTTCAATGATGGAAGAGATACCGGAATGTATCTTCACAAGTCAACGAGTTCTGGCATCAAGTGGTTTTTCGACAGTCTTTATTTTCGTGGGATCGACGAAACCTATTACGAGGAGACGGGAAGGAACGAGCGCGACTTTTATATCTCCCGGCGGTACGGCACCGATCCATTCAACTTCGACAACATCACACACGACGGAAGTAAGCGGAAAGTGTTCGAAGATGCGAGCGGTATTGGAACCGGACGCAGTGTGCAGAGACCCTTGCCTGCTCCGGACTACGTCAACAGCGGGTTCCACGAGCCGGCTCATCATATCAAACAATGGCACCCGACGTATGCAACCTACTTTCCCGTATCGAAGCGGGGTAACGAAAAGATACAAGTAGCTACGCGATGGCACGTTGGTGATATCGCCATTGAGACACTTGGCGAGTACGCTTTCTACAAATGCGTGCAGTCACATCTCGCTGACGGCAGACGCCCGTCGGCCAACCCCTTCTTTAAGCGACTCTCATGGGATGCGAACGGAGTACGAAGCGATCAGAGTAAATGGAGTGGCACCTTGCCGCAATCGGCGTTTCCTCCCGACGACCTGCGTCTGATAGAAGGCAATTACTGGAAGACGCTTGGTCTCGGATTCCAGGAGCATCTCCTGATGGCGTTGGATCAATGATCAGCTTCCAATCAGAAATCTGCTATAGCGACCGGTGAGCCGTTTTACCGCATAGACGGTGCAGATCGCAGCGACTACAACCAAACCAAAGTATACCAGGTAGCTGAGCAGCGAAAAATCGAACGGAATTCCTCCTTCCTCAAAGAACCCGCGCGAAATACTAATGAAGAAGTAGTGTACGAAGAATAGTCCGAAGCTGTAGCTTCCAAGAAGTTCGAGCATGGGGAGGTGTTTCTCCCGAAGCCGATAGAACAACATCAGCCAGAAGAAGCAGAGAATCATTACCTTGAAAAGATAGACGTTGAAGATCAATGTTCCCGAGAGAACGTCTTCAAAGCTCGTGTTACGGGGCGTTGTGATCCACCCTGCCAGTTCTGCTGCACACAACCCGAGATAGATCGCCAGCAAAATGTATATGACCGGGCCCCGGTCAGACAGGATCTGTTCTTTGTAACGACTTGCCCACATGCCTGTGATATAGACGGGGATGAAATGGAGATAGGCCAGAAACGGATTGGCGTTGTGTATGGGGCGATATGTAAAGAGGCACGCGAGTGCAATAGCCGGGAAAACATATTTATAGAATACCGGATGGTCTATTGTGTGTAGCAGGGGAGAGGAAAAGTAGAAAAGGATAATGGTCGAGATGAACCAGAACGGAGGGAGGTGCGCGCCCGTCAGCAGGAAGTGTCCCGCCTGATGGATCGCTGTCCACTGATGAAAGTCGTCGGGTAGGGCAGGGGTTCGGAAGTCGGTGTGCAACCGGATCCAGATCAGGGGAATGGAGATGACCAGATACGGCAGAATCAGATTCCGAAATTTTTGAGTCATGTATTTTCCATAGTGGAAGTCTCTTGCTGTCAGGTGGTGAAATAGGAAGCCTCCAATGAAAAGAAACAACGTTGTTCCATTGCCTTCTGAAGGATCGGAGATGGAATCAAGTACTTTGTAGACATCGGGGGACGAGTGCCAATAGGAAGAAAATCCACGTGCATGAACGGCAATGACATACAATATTGCAATGCCTCTGAGGAAATGTATATACGGAAGGAACTGTCGCATCGTTTTACTATTTATGGACGGTTTCCGATACTTTGCGTGCGATGATCTCGTTCCCGTTCGGTGAGACATGGCAGAAGTCTATAAAGATGTACTCACTGTTGTCAAAAGCCTGGCTGAGATCGATGATCCACGGGTGCGCCCGAAGCTTGATCTTTTCCTGCAGCAGCCAGTAGACTTTCCGGAAGTTGTTTCCCAGTTCGTTATCCAGGTCGAGATGCTCTACGCGCGGCCGGCTGACATACGCCGCGGGTTGCAGAAATGCATAGAATACACCACCTCGTCGTGTTACGATCTCATGCGCCAGTTCCCAGTTTTTGATCATCATCTCAGCAATAGCCTCTGCTTTTTCGGGATTGAGCACGCAGTCGTACGGGGAGTCTTCCGGTGGCGGATTCTTATCCTGAGAGAGGTGCTGTGCGGCGGCGACGATATCCTCCACAAACAGTTTCGATAGGAACTCCCGGACGATAGCCTTCCGGCCCCTGTACAGTTGTTGCCGATACATGGGAACGAGTCGGTGGGCGGGAAGTTCATCGATCTCGCGTGGACACAGAAATGCTGCATCATTCACGCCATCGTAGAAGATTGTAATATCCACTCGTTCGTCCCTAGCGTAGACAGAGATCAATTCATCTAATTCCTGGCGTGTGTTGTAGGCCAGCTGGCCATGATTGAAGACTTGGTATTGCGGATTGAGGCTGTTGAAGATCGCCGGGATAGTATGTTCGTCGTCTGAACCCTCTCCCCACATTGTTGATCCTCCGAAGAAGCGGACAACCTGTCTCGATGAGTCCCTTGATGGAGAGATGTTATGTGTTCTCAGGCCGTGATCGGAGATATGGGTTGTCTTACCTGCATATGGCAGAGCACGCCATCCAACAAACGGTTCGTACCGGTGCTTGATCCGGTGATAGTCTGCAAATACAGCCCGTGCGTATTCCGGGTCATTGTTGTAATTGGGAAGCTCTGAGCGATTTGACCGGGAAGCGCGTTCCAGATAGATCCCACAGGCCCAATTCACGACGATTAGTAATACGGTGAATACGGCAAGATTTACGGCAACGATTTTGATGATGCGAAGCGCTTTCACGGATTGTATTAGGCAGAACTTTGATACAGCAGTAAAATCCCGTGCCGGGAAGCGGCCGATCTCGATACCGTCACCATTGCAGTCATTCTATAGAAAATATGAATCAGGGCCGGGTAGCGAAGACATATTTTCCTAGAAATCCGGCTGACCTCGGAGTGGTCTGTTCCTCGGCCGCCACGGCCTCATAAAGGGTTAGGACGCGTTCAGCGGCATGTTTCCAATTGAATCTTCTGGCGTTCATCAGGCCCGCGACAATACATTTCTGTCGGAGTCCTGCATTGGTAGCGAGTGCGAGGATACCGGCGGCCATATCGTGAACATTTCTCGGGTCGACCAGAATTGCGGCATTCCCGGCTATTTCCGGAAGGCATGAAACGGACGATGTAATGGCGGGTGCGCCGCAAGCCATTGCTTCTACCAGGGGCATTCCAAATCCTTCGGAGATAGAAGGAAAGAGAAAGATCGTGCACATCGTATAGAGCACCGGCAGGTCGTCATTGTGAATGTAGCCCGTTGTTATGATGAGATGCCTTTTGTCGAGTGCATCGAGGTTCCGCAATTTATCTTCTATGAATTGTTCTGACAATCCGGGGGCGACAAGCGGCATCGGATCAGTCGTTTTCGATGAGTATATGATATACGACTCAATTGCCCGTCCCGGATTCTTTCGCGTGGCCTCGTTCCCCAGGAAGAAGATGAACCGCTCCGGTAGATTGTATTTTATTCGCACTGTTAGGCGTTGTTCACCACTGATCCGATTGTGAAAATGTTTTTCATTAATGCCGTTGTAAACCACGTGTATTTTTTTTCGGTCAATTCCCAGTCGCGACGCGATTCGTTCCTTTTCGTACTGTGATACCGTAATTATTGCTTTGCTGCGCGGAGTTACCAGGGGAACGACCCTCCGTCGATAGTGATTTCCCACGCGTTGATAGAGGGAATCTTCCGAGGAGATCGGATCCATGAAAATAACGTCGTGCAAGGTCTGGATCACCGGGACGGGTGAAAAGTAGGGAGTGGTATTCCCGGTGCAATGGAGGATGTCCACGTGCTCGCGTCCCGCAGCGACCGGAAGGAATATTTGCTCAAAGTCGGCGAACAACTTTCCGTCGACGATCTTGATGGTCAAATTTTCAGACGGTGCGATACATCGATGGTCTGCACCGTCTTTTGCGAAGAGCACAAACTTATATGAGGGTTCGAGTTCTCGCAGCGTCTTGATTAATTCAAGAGAGGAGGTTTCGATCCCAAATTTCTTTTTCCTGAACAGACGTTGAACTTCTATCCCTATCTTCATCACACAAGTCGTTAGTTCCAACAATCATCATTCTTTGTTTTTGACATCCATTTCCAGGCTGGTGTGCGGTGTGTGCAGGAATGTCTGATTGGCACCACGTAGTTTGAAGAGCAACAGAAACATCCGTGCGAAAAGTCGCGGAAGGATCAAGACCGATCTAACCAGCGTTATGCCATACAGCGGCCGCGGGATAGCAATTGCTATCGCCACAATATTCAGGAGCAGCAGACCCCCCCATACCCACGGTTGTATTAGCAGGTAGTCTGCGAAGATCAATGACACTAGCAGCGTGCCGGTTAGTAGTCCGAGGTTGAGAAGGCGTGGGAGCTGGATGTTCCTAAGTATCGCACTGTTGAAGTATGCCACATTGCCCCGGAAGAGTTGTCGCCATCCCTCCGCGAAGTACGCGCGCAGATACGTGAAATGGCTGGACATCCAGCGTTTCCGCTGGCGTTCGAACACTTCCTGGTTCGCAACCTTTTCGTCGTATACGACTATACTTTTTGCATAGTAAACGTGTATGTTTTGTCCTACGAGTCTGAGTTCAAGCTCTCTGTCAAATCCTCCGACGGAGTCCATCTGGCGTAAGGTCGTTTTGAGTAACTGGTAGTCGAACATCATTCCGGATCCTGTAAGTGGACATGAAAGGCCTAATACTGCGTTTCCCTGCCGGTATATGAAGTTGTTAACTGTCTCGCTCAATCCGTCGAGGAGCGCGAGTGGCGTGTCGGCGTTCTTAGGGTTGCGACTTGCCTGTACCGCCCGCTGTCCTGCTTCGAACCTGTCGTTCATTTTCATCAGAAAGTCCTGCTCCATTACATTGTCGGCATCCAGAACCAACGCGCAATCATAGCCGTCTCCGAGAACGCGCATCGCCTGGTTCAGCGCACGAACCTTGGTGCTTTTTTCGAACGCCACCTCGATGACCGTTACAGGTAATTTTTGCAGTTCGTGTAGCGTGGATGGCATCAGTGAGTCTGCAATGACCACGACATTGAACAAGTGCTTGGGATAGTTAGCATGAAGTGCCTGCTGCGCGACGCCGACGATTACCTGATCTTCCTTGTATGCAGGGATGAGTACAGCAATGCGACTTTGATGTCCAGCTCTTGGTACGCGTGAGGGGCGATAGAACAGAGCGGCTGTACTCAGTATAAAAGAATACAGCGACACATATCCAAAGTACAGCAACACAACGATCTCAAGAATGTACATCTATTCTGTTTTTTTTAGTCGAGTGTTCACACCGTCAGACTTTTTCCTTCTGGAGCAATGCCGGGAAGGTGGCGAACAGGATCTTCATATCAAGCCATAGCGAATTCTTCATGGCATATTCGATGTCCATGGTGATGCGTTCTTCCGGCGACATATTCTCTTTCCCTCGTTTTGATATCTGCCACAAGCCAGTAATGCCGGCCGGGGCAAGGAATCTCCAAGCGATTTGATCTTTTGTGAGCTTTTCCGCTTCGTACAATGGAAGCGGGCGATTGCCCACAAGCGACATGTCACCGACCAACACGTTGACCAGTTGGGGGATTTCATCGAGGCTGGTGTTCCTCAGGAATTGTCCGAACGGTGTTATTCGCGGGTCGTTCTTAATTTTATAGAATATACCTTGAGCGGCGTTCTGACTGTATTGGTTCAGGTGAGCCAGCTGTGACAACTCGGCGTCTGCGCCCACCCGCATGGTCCGGAACTTGTAGAAATCGAAGATCTTGTAACCGGCGCCGGCTCGCTTGGAGATATAGAGGACGGGGCCTCTCGATTCGAGTTTGATGATAAGTGCAATTATCAGGCAGAGTGGTGCCAGCAGTACGAGGATCGTGAATGACAGCACGATGTCGAACATTCGCTTCATTGACCAGAGACGTACCTGGTTGTCACGAGCGATATGTCGTGCCGTTTGTCGCTTGCCATTGGCCTTATAGGCTTTGACTCGTTTTATGAATTCCAGTCGTTTGCTGAACGCTTCCGATACGGGACCGTAGTAATAGTCGTCAGCGGAGATGCTCATGGCGAGTGGTTTTACCGATTCATCAAAATCACGCGTATACAGGATCAGCGGTATACCTTTTCGGCGGTTGAGTTCCGCAAGACGACCGACATTTCCGGCGACGCATTCTGGATCGATAAGAACGGCATCAGGGAGACGGGGATCAGACTCTAACCGCGCAATAGCATCATTGAGTGACAGCAAAACCGGTGCAACGTCCTGATAAGTCGATCGGGAGTTGAAGTTTTGCATCGGACCATTGCCAATACAGAGAATATATCTTTCGGAGTTGGTAGCTGCTTGCGTTGAATTGAAAGCAACAGGCGGCGCATGTAGTGCGAATTCCATAGGCTCTATCTTGAGGTTTATTGCGCGACGGCGGTTTGTGTTTCGTGGGCCAACGCACGATCAAGCTCGTCGAGCAGTTGTCTTGGTTCAAAGGGCTTTTCCAGGTATGCGAACGCGCCAAGATCAAGACAACGGTTGCGCATATGATCGCATCCGGATACAATAATGACAGGGATGTTCCTGAACAACCCACTGTTACCCAGGTTGTCGAGCAGTTCCAGCCCGTCGATGGAAGGCATCTTGAGATCGGAGATGATGAGATTGCACGTGTTTCCGTCAGTGAGCCACGACCAAGCCTCCATGCCGTCGTTCATTACGACAACTTCATACTTGCCTCTTAGAATTTTTCCCAGGAGCCAGCACAAAGGTTCGTCGTCTTCAATGATCAAGACCTTTTTCATTTCGATGTAGTTTATTTCAACTACATCGACTACTATAAATTTTGATACCAACCTGCCGTGAAGAAGCAGGGAGTAGATGGATTCGAGACTGCTACGACTGGTGCCGTGAAACGGGGAGGATGTTCGTCATCGTTTGCTTGCGATCAATCTTTTGACTCTCTGTACTTGAGAAATGTTCTGCGAAGTAAACTTCACGCGGTACTTCGTACGGCGACAGCACGTTTTTCAATTGTTCAAGCGACTGTTGCAGAGTTTCTGAGGAGAAATGTACACCTTCTAAGATGAGTATTAATTTGTTTCCCAGTTTTTGATCCGGTAATGCAGCAACGAAAAATCTATGAGGAAACTGAGTCTGAAGAAAGATCGAATCTAATTGTCGCTCGACTTTTTCCGGCGATATTTTCACACCGCCTGAGTTGATGACATTATCCCAACGACCGAGCCATTCGAACCTGCCGGGAGCGACTATTTCGATCAGATCATTTGTGACTACAGGTTCGGGTAAATACGGTGCATTGATTACCAGGCATTGCCGCTTATCGCGGGAGATATCGATGCCCGGTAAGACTTGGAAGTATGGCTGCTTGTCTTTCGTATTCGCCAACCTTAGCGCTATGTGTGATATGGTCTCGGTCATCCCATATGTTTCATAGCACTTGCACTGGAAGCGCTGTAGCGTCTCGCGCACAGTGGCGTGAAGGGGCGCGCCGCCGATCAGTATCGTATCCAGGTTGTTAAGTAAATGTGGATGTTTTGACTCAAGGATAGACTGAACCTGATACGGCACGAGTGCTGTGAAGTGCACCCGCTTGTCGACCGGTACTCCGACCAGTGGATTTGATGAAGGCTCTACGGCGACTAAGCGCAACCCGAGGACGAGGGTTCGTACCAGCATCATCTTTCCCCCGATGTAGCGCGGATCTATACATAGCAGCGCGGTCATGCTGTTCGTCAGGTTGACTTGTCGAGCGGTCAGTTGCGTGCTCTTGATCATTTGTGTCCGGCGCAGGCTAAAGGATTTTGGTGACCCCGTCGATCCACTCGTTGTCATATCGAAGCTCTCTTCGCCGGAAATCCACGATCGGATGAAGTCAAAGGTTGTTTCCTCAAATGGGGATTCCGGTGACGCTGTGCCTGCGACGATCTTTTCCGTGGTCAGATACCGGCCGTTGATCCACATATGTGCATGGGGATATGTTTCCGGAACTTGAGGGGCGGGTCCGATGGAATGGGTCGGGGCGAGCGAATCCAGCATAGGTTCTAAGGTGATCAACAACTGCGAAGTGCAGCGACTATTCTTACGGGAACTGCGGGTACTTTGTCCAGTCGGGATCCCGTTTTTCGATGAATGCGTTTTTGCCCTCCTTTGCTTCTTCACTTAGGTAGTATAGCAAGGTTGCGTTTCCAGCCAGTTCCTGAATGCCTGCCTGGCCGTCGAGTTCGGCGTTGAATGATGCTTTCAGCATGCGGATCGCAAGCGGACTTTTCGCGATAATCTTGCGGGCCCACGTTACGTACGTTTCTTCCAGTTTGTCCAGTGGAACGACCTTGTTAACGAGTCCCATATCGAGCGCTTCCTGCGCGTCATATTGATCGCAGAGATACCAGATCTCGCGTGCTTTCTTCTGTCCTACAACCCGGGCGAGATAGGATGCACCAAAGCCGCCATCGAAGCTCCCGACCTTGGGACCGGTTTGGCCGAAGCGGGCGTTCTCCGCAGCAATAGTCAAGTCGCACACCACATGCAGTACATGGCCGCCGCCGATAGCCCATCCTGCAACCGCGGCGATCACCGGCTTTGGTATCGAGCGAATCATTTTCTGAAGGTCAAGGACGTTCAACCTCGGCACAGCGTCTTGTCCGACGTATCCGCCGTGACCTCGCACGCGCTGATCTCCGCCGCTGCAAAATGCTTGACCACCTTCACCTGTCAGTACCACTACCCGTATGGATGCGTCCTCCCGGCAGATGTTCATAGCATCGATCATTTCGGAAACCGTTAATGGCGTAAATGCATTGTGTACTTCTGGACGATTGATACTGATACGCGCGATACCTTCATACTTTTGAAAGAGGATCTCCTCGTATTCCTTTATCGGTGACCACGGATGCTTATGATTCATAACTTTGTTTGATTTTAAGTTTTAGACTCTCCAACTCGTTTCGACTTTGTTTTGTATCAGTTTCCAGCTCCAGGATCTTGGTGCTCCCGTCAAAGGTAAGGAAGTCTCGCAGGAGGTTGCGGATCTTCTTTGTGTTATCGAGCTTTAAGTGATCATAGCCGAATTCTTCACAGAGCTTCTTCGCATGAAGCCTCTGACGCGTGATGAAGTACTCATCCGCTTCCAGGGTAGCTGAAGGACCCTCAAGAATGTCGAAGATAAGTCCTCCATGATTGTTCAACAGTAGAATCCTGAGGTTGTCCAGCGGATAATTATGCCAGAACGCGTTGCGGTCGTAAAAGAAAGCAAGATCGCCCGTAATCAGAAAGTTAGGTATGTCTGACGCGAGGGCATGACCTACGGCGGTGCTCGTCGAGCCATCGATACCACTGGTGCCTCGGTTCGAGAATACCTTGATGTCCCTGTCTGAAGGTTTCAGTCCGATGAAGTTTGCATACCGGACACTCATGCTGTTTGCCAGATGCAGATTGCAGCGTTCGGGCAAACTTTCAAGCACGGCTTTGACGATGCCTGCTTCCGACAGTCGCGGTTCTGAATAGAATTCCTCGATTGTGCGAAGGACCCTTCTTTCTTCCGCGTCCCAGAGATTGAGATAGTTCTTTTGCTTCTGACCTTCGAAGTTCTCCGCAATATCAAGTGTCAGCAGGTATTCGAGAAATTCCGTTGGAGTAGTTTGGAAAACGTCCGTCAGGTGTTTGAACGTATCGGCGATCGGTCCTGCCGGCTGGACATGCCAATGGCGCCTTGGCTGGTATTTCCGCAGAAAGAGCTTGAGGTTCTTCGAGACCAGTGAGTCGCCGAAGGTGATAAGAAGATCAGGTCGGAGCATTCCCTTCAGCGTCTCGGATGCCTGTCCGAGAAAAAGGTCGCTATGCAGTATGGTATTGCCGCTTCCGTGCAGGTTCGAGATGATGTCGTGGACGACCGGAACAGGGTGTTTATCGCGGAGATGTGACACGGCCCTTGCAACGCTATCGTCAGGTCTCATTTGACCCGATACAATTAGCGTGTTGTGATACTGAGGCCACTCAGCCCGCAGATACTGTTTTGCTTCATCAGAAAGGGCGTGGTGACCTGTGTGAACGTCAATCGTGCGGACGTCTCCGTATTCGATGACCTGCTCGTCTTTCTCGGGATATAGAGGTTCGCGAAACGGCGCGTTGACATGCACCGGTCCGCAAGGCCATTCGCGACTCAAATTGATTGCGTCGTTCATTATGCGATTTATGGCCCATAGACTATCCGGATGATCGTACTCTTGCGGTAGCTCAAAGTACTTCTTGACGTGGGAGCCATACAGCTCGCGTTGCATGATAGTTTGGCCATCGTGTTGTGCGATCCACTCAGCAGGACGGTCAGCGGTAAAAACCAGTAGCGAAGTGTTGCTAAACCACGCCTCGGCGATGGCTGGTGCCAGGTTAAGCGCGGCTGTTCCGGATGTACAGACAATCGCCGCGGGGTTGCCCGTCGACTGTGCGATGCCGAGTGCGATGAAGCCGGCACTGCGTTCATCACTGACCGTACGTGTCGTTATTCGAGGATGCCTGGTGAAGGCCAATGTCAGCGGCGCACATCGCGAACCGGGGCACAACACGACTTCGTTAATGTTCTTCCGGGCGCAAATCTCCGCAATGTCGTATATGGGCTGGTATCGCATCAGAAGATCACGTTCAGTAATGTTTGAAACTTCATTTCAGTTTCCGACCATTCTTTCTCTGCAATCGAGTCAACGGTAATGCCCGCTCCGGCATAAAGCACGCCGTGGGTAGCTGTTATTTTCATGCAGCGAATGTTGACAAACAGGTCTATGTTATTTTGGATGTTGACCGGGCCGAGGTAGCCGGCGTAGAATTCGCGATCATGCGATTCGTACCTGGCGAGAAAGGCGAGGGCGGCGTCGAGCGGCATCCCGCAGACCGCAGAGGTCGGATGTAACAAGTCAAGCATCACGCTACCTATCTGGGGAAAGTTAGTTGCACGGATGTCAACTGTGAATTCGGATCTCAGGTGCATCAAGTTGCCTGCGACTATGGTGCGCGGCCCCTGCTCATCGTATTCCCGAAGGCGTATCTTCTTGAAGCAACTGATGACGTATCGCTCAACCAATGCTTGCTCTTCGATCTCTTTCTGCGTCCAGGCTACAGACCGCAAGTCGGTTCCGGGTTGATACGGCTGTGTGCCGGCGAGGGCGACTGTTCGGAACGTACTCTTTTCCTGTACAGACACAAGTAGTTCCGGCGTTGCGCCAAGCCAGCTTCCGACACCGGGAATGGTCACGAAAGAAATGAGAGCGTCCGGATATGCGCGGGCAAGCTTCTGAAATGCGTCGGTCAAGTCGAATCCCTGCGGAAACTCAATAGTTCTGGTCCGCGACGGAACGATCTTCTCGAATGAACCGACGGAGATTTCTTTCAGGGCCAGGTCGACAATTTCAGAGAACGACCGGATATCTCCGTCCGCATCGGAATGTGTTGCCGGTTCTGCGGGGATGAATTTCCCGGTTCTGTAGGATTTCAGTTCCTCCGATAGCCACTGCGAAAACGTTTCCACTTCCCCGTCCGATGCCGAAGCCTGTTTGATCGCACCATCCTCAAATGTCAGTAGCCTATCTGCCTTGAGATAAATTCTTTTCCTCGATCGATCAAAAGGAGCGAACAGGAATCCGGGATCCAGTCCTTCCAGAAAATCTTCAGGATCGAGCTCTGTTTGTTTATTGCTGATGAGTACTTGCGTAAGGTTTGAGCCAGGAAGTCTCCATACTGCCACCGCTTGTTGGCGGGCAACCGAGCGCGAGAGGATGAAGGAGATCAGATCCCTTTCGGAGTGTCTGGGAGAAGTGGTTATGGGAGCGATGTTCATGCCGCGGACCTTACGGATTGATCTTGTCGAGCACGGCCAGTGTAATGCGGCTTACACAAACAAGTTCTTCCTTTTCATTGACGATGCGGATCTCCCAAACCTGTGTTTTTTTTCCGATGTGAACCGGCCGGGTAGTTCCTTTGACATAGCCCGCACGAACCCCGCGTATGTGATTGGCATTGATCTCGAGTCCGACACAGAATTGACGGGACGAGTCAACACAACAGGTAGCGGCCACGCTGCCGAGTGTTTCGGCTAGTGCAACTGAGGCCCCTCCATGCAGCAGCCCGAGGGGTTGATGCGTCCGGGCATCGACTGGCATTGTGGCCTCGATGAAGTCCTGACCGATCTGGGTGAACTCGATGCCGATGCGTTCTGACATCGTGTTTCGAGAAAGGTTATTCAGGTGTTCTACAGTGATATTTTCAGCGAAAATCCCCATCGGTTCAGTAATTGGGTGTGCAGTGGCTCATGTTTGAACAATTTGTCTATTTTTGCCGGCTGCTATGTTCAGCGACAAAATAATGTAAAAATTGGTCAGTAAAAAAGTCTACCTCGTACGGCACGGTCAAACCGATTTTAACCTGAGAAATATTGTACAGGGGAGTGGCGTTGACACGGATCTTAACGACCTCGGCCGGAGCCAGGCTTCGTTGTTCTTCCAGGCATACAAGCACGTTCCGTTCGATAAAATATATACATCAGCGTTGAAACGAGCACAGCAGTCTGTTCAGCAGTTCATCGCGAATGGAGTTCCGCATGCCGCGTTGGTGGGACTGAACGAGATAAGCTGGGGTACAAAGGAGGGCCACCGTGTGACACCGGAAGAAGACGCATACTATCACTATATGCTTGAGCAGTGGAGGCTCGGAAATACGCATCTGAAGATTGAAGGTGGAGAAAGCCCCGACGATGTGGTTGTGCGCATGAAGCCGGCGGTGGACTATATCATGTCCAAAATAAACGAGAAGACGGTACTGATTTGTATGCACGGTCGTGCAATACGTATTCTGATGTGTTATCTTCTTCATTATCCACTGAGTTCAATGGATATGTTCGAACATCAGAACCTCGGCTTGTATGTGTTGAATTATTCAGGCTCGATGTTCATGGTTGAGAAATACAACGACGACACTCATCTCCGTGCCAGCTGAGCGAGCGCCGACCGCGCCTTGCTGTCTATGCTGTTCTTGTATTCATGTCTTCGATAGGAGAGGGCTCGCTGAAAATACTCCTCGGCTTCCTCTATCTTGTTTTGCGATTGGTATATGTATCCGAGTTGCAGGCACGCATTAGGTGCGAAATACCAGTGTTCGAGTCCCGTCATGTCTATCACATCACGGTAGTACTTTTCAGCGTCTGTGTTCTCCGTCTTATGGAGGAGCCTGGCTTTGCGATACAGGTATTCCACCTGGTCTCGTTTGATCAGCAAGTCCATGCTTGTGATCCTGGAAAGGATGCCCTCCGCCTCCTGGTAGTACCCGCCGTCTGTGAGGAAACGGACTCTGGATAGCTTGGCGTTCGGAAGGTCCTTGTCGGCAAGTGCATGTGCTGCCGATTTGTCGGCTTCTGTTGATTCCTTTCCTTTGGTCCTGGCATCGGCAAAAGCAGTGATAGCATCGCTCTCGTTTCCGTTGAGCCAGTAGCACAACGCTATTTTATAGTGCGCATCCTTGATGTAATTCTGACCCGTCTGATGTCCGATAAACCAGCGGTACGCTGATATCGCATTGATATAATCTCCTTTGTGAAGGTAGGCTTCTCCTCGCAGGTAATCTGCGTAATACAGAGGAACGCCAGTACCCGCCTGTGAAAGCCCCTCCAGCATTTCAAGTGCAACCTCGTTGTGGGAACTCTTCAACGCGAGGGAACCTGCCAGGAACATAGCGAGGCGGTTACCTTTCTCGGTGGCAAGAACCTGCTGCATCTCTTCCAACGCCTTCCCGCTATCTGCGAGCAGAAAGCCCGTGACGAGTGAATGGAGGATCTTGCTTTCCACCGCGAATGGCGATGCGGACGATGTTGACAGAACGCGCAGGTCATCCAGTCCTCCTGTCACACTACCACTCATATTCAGCAGGCTGAGTACCCAGTTGTATTTTTCCGGTACCGACCCCACAATAATGCGCAAAAGACCGGACGTCTTTCGGATAGGAAGATAGTCAGGGAATTTTTCGCGGCAGCTTTCAGCGATCTGATATGCCTGCCGCAGTTGCAACGCGGCGTCGAAGTCGTGGCCGAACTTGAGGTATACGAATGCCCAGTGAAGGCGGATCTCAGCCTGCAGGAATTGATAATCGCGGGTTGAGCCTTTGATTTTCTTGTCGCGCCTCTGCAGGAATCGATCCTCGTACTCGGTAAAACGGGAATTATCTTCCGTGACGAGCAGCTCTATTGCCTCCGCAAGTGAGGCGACATAAGTCGCACCCACTTGATCATCTTCCGGGATTAGTTGCAGCGCTTCGGCGGGGTGAAGGTTGAGCGCGAATCGGTGAGCATCGCGGAGCTTGGCGTCGAACACCATCTCCTGTGCTGTCGTCGTGAACAGGGGAAACAAAAAGAGGCAGACCCAAAAGGTTGCCTTCTTTGTACAACATTTTCTGACTGAGGAATTACTCGACCTTCCGTCTCCGAGTGGTAGGCGCGACTGGGGTCTTAGAGCTTTTCGGTTTGTCTGCTTCATCAAGGGAATCCATGTCAACATCCGCTAAAATACGCCCGGAATGCTCATCGATCACAATTTTTTTCTTTTCCCTTATTTCGGCGATCTTCTGGGCAGGTATTACGATGTTACAGCCTTCGGCAGCGCCTCTGACAACGCGTACTACCGCAAGGCCGTTGGAGAGACTTCCCCGCAGGCGTTCGTAATATTTTAGCAGCTTGTCTTCGATCTTCTTAGTAGCTTTCTCGCGGTCTCCGAGTAGCTTCTTCTCCTCTTCCTGACTTTCGGCCAGTATCTCGTCGAGTTCTTTTTTCTTGTTGTCCAGGTGTTCGCTTCGCTCGGAGATCAGAGTACTCGTCTTCTCGATGTCGTCTTTTTTGGATTGGACCAGGTCTTTGGCTTCTTTTGAGCGCTTTTCGCAGATCTGGATTTCGAGTTCCTGGAGTTCTATTTCTTTGGTGATGGCGTCGAATTCGCGGTTGTTTCGGACGTTCTTCTGTTGTTCTGTGTATTTCTTGATCAGCTTCTCAGCTTCCTTTCCGCCTTCTTTGTTCTTCTTGATGCTTTCTTCAAGATCTTTCAGTTCTGATTCGTGACGCTGAAGTCGGGTCTTGTACCCTTCGATCTCATCCTCCAGGTCCTGTACTTCATCTGGAAGATCTCCTCTTAATTTCTTCAGTTCGTCAATTTTTGAGTCTATTGCTTGGAGTTTTACCAGGGCTTCAAGTTTCTGGGCAATTGTTTGATTTTCCATCTATTTACAGGTAGCTTATTGGATTCGTGACCGTCCGGGAAAAATAGACCGCAAAATTAGGAAATTTTTTGGTCAAAACATCCCTTAATAACTCCTTCGTGAAGACCTCGCTCTCATAATGCCCGATATCGGCGATTACTAGCTGATCCTCAGCATCAAAGAATTCATGGTACTTGAAATCGGCAGAGACGTAGGCGTGTGCACCGGCTCGTCGGGCTTGCGGTAACAAGAAACTGCCGCTTCCACCGCAAACTGCCACTTTTTTGATCGGCTGATCAAGGATTCGTGTATGGCGGAGTACCTTTAAGTCCATACTGGTTTTTAAACGCCGGAGGAACTCAGATGGTTCCAGCGCCTCCTCCAGTTCTCCTATCATACCCGCACCGACTTCCTGGTTCGAGTTGGTGAGTTGAGTGATGTAGTAGGCCACCTCTTCATAGGGATGTGAGGCCTTGAGTGCTGCCACGATCCTGGTCTGAAGGTAGGCGGCAAAGATCACCTCGATCCTTGTCTCGTCGACTTCCTCCTGCACCGATCGCCGTCCGATAGTGGGATTGGCGTCCTCATTAGGCTTGAACGTCCCTTTACCATCGACCTGGAAGCTGCAATTCTGATAGTTTCCGATTTGTCCTGCCCCTGCGCTATACAGGGCCGTGAGTACGTCCCCCGTGCGTTCCCGCGGAACAAATGCCACCAGCTTTGCCAGCGAATCGGTCTTTGGAGCCAATATCCGCGGGTTGACTAGTCCGATCTTCTCGCAGATCTTTCTGTTCACACCCGTATGCACATTGTCGAGGTTCGTGTGGATCGCGTAAATGGCGAGGTTACTCCGGATAGCCTTGATGATCGTCCGCTCGACGTACGTGGCGCCGGTGAGTCTGCGGAGCCCTTTGAAGATAATGGGGTGGTGTGCAACAATCATATTGCATCCATTCGCAATCGCTTCATCCACAATGTCTTCTGTGCAATCAAGTGATACCAGTACACCCGTCAGCACGGTTTCGGGGCTGCCCGTGAGCAAGCCTGAATTGTCGTACGATTCCTGGTAGGCTGGCGGAGCTAAAGACTCGAGAAAATCAGCAACGTCTCGGATACGCAAACTCCCCATGAGATTGGATTTAGAGCGAAGGTACTAACACCCGGTGGTTTTGACGGCATGATACGGAAAATTTGCCTTTGTAGACCTGCCAACCCGATTTCTGAAAGTCGCCTATTTCGACTTTCTTGCCGATATGAAGCCAGGACTCCTGCTGTATCCGTTCGCGGTCTTATTTGATGCTATCACGCGTATCAGAAACCGAATGTACGACAAGGGTGTAAAGCCGGTAGCGCGCTTTGATCTGCCAGTCATCGGAGTCGGGAATCTCAGTGTAGGTGGTACGGGAAAGACGCCTATGGTGGAATATCTCATCCGCCTCCTGTCTCCAATAGCGCCCGTAGCGACGCTCAGCCGCGGGTATGGACGTCGGACCAAAGGGATCCGAATTGCCGGTCCTCTGGATACCGCGGACACATTAGGCGACGAACCGTTCCAGTTCTTCCGGAAATATGGCGACAAGACCATCGTGGCAGTCGGGGAAGACCGGGCGATGGCGATACCCTATATACTGCAGGAACATCCTGAAGTAGGAGTCGTTTTGCTCGACGATGCGTTTCAGCACCGGCGTGTCGTCCCTTCACTTCAGATCCTCCTGACGGACTACAATAGTCCCTTCACCCAGGATTGTCTGCTGCCGGCGGGAAGGCTTCGCGAGTCGAAGTACGGAGCTGCGCGAGCGGATATGGTGGTCGTTACAAAATGTCCCCAAGGGATATCCGATGACCAGATGTTGCGATTAGAGCGCCATATACGACGTTATTCGGACAGGCCGGTTTTCTTTTCGACTGTCAGTTATGGTGATCTTGTTGCAGCAGCGGGTCACCATGCTGCCCCGGATGTCATTGACAACGTAGTATTGATCTCCGGCATCGCGAATGCAGTGCCCCTGGAGACATATGTCGGCCGAACCTATCGGCTTGTGAAGCACTTCCGGTATCGCGACCACCACATCTATACCCCGCGCGAACTGACTGAAGCATGTGAATTCGCGGCGGCACACAATGCTGTTATTGTAACGACAGAAAAGGATGTCGTCAAGATGGATGGGGAGTTATTCGCCCAGGCATCAGTCGGGTTGTATTATTTGCCTATTGCTATTTCATTTATCAAAAATGGAAAGGAATTTGATGAGATGGCACTTGACATCATCGGATCCCATGGAAGATAAAAAAATGCAACGCAACGTCCTTCGCTATCCCGGAGGTCGTGTATTTTTGCGCGTGAGATTCCGGACCATATTGCTTTCGCTGGGGTTTGTGTTCCTGGCATCGGGCGTTGCCGATGCGCAGGAGTTGCCCCCGCGTCGTACAGGTTCCCGTGTGATCGACGACACCACGCGGCAAGTCTATGGCCCGAAGACGTCGTCGTATTACTACGAGCGGGACTTTTTTTTCAACCGCCCCATCTTACATGCCATCGATACAGCTATCCACAACTATCACCGGAATTCGAACTACGTCCAGCGCAACGAGAATCTATATCAGGACCTCGGCAACATCGGTACCGCGATACGTCCCATTTATGAGCAGCCACCTGCGTTGATAGGAGCGAACACGGGTTACCATGCGTACGATCTGTATTGGGACTCCGAAGCTGTGAAATATTTCGATACCAAGTCGCCGTACACGAATATGCAGCTTATCCTTGGAGGACAAGGGCGGTCGATCACGCGTGCAGGATTCAGCCGAAACATCAACTCCCGCTGGAATTTCGGCTTCAATTTTCGCGGTATCTTTGTCGATAAGCAGGTACAGAGACGAGGAAAAAACGACCGGATCACGAGGAGCAACTATTACGACGCGTATACTTCCTACCGAAATAAGGATAGCACGTATCATCTCTTTGTCAACTTTCGCCGGATGTTACACCGCGTGAATGAGTTCGGAGGCGTCCGCGTTGATCCCGATATCTTTGAGGGCCTTGGCGATTACTTTGACGAGAACGCGCGACCCTGGCTGACGACGGCATCGTCCGAAGATCTCCGGACTAATTTTCATGTCTTCCACCAGTACACCGTCGGAAGCGGACTGCAATTTTATCACACACTAGATCGCTACAAGCAGAAGAACAAATTCCTGGACATCTCCAACCAGGAACTCGACACGTTGTTCTTTGGGCGCACGATTCCTGCACTGTCAGATAGTGTGCGGGATGCGGCTACGATACGTGCCGTCAGAAATGAAGTTGGATTCAAGGGTAATCTTCTCAAGTTGTTTTACAATGGATACTACGCTATCCGTCATTATCACATGAACTACAATCACTTGCCGACGGATACGCTGAACCTCACTCGCTATCCTGATGAGCAGGGTGATGAGCATTATTTCGGGGGGCGTATGTCTCTGGCGCTTGATTCATTGGTTGAACTCACCGGGTGGGCGGAGATTATCATCCCCGATGGGAACTATCGCATTGAAGGGACTATCCGCAGTAAATGGTTTTCAGCGTCTGTTAAGCAACTGCTGTACAAGCCGTCTTACCTAACGCAGGGTTACAGAGGGCGGCATGATCACTGGGATTACTGGGTGGCGCCGATGAACGGCCTGAAGAACATTGAAACCTCGCAACTCACCGGCTTTCTTCATTACCGCGACAACGTTTTCAAAATATCACCAGGGGTGACATTCACACGCCATCGCAACTACATCTTCTTTGACAAAGTCAGCGATGTTCCAGGTACACAGCAGGTAGTGCCTATGCAATCGGGAGGTAATCAAGTACTGGCATCACCGGAAGTTCGTTGGTCGCTCACCTTCTTCCGGCACCTGACCTTGAGTAATCGCTCGATCTACACGTTGTTTCTTGAGAATAACGACGACGCCATCCGAATTCCCGATTTGTTCGTCAACGCGCAGCTGGCGTATTCCAACATATTTTTTAACGGGAACCTGGATATGCATGGAGGGATCGATCTTCATTGGAAATCGGCCTACTATGCGCCGGGATATTCACCCAGTGTGCAGCAGTTCTACAATCAAAATGAATTCGAGTCTCCGGGGTTTCCATTGGTTGATATTTTCTTCAATGCGAAGATCAAACGCGCCCGCGTGTATTTCAAATACAACAATATCATTCAAATGATACAAGGTACCGGCTATCTGCCGACGCCGTATTATCCCGGGCAACGGACGATCTTTGACTTCGGATTTGACTGGTCTTTCTACGATTAAATTTGCTTGAAATGCGTGAAAAGTTTGTGCTCGGCCTGGAACTCCCGACCGATCCGAGATGGGTTGATATCGCGGGTAAGAACATTTCCGATATCCTTACCGATCATGCTTACTGTGAACAGAAGGCAGCGTCGTCTTGTATTTCGCTGATTGTGCAGTTCCCCGAACGCCAGGAACTGGTTGATATGCTTACGCCGGTAGTAGCGGAAGAGTGGGGTCATTTCGAACGCGTGATCGAAGAGATCAGGAAACGAGGGTTCACGCTTGGTCGTCAACGCAAGGATGCGTATGTGGAGAAACTTCAGAAAGTCATTCGCAAGGGGGGGGCGCGCGAGCAATTCCTGATGGAGAGACTTCTGATGAACGCCCTCATCGAAGCGCGGAGTTGCGAACGGTTCCGGTTGTTGTGGAAGTATATTCCGGATGCGGAGCTTTCGAAGTTCTATTACGAACTAATGGTTTCGGAGGCCGGGCATTACAAGAACTTCCTTCAGCTCGCGAAGATCTATTCACCCGAAAAGATTGTCATTGAACGATGGAACGAGTGGCTTGAAGCCGAAGCTGCTATTATGAAAAGCCTGGAGACACGCGCTGACCGCATACATTGATCATCAGATCTCTCCTATGTTTTTTGTTTCTTCTTTTTTGCCGCAGGGAAGAGTACGTTGTTGAGAATTAGCCGGTAACCCGGCGAATTTGGGTGCTGGTGCAGGTCCGTCGGCTCTTCATTGACCTGATGCTGATAGTCTTCGGGATCGTGGCCGCCATAGAAAGTCCAGAAGCCCTTGCCAAAAACACCGTGAAGATACTTTGCTTCCCGGATGGTCTTGTTCTCTCCCATGATGACTACATCGGGTTTGATAAGGTGTTTCTTGAACCCCGTAGTCTGGCCGTAGAATCCTGGAATGACACGCCGGTGATTCTGCGTCAGCATCGTTGGGATAGGATCCCACTTAGCCGAGAACTCAAATATGGTAAAATAATCGTTGTCCTGCCGGATCCCTCGCTCGCTCATCTGGTTGTCGATGTTGGAGAATTCGTACTCGTATGGATCACGTTTCAGCTGGAAGTCGGTAAAGGCAAGCGTGTTCTCGTAATTCAGTTTTTCCTGTGCATGTGGATCGGCCGGGTCGCCGTCGAACATACGCTCGCAGATATCGACTCCCTCCGCCGCCAGCGCGATATCGTAGGTATCTGTTGCTGAACACATCGCGAAAAGGAAGCCTCCTCCCGTGACAAACTCCTTGATCCTCTTGGCAACCGCGAGTTTTAACTGGGATACTTTGTGAAAGCCGTGTTTGCGCGCGAGGTCTTCAGCTTCCTTCACTTGCTCGACATACCATGGCATGTTGCTGAACTGGCTGTAGAATTTGCCATATTGACCCGTGAAATCTTCGTGGTGCAGATGCAGCCAGTCGTACTTCGGCAGTGCGCCTGACATGATCTCATCGTCGAATACCACGTCGTACGGGATCTCTGCATATGACAGGACCAGCGTGACCGCGTCGTCCCAGGGTTGATTTGATTTTGGCGAATACACCGCGATACGCGGGTATTTTTCCAGTTTCATAACGTCATAGTTGACGGCGGGACTTGCGATTTCATTGAGTATCTGATTCGCCTGTGCGTCGGAAATGACTTCGAAGCTTACCCCGCGGATGACGAGTTCGTTCTGGATCGCGGGGTGCTGCTGAACCATAAAACTCCCCCCGCGGTAGTTGAGGAGCCAGTCGACCTCCGTCTCTGTACGCAGGATCCAGTATGCTATACCATAGGCCTTTAAATGATTAGCTTGTTTTTCATCCATTGGAATGAGAATGGAATTTCCGCTAGCCAGGTGGCCGAAAAGCAGCAAACACAAGATCAATTTCCCCCGCATGTGATAGAATTCGAGAATGTCCAGCCCTCAAATTTACCCATCCCTGCGTTCATTTGCGAACGGGGAGGGTTATTCTTGGATCATTTGTAAAAAAATGGCGCCAAACTGTAATAAATTACCGCTGTTTTTTAACGTATCCCGTATACTTCATCATCGCTAAGCAGTATGGATCTTTTCGAGAATGTAAGAGAGGGTTTGCGTGCCATTCGCGCAAACCTGTTGCGCTCGGTTCTTACCGCGCTGATTGTCGCTATCGGAATAACGGCGCTGGTGGGTATGTTGACAACGGTTAATGGGATCGAGTATTCGGTCCAGGAAAGCCTGTCGTCGCTTGGCGCCAATACATTTGAATTGACGTCAAGGACGAATCGAGGCACGAACGTTCAAGGAGTTGTGGAAAAGCGGTATCCCCGTTTGACGATGGCGGAGGCGTTCAGGTTTATCAATCAATATGAGGTGCCGAGTTCCATATCGCTGAACGCGAACGTATCGGGCATCGCTGAAATAAAACGTTTTTCGAAGAAGACCAATCCAAACGCGCTTGTCACCGGAACGAATGATAAGTTCTTTTCATTGAATGCGCTGGAGATGGACTATGGTCGCGCGTTTTCGACCCTGGAAATCCAGTATGGAAGTCAAGTGGCCGTCATCGGGCATAAGATCTACACAGCATTGTTTGATGCCGGCACGAATCCGGTCGGCGAAGAGATCATTCTCTATGGATCAAAGTTCAAAGTGATCGGCAAACTCAAGGAAAAAGGAATGCTTGCGGAGAACAATTTTGATAATATGGTTTGCGTCCCCATTGTGAAGGCGAACCAGCTGGCGCAGGGGAGGGGATTGTGGTACCGGTTAACGGTCGGAATTTCAGATCCAACTCAGTTGGATTTTGCGATGGGCGAGGCGGTTGCATTGATGCGAAAAATCCGCGGCGATGAAGTGGGTCGCGAGGATTCATTCCTGCTCGAGAAAAGTGAAACACTCGGACAGCGCTTGGAGAGCATCACGTCGGGGTTGCGATTGGCAGGTTTTGGAATTGGTTTCATCACGTTGCTCGGAGCGTCGATTGCGCTGATGAACATCATGCTGGTGTCGGTCACTGAACGAACGCGCGAGATCGGTATCAGGAAGGCACTCGGTGCGACGCGCATGCGGATCCGGCAACAATTCGTGGTAGAGGCAATCGTCGTCTGTCTCCTGGGAGGTGTTTCAGGGATCGTGCTTGGGATACTCACCGGCAATCTCCTGTCCCGGCTCATGAGCATCGAGGTATTCGTCATTCCCTGGGAGGAAATGTTGCTGGGGATGGTGGTCTGTGTCGTCGTCGGTCTTCTTTCTGGGTATTACCCGGCCCATAAGGCATCCAAACTCGACCCGATCGAGGCGCTCAGGTTTGAATAGTCCATGGGTTTTCGTGAGTGGTGAGTGGTGAGTAGTGAGTAGTGAGTAGTGAGTGGGTTCGTGCTGATTCTAAGGTTATCTCTTTGTTTCTGGTGTGTAGTGTGCGAGTTGTAAGTCCACGTCATTAAGTTAAGGGCATTCCGCTTAAGATCCATTTACACGGAATATCTATTTCAGGAGAAGTATTCAGAAATTAGCCCCACTACTCACTACTCACTACTCACCACTCACTACTCACTACTCACCACTCACGTCTCACGCCTACAACAATCCCTTGATCGCGTCGAAGACATTTCTCGCGACGATCTTATGACCTTCCGCGTTGGGGTGTATGCCATCACCCAGGTTGAGTTTCTCCAGGCCGGCCACGCCTTCGAGCAGAAACGGTATAAGTGTTGCGTTGTTCTTTTTTGCGAGCGCTGGAAATATTTTTTGAAATTGGCTGCTGTACTCCGGACCCATGTTTGGCGGCACCATCATTCCTGCGATCACGATCTTTGCACGGGGATATTTCGCTTTCACCTTGTCGATGATCGCCTGAAGATTCTTTTCCGTTTGGTCGACGGGCAAGCCACGCAGGCCATCGTTTGCGCCTAGTTCCAGCACAAAAACATCAACCGGCTGCCGTAGTACCCAGTCAATACGAGACAATCCGCCCGCAGACGTTTCTCCGCTCAAACCGGCATTGATCGCCTTACAAGATTTTTCGTTGCTGGCGCAGTGGCTTTCAACGAGCGCGGGGAACGCTTGTTCCGGCGCTAGTCCGTAGCCTGCTGTGAGACTGTCTCCGAAGAATAAGATGACTTTGGGATTTACCGAGGTTTGCATCAATAATGCCAATACAATAATCAGAGCGGTTTTTGCGACCATGTAAATAATTCCGTTTGACTTCTGACGTAAACTGCACAATTTTCGCTTATTGCGCTTACTATTTATTCCGCTTCAAAGCA
This sequence comes from uncultured Roseivirgaceae bacterium, assembly GCA_964438975.1. Lineage (GTDB taxonomy): Bacteria > Bacteroidota > Bacteroidia > Cytophagales > Cyclobacteriaceae > Chryseosolibacter. The sequence continues at coordinate 45,479 of CAYTMU010000008.1, read as the reverse complement.
AAAACCATGTCACAACTTGTACTTCAGGCTGAGAAACTGACAAAAACTTACCGATCAGCCGGAAATGACCTGACTGTACTTGACAATATATCATTCTCCGTAGAACCGGGTGATTCCATGTCGATTATCGGGCCGTCCGGCAGCGGGAAGACGACGCTCCTGGGGCTGTGCGCCGGCCTCGACACTCCTTCTTCCGGAACGATCTCGTTGATGGGTTTCCAGCTCAACGCCATGAGTGAAGACGACCGGGCATACATACGAAACCAGTATGTTGGATTTGTCTTCCAGAATTTTCAGCTCCTTGCGACGTTGACCGCCCTGGAGAACGTCATGGTGCCGCTGGAGCTTCGCGGTGAACGAAACGTTGAGCCGAAAGCGCGAGAACTACTGGCGCGTGTTGGATTGGGGGATCGGACGCATCATTATCCGACCCAACTGTCGGGAGGTGAGCAACAACGGGTGGCGATGGCGCGGGCCTTTATTACAAATCCCAGGATACTTTTTGCGGACGAACCAACGGGCAATCTCGACGAGGAGAATGCGGACCATGTGAAGCAACTGCTCTTTGGTATGAACAAGGAACAGGGAACGACTCTGGTGCTGGTGACACACAATCTGGAACTGGCTCAGTTGACCCGGCGCATTCTCAAGATGAAAGGAGGTAAGATCGTAGAGGAGATCAATCAACCATTGAAAATGCAAAGCCGGCTGTCGGTGAGCGACCAGTAAGTTGAGCCAAACCCGTGTAGCGTGATTGAATATGTCATCAGATTGAAGCGCCGGACAAGGACACTTTTTACCGATCCATGGGTCTGGCGTATGGCTTGGCGCGATGCGAGGCACAACTTTCCGCGCCTTTTTCTGTTTGTTGCTTCGCTGATTGCCGGGATCGCGGCCGTGGTCGCGCTCGATTCACTCAATTTTTCTCTGCAGCGCGATATCGAGTTAAATGCCCGCGAACTTGTTGGCGCCGATCTGGTACTGGAAGGCGAGAAGCCGTATAGCTCCGAAATACAAGCTGCGTTTGATTCGCTTGACCTCCCGCAGGCGTCGGAAGTTAATATGGCTTCGATGGTATTGTTCGTGAACAGTCAGCAATCAAGGCTGATCCGGCTGGTAGCACTTGAAGGGGATTTTCCATTCTATGGAAAAATTGAAACATCACCGGAAGGGACGTACGAGAAGGTAAAGCAGGGAGGATACGTCATGCTGGATGAGACGCTGGCCAGTCAATATGAAGTCAGTTCAGGTGACTCGCTACGTCTCGGCAATAGCGTGTTCAGAGTTGCCGGCGTAGTGACGCGTATTGCTGGAGGAGGGGGACTTATGTCGACGTTTACACCTTCGGTATACATTGCCATGAAGGACCTGGATTCGACACGTCTCGTTCAGTTTGGCAGCAGGGTAAACTACAAATATTATTACAAGATCGAATCGGAAGCGCGCGTGGAACAGATCGTGGACCGCTTCAGATCACTTGTTCGAAGTCACGGCTATTCGTACGATACCGTTGAGGAGCGGACGCGGGGCCTGGGTCGCGGGTTCAATTCAATCTACCAATTTTTCTCGTTGCTCGCTTTCGTAGCCGTGATACTAGGCTGTATGGGCGTCGCGAGTTCGGTGCATATTTATGCTCGTGAAAAACGCGAGGACGTCGCTGTGTTGCGGTGTATCGGGTCAAGCGGGTGGCAGGCATTCAATATTTTCTTCATTCAGATATTTTTGCTCGGTCTGCTCGGCAGCGTGATCGGCTCGGCGCTGGGACTCGGTATTCAGCAGTTGATTCCCTTGTTCATTCGGGACCTGGTGCCTTTTGAAATGAGTTTTGCGGTATCGTGGAAGTCGGCATTACTGGGATTTTCGGTGGGAGCTGTGGTTTCGGTGTTGTTCTCGATGTTGCCGCTGATGGCGGTTCGCTTTGTACCGCCGCTCACGGTCCTTCGCTCCGACTATTCGGCGCCGCGTGTTTTCTCGCGATCCAGGATACTCGTGTTCGTTCTGATCGCCGCGTTCCCGATTGCATTTGCTGCTGTACAGGCGCGCAGTCTGTTTACCGGAGCGATGTTCTTCCTGGGACTTGTGGTGGCGCTGGCGTTTCTGACTGCTGTGGCGTTTGTGTTGTTATTTCTCGTCAAGAGGTATTTCCCTCATCGGGCCGGGTTTCTGTGGAGGCATGCGTTGTCCAGTCTCTTTCGTCCGAATAATCAAACACGCGTCCTGATGGTAACCATAGGTCTCGGTGCATTTATCGTGTCGACGTTGAACATCGTTGAGCAAAGTATGCTGAGCCAGGTTGAGTTTACCGGTCAGGAGAATCAGTCGAATACTATCATGTTCGATATTCAGCCTTCGCAGAAGGAAGGGGTGATCCAGTTGATGCGCGACCACAGCCTGGACGTTAACCAGGTGACGCCAATAGTGACTTGCCGAATCAGTGAACTGCGTGGGCGTCTGGCAGAAGAATTGCGAAATGACACGACCGATAATGTGTCTAACTGGGCTGTGCGGCGGGAGTACCGGGTCACCTATCGGGACAGTCTGCATCATTCGGAAAAGCTGATAGAGGGAGATCTGCAACACAAGCGAAGTTCCCGCGATTCGGTGTGGGTTACAATTTCGGAGGGAATGCTTGACGACCTGGATGTGAAGATAGGAGACTCGTTGGTGTTCGATGTTCAGGGGGTTCCACTAAAGGCGTTCATCGGCGGCGTGCGCGAGGTTGACTGGCCCAAGGACCCACCGAATTTTATTTTTGTATTTCCGTCGGGCGTCCTGGAGCACGCGCCTCAGATCTGGGTCACTGCGACTCGTATAGACGAGCCGGATCTCGCAAACAAATTTCAGCAAGCGCTGGTGATGCAATTTCCGAATGTCTCGTTGCTCGACTTGCGTTTAATTCTTACAACGGTGAACGAGATGTTTGACAAGCTTGGATGGATCATTCGGTTTCTGGCGCTTTTCAGCATCCTCACGGGGTTGATCGTTCTGGCTGGTGCCGTGACCAATAGCAAGTTTCTTCGGATCAAAGAAAATGTGCTGCTGCGTACAATCGGCGCCAGAACAAAGCAGATTACGAGGATCACACTGATCGAATACGCGTACCTGGGTGTCTTCTCGGCTCTGACGGGCATGGCGCTCTCGCTCGGCGGCGGATTTTTGCTGACAAAGTTCTTTTTTGAGATCAGTTTCGCTTTCGACTGGCTTGAACTGCTGATCATCACTTCGGGCGTTGTACTGTTGACAATTGCCATCGGATGGTATAACTCTCGCGAAGTCATTTCCACCCCTCCGTTGCAGATACTGCGGAAGGAATCCTGATAGCTAGGCATAATCCGGAATTCCCACCTTTTTGTTATCTTGAGGCCAGAGCCATTAAGATAACGGAGATATGTATGCGCACTTTTTGGCGGTTCGCGTGTGGCCTTCTTCTTTTTCCGGCAGTTGTCACATATGGACAGACTCCTGTTCAATTCGTCGAGAACAGGAACCAATGGCCCGCCGACATTGATTTTGTGGCGAATGTGCCGGGAGGCAGAATGGCGGTCGCGGCTACGTCGCTTCGATATACGTTTCTCGACTATCAGACACTAGAAGACATTCATCATCAGGCACACGAGCCTGATGGCCTGTCGGATGCGACGCGTGACATTCGCGGTCACGCCGTGTTTGTCGACTTCGTCGGGGCAAATTCCGATGCCCGGCCAACTGGCTGGGGGCGCTCTGATGCATATCGCAATTATTACCTTGGAAACGATCGTTCTCGCTGGGCGGAAAGAGCATATGCCTTTACCGGCGTGATGTATGAATCCATTTATCCCGGGGTGGACCTCAAGGTATATGCGTATGATCAACACGTGAAATATGATTTCATTGTAGCGCCTGGCGCAAACCCTGCCGTCATCGCGTCTATCTACACCGGAGCAGATGAACTGGTTCTCGACAATGGCGATCTGGCGATCCATACCTCTCTTGGTGATATCATTGAAAAAAAACCAGTAGCCTGGCAGTGGATCGATGGAAAACAAGTGGATGTGCCGTGCAGTTTTCAATTGGACGGCAACCGTGTTTCATTTGGATTTCCAGAGGGTTTTGATGCATGCTACGAGTTACTGATCGACCCTTTACTGATCTTTTCAACGTTTTCGGGGTCTACAGCTGACAACTGGGGCAGTACTGCGACGCCGGGGGAGCGAGGTGTGTTGTACTCTGCGGGCGTGACCAGCGAGGTGGACGGCGGACGCTTTCCGGCTTCACCGGGAGCGTATCAGCAAAGTACCGCGGGATTGTACGATATCGGGATACTCAAATACGATTCAACCGGCGCGCAGCTGTTGCACGCAACCTATCTCGGGGGAAGTGCTAACGAATCCCCGCACAGTCTCATCGTCAACGCCGCGAACGAGTTGTTACTGTTGGGAACCACCAGCTCGTCCGACTTCCCCATAACGGATGGTGCTTTTCAGGACACTTTTCGTGGGGGAGTGGCCGTACCTAACATGATCGGGTATCCGTATGCTGCCGGATGTGATATGTTTATCTCGCGCTTTAGTATGGATGGGGCTGCGCTCCTGGGATCGACATTCGTGGGCGGATCTGGCAACGATGGGATCAATCCCCCTGGCGGTTTCCTTACGCGAAACTATGGAGATCAGCTACGCGGCGATATTATTACGGACGAAGCAAACAATATTTATGTTTCATCCGTAACCTCATCTGCCAACTTTCCAGTTGCACAGTCGTTCGGCATGACGTACAGCGGCGGAGAGACGGATGCAGTGATCTTCAAAATGTCCCCGGATCTCTCGTCGATGGTATGGAGTGGTATGATCGGAGGAAGTGCTTCCGATGCTGCCTATAGTATCAAGATCGGGACAGATGAAAGCGTTTTCGCGGCAGGTGGGACTATCAGTGCGAACTTCCCCACGACTGTCGGGAGTTACCAGACTGGCCATAAGGGAGATGTTGATGGTTGGATCGCCCGGATCGCTGCTGACGGATCTTCCATACTGAACGGCACGCTTACGGGTACTGCTGGATACAACCAGGTATATTTTCTCGATCTCAACGATACCGGTGAAGTGTATGTATACGGTCAGACGACGGGGACGTTTCCGATCACGCCCGGCATCTACCATAACCCGAACAGTGGTCAGTTCATTCAGAAATTCACCCACGAACTGGATGAATTGATCTTTTCGACAGTGTTCGGTGCTGGCCGCGGTGTTCCCGATATTTCCCCGACAGCTTTCCTTGTAAACGACTGCAATAATCTCTACGTCGCAGGGTGGGGTGGTCGAATCAATCGCGAGGCAGGTTACTGGCAAAGCGGTACAACGGGTATGACGACAACACCTGATGCATTCCAACTGACAACGCAGGGATCTGACTTCTATTTTCTTGTGTTGACGGATGATGCGAAAGAACGTCTCTACGCGACCTATCTCGGTGGGAACCAGTCGAGCACACACGTCGATGGTGGCACCAGCAGGTTTGACAAGAGTGGTATCGTCTATCACTCCGTTTGCTCGGGGTGCCGGTTCTATAATGAGGCAAATCGCCCGACTTCTGATTTTCCTACGACGACCGGTGCCTGGTCGCAAGTAAACCGTAGTCCCAATTGTAACAACGCCGCATTCAAGTTCGACCTCTCGACTCTGAAGGCACGCTTGCGTACCAATTCCGAGTTGCGCGATCAGCCAGGGCTTCGCGTGGTGTGCATTCCTGACCGCCTAGGTTTTGAAAACTTCAGTACGGGAGGGGAGTTGTACTACTGGGATTTTGGTGACGGCACTACTGAGGTTCGCAATGATACTGCGTTCATTACGCATCAATATAAAAGTCCGGGGCAATACATGGTTACACTTTCTGCCGTGGATCATGGTACTTGTCAGGTAGTGGATCAGACGAGTGTGCTGGTGACCGTTCATCAGGCACGATCCTTCGTTCAGGAGGACACCGACATGTGTTTCGGCGATTCCTATCGGTTGCAGTCGGGCGGAGGCGTGGCATACTGGTGGAGGAGCGCGGATGGTTCTTTTACATCAGGGGAAGCCACACCGTTGATCTCTCCGCAGGATACAGCGACATACTATATTACACTTGAGGAAGCGAATGGTTGTATCCGGAAAGACACGGTGCAGGTTAATGTTGTTCCTGCGATCAACCCTCAGTTCGAATGGACCAAGATATCCAATTGCACAGGAAGGCCGCAGATCAGTGTCCGGAATGCAACCGATAGTCTCGATAGTGGAGACTCCTGGTTTTTTGATTTCGGGGATGGTACGGTAAGCGACAGCGATATCATTGCCCACGCATTTGACAGCGATGGTGTATTCGATGTCCGCATCATCACCCGCCGTGAGTTTTGCGTGTTTGAGAAGTCAGTGGCTATTCCAGTATTCGAGATATTCATTCCCAACGTCATCACGCCAGCGTTGCAGGGACATAACGATGTTTTCACGATCCGCTTTGGACAAACTGACGGGTTGACTCCGGGCAGCTTTGGGCACCGTGTTTCGCTTAGCATCTACAATCGATGGGGTGAGCAGGTCTACCACTCCAACGACTACCAGTATGATTGGTCGGGTACGGGGCTTGCCGCAGGCACTTACTTCTATGAAGCGGCCATAGAAGGACACGCAACCTGCAAGAGTTGGGTTCAACTCATTAAGTAGCTCATTCGCGAGGTTCTTTTGGTCTCAGATACAGTTTTTGAAGATCGTCTTTCGCGGGGCCGTTTACGACAACACCGCGGCATGTAAAACGAGATCCATGACACGGGCAGTCAAACGATTTCTCGTCCTGATTCCAGCGGAGTATGCATCCCAGGTGAGGACAGATCGCAGAAAATGCATACAGGTCTTCCGACTCGTCGCGGTAGATCGCCACGCGCTTACCATTCATGTTGACCACTTCACCTTGCCCCGGCTTCAGTTTCTCGATGGGCGTCAGATCTCCGGTGCGGAAGTAGTCCAGGTACTGCACACTCATGTTACCAGCTTCCTGCAAGAACGTCGACGCAGCTTTTAATGTAATTCTCGATGGATCGTAGAGTCGCTCCCAGGCATTCGCCCTGCCTGTTATAAGATCGGAGATCAGCATTCCCGCGATAGCGGCGTGGGTCATACCATTTCCGGAGTCGCCGGTCGCAATGTAGATATTATGGTCTCCCGGATTTTTTCCGATGAACGCGAGGATATCCACTGGTTCCATCACTTGGCCGGACCACCGATAGACGATCTCCTTTATGGACGGGAAGCGTTTCCGTGCCCAGTCCTCGAGGAGAGAATAAGCCGTAGCTTCGCCGTTGTCCGCTTGCCCGGTTTTGTGATCTTCTCCTCCGGCGATGAGCACGTCGTGGTGTTCATCGTAGGGATTGATCCGTACGTAATGATACGGGTCATTCACATGTGCCGATTTCGGGCTACCGGTGTCCCACCACAGCGCATGTGTCACGGAATCTTTGGGAATGAGGGCTCCGATCACATACGTGCGGTATGGGAACTGCTTGGTATGCATCGTCACCATGTTGTTGACCGGCGTGTGGGTCGCTACGACGACATGCTCTGCCGCAACTACGAACCCGTTCGTCCGCACGCCCGCAGCTCCTATCTCCTCTACGCGCGTTTCCGTAAAGATCTCCCCGCCGTGACGGACGATTGCGTGCGCGAGTCCACGGAGATATTTCAACGGATGGAACTGTGCTTGCCCCGGGAATCGCAAGCAAGGGCCTGTGTCGCCTGTGATACCGGGTACTTTTGGAAGCATTTCAACTTGCAATCCATATCGCCTCACCGCCGCCAACTCCTTATCCAATGTTTCGGGCGTGTCGTTTGGATGCAGGAATAAGAAACCCTCCACTCGCCGGAAGTCGCAGTCTATGTGTTCCTCTTCAACAACCCGTTCGATGAAATTGATCGCTTCTGTGTGGCTGGCTGCGGCGTGGCGACACTTGTCTTCGCCAAGCAGCTGTTCGATCTCCGAGTAGCGTTCGTCAAGAATATTGGTAATGTGTGCTGTGGTTCTACCGGTTTCGCCACTCCCGACGAAGCCATCCTCAAGTACGATGACCTTTTTGCCTGCTTTGATGAGACTATAAGCGATTGACAATCCCGCGAGGCCGCCACCGACCACAACGACGTCGGTTCTCAGGTCAGACGCAAGTGGTGTAAACCGGATCGGTTCAACCGAGTCTAACCAGAATGAAATATTTGATCCGGATGTTGTCAATCCCTGATCCTGACCCTCTGCTATTGATGATTGATGATGTTCCATTGCGATGTGTTATTTGCGTTTCGTACCGCCGTTAGTTTGACATAAATTCTAATGCCACCATTTGATTGCGCTGTGTACATTTTTACCCAGAAAATCGCAGATCTATCTGGCACGGAAATGTGGGTGACAAATAGCAAGCCCAATGACAATGACCACGACATCGACCCACTACCTTATCTGTTTTTCGCATTTGCGCTGGGACAGTATTCACCGGAGACCGCAGCATTTGCTGACCCGCTTTGCCCGTCACTTCCCGGTGGTTTACATCGAGGAAGTTGTTTACGACGACGGGGGCAATCGACTTGAGGTTTCAATTATTGCAGAGAACATTCAGGTGATAGTCCCGCATCTTCAGAATGGTTTGGACGAATCTGAGTCAGTTGGTATCCAGAAGGAATTACTCGCGGGCTTTTTTATCGAGCACGATATTGCGCAATATACTCTGTGGTATTATACGCCAATGGCAATGGCTGTAAGTGATCATCTGAATCCTGCAATAATAGTCTACGATTGCGTGGACGAGTTCGCGGCGACGAGGTTCGCCCGATCTCCCATGCATGAGCGGGAGAAAGAATTGTTGAGGAAAGCCGATCTCGTGTTCACGTCTGGATACAGTCTCTTTGAAGCGAAGAAGAACCGGCATGCGGAGGTACATGTGTTCCCGAATGGGATCGACAGCAAACACTTTCGGCAAGCGCGCTTATACACCGCGGATCCTTTCGACCAGGATACGATCCCGCATCCGCGGATAGGATACTTTGGTGTCATCGACGAGCGGATGGACTTCCCTCTGATTACAGGCATCGCACATCGAAAGCCAGAATGGCATTTTGTTATGCTCGGACCAGTCGCGCGGATCAGTCCGGACATATTGCCGCAACTCCCGAATATCCACTACCTGGGGGCAAAGCCGTACGACGAATTGCCCGCCTACATATCGGGATGGGATATTGCCGTCCTGCCCTTTGCTCATAACGAAGCGACTCGCTACATCAGTCCGACGAAGACCCCGGAGTACCTCGCCGCAGCGAAGCCTGTGATATCAACACCGATTATCGATGTGCTTCGCCAATATGGGCAAAACGGACTGGTTAGCATTGCCGGTACACCCGACGAGTTTGTTCGTGTGGCATCCCTGCATCTTGAAACGGCGGACCGTGAGGAATGGCTGGAGGAAGTCGACGACTTTCTTTCGCACCACTCCTGGGACAAAACCTGGCAAAATATGATGTACCTGATTACGCGCAAGCTAACGGAAAAAGAGCGTCGGGTGAAGAGCGCCGGAGAACAGGTCTACGTGTGAAGATGTATAGGATCGGCTCATCGCAATTCAACTGAAAACGTGAAATATGCAGAAGACAGGTAAGAAGAGACCGATGCGCAAACCGCAGCGCCAGCAGAAACCGGGACTGGAATCGCGGCTTCAACCCGCACCTATCAGCGAGACATCGACAACAGGCTCGGGGAAACTTGCAGACAAAGTCGTGATGATAACGGGAGGGGACAGCGGTATTGGTCGCGCCGTCGCGGCGCTGTTTGCGAAGGAAGGAGCCGACGTAGCTATCGCTTATCTGCAAGAGCACTCCGATGCGGAAGAGACTCAGCGAATGGTAGAATCGGAGGGGAGCGAGTGTTTGTTGCTCCCCGGAGATCTGAGTAAGGAAAACAACTGCCGTCGCGCAGTACAAAAGGCTATCAAGCAATTTGGACGAATCGACATCCTCGTCAATAACGCAGCTGTTCACTACGAGCAAAAGAAGCTCGAAGACATCACCCCCGAACAGTTGACAAAGACATTCCAAACAAATATTTTCTCCTATTTCTGGGTAACACAATCCGCCTTGCCTTATATACCAAAAGGAGGATGTATCATCAACACCGCTTCCGTGACAGCATATCGAGGCAGTCCGTCGCTCATCGACTACGCCGCAACTAAAGGAGCGATTGTGAGTTTTACACGCAGCCTCGCGTCCAACCTCACCGAACGCGGGATACGTGTTAACGGCGTGGCACCAGGTCCCGTCTGGACACCGTTGATCGCGTCGACATTCAAGCCCGAGAAGGTGTCGAATTTCGGAAGCGATGTCCCGATGGAGCGCGCTGGCGAGCCCGCTGAGATCGCCCCGAGTTATTTGTTCCTTGCTTCCTCAGACGGATCCTATATCACGGGGCAGTTCCTGCATCCGAATGGCGGGGAGATCGTGAATGGGTAATTGCTGCCGCCGCTACCCGGCGGCACACACAGGTTTTGTCTCGCTAAATTGCTTATAGGTCAACACAAATTCCTGGTGACCCAACCTTTCTGATGCTGTCTGGAGGCTGCCTGCTACAGCTATGATCCCCTTGAGAATTTCATCTCCTAAATCGTCCAGGTCAGCGGTGCCTTCGAGTATCTTCCCTGCGTTGATATCCATGTCTTCCTTCATTCGCTCGTATGTATCGGGATTAGCACACACTTTGATAACGGGAGCGATCGCTGATCCGACGACCGAGCCGCGGCCAGTCGAGAAAAGAATGACATGACAACCACAGGAAATGAGTTCTACGATCTCAGCCGAGTCATTGATGTTCGGCCATCCGAACATAGGATCCCCATCCGGGATCACATCGAGGAGATACAAACCGTTTTTAGTTGGCTGGTCGCCGGGCTTGAGCAAGCCTGTGATGGGTGCGGTGCCACTCTTGGAGTATGCGCCGAGAGATTTTTCTTCAATAGTCGATAATCCTCCGTCAGAGTTCCCGGCGGAAAAACTGCCATATCCCATCGCAACATAATAGTCGACGGTTTTTCGCATCGTCTTCAGAATTTCATTGGCCAGTTGCGCGTTTAGCGCGCGGGCGTACATCGATTGTTCGCATCCGATCAATTCTCCGGTCTCTTCGAATATCGCTGTGGCACCGTGCGCGACAAGCAGGTCAAAGGCCCTGCCGATAGCAGGGTTGGCGGTCAGCCCGCTGGTGGCGTCGGAACCACCGCATATCGTTCCGACGATCAGTTCACTAATATTCATCCGTGTGCGTGGTGTGTTGCGCAGCAGCGCGAGTTCTTCCTGTACCCACTTCTGTCCCTTGCGGATCGTCTCGGTAGTGCCACCTTCACTTTGTATTGTCAGTAAGTGTGCAGGTCGTCCGCTTCGGACAACTTGCTTCAGGATGCCGGCCTTATCCATATTCTCACAGCCGAGTGATATGATCAGCACCGCGCCTACATTGGGATGCGTGCACAGGCGTTTCATCATGGTGTTCGCGTAGGTATTGGGAGCACAACCGCCAAACCCGATGAGATTCACTCCTTCGAATCGGAAGGGATATACGATCTCGCGGGCGATGTGGTGAGCGCATTCAACCGTGTACGCTACCAGCAAGAGATTCCTAATACCTTTTGTTCCGTCTTTTCGCGGATAGGCTTCGAGAATTTTCATGAGTTTCCTGTAAAGGAATCGAGGTAACAACTCTTTATATTATGGGTGTGAACAAGCTGGCCCGCCCCGATAGACAGCACCGCCACGCCGATACACATTCCGAATTTTCTTATTTCCTCTCCCGCCCGGATGTTGCGCGATGCGATCTTGAAGTATTGTGGTACACGCATTTCCACCGTACACAATTCTCCGTTCACCAGAATTTCCGATCCCTGCTGGATCGCCCGGGTTACGACAAGAACGTTATCTTCCTGGTGAAGCTTGAGAAAAAAAGGATTCATACGGCGATCACATTATTCCATATTTGGCAAATGCTTCAACGGTGCTCATTCCCTCCAGCAGCGATCTCTTGACGCGCTGCTCTCCGCGGGCTTTCTCAAGAGCTCCTTCAAGGGTCTCCTTCTCGACCTCCGATGGTATGATGACCACCCCGTCGCGGTCGCCGAAGACAATATCGCCGGGTTTCACAGTGACATCTCCGAAACGAATGGATGTGTTGAAATCGACGACCTTGCCTCTTGGCGCCTGGTCCTGTGCATATCCACCCATGGAGAATGTTGGAAAGGACAGATGAAGGATCTCATTCGTATCACGGGAGTAGCCATTCAATACCGTCCCCGCGGCGCCGACATGCATAGCGCGGATACTCATCAGCCCGCCCCACAAAGCATACGCTGGTGACGCGCCGGAGCATATATATACCTGGTTCGGCTTGAGTGAATCCAGCGCTTCGAACATGATCCCGAAGGGTTTGTCAGCTAGCTGGCTGGATAGTGCCAGTTCGCTATCGATGTCTGCTTCCACTACCGGCATGGAACGCCCCGCCAGCACCATACCCGGATCCAGCGGTCGTATTTCCGGCGGCAGAAACTGTTTTACATACCCGAGTTTGTCCAGTATGTCGCCTACCAGCGCGGTGAATAGTTCCTTTCGGATGATCTCGAAAAGATGTTCATCATTTTTCCAAAGCTTCATAGTAGTGTATCCTATTTGTTGAACGCAGCATCCTCAGAGATCCCTTTGAGTCCGGATCGCAGGATCAGGTCGTCGGGTACGATCTCGATAGGGGTATAGCACGACTCGTGTTGCTCTTTGAATGGTTTGTTTGATACGAGATTGAATGTGGAGATCATGGAGCATCGCGGGTGGTCGCTGTTGTTCATGTCGGACCGATGAAGCAGGTTGGCATGAAAGAACAGCGTATCTCCCGGCTCCAGTTCCACGTGCACGAGCGATAGGTGTTTCAATGCGTTATCCACTCGTTCCATGTCGGCGCCCTTCTGGTCGCCTGTCATTCCGTGGTCGATCCTTCCCAGCAGGTGAGAACCTTTTATCACCTGCAGACAGCCGTTCTTTACCGTGGCTGGAGTAAGCGCGATCATCACGCTCATCATTTGCGGATAAGGGAACCCGTCGTGATACCAGTATCCGTAGTCCTGGTGCCATTCCCATGCTCCCCCTACACGCGGTTCCTTTTGCATGAGTTTTGTATGGAAGTGGGCGGGCTCGCCGTCAAGCAACAGTTCGACGCCGGAAACCATCCTTTCAGACCTGGCAAACAGGCTGTATATGTTGTCGTCAAGGGAATACCACAGCGCAAGCTTTGTCGTGTTCCCGTCCTTGTCTTTTCGTCCATACGTATGATCATGCAATACATGATCGGCCAGGTAGCTGCTCAACAGTAGCTCCGCCTCTTCGGTCGAATAGAATCCGCGGGCGACAAGGTATCCGTCGCGATCGTAAACCCGTTTGTCGGCTTCGGTAAGTTTTTTGTATGACTTCATATTGTTTATCGTTTACTATTTAATGACAAGAGTATTGCACTGCCCGTTGCGTGCTTGTTTTTCAGAAGCTCACTACTGCGCCTCCGTCTACTGGTAACACCACTCCGGTCACATACCGCGCTGCATCGGAGCAGAGATAGAGTGCTGCGTGACCCACATCGTCGGGTTTACCGAAATGGTTCATGGCGATCCTGTTCATGATCTTGGTCTTTCGCTCGGGGTCACCATTGATTGCACGGGAGAACATTTCCGACTCGATCCATCCCGGCGCGATGGCATTGATCCGGACGTTAGACCGGGAATATTCAGCAACCAGGCTGTTTATCATTCCGGTGAGCGCGGTCTTGGAGACGCTGTAGGCTACTACTCTTTCCATGCCGAAGAAGGCGGTCATCGAGCTGATCATCAATATACAACCGCTCTTTCGCCGTAGCATGCGTTCGGCGCATACTCGTGTAAGACTGAAGACGCCGAGGAGATTGGTGTTGATTATACGGAAGAACTCTTCATCCGATGTTTCTTGCGAGTGCTTCTTGAGGTGCATGCCCGCATTGTTCACCAGGATGTCAATTTCGCCATATTGTTTTTCGATCCGGTCGACGAGCGCGGGAAAAGATTTGAACTCAGTGACATCGTTTACGAAGTAGTACGCACCGTTGCCGAGAGCTTCCGTCGCTTCTTTCAGTACCTGCTCCCTGCGTCCGGTTATCACTACGCGTGCGCCAGCACGCACAAAAGTGCTTGCTATGCCAAATCCGATACCTGTCCCGCCGCCGGTGATCAAAGCGATCTTGTTTTCGAGAGAGAAAGCATTCAAGGTCATATTCAAAGGTTAATCTCGGTGAGATATTTATCGAGGAAATTAAAACCCCAGCCGGGAGTGTTGCGGGGGTAACCCATGCCATCCCGGATTTCCATCGGGTTATCGATGAGCGAGTCGATCCAGTCGAACGACTCGGCACCTGTTCCGTTGGGAATAGTTGTCAGCAAGGGTAAATCGTAGTCTTTATAATAGTGCGGGAGCACAGGGATATGATATGCTTCCGCCAGCGCGGCGCTCCGCCTCCAGTCATCCACTCCTCCGATCCGCAGGATGTCGGGCTGCCATATATCGATCGCACGCCGGTTGATGAGTTCCCGTAAGGTGGTCTGATCGTACTCGCGTTCGCCCATTGCCAACGGTATACCGGATTGGTTTTTAAGGGCTTTGTATCCGTCAAAATCCAGGTGGTGCAGCGGCTCCTCAAACCAGGCTATGCGGAGGTCCCTGATCGCTTCCGCTAACTGGCACGCTGATGATATATCCATTCCCTGGTTGGCATCTATCATGATGTCGATGTCATTGCCTATCGCTTTGCGAACCTCCCGGATGCGCTGGAGGTCCGTCCGCCAGTCGGGCGATCCTACTTTAATCTTGATTGACCGGAAGCCTCGCGCCACATAGCCGGTAGCTTCCGCCACGAGCTTCTCTGTCGAATAGGAAAGCCATCCGCCGCTCCCATAGACTTTTACGGCCTCTCCATGCACACCAAAAAGCCTGTGAACCGGTTGACCCAGCATTCTGCCCCGCGCATCCCACAGTGCGATATTGACCAGGCTCCGGACCCACCGGTTGATTCCGTTGCGACCGAAGTATTCCGCGACATCGTCAAACAACTTACTGATCTTGCCGGTCTGATGAACTTCGTAGTCAAGCAGCAACGGCAGCATGTCCTTGAGCGCGCCGCGGATCGCATTCGGAGAATACTGAAACGACAACAAATATGATTCGCCGGTAATCCCCGCCTCTGTGCTTATGCGCAGGACCAGGAACGAGATCTCGTTCAGTGTATGCGTAGAATCCGAAATCGGCTCTTCCAGTTTTATGTAAGCGGAGTAGAGCTTAAAGCCGTTGATCTTACCCGACGAAAGTTTCATGGCTAAGGCGTAAATATTTTATGACGTTGTGATAGCAGATATCTTCTACGATGCGCTTCAGCAGCGCTTCGTCCCAGGGAACAATGCCTTCTTCGACATCTTTCCCGAGTGTGTTGCAGAGTATTCTTCTGAAGTATTCATGTCTCGGAAATGACAGGAAACTTCTGGAGTCCGTCAACATGCCGATGAAGTTTCCCAGTACGCTATAGGCGGAAAGGTCGTTGAGATGTTTTTCTATTCCGTCTTTGTGGTCCAGGAACCACCAGGGCGGGCCGTATTGCATCTTTCCCTCGACTGATCCGTCGTTGAATGAGTTGATAAGCGCCAGAACCGCTGCATTGTCACGTGGATTTAGATTGAAGAAGATGCTCTTTGCAAGTTTTCCCCGTTGCTCGATGTAATCGAGGAACTTCCCGATCTCGCGCACGTATGTGACATCGTTCATGGCGTCGAATCCGCAGGCGGCACCGATACTTACGGTTCCTTTCATATTCACGTTCCGCAAGGCTCCGATATGGAACTGCTGGGCCCATTCTTTGGAATGATTCAGTTCACAGAGAAATGCCAGGACGGAGGTCCGGAAACCATCGCATTCAGATTGTTCCAGCGTTTGTCCGGAAAGTGCCTTTCTGAATATCCGGTCTGCTTCATGATCGCTGATCGCAGCGAACGTAAACCAGTCGAGCGCAATATCAGAGAGGCGGCTGCCGAACGCGTGAAACGCTTCGTGTCGTATTTCCAGTGCCTGGCATAATGAGTTGAAAGATGCGATATCCATATCCGTGGCAACACCAAGACGCTTAATATATCGTATGAACTGTTGTCCGTTTCCGGGTTCCATGACCTGGTCGGGGCGAAAGGCTGCGGATACTTCGATCTCGAAATTCCGACGTATTTCCCTGTGCCATCCGAGGTCATAGCATGCGTCTTCCGTGGTACATAAGTATTTCACTTTCATTTTGCGGAGAAGATTTTGAACGGAGAATTCCGGCGAGGAAGCTTTGGCATTGCAGTGGTCATAGATCACACGCGCCGAGCGCTCATCCAGTAGATCATCGATCCCGAAGTACCGTTTCAGTTCCAGGTGTGTCCAGTGATAGAGTGGACTGCGGATGGTTCGGGGTACGATCCGGGACCAGCTGAGGAATTTTTCCCAGTCGGTAGCGTCTCCGGTGATATACCGTTCATCGATGCCGCTCGCACGCATTGCACGCCATTTATAGTGATCTCCTTCAAGCCAAAGCTTGCTGATATTCCCGATGATCCTGTCCTCCGCTATATCCCGTGGTACCAGGTGGTTGTGGAAGTCTACAATGGGAAGACCGGCGGCAAAGTCGTGGTATAGCCTTTCCGCGTATTGATTGGTCAAAAGAAAACTGTCGTGAATAAAAGGTCGCATATCTAACGATTTGATCCTGCAAGATCCAGTGGTTTGATCTCAGGAATGAATACTTTGAGAATGCACCATGTCAGCAGATACATGCTGCTGGCACACGCGAAGACGATAAGATAGCTGCCGGTGATTTCCAGGATAAGTCCAACGACGGATGCGGCTAACGCGCCGCCCATAGCCCCCGCAAATCCGGAGATTCCCGTCATCGTTGCTACCGCCTTTCCCGGGTAGAGGTCTGAAGTAACTGTAAAGATATTGGACGCAAATCCGGAGTGCGCAAGACTTGCGACGCCGAGGAGAATGATCGCGATCCATAGGCTGTCTGTATAGGCGGCGAATACCAGTGGCAAAACAAGCAAAGCGCATAGGAGGATCGTGAGCTTTCGCGCATAGTCAACTGATCTCCCAGCGCGGATAAGCTTGGAGGATATCGCTCCACCGACAACACCACCGAATGCCGCCATGGTATAAATTATGATAAGCGGCACAACTGATCCCCGCAAATCAACATCCTGCGTTTTATTCAGAAAGTCCGGAGCCCAGTAGAGAAAGAACCACCAGACCCAGTCCGTTAGCGCCCGCGACATGCACAACGCATAGGTCTCCTTGTGTCTTAACAGTGTACTCCAGCTTACCGGGTGTGCATCGTCGGCGCGACGGTCCTGATCTATATACAGGCGTTCCTGTACATTGATCCTCCTGTGTTTTTCCGGAGTCTGGTAGTACATTAACCAGAATACGATCCATACAAATCCCAGCGCGCCGGTTATGACAAAGGCCCATTGCCAGTTCAGAGTCAATGTGATAGCGGTTACAATGACGGGTGCAGTGATAGCGCCTATAGCGGAACCAGAGTTGAATATGCCGGTAACAAGTGCCCGGTCTTTTACGGGAAACCATTCCGCAACAGTTTTGATGGACGCCGGAAAATTTGCCGCTTCCCCGAGGCCAAGTATAGCTCGCGCGGCAGCAAAGCCCCACAAAGACCGTACTGCTGCGTGCATCATTCCGCCGAAGCTCCAGATAATGATCGCCAGTGCGTATCCCCAACGCGTACCGAACTTGTCGAGCAACCGCCCGCTTAGCAATAGACCGATACCATACGCGATCTGGAATGCCGACACGATAAACCCATAGTCTGCTTCCGACCATTGCAGCTCATTTTCAATGTGCGGTTTAAGCAAGCCGATCACCTGTCGGTCGATATAGTTGATCGTCGCCGCAAAGAACAACAGCGCGAGAATGATCCACCGAAAGTTCGTCCGCTTTATTTCCGTACCACTCATGGTTATTTCCTGGTCAGCAAGTATTATAGTTTCGGTTGCCTGTCAACGGTCGCACCATATCAATGACGCGACATCCTTTTTCTCGTTTCGGACACAATACAATTTCAGGAGTGCCATCATAAGTGTGTCTTCTCTGGTGATGGCTTCGTAGTGGTCGTGTTTCGAACTGGCGGCCGGCAGCGGTCGGTTATCCTTGAGAAATAAAGCGATCGCCAGTCCCGCAAAGTGGTCGGCTCTTTCGAGGTAGTCCCGGTTTCCGCTCAACTCATAAGCGGCGAGCATGAGATAGATCACGTCGCCCATCGTCCCCGGATATATCGGGAAGGTCAGCTCCGGTTCGGAACTCATATACCTGTCGGCGGCCGCCAGCACGAGATCGTGGTAGCCTGCGGTCATTGTCTGGTTGTATCGCAGGTAGCAGGTATTGGCTACCTGCGCATCAGTAGCGTCACCATATCCGGTAGCCCAGAGGTGGCTCGTGACACGTGTGCCCATACCCGCAACATCTTCTGCGGCGAGCGTATGTACGTTGGCGAGTATCACGAATCCTTTTCCTTCGGGACCCACGTCGTGCGGTACCCGCAGGAACAATGAATCTGTCCTTAATGCGCGACGTCTCATAAGGGTTGCGAGGCTGTCAGGGAGGTCTTGTAAGGCGTCCCACAGATCTATGGCAAGGGAGAGATTGCTTGAGGGCCACATCATTTTTCCCTGAGAGCGCGCGTTCCCGACTTCAGCGCGAATGGCGCCTGATATCCCTGAACGATTCCGTTCAAAGAACCCCAGCAACGTGTGGATCGCTTTCAGGTACCTGGCATCGAAAGTCTCCCTGTAGGCGGCACCCCAGGCTGCGATATAGAAGCCGCCGTGCCGGGGATACTGGCTGTTTTTGCCCGGACCGTGTCGATCCCATCTGGCATGTCTCGAAAAATCGCCCGTTTCATGATCGTATATCTGGTGTTCCCATAGTCCCTGGGTAAATCTTATCGTCGAGATACCGTCCAGTTCAAGAAATTTCTGCCACAATACCCAGGGCCGGTAGAACTCATGTGTTGTTCCCTCTCCGACAGAGTGCCGTATCTCATTGTAGTGCTGCACGAGCGTATCCGTACGAAAATCCCATCCCATATGTTCGCCCCAGGCGAATAACCCTGTGGCCGGGCTCTGGCAATGTTTCAGGAAGTAACGAAGTGATTCGTCGGCCTCGCGAGCGTAGCGCGGTTCACCGGTGACTGCTGTCAAGCCGTATAAGACCTGGTAGAGATTCTCCTGGTGCATCACATTTGCACCGCTCAGCACGCGATCGTTTTTGCGGATTCCCCATTCGTTTGGATCGAGGTCCTGTAATATCTTTAGCTCATCTCCTTCGGGGAGTTTCAATGTCCGCGCATCGAGTGCGGAAGCAAAGAGCGGCGAAGGATCCTTTCCGTACGTATCGCGTCCATGCTCAAGCATTGTATCCGCATACCGCTGCACAACGGCAAGGTACTCACCGGCTTCTTCTTCCTTTTTGTTTTCGCATCCCCATAATGTGAAGATGATCATCAGCGGGATACAAGCCGACCGCGTTGACATAGCGTGTTTCATCGCGGTCATGATCGTATTTATTTTTGTTTCACTCATAGTTGTCAACCCTGTTCGCCAATAACGGAAGTTAAAGATCCTTTATCACATACGCAGTACAATGCCTATCCACCATATCCCAGTCGACTTCCGCGCCGATGCCAGGCGCATCACTCACGTGAATAAGTCCGTTCGTATCGACGGGCAACCTGCCTTTCATGGGAAATACGAATTCTTCGTCGGGAACAAAAAGCTCAAAGTATTCGCAATTCCTGATTGCGCAACTGACGTGAAGATTGGCGTGATCCATATATGCCATTGTAGTTGTGTGGATCTCGCAATTGAGCCCGTGCGCTTCCGCGAGGTGAGCGATCTTGAGCGTACCCGTGATCCCCGCCTTCCACGAAACGTCTGCCCGTACGATGTCGGTCGCACGCTGAGTGATATATTGTGCAACCCCCCAGTGCCCGCCGCGTGTCGTCTCGGTATTGGCTACAGGTATATCGAGGGCAGCGCAAAGGCGCGCGTATTTTTCCAGTTCGTAGTCGCGGAAAGGCTCTTCAAACCAATGGTATTTCAGATCTTCAAGTGTGCGGCCGACTTTTATAGCCTGATCAAGCGTGTATTCTGCAACCGGATCGCACATCAACGTATGATCCGGTCCGACAGCTTCCCGCAAAGCGTGGCTGATCTCAATATCTTTCTTCCATGGTCCTCCGGGGTGTGATTTGTAGGCGCGGATCCCTTTTGACTGGTATTGCAACGCTTCCTTAACGTACTGGTCCACCTCCTGGTGAAAAAGACCGGACGCGTAGACAGGCAGGCAGTTTCGTTGTGCGCCGAGGTAGCGATACAAAGGCAGTCCGGCTTTGCGCGCTGCCATATCCCACAATGCTACGTCTACCGGTCCGGGCAAATACACGGGAAAGAATGTAAGATGCCTGTCGATCGTCCACAGTTGGTGCCATATCGCCTCCCTGTCATAAATGTTTCGCCCTAAAACTACCGGGGCGACAACTTGCTGGAGATAATTCTCAGTAATGCGGCCTGAACGCGCCCCTAGCGCGGTGGCGATGCCCTCGGTGCCATCGTCATCCGTAAGCTTCAACACCACAACATCCCAGGGGATCGGACTACCTGCACGACGTTCGTTGTCAAAGAAGCTCTTCTCCCTTGCCAGAGTCCATGTTTCAAATTTTCGAACGATCATTGTATGTCTTTTGCCAGGTATTGTGGTTTTGTATCCGGTCGGAGTGTTTTAGCCGACGTCGACCATGAGACTGCTGCAGTTGGGCTTCACGGCAAAGGCAGCGGAAGGAACCGGGCTCGTTACCCGGATATCCTCAAAGCGCGATTCGTGTGTATCGTCCAGGAGAAACGCAGGTCTCCCATCATTTTGCTGCATCACCACTTCTACATTTTTCATACGGATCTGTCGAGCGTGGCGGATATAGAATGCGTATGAAGGAAGTGTTCCGAACATGCGGTTCTCGGGATATTTTCGCCCTGCTTCCGGGATCTCGCGCAACGCATCCTCCGCTTTGCCTTCCGGGAAACCTCCGCGGATCACGATCTTCAGGTTCTCGATCGAAACATTCTCGACGTAGTAGCCGGGGAACCCGGTGATTGACGATGCGTACGGGATGAAGTCGAAGTGTTTGCGTTCCAGTTCGTGGTACGTCTCATACTTGTCGACCACGGCATCCACATCCCTTATCGAAATGTTCTTCAACTGGCCGATGGGTACCGTGAGATCATCGGAAACTTTTCGGTTTCGATTGCTGAGCATAATGAAGATCGGTGTAGCAACGACATTCATTTTGAGGTTACGGACCACGATGTTGTCCATGATGCCTCCGTCCGTCATCTCCAGTGCCAGGCCCGAAATACCGGTCTGCCACACTTCGTTATTTTCGATAACGATGTCTCTGAATCCACCGGAGGAGTCAGTGCCCATCTTGATGCCATTACAAATGCTCCGGACCCGGTTGTTCCGGATGATGCCGTTGCGTACTCCTTCAGAAGTGTAGCCTTTCAGGCAGATACCGTCGTCCTGCGCGTCGATATCGCAATTTTCAATTATGAACCCGTCGCAATCGACCATGTTACACCCATCTGCATTGAAGAAATAGTTCTCCGTAACCGTAATGTGATCCACATGGACATTCTTGCATCGCGAATAGGTTTCCGTCCACATCGCCGCGTTCTTATAAGTGATGTCGCGGATGAGCACGTTCTCGCATTCGTCGAACCATAGGAGACAGGGGCGTTTGTGTGCAGCACTGTTCTTTTCGTCGAACTCACCTAGTTGACCGCCCAGCTGGCCGTTTCCGTTAAGAATGCCACTACCGGAGACCGTAATATTCTTCTGACCCTGTGCAAAGACGAGGGCGTACCTGAGATAGTCGCTGTACCGGGCCGCCCGACGAAGAGATCTCTCCGGGTAATGTTTCATGTAGGGACTTCCCAGGATAACGGCATCCTTTTCCAGGTGAAGGTCAACATTGCTTTTCAACTCGAAGCCCCCGGACATGAACGTGCCAGCCGGGACCGTGACCCGTCCTCCTCCTTTCGAGGAGCACGCGTTGATCGCTTTCTGAATGGCCGACGTGTTCAGCGTTTTGCCATCTCCTACCGCCCCGTATTTCGTGATATTGAAATCGACGGCAGGAACGGCAGCACGTGCTATTGTCTCCATGCCTTCAAACGATGTTGCGAGCAATAGCCCGGTAGTGGCCCTTACTCCGTTTTTGATGAATGCTCTTCTTTCTCTGTTTTGCATTTCGCTTAGGATTAATTCTACAGTTTCTACGGAAGCGTTATCCGGAAATAGGTACGTCAATAACCATGGTTTTGTCCGAGCGCGGGGTTGATGTCGCGTTCACTTTGTGGAATCGGCCAGCGATAGTCCACTGCCTCCCGGAAATTCCTTTCGTACAGGAAGAAATAGCCATCATCGTCGACCTGATATCCGCAATCCGACGGGTCAGGACATACCTTTGCGCCATATACCTTCCTGTCGAGGTTGATGTGAGCGACCTTCCACCGGAGGAGATCCCAGAGGCGTACACCTTCCAATACAAGCTCCACACGCCGTTCGTTGCGAAGGATCTCCCGTAGAGCGTCGGGATCAGTTTCCGTGACCGGAGGCATGTTAACTGCAGCCCTGCCTCTCACGAGGTTGATCGTTTCATCCAGCAACTGTTGTGATATGCTGTGCCCTGCCTCCAGTTTCGATTCAAGGTAGCTCAATAGCACCTCGGCGTACCGGATGATCGGCGTGTCGCCTCCATAGGTGCGAAAGTCTCCATCATAATTTTCATCCACGAATTTCAACACGCCATAGCCGGTCAGACTGTATTGAGGCATACGATCAGGCGTTCCCACGGAATCAGGATGAGAAACGTACTTCTTGCCTTTGAAAGTCGAGTGGTTAGGAAGCAGAACAGTATAGTACAACCTCGGATCGCGGTATCTTTCGCCCGCGACTTCGTAGGGGTTTGCAGGGTCGTACATCGGAGATTTGTCAATCGGCAATCCGTCGATACACTCGTAGCTTTCAACCAGGTCGTTGAGAAATCCGATCTGCGAGACGCCACCGGCGGAATATGGAGCCCAGCGATACGGTACCTGCGTGCTATACTTGCCACCGATCACCGGGAGATACTGGATGCTGAATATGATCTCCGAACTCCGTTCTCCTTCTTCGAGGAACAACTCCTGGTAGCGGGGGTCGATTGCGTGTACACCGAGATCGATAATGCTTTTATAGGTTACAGCCGCAGCTTCCCAGTCTTCCTTTGTCATTTCAAACCTGCCTTTAAACGCCAGGGCTGCTGATTTTACGACCCGTCCGAATTCGGAATCAGGCCGCGTTGCCGGCAGATCGATGGCGGCATCTGCCAGTTCGTCAATGGCGAAATCTATTACCTCGGCTTTTGGTGTCCGGGTAACCGCGTTAGCGTCGCCGATCGTGAGCACATCCTTCACCAGGGGCACGTCTCCCCAGTGCGTGGTGAGATAAAAATAGTAGACTGCCCGGATAAAGCGCGCCTCCGCTTTCATTTCGCTCTTCTCCGTCTCATCCATTTGGACCTTGTCGATGTTGGCGATGAAATAATTAGCTTTTGCGATGCGCCTGTATGAAGAGGCCCACATTTCTTCGACAATACTATTGACCGCGGTGTTCTTGCCATCGATAAACGATTCTCTGATCTGCCCGGCAATTGTAAATACGTTGTCGGATTTTTCGAAGAATGTAGCGATATACGAAAGGAAATCACCTTCGTTTCCTGTGGAGGTGTGTGAATAAACGCCGGCGAGCGCCATTTGGGCTTCCTCCGCGCTTGACCAAAACGTTCCCTCGGAGATCCTGTCCAGGGGATCGTTGTTCAGTACGTCATCACTGCAGTTCCAGCTCAGGACTGCGATGGCCAGAAGAATGACCCGGCCGAATATGAGTATTCTGTTTCTCGTTTTCATATCAGTAGATTCGATGATATTTATTTTTCCGGAAATGAGTGGCAAACTCAGAACCCAAGATTGACGCCGAGCGTATAGACTGCTGTTACAGGATAGAACCTGGCATCAGGGCTCAAGCGCTGATCAGGATCGTATCCTTTATAGTAGTTGCTGAACGTGAACATATTTGTTCCGCTGAAGTATAGCCTCAACCGGTTCAATCCGATCCTGTTTACGACGGCCGATGGCAGGGTATATCCTAACTGTACGTTGCGGACGCGGAGATAAGATGCGTCGATGATCCAAAAGTCATTTGCTACGCCGCCATGCCAGCCAATCGTATACCGCGGTAATCGCGCGTTGGGATCCGGATTTTCCGTCGTCCACCGGTCCAATTGCCAACGCTGAACGTTTACGCCGCCATCATCGAATGGCTGAGCGCGCCAACGTCTGAGGATGCCTTCAACACCTCCGACGCCCTGCAGTGTAACAGAAAGGTCGAAGTTGCCGAAGTCGACATTAAGTGTGCCGCCAAACGTATACTTAGGAAAATGTGAACCCAACACGGTACGATCGTATTCTGCGTCGACCTGACCATCCGGTACACCGTTAGGACCGCTGATGTCGACAAACTTGATATCGCCAGGTTGGGGTGCCCCGGGTTGTGCCGGTGAATTATCGATATCGTTCTGGTCAACGAACAGTCCATCCGTCCTGTATCCGTAGAAAGCTTCCATCGGCTGACCAGGCGTCATAATCGTATAGTAGTCACTGGCAACGAGTGTGATGATCCTGTTGACACCCGCAAGGTCCAGTACTTCAGTGCGTACAGAAGAGAAGTTGGGGGAGAAACTATACGACAGTTTCCCGATGTTGTCGCGATACGTCAGCATGAATTCCCAGCCGGAGTTCAGGACTGCTCCCGCATTCTGCAATGAAGTCGACAACCCGAGTACTGCAGAAGCCGGTACCCTGTACAGGATATCTTTCGTCTTTTTGCTGAAATAGTCCGCTTCCAGGGTAAGTTTGTTCTTAAAGAGTGAAATATCAAGCCCGATATCGGTGATACGCGTTGTCTCCCACGAAATCTCGCTATTCGGTAATGTGGTCAACGCAGCTCCCGGTACCAGGGCACCCCCGAAGATGTAATTTTGTCCGAGGGACAGGATATTCTGGAAAGGATAGTTCCCAATGTTCTGGTTTCCGAGTTCACCCCAGGACGCTCTCAGTTTTACATCGTCGATCCACGCGACGTCGAAGAACCGCTCATCCGATATTCTCCAGCCTGCTGAAAAGGAAGGGAAGAAGCCGTACTTCTTTGTCTTTGGAAACCGTGATGACCCGTCATACCGCGCGTTAGCTTCGAACAGGTATCTATCTTTGAATGAGTACTGAGCCCGGCCAAAGAATGATCGCAGTCCCCACTCTGTGATATTCCCACTGTTTTGCATATTGGCAGCAGAGCCGGCGTTCAGTACAGTTGTTTCGTTGCTGGGAAAATCATTCCTTGACAACGCGTGTGTGATAGACTGATCGCTTTGTTGCGATGCTCCGCCCAGAAGATAGATCGAATGGTCGCCAAACTTCTTGTTGTATTCTACCAGGGACTGGAGCGTAACACTGGTGTAGTTGGAGATATCTTCTCTCAGCCATGCAGGTTTTTGCGTGAGGTTCTCGTTGTACCGGAAAGTCGCGTTGAACGTTTTGAAATACCCCTGGTTATAGACGTATCCGGCTTTACCGCTGACCTTAAGACCGGGTGTGATATCCCAGCCCAGGTTGATACTACCGATCAGATCGTGTTTGTTCTCTGAATGAAATGACTTGCTGTCAAGTGCCGCGCGTGAAGAATTGTATCCGTCATAACCGTATGAGCCGTCGGGATAGCGCGCTGGAATAGTGGGAGGCAGGAGATTTGCCATCTGGTACAACATCCGGACAGTACCTGCTACATTGGCTGTCGCGCCGAATGGTCCGGCGGTCGGTACGGGTTCGGTGCTGAAGCCCTTGATGCCAATCAGATTGACACCCAGGTTGAGACGACTGCTAACCTTTTGGTCGACGTTGAAAGTGACCGTATAGCGATCAAACTCGTTGCGTTTTACCAATCCTTGCTGGTCCAGGTAAGCGAGTGAAGCGAAGTACTTGGTGTTTTCACTTCCTCCGCTGAAGCTCAGGTTGTGGCTGGTCTGCAGACCCGTACCCGAAGTGAACAACTCTTTGGGATGGTTTGAATTACCATATAAAGGATCGGATCCGTCTCTGAACTTCTGAATATCGGCGTCGGTGTAGAGTGGCTGCTGGCCCATGTTTCTCAACGCTTCGTTGTAAAGCGTAGCGTATTCCCACGACTCCACGTACTCCGGAAAGGCAGTAGGCTTTTGCCAGCCAACGTATCCGTTATAACTTACATTCAGTGCCCCGCTTTGCCCTCGCTTGGTCGTTACCAGGATGACTCCGTTCGCCGCGCGCGCGCCGTAAATGGAAGCGGACGCCGCATCTTTCAGTACCGAAATACTTGCGATGCTGTTCGGGTCGATGTTGTCGAGAGTCGACGGCAGACCGTCGACGAGAACAAATGCTTCTGTGCCCGCGCTGCTAAATGTGCCTCGTCCACGGATAAGGATCGCTGCCCGGTCCTCGCCTGGTTCTCCGGAAATCTGTGGAGCGGATATCCCCGTTACCTGCCCGGCAAATAGCTGTGTCACATTCGTAACAGGTTTGTTTTCAATCTGACTGCTTTCAAATTGCGAAACAGATCCTGTGAGATTTGCTTTTGCCTGGGTTCCGTATCCCACTACAACGACCTCTCCCAACAATTGGACATCTGGATCGAGCGTTATGTCAATAGATGTTCGACCACTTATACTCACTTCTTTGGGGAGGTATCCGACAAAACTGAAAACAAGAACATCGGCGCTGGCGGGAACGCTTAACTCATAGGTTCCACTGGCGCTTGTTACGGTGCCGGCGACGGTTCCTTTGACAAGGATGTTCACGCCGGGTAACCGGTTACCGCTTTCATCTGTGACGATACCGGTAATGGTTCGGTCCTGGGTCAATGCAACATTCGGGTGTGCAGTGAGAAGTCCCAGAAGGATCAGGAGTAACGTCAGCTTCCTGTCATGGCTGCTTCGGTTGTTGTGTAAAATTTGGACCATAGGATTTATTTAGGTTGTTAGCTTCGTTGCCGTGTTTCCAACAGTAGGGCTACCGGAAAAGACATACCCTGATCGCACTCCTTATCTCAGGGTGTTCTTTACAGTAACGAT
Organism: uncultured Roseivirgaceae bacterium; assembly: GCA_964438975.1. Classification (GTDB taxonomy): domain Bacteria; phylum Bacteroidota; class Bacteroidia; order Cytophagales; family Cyclobacteriaceae; genus Chryseosolibacter. The sequence continues at coordinate 18,107 of CAYTMU010000008.1, read as the reverse complement.
TGACTCAGGGATCTTTATGCAATGTTAAAGAGCTCACATACCAGGAAATAACCAGTTCTGGTCATTTTATCACCAATTTGTGCAATCGTTGTCGTCTTTGTATTTTTAATCAGACTTCAAACGGCAGATCACTATGCAATCAAAGAGGAAGGTGTTCGTTCATCTCGAATCCGGCAGGGGGTATGGACGAGAATTGCTGAAGGGTATTTATGAGTACAATAACAAGAATAACAACTGGGAGATCATTTTTGAACCAGCTTATTATTTGCAGTCCGGCCAGATCAGGAACAGTATCCGTAGTATCAAGGCACTCAGACCTGATGGTTGTATCATTGAGAACCAGGATAATATAGTTGACCTGGTAAAGCTTGGAATTCCTGTTGTGCAGACGACATCAATCAATCGCAATCGCTCCGTGCCTTCTATCAAAGGGAGTTACGACCAGGACGGGAAGATGGCATTTGAACATTTTATTAACCTTGGGTTCCGGAATCTCGGGTTCTTTGGCGTTGACTTTATAAACTTCTCGAAGTTCCGGTACGAAAGTTTCAAGCATCTCGCGGATTCATACGGTATACCAGTCTATGTGCATCGCCTGAGCTCAAACAAAAGGAACTTTACCTACACCAACAGCTTTAGGAAGACGGTAGAATGGATCAAGTCCCTGCCGAAACCGATCGGTATTTTGGCGTGCAACGACGACTTCGGTCAAACGCTGATCAACGCCTGTTCGTTTGCTGGTGTAAAAGTTCCCTATCAGGTTGCAGTGCTTGGTGTTGATAATGATGAACTTCTTTGTAACCTGACCGTTCCCAGCTTGTCTAGTATATCCCGCAATATTTTACAGGCGTCTTACCAGATCTGCGAAGTGTTGGACGAAATGATAGAAGGAGGGAAAGCAACGCGGGATTTCGTAGAAACAGAGCCAACGGAAATTGTGGTACGTCAATCAACAGACACGATCGCGTGCGATGACCTGGAAGTCGTAAGGGCAATTTATTTTATCCGGGAGAATATACACCGTCCTATCACTGTGGACGATGTGGTGAAGGCAACGACAATAAGCAGAAGGAATCTCTACAGTAGGTTTGAGATGGCGATCGGACATTCTGTACATGCTGAGATCCAGCAACGTAAGTTGCAGAAGTTTAAAGGGCTACTTAAGGAGAAGAAGCAGTCCATTAAAGAAGTTGCCTACAAGGTGGGCTTCGATGATGTTGCTCATGTCTCACGCTGGTTTTCATCTCTGGAGGGCATTTCGCCGACGGAATGGAAGAACCGGAATGCGTAGAGCTTGTTCATCCTATACATGGCCAGACGTCGGATTTCGGAAGTCCATGAGTCCTTTAAATTGCTAGATTTGACTGGTATGAAGGTTGCACATGGTTGACAAACTTATTGAGAGCGTTACTGAGAAGGTTGACCTGGATGCTCGGAGCATCGAGGCATTAGCAGGTTATTTTACTGCCAGAAAGGTCTTGAAACGCCAATACATCCTCAATGCAGGTGACATTTGCCAGCATATCACATTTGTTGAGAAAGGGCTGCTGCGTTCCTTTATAGTTGATGACATGGGGCGTGAGCATGTGGTCCAATTCGCCACCGAAGGATGGTGGATCTCGGACTTAGGTAGCTTTACTTCCGGGAGGGAAGCGTTGTACAATATCGAGGCGCTCGAGGATGCTGTATTGTGGCAGTTGACGAGATCAGCCATGGACGCATTATTGGCAAAGCTTCCGGCGATGGAACGGTTCTTCCGGATCCTTATGCAGAATAATATGATTGCACTCCAGCGAAGGGTACTTGCATACATGAGTCTATCTGCCGAGGAGAAATATTTGAAATTGATGGAGGTTGCTCCTAACATAATGAACCGTGCGCCGCAACAGCATATCGCCTCCTACCTCAGCATCACACCGGAGACGTTGAGCAGGGTCCGGAAGAGACTATCGCGAACCTGAGGGTCGCTTGTTATCATTGATTTTTCAAACGAATAATACCTTGACCATGGACAAACTGATATCATTTTTGGCGAACAGCGAACCGCACTTCATCAATATGGCCAGAGTATCCATCTTCATTGTGATGATTTGGATCGGCGGGTTGAAGGCCTTTCAATACGAAGCTGATGGCATCGTTCCATTTGTCGCAAACAGTCCCGTCATGAGTTTTTTCTATACCAGGGACGCACCGGAGTATCAGCAGTACAGGAATCCCGAGGGGAAGACAGTGCAAAAGAACATTGAATGGCATGAGGAGAACGGCACCTACATTTTTTCTTACGGACTTGGGACAGTTATTGTAATCATTGGTGTCTTGACGCTGCTCGGGATTTGGTCTGCGAAAGCAGGATTCATCGGTGCATTGTTGACATTTATCATGTCAATCGTTACACTGAGTTTCCTGGTCACAACGCCCGAGGTCTATGTGCCAGATCTCGGCGGCGATTTCCCGACTCCTCAATACGGCTTTCCCTATCTTTCGGGAGCCGGCAGGTTAGTGATCAAAGATGTTATTATGATGGCAGCTGCACTAATCTGCGCGTCTGACAGCGCGAAAGAGTTGTTGAGAATCCGAAGACAAACTGTGTGACGTTCTATGTAAGCTGCGTTGCATCAATCGGTTTCAGTGCGTGCGGGAGTACCCATTCGGATACAGGCTGTTGTCCTTCAAGGCGATCATTGCTCGATCTGGAGCCCCTGCCCTCGGCGAACATCAGGAACAGTGCAAACAAGACGACGATGAGGATTGTGAGTACGCCAGCCAGTGGCGTAAACCGTCGTCCATACATTTCCATTATTTTGTTGTCGTTCATATTTCCTCCTTTTTTGTGTAACAAATTTACCCATTCCTTTACCGGGATCATTTGATCTGGATCAAGTAAGAAGTTGATCTGGGTTAAGAACTGACCGGGATCTTGCATCAGATTATTATACATCTTTTTAGTATTGACGTCCATTTGAAGGCGTTCAATCGATTGCGTTATTAGTCGGGAGAAACATTTACAAATTAAAGGCTCCTCGAATCAACCTTTTTGTACTTGAGTCTACTGTTGTATGAAAGCGCACTTTTACAAGGTTCCGGTGCAGTTGGAGAACTCGTTCAGTTTAAGATATGATGTCAAACCAGATTTTGGCGCCGTGTGGCATTATCATCCCGAACTGGAGCTACATTATGTGGTTAAGGGGGAAGGACTGCGTTTTGTCGGTGATACGGTGAGAAATTTCTCTGCGGGTGAGATGGTCTTGCTCGGTCCTAACTTGCCACATATGTGGCGTTGTAACGAGGGCTATCGTACCGAGGATTTTGAAAGACGAGTGGAGGCCGTCGTATTGCAATTTTTACCTACTTGTCTTGGGAAAGAGTTTCTAGACCTTCCCGAGGTGCTTTCAATCCGAAAGCTTTTTGAGAAAGCGTCACGAGGCGTGTTGATAACCGGCGAAAAAAGGGATAAGGTTGCCCGTATGCTCTCTGAGTCGTTAGAAGCTTCCAATCTTGACCGGTTGATCCTGTTGCTATCGATCTTGAATTTGCTTGCCGCAGACATCGAAGATGCGGAGGTTGTCACTTCTGCCAATATACATTGTCAATCCAACGAGTTGGAAATGGCCAGGATTGATCGGATTTACTCCTATGTCCTTGATAATTACACGAAGGAGATCACGCTAAGTACGATTGCTTCCGTTGCGAATATGAGTGAAACGTCCTTTTGCAGATACTTCAAATTAACGACAAACAAGACGTTTTTCGAGTTTCTTACGGAGGTACGAGTATCACATGCGTGCCGCGCACTCATCGAAAACAAGCGTTTGACTGAAGTCATCTGTTATGAATCCGGGTTTAATAACCTTTCGAACTTTTACCGGAACTTTAAGAAGCTAACTGACCTGACTCCCTACGAGTACAAAATGAAATACCTTTCAGTACAATCGAAAAGGGACTCTCTGGTTGTATAGATGCGCGTATCACCTCTGACAACGTGAAGGTTATGCAAATGAATAGTGTTAAGAAGGGTTTCATACCAGTCATGTTGATGACGTATAGAGACAACGGCGAGATCGACTACGATTCGCTAGCGAACCTCACGGAATTTTATCTTGCAGCCGGTGCGGTTGGGTTGTTTGCTAACTGTTTGTCGAGTGAAATGTTTCACCTCACACCGCGGGAGAGACTTCAGGCGACACAGTATATTGTCAAGACCGTCAATGGTCGTGTTCCGGTTGTTGCCACGGGGAATTTTGGAGAGACCATCGAATTACAGGCTGATTTCGTTAAACGGATCTACGACACCGGCGTAGATGCTGTTATTTTGGTGACTGGATTGCTTGCGGCGAAGGCTGATTCCGAAGAGCTTTTTGAGGCGAATACCTTTCGGCTAATGGAACTGACGGGAAATACACCGCTGGGATTTTATGAATGCCCTGTTCCGTATAAGCGGGTGCTTAGTGCATCTCAACTTCGTAAATTTTTGGAGACCAAACGATTGACGTACCATAAGGATACCACCCTCGACATCGAGCAGGTTCGCAACAAGATTGCCGTTTCTCGAGGTTTCAATTTTGGCCTTTATGACGCCTATCTCGGACACGCGGTTAGTTCGCTGAAGGCCGGTGCTGCGGGATTGTCATGCATTCAGGGTAATTTTTTTCCTGAAGTGATCGTGTGGCTATGTCATAATTACAATAATCCCGACCAGAAGGAGGGAGTCGAACTTGTTCAGAAGTTTCTCATTGATAATATGGACGTAATGCATGTGGCCTATCCCACATCTGCGAAATATTATTTGCAAAAGCGGGGCCTGAAGATCGAAACATTTTCTCGTAACTACGCGGACACACTGAGCAGTTCGGCAAGGCAGGGAATTGATGGGCTGTACAGCGACTGTCTCACTCTGCGCTTCGAACTGAGTATCTGAGTCTAACGGTCACAGTGCTGCTTTCCGTACGCAGGAAATGTCGCGATTCCTTCGAAATTCTTATTGAACGCGATCGCATAAATTGGATAATCCAATACAACATCTTGCTAATAGGTGACAATAGCCGTATCATTTAAAGCAGGACATTTGGTTAGTCCGTATCAGAGTCATGCGTACAAGACTTGATTGGAACATAAAACCTACTAAACCCAAACTTTATGCAAGTAGAATCTTTACCGTTCAACTGCAGCCGAACGAATCGTCTATTGCGAGGTATAGTATTAGCCGCGATGATGTTGCTACCTGGCCTCGCGGTTGCCCATTCATCGCCATATGGACAGGCGCACAGAGTAACCGGCCAGGTAAGCTCCATTGATGAAGCTGCCGGTTTACCTGGTGCCAGCGTGACACTTAAGGGCACTACCACGGGTGTAGTCACTGACGCCGATGGCCGGTACCAGATCGATCTCCCATCAGGTGACGTAGTCCTTGTTTTCAGCTATATAGGATTTACTACACGAGAGGTGTCGGTCGGCAACCGGAATGTTGTCGACGTGCAGTTGTTGCCTGACACAGAGACACTTCAGGAAGTCGTCGTCGTTGGTTATGGTACACAGGAGAAGATTAATCTCACTGGATCCGTTGGTGTGATCGGCGACAAGGAACTCCAGAATCGGGCAGTCGGATCTGTGATGGAGGCTATGCAAGGGCAAGTCGCCGGTCTCAACATCGTAAGGACGTCGGCGCAGCCGGGGAATCAAGCGATCAATTTCAATATTCGCGGATCCAGCACCTTTACGAGCAACCCGGTTCTTACGATTGTTGACGGTGTTCCATCGGCGCTTGAAAATATCAATCCCAATGATATTGAAAGTATCAGCGTTTTGAAGGATGCTGCGTCGGCTGCCATTTACGGATCACGCGCTACTGGTGGTGTTGTCATTGTAACAACCAAGTCCGGTCGTTCCGGCAAGCCGCAGCTGAACTACAGTAGTACATTTAGTTTGCAACAGCCGACACGATGGCCTGAAAAGCCAGGTGCGTTTGACTATGCAACGATCCACAACGTTGCATCAGTGAATGACGGGACAGCACCGAGATACACGCCGGCGGATTTTGAGATGTTTTCTTCTCCCGACTGGCAGGATCATGATTGGGATGGTTATCTCATGAGCAACGCATTCCAAACGAACCAGAATCTCAGCGTTCGCGGTGGAACAGAATCGCATGACTACTATATCTCGCTTGGCTATCTCAAACAAGATGGCGTGGTAATTAACACTGGCTTTGAGCGTCTTAACCTTCAAATGAATCAGAATGTCAGAATAGGGAAGAAGCTCGAACTTGGAGTGAAAGCTGGCTACGCGCCGTCGACTACCACCGCTCCCGCTTATGATTGGAGCCAGTTACGATTTATCTATTCAACTCCTAAAACAGAGCCGTTCCGTTCGGAAGATGGTAAATGGCTGCAAGAGGCAACCCACACTACCCAAGGTAACGCGCTTGCAGGGCTGTCGGAGGACGGAGGGCAGGAGCTTACGTGGAGAAAGAGACTTACGGGTAATTTCCATGCCACCTACTCGCTTTTGGAGAATCTGAAAGTCACAGGAACGTACGGTATAGTGTCAAACAATGCACGCCAGAGAAACTACCGCAAAATCCTTACCGTATATGACGCCAAGAATCCCGAGATCGTCGCAGTCAAGTCTATTGATAATTATCTCACGATTGATAACACGAGAGATGCATTTCAGAACGTCAGTCTCATCGCCAACTACGACAAATCATTTGGTGACCATAGCGTCGCTTTACTCGGCGGCGTAACGCGTGAATGGTTTGAGGAAGGTAACGAATTGGTGGGTACCCGGAGCTTTCTTACAGAAGGTATTTATGTTATCGATGCAGGAAGCAGCAACCCCGAGTTCCGGACGGTATCAGGGGCAGCGGGCGACTACGCTCTTCAGTCATACATTGCGAGATTGAACTACTCTTTTAAGGAGAAGTATTTGTTCGAAGCTACATTCAGGAATGACGGTTCCTCCCGCTTTGCGGAAGACGTACGATGGGGCTTCTTCCCTTCTGTGTCCGGAGGATGGATCTTGTCTAACGAGGATTTTCTGAGCGGTAACAATATACTGAGTTACCTCAAGTTGAGGGCGTCCTGGGGGCAGGTGGGGAATCAGAATGTGGGGAGCTATTACCCGTTCGCCAACAGACTTTCACAGTCGGCTTACTATTTCAACGGTGCCCCCCAACGCACCGTGCGGACAGCTGGCGCTCCGAATTCTATCCTGACATGGGAGACGAAAGAAGCGGTAAACATCGGTGTCGATGGTACCATCCTTCAGAATATCTTGGAGTTTAGCATTGACTATTTTAACGAAAAAACGCGCGACATTCTGTTGTTACTACCCTTGCCAACTACTTATGGCCAGGCAGCGCCGGTGCAAAACGTGGGAAGAGTGGATAACAAGGGATGGGAGATCGACCTTCGCCATCGCAACACGATCGGAAAGCTTACCTACGGTGTTTCGTTTCAACTGTCAAACGCACGTAACAAGGTTGTCGACATGGGTGGCGTAAGTCCGAGAATATCGGGTAACACAATCACCGAGGAAGGTCGGCCGATGAATGAGTGGTATGGCTACCAGGCAGATGGATTCTTCCAGAACCAGGGAGAGCTTGATGCTCACGCACTGCAGACGCCACAGACCAAGGCAGGCGATATCCGTTATGTCAACACGAACGATGACAATGTTATTAACAGTGATGACAGGGTGCGGTTAGGGATCGCAGATCCTCGTTTCCCTTACGGTGTCAGGCTTAATTTCAAATATGGAAATTTTGACCTGACTGCGTTTGGACAGGGTGTCATGAAACACATCGTGGTTACCCGGCCTTGGGAGGCGAACACTTATCGCTCGTACCATCTTGACTACTGGACGCCCGAGAATCCGGGTGCCAGGTTTCCGGCGCCGAGGATAGGCGGCGGACCACTTGTGGGGATTAACAAGGAATTTTCCAGCTTTTGGTTGGAAGACGCAGCGTACTTCCGCTTGAAGCATATCGAGCTAGGATACAATGTCCCTCAAACAATCACCAGCAAGGTCAGAATCAACAACGCGCGAGTCTTTGTCAGCGCTGAGAACCTTTTCACTATCACGAAGTATCTTGGATACGATCCTGAGGCCGCGGCAGGATATGAAACGCGTCAGCTCGAGTCGAGATATCCTATCTCCAAGTTGTTCAATGTGGGAATCAACGTTAATTTCTGATCGCTCAAACCGAATATATTATGAAGACTTTCATAAGGAAATACTTAACAGCACTGATGATCGTCACCGTTCTCGGTGCATGCGACGATGAATTTCTCAGTCGCTCCCCACTAGATACTCCTTCATTGGAGACCTTCTGGGAAACACCGGAACATGCGACTATGTGGGTCAACAACTTGTACCTTGGCTTAAGGGGGGTTCAGGATGCTTACTTCGAAGGCTTTAGCGATAATGCGTACGGACGTGCTGGTGCCGGCGCCAACAATATTGCGACCGGGCTATTCGATACGAATGATCCGACGGTCAGCAGTAATTGGGACTATCAGTATATAAGGCTCAGCTTTGAATTCTTTGAAAACGTGGGTCGGGTGCCGAGTATTCCGGAGACAGAGCTAAAGCAATTGTCAGGTCAGGTACGGTTCATGATCGCTTATCACTACTACAGACTCATTACACTTTACCGCGATGTGCCGCTTGTGAAAAGCCCGCTGGCAATTGCCGACAGCGATGTGCCTGTAAGTCCGAAAGCACAAGTGCTTTCTTACCTGCTCGAACAGCTGGATTTAGCGATAGCTGATCTTCCGGAATCCTGGCCGCCAAGCGAAAACGGCCGGGTTACCAAGGGTGCGGCCCTTGCGCTGAAGGCACGGGTGCTCCTGTACAACGAGCGTTGGGCAGAGGCTGCGGCAGCTGCGAAGGCGGTCATGGACCTGGATGTATACGAACTCCATCCGAATTTCGGAGAGGTCTTTCTGTCGAGCTTTAATAATATGACCAAAGAGGTCATCCTAGCCAGGCAATATGCATCGAATGTGAATACGCATGATCTCGTACGGACCTTCGCACCTGTCTATCTCGGCGGCTTCGCCCTGACCTTACCGACGGATGAACTGCAGCAATCGTTCCAGATGGCTGATGGATCTGAGTTCGACTGGGAGAACCCCGATCACGCGGCCGATCCGTTTGCCGATCGTGACCCAAGGTTTTACGATACGTTCATCTGGCATGGAAGAGACTATAATGGTGCATCGCTCGACTTAACGGGCTCCGAATTCAGGTTTGCGTTCACTTACATCTACTTCCTCAAGTATGTTGCAGATCTGAAAAACAACTTCTGGCAGTCGCATGTCAACTGGATTATTTTCCGCTATGCGGATGTTTTGTTGATGTACGCTGAAGCAAAGAACGAGGCTTCCGGACCAGACGATTCCATTTACGACGCACTCGATCTGATCAGAGATCGTGCTGGTATGCCGCTAGTTGACCGGGGTATATACGATCAAGCTTCTTTACGTGACTTTATTCGCAATGAACGCCGGGTCGAACTGGCAGGCGAAGGCTTGAGATATTTTGATATCATTCGGTGGCGTATTGCCGAAGATGTGATGAACAAAAGTATAACGAGTATGGATCTGGATAATTGGGTTGACCTGCCAAAAGATGGCAATGGGAACTCTTTGCTTCCGGTCAAGCCCGTTCAGTCACGGATATTCGATCCTGCCAAAAACTACGTGTGGCCAATACCACAAACTGCGATCGAGCGAGCGCGTAACTTAGACCAGCATGACGAATGGTAAGCGGAAAAAATGAAGGATCAGATTTCCTGTCAAGACGCGATTTCGTAAAACGGACTGGACTGATTGCGACGGCAGGAATACTTGCCCCCTCATTGGGGGTGGTGGCAAAGGCTGGTACCGGTCGTGGGGCCGACTCCGTGGTTGTCTCCACGGACTTTGTCAGCGGGGGAGGGACGGTCGCCATCATTCAACATAGTCCCGTTGTTGTTCGGTTCCAGCCACACAATCAGAATAACGGCGACTGGAGTCAGGTATGGTGGCATTTCATGCTTGACAACTTTCCGGTGGGAGAGGAGATCACTCTTCAACTGGACAGGGGACAGCCGAAAGGTGCTGGTGTAACCTCACAAGCATGCTTTAGCTATGACCAGGAGGTGTGGGGTCGGACGGATAGAGGTGCGACAGAAATTATTGATGGTCGTGAGTTCTTTGTGTATCGGCATGTTGTCAGAAGCGCCAAAGTGTGGTTTGCGTATGATCTCCCTTATACGCCAAGTCATATTGACAGCATTCTTATGCCGGTGGTTAAGCGAGACTCGAATGTGAAGGCCTTCGAGCTTTGCAAGAGCCGTGGCGGTCGACCTGTTAATGCACTATTGTTTGACTCGAAAGGAACTGCGAAAAGAAATAAACATGGTATCTGGCTGCAGGCGCGTGCCCACGCATTTGAGTCTGGGGCGAGTTGGGTATTGCATGAGCTTGCGATGTGGTTGATGTCTGGTGATGAGACTGCGCGCTCGCTCCGCGAAAAGGCCAGCATCTATATTGTTCCCATTGTAGACGTTGATGGCGTAGTTGAAGGACGGACTGGAAAGAACCAGAATCCGTATGACCACAACAGGGGATGGAAGGAGATTCCGAATCACTGGCCGGAAACAAGGGCAGCACAATCGATTCTGGCGGATCTTGCGAAGCAAAATATGGTCGATATGTACATTGACTTCCATGGTCCTGGATCAACTAGTCATCCATACTTCATCGTGGCTGACGAGAAATCCCTGTCGTCGGATAAACAGCGAAGCAACCGCGCCAGGTTCTTTGATATTTTGTCGGCAAAGCCGCTGGACAACGCTTCAAAAATACAACAGTCCATGACCCACCTTTACTACAGCCCGAGGAATATGGATATGTCGAACCCATCCTCCGCGCATTGGGTAACGATGAACGCGAATGACCATACGATTGCCATGACCCTCGAGGTGAATATGAGTACGCCGCTCAGCATGCGTGCAGGGTATCAGGCTGAGGCTATTACGTTGGGTCGGGCTATGGCTAACTATTTTTCGTCTGGCGCGCACAAGCGATAATCGTATTCTTATGGATGGAAATTCATGGTTTGTGATCACCGATTTTGAGAGTGGAGGAGGGCGCGTAACATTGCTCAAGTCGCATCCTGCCACCGTGCGCGTAATACCGCACAACGAGGGGGACGGGGGCTGGAGCCAGGTGTGGTGGTATTTTCAGGTGAGCGACTTCACGCCGGGACAGGAGATCAGAATTGAACTGGACAGGCAAGACCCCGTTGCACTTGGTATCAACAGGAATATTTTCTTCAGCTACGACCAGAATATATGGGGACTCGCTGACACGGGAAAGGACGAGCGGATCGACAACCGTGATTTTGTTGTCTATCGCCATGTTGTGAGATCGGGCGAGGTATGGTTTGCCTATAACCTTCCCTATTCACAGACACACGTTGAGGCTTTACTTGTACCGCAGGTCCGGAACCGAAACTCAGTGGAGCGATTTACACTTTGCGAAACACTGAATGGGAGAGTAGTTCATGGCCTTCGGTTCGACGAAAAGGGAAACGCTGGTAACCGCAAGTACGGAATCTGGTTACAGGCGCGCTGCCACGCATTCGAATCCGGAGCGAGTTGGGTGCTACACGAACTCGCCGCGTGGTTGTTATCCAATGATCCTCTTGCGAAGGAGTTACTTTCCGTTGCAGTGATCCATGTAATTCCGATTATTGATGTCGATGGGGTAGTCGAAGGAAGGACGGGGAAATATCAGAAGCCGTACGATCCGTGGATGAACTGGCATATTGAAGATCATTACTGGCCTCAGATACGTGCTGTCAAGAGAACCTTGTCGGAGTTATCAAGGGAGGGTTCGTGCGACTTATTTATTGATCTGCACGGACCTGGGGGAACCTCGCATCCGTATTTTATTGTACCACTCGAAGAGCAACTTCCGCATGAAGCCCAGCGTAGAAACCGCAAGAAGTTTTTCGAAGTGTTAGGAGCCAAGACTTTCGACGAGGACGCCAAAAAGACGCAGTCCATGACGAGAATACACTATAGCCCGCGGCCATTGGATGCGGCCGAGCCGAATTCAGGCGAATGGGTTTCTCTCAATACAACAAAGCATTGCATCGCCATGACTATTGAAGTTAACATGAACACACATCTAAGTACGCACGACGGGTATTGCGCTGAGGCAAAGGTTCTCGGCGCGGCCATATCGCGATATTTTGTAGAAGGACACCATATAAAGACTGGATAGGGTGTAGTTGAATCCATACGTATGAACAGAAGGAATTTTATCAAAGTTGGGGCACTCGGGACATTGATCTCCGGGGTTGCCGGGTCCTGCATCTCATCAGGTTCTCCGGGAGAGAATGGGGATAAGGTCGATATTGCGGTGATCGGAGGTACACCCGCCGGAATTATGGCAGCAATTGCCGCGGCACGACTTGGGTCCCGGGTGATCCTCACGGAGTACCACGGCCACATCGGCGGCATGTCGACCAGCGGTCTTGGCAAGAGTGATATTGAGAACAAAGATGCCGTCGCGGGTCTTTTTAAGGAATTTACACAGAAGGTGTTGGCATCCTACGTTGCTACTTATGGCGAAGATTCCGAGAACGTGAAGCTTTGCAAAGACGGATACTACTATGAGCCTTCTGTAGCCGAAAAGGTCTTAAACGATATGGTCGCTGCTGAGGGTAACATTCGACTTATGCTCAACCTGCAGATATCGGATGTAAAAATGACTGGTGAACGAATTGCCTCGGTGGTCTTGATGGATCGTTTAAGCAATGAAGAGGTGGTGGTCGAGGCTCGGATGTTCGTTGATGCGACGTACGAAGGTGATGTGCTGGCGTTGGCTGGGGCGGAGTACCGCTTGGGAAGAGAAAGCAGAAGTGACTATAACGAGGAACACGCCGGTCGTATTTTCTTTGATTTTAATGAGAAGGAATTCCTTGAAGGCAGTACGGGCGAAGGCGATGATCGCCTTCCTGCATATACCTACCGACTTTGTATGACCGACGTTCCTGAGAATAGTTATGTCATGACGGAACCTCCTCCTGGATATGATCGAGAAAACTATGTCGCCTACTTTGCTGATCTCAGGGAAGGCCGGTTGAGTGCACCGAAGACCTTCAAGGAAGGACATGGGTATTACAAAGACCACTTTGATACCATGGTTCGGATATTTTCATTTACCAAAATTCCGAACGGAAAGTACGATGTGAACATAAATCCACGTCCCCTTGGATTTCCGTTCGTCGGAGAGAACTATGATTATCCCGAGGCGAAGTGGGCTGAGCGCGAGCGTATATTTCAGCGTCATCGGGAGCTTGCGTTAGGGATGATATACTTTGCCCAGAACGACTCCGAGATTCCCGAAGCACAGCGAAAGATGGCGCTTCAGTATCATTTGCCGCTCGATGAGTTCAAGGATAACAATCACTTCCCCTGGCAGTTTTATATCCGGGAAGCAAGGCGGCTAAAGGGAAAGTATACCCTGAATGAGAATGACCTGCAGATCCAGAAGGGTGCTCAACGGACTGCGATCTTCCACGATGCTATAATCACCGGCGAGTTTCCGATCGACAGTTTTCCGGTATCTAAAGAACCATCGACTGACAACAAGGTACTGGAAGGCTATATTGGAATGCTCGAGATATCACCATACCAGATACCATATCGTATTATTGTCCCGGAGAAGGTGAAGGGATTGATCGTGCCGGTGGCTGCGTCTACTACTCATGTTGCATTTTCGACTGTCAGGATGGAACCACAATGGATGGGTATCGGACAGGTGGCTGGGAGCGCAGCACATATGGCTCTTCAAATGGATGTAGAAGTGGAGAGCGTGCCCATTCACGTTCTTCAGCGAAATTTACTTGAGAGTCGACAGATCCTGACGTATTTCAACGATCTCTCGCGTGATGACAAGGCATTTGATGCGGTGCAGTTCTGGGGAACGAAGGGCTTTTTTACATCGTATGAAGCCCGGACGCGCCAGCCCGTGACACGTGAAGACTTGAATTCGTGGCTGTCTGTATATCACTCATTAGCAGGTGGAAAGTCACCAGCACAGCTGGATGCTAGTGGAGGAGCGAATGTTAGTGTTGTGGAGTTCATTAATGGACTCAACGACGCAACCAGTGACGCCTCTGGATCGAACACCCCGAAAACAATCGTTGACGGCAGTCTATATGATTCGAGAGAGTCAAACGCTCCTGTCATGCGCGGTGAGGTATGCCTGGCGCTTTACGAGCTGTTATTCAGTGCCGAATCGGAGAAGATCAAACTGTAATAAAAAGACTATGGCAAGAAATCTGATACTCTTTCTTTTTCGCAGTCCCGCTTTCATTCCTGCAGTGACAGTCAGCGCCGCGGCACTGATACTACTTTCATGTTCGGGTGAGCAGCGTGACACCACAAATGTCGAGGTAATTCCCGATACCACCTCGACGGTCATGCTGACAGGTCCATGGGTGCCTGATGATATTCATCAGATTGATTTTGAGGATCTGCCCCGGATACCGAGTGAACATGGTACAGTAAGCGACGTTCGCGATCAAGGCGGAACACGGGTAAACCAGCATAACTATTTGGTGTATTTCCGGGATCGCTTTTGGGCGATGTGGAGCGATGGTCCGGGGGAACCACGTACCACTCCAGACCAGCATCGTGATGTATTTCCCGGCCACGATCGCGCTGATCAGCGGGTGTCATTTGCCACCAGTCAGGATGGTTTGACATGGAGTGAAAAGGCAGATGTCGCCGGAACTCCCGAGGTCGGGTATGGCTGGATCGCACGCGGTTTTTGGATTCGCGATGGAAAGTTGCTGGCGCTCGCAAGCAGATACAAAGCTCCGGGGTACGCAGGAGAAGGATTACAGTTGCATGCCTTCGAACTCGCTGATGGAGAACCAATAAATTGGCGCCATCTCGGACTAGCCTATGATGATGCTATGAACAATTTTCCCCCCAAGAGGATCCCGACAGGAGAATGGATGATGTCGCGGCGAGACCAAAACCGAAACGTCCACTTTATGGTCGGGGGAGAGAAGGCATTTAACGAATGGGAGTCTTTTCCGGTGGTGAGCTATGATCAGGAAACACTCGCTGCGGAGGAACCCTATTGGTGGGTGTTGCCTGATGGTAAGAATATTTTGGCGTTGTTCCGCGATAATGACGGAAGTGGCTCTTTGCACCGTGCTTACTCCACAGATAATGGACGGACATGGAGTCGTCCGGTTGCAACAAATTTTCCCGATGCCAAATCGAAGTTTAGTGGTGTTCGACTGAAGGATGGTCGTTATCTGCTGGTCTCTAACCCGAATCCCAAGCAGCGCGATCCGCTTGCATTATCGATAAGTGATGATGGAATTCATTTTCATTCCATGGGGTACCTGGTAGGTGGACGAAAGGTGGACTATCCTCATATCATTGAACACGATGATCACATCTATATTGCCTTTGCAAGCGCAAAACAAACAGTTGAGGTCCTTCGGGTTGCACTTGACGATCTGAAGACGCTCAAAAACTGAATTGTAATTATTTGAATGACGTAACCTTATCTGAAACACAATCATGACAATTGAAATCATAAACACCAGAAAGGCAGTTCTAGCTTGTTTCGGCCTGAACGGATCAAGACTTTTTATAACTCTGTTTTGTTTAGGTCTTGCAATGAACGTGCGGGCTCAAGAGGGTTTTGATTTATCTACCCCACACCCTGTCACCAATCCAAACTCGGAATTGATGCTTGCCGGCGACTGGCTGCCTGATCATCCGCATAAGATTGATTTCGCTAATCTGCCAAAAGTGAAGGGCGTCCACTCGGTGGTCAGTGATGTCCGTGCTGAGAAAGGAGTGAATCAGCACAACTATCTCACGTTTTACAAAGGGAAATATTGGATCATGTGGAGCGATGGTCCGGGCATTGAAGATCGCGTCGGACAACGCGTGAAGTATGCCACCAGCAAAGACGGAGTAAATTGGAGCAAGCCCGAATTTTTGAGTCCGGTGCCTCCGAACTCGGGAAAGGAGTCCCCGCATTACGGTACCCGGACCGACCAAGGATTTCGATATATCGCTCGTGGATTCTGGCAGCGAGATGGCGAGTTGCTGGCACTTGCGTCCCTCGACGAAGCGGCTGACTTCTTCGGCCCCAGTCTCGAGTTGCATGCTTTCCGCTGGAGCACGAAAAAGGATCAATGGGATGACGCCGGCGTCATTTACAAAAACGCGATCAATAATTTTTCACCGAAAAAGATACCTACAGGCGAATGGATGATGTCACGCCGTACATATGATTATAAAACCGAGCCTATCGAGTTTCTGGTCGGAGGAGTGAAGAGTCTTACAGACTGGGAATCGTTTCCAGTCCTTGGCTCGACCGATGGCCTCGCCGCCGAAGAACCATATTGGTGGGTATTACCTGATAACAACATGGTTGCACTGTTTCGCGACAACCGAAAAAGTGGATACCTGTTCCGGTCGTTTTCTTCCGACAACGGAAGAACATGGAATAAGCCTGTCAGGACGAACTTTCCTGATGCGCGCTCCAAGTTCAGTGGCGTGCGATTGAAAGACGGGCGTTATGTACTGGTTTCAAATGCGAACCCCGAGAAGCGCGATCCACTGGTACTCTCGATCAGCAATGACGGCATCGTATTCGACAAGATGTACTACATCATCGGCGGTCGTCACATCGACTACCCCCATGTGATGGAACACCGCGGTCATTTGTTTGTTGCTTTTGCCGGTAAGAAGGAAACCGTTGAAGTGATCAAAATAAAGCTCAGCGACCTGAATGCCATGTCGATGAAATAAATAGGTGCATTTATCGGATAGGTACTATCGGAACTCCCGTTTTATGAACAAACAAGTCTATTCAATACTTTTATCGATTGCTGTACTTTGCTCGTGTGATGGCAGAAAGGATTCGACGAGTAACGACTCCGTCAAGAATGCCGAGTCAAAGGTAATACGCACATCGAATGATGTTACCGGTAATTTCTATGTGCCGCCATTGGCCACGCCAGGGGAGGGAGCATACCTCAAAGGTGAACTGATCTATCCGCTGGATAACAAGCCTACGCCGCAATGCCATGCATCGACGATCGTTGAAACCCCTGCGGGCATGGTTGCTGCATTCTTTGCCGGAACGCGTGAAAAAGACCCAGACGTCGGTATTCGTGTTTCGCGACTTGAGAACGGGAAGTGGACATGGCCCGAAGAAGTTGCGAATGGTGTACAGAACAAAGACCTGCGCTATCCCTGCTGGAATCCAGTGTTATTCCAGCCGGAGGATGGGCCTCTTATGCTCTTCTACAAAGTAGGCCCGGACCCGCGAACATGGTGGGGCATGCTCATGACCTCCGCCGATCATGGCAAGACCTGGTCTAAGCCAGTCACGCTTGGTGAAGACAAGACAATCGGCCACTTGCTCGGTCCTGTGAAGAACAAGCCTGTACAGCTTGCCGATGGCTCGCTGCTTTGTCCGTCGAGTACGGAGCACAAGGATGAAAACGGCGACATTCGTTGGATGGTCCATTTTGAGATCACGAAAGATATGGGGAAGACCTGGGAAGTCGTGGGGCCCATCAATGACGGCCAGGCATTCGACGCCATTCAACCCAGTGTGCTCTTCCATGAAGGGAACAGGTTACAAGTACTTTGCCGCACCCGGCAGGACGTTGTCTCGCAAAGCTGGTCGGACGACGGTGGCAGAACGTGGAGTGAAATGACAGCCACCGCGTTGCCTAATCCCGACTCAGGTACCGATGCGGTGACGTTACAGGACGGACGCCAGCTATTGATCTACAATCACACAACAAAGAAAGGAGAAGAGCCTAAGGGGCGGAATATGCTGAACCTCGCCATTTCCGATGATGGCATCGAGTGGAAGCCGGTGATGACATTGGAGAACAAGCCAGCCGACGCAGGATATTCGTACCCCGCGATAATCCAATCATCCGATGGACTGGTTCACATTACGTACACATATGTTCGCGAAAGTGTGAAATATGTGGTAGTGGATCCGGCGAAGTTTTGAGACGCGCGGATATTTTGCCACAGATAGCCACCGCGT